>NZ_CP013293.1:1357402-2036104 GCF_001456155.1 Chryseobacterium sp. IHB B 17019 | reverse complement strand
TTTCACTTAATGAAAAAGGTGAAGAAATCTGGCAGAAATCTTACAATTTCAAAAACAGGGATGTTTTGATGGGAATGAGTGTAATTACAAAGAGCCAGGAACAAAGAGAAAAGAATCAAGACATTACCACAGGGATATTGCTTGGCGGTTACACCCAGGCAGAAGGAAGAATAGAGAATGAAGATGAAACATTTTGGATGCTGTATATGGACCAGAATGGAAATGAACAGTGGAGAAAGCATGTAAAAGGAGAATCCAGAAAAAAGGAGGAAAGGTTATCTGATATTAAACTCAATAGAGACGGTTCCATTATTCTGGCAGGAACAAGCGCAGAAGAGCTTGGAAAAGAAAACTGGAAGATTGTAAAGCTTGGAGATAAGCAGATTGACCAGCTGATCGAAAAGCAGGATATTAAGATTTATCCAAATCCTGTATCGGATTACACTTATGTAGAAATTGGTTTTGATTTTAAGGAAGCAGATATTTTGCTGTATGATATGTCCGGAAGACAGTTGCAAAGTTTGAAAACCAAAAACAAGGTAACGAAGATAAATACCCAGCCTTTAATCCAGGGAGCTTATCTGATTACTATAAAAACAGATACCAATAAAACAGCGAGTGCTAAATTGATTAAGAAATAAACAAGATGAAGAAACTCTTATCTATAGCGATTTTGATTGTCGCTATTGCAAATTATAAATCACAAAATGGACAAGGAAGCTATACTTTTCAGTTAGCTTCAAGTATAAAAGCCCCTCAAACTTCTGATTTTATAAGACACGGTAATATACCTGTTAATAAATTTGTAGGAGAGCCCAATCTTGATATTCCTTTATTTAATCTGAAAGCTAATCAATTGGGAGACAATCTCTCTGTTTCAATAGGGTATAACTTCTCGGGATTTATTCCAAGCAAAAGACCAGATATTGCGGGATTGAATTGGTTTCTTAATGTAGGCGGAGTTATCACTAGGCAGGTAAATTCAATTCCTGATGATCAAAAAGGTGAAAGTGCAACCAATGGACCTTTTCATGGTATGAACAAAGATGGCTTAATAGTGGGACTTCGAAGTAAAAATAATTGTTTACCATTACACCCTAACATTGGTATTTTTAGTTTTAGTTCTTCTGTAGGAGGATTCAATGTTATGGATTTAGACTATAAGTTAAACGGGTGCGATATATATACAGCGTACGAGGGTGATGCGGATACATTTTCATTTAATTTTGGAGGTTATTCAGGAAAATTTTTCTTAGGGAATGATAACCAGATTAAAATCATTGGTGAAAGCGTTAAAGGATTCAAAATTGACATTTCTAATGTAGCTACACAGCCTTATACTAACATATGTAAACCATTATCTTCAGAAATTAAAATAACAGATGATAAAGGAAATGAATATTTTTTTGGTGGATTATCAAAAAATTTAGAATACAACGTACCGTTAAGACATGTCATTAATGAACCTGAGACTAAAGCTGGTCTACCGGTAATTAATGCTTGGTATCTTAGACAGATCCAATATAGTAACGGGGAAACTGTCAACTTTAATTATAAAGATGATTCTATACTAAGTAACGGGTTCTGTAATGGTTCATCAAATACTATTGATTGGCATGGAATAGTTACTAATCCGACAATTCAAGAAAGAAGAAAATTTGTAATTTATAATAAATCTTATAATCAAGATGTATCATGCGTTTCCAATCCTGGAGCGACGGGAGATTTAAATTATAGTACTTGTGGGGGAAGTGAAGTCGTATACTCTGTTACCAAAAAAGCAATTTTAGAAAATATAGGCACGAGTAATTATAATATAAATTTGAAATATTCTTTACAACCATATATTTTTAATAATGAACAATCTGATGTAAGCTATTTCCAACAAATTAAAAATATTAAGTTAGATTCTATAAGCCTTTATAGCGCTGCAGGTAGATTCATTAATAAGTTTGAATTGGATTATCAGTTGTTTGGAGGCAATACAAATGCTGGATCATATCCAAGATTATTTTTGAAAAGTATAAAAGAAAGTAATAAACCTCCGTATACTTTTAATTATAATATTTCTAATGAAAATTTACCCAAAGCAACTTCAAAGCAAATTGATCACTGGGGGTTTTATAATGGAAATACAGGAAATGAATATCTCCCCTATCCTGTACCGAATCAGGTCACAGATCAATTAGGGGATTATTATTTTACCAATGATGTAAGGTATCCAGATTTTAATTTTTCATCTAAAGGAATCCTTACCGAAATCACATATCCTACCAAAGGATCAACGGTTTTTGAATTTGAAGCCCCGACCTATGATTATAGAATTGAAAGAAAAAGAATTAATGGTTTCCTTCCTTCTCTTCTTAATTATTCTGGCACCGCAGGGGGAGTAAGAGTAAAAAAAGTAAGTGATTACACAAACGGCGTCTTAGCTAAAGAAAAATTATATCAGTATTCTAACGGAATTCTTTTGCAATGGCCACGATATGTGATGTTATTATATAATGGAGTTAACTCCTTTGTTTGGATGAGATCGTCTTCTATGAATTTAAATACCCTAGAGTCATCTATTATAAATTATGGAAGAGTAGATGAAATTGAAACAAATAAAGGTATGATAGTTCAGACTATTCAAATTATCAAAGTCATCCTGATAGAAATGATTTTAATATTGTTGTAAATTCCAATAATCCATTATCTGTTGCTACTAATGTAGATTTAGCCAAAAATTATATTGGCTTATACTATAATGATTTAAGTTTAGAAAGAGGTAAGTTATTATATGAATCTGTTTATGATAATTTAGGAAGAGTTCTTAGACAAACATCGTTGACATATAATATGAATCCAAACAGATTTGAGGAATATTCTTCAGTGGTTCATTTATCTGGTCCTGCAGCCCAGGCTAACAAAAAATATTTTTATCAGACGAATCTTACTAAAAAGGAAACTCACGATTATTTTTATGATAGCGGGCAGCCAAGAGAAACAGTTACTACAGAAAACTTTACCTACAGCGGAACACCGGATTTTCAATTGACCAATAAACAAACGATTTCTTCCAATGGCTCGGTAAATGTACAGCAAATTAAATATGCTGTCCAAGATGGAAATTCTTTAATGATCAGTAAAAATATGATTTCCCTTCCCATAGAAAATACGTTGATAAATAAGAAAGATATAAATGATGCTGGTAAGATCATCTCTCGCCATAAGAATGTTTATCCAGCTTCACTTCCTACATCCCAAACAGGGAATTTGGTATTGCCAACTTCTGTATTATCTTATGATCTTCAGAATATTAATACTACAGTTACCGATATTTCTTATGACAAATATGATTCAAGAGGTAACTTACAACAGTACACCACCAAAGACGGGATTCCCACAACTATCATCTGGGGTTACAACCAAACACAGCCAATTGTTAAAATAGAAGGTGCAAAGTTATCAGATATCCCACAATCAATGATTGATACTATTATTAATGCCTCCAACACGGATGCTTCAGCGGGAAGAAACAATGACGAAACAGCATTATTAACAGTATTAGATTCATTCAGGAACAATACGGCTTTATCAGGTTACCAAATAACTACCTACACTTATGATCCGTTGATAGGGGTAAGAAGTATAACTCCTCCATCAGGAATAAGAGAAGTTTACCTCTATGATACCGCCAACAGGCTTATGGAAATCAGAGAAGGAAACCAGACAGGCAAGCTATTAAAAGAATTCAAATACAATTATAAAAACTAATAAACTGATGAAAAAAATCTTAATTCCTATAGGAACTTTATTGGTATCAGGTTTTGCTTATGCCCAAAACCAGTCAAGTTCCACGGAAAATTACGTTTATTCAAAAACCTATTTAGATTATAACGGAACCACGCCTACCAAAACTTCAGAAACCGTACAGTATTTCGATGGTTTAGGAAGACCCAAACAAGTGGTTAATATCAAAGCATCACCACTGGGGAAAGACGTTGTCAGTCCAATTATTTATGATGGATTTGGGCGTCAGACCAGAGATTATCTTCCCGTACCACAGCAGGGAACAAATAATGGAGCAATATATTCTCAAACACAGGGTTTAGTAGATTTTCCTATTGGAGATCCCACCAATACCTATATCAATGAAAAAGCATTTTCCGAGAAAGTATTGGAAAACTCACCTCTGGATAGGGTTTTGCAACAGAAACAAGTTGGATCGGCATGGCAAACCAAACCTGTACAATTTGGCTACGATGCTAATATTGATGGTGAAGTAAAGAAATATATAGCAACATTTAATTATACTACATTTACATCAAGCCTTAGCCTTTCTTCAACAGGATATGCAGCAGGCCAGTTGTATAAAAACACGGTTACAGACGAAGATGGCAACCAGACTATAGAATTCAAAAACGGACGGGGACAGGTTTTGCTGGTAAGGAAAGTGAACGGAACAGAAAATGTTGACACTTATTACGTTTATAACGATTACAATCAATTGGCGTTTGTAATTCCGCCGTTGGCTACTTTAGCAGCAGATCCTAATACGGTGCTTAATGATTTGTGCTATCAGTATATATATGACGGCAGGAACAGATTGGTTGAAAAGAAGCTTCCGGGCAAAGGCTGGGAATATATGGTGTATAACAAGGCTGATCAATTAGTGATGAATCAGGACACAAACCTTAAATCTCAAGGCAAGTGGCTGTTTACAAAATATGACCAGTTCGGGAGAATTATTTATACGGGAATTACCAATAATACAAGCTCAAGGCAAACTCTGCAAACCGTTGTTACAGCTGCTATTTATACATTTGAAATTCGTAGTGCCGGTTCTTTTACCATAAGCGGAATGCCAATTTATTATACGAACCATGCTCTTCCAGGAAGTTTGTCACAGGTTTTAAGCATCAATTATTACGATTCTTATCCAGCATATACTTTTAATCCTTCTTTCCCAACGGATATTTTAGGAGAACCTACTTTAACAGGTACTCCTACAACGGAAGGATTAAGCACCAAAAGCCTTCCAGTGATGAGTCTGGTAAAGAATATCGAAGATGATAACTGGACGAAGAATTACACCTATTACGATAAAAAAGGAAGAGCTATTGGGTCTTATTCCATTAACCACCTGGGAGGTTACACAAAAATGGAATCAAAACTTGATTTTGCAGGAGTTGTTTTAAATACAAATACTTATCACCTGAGAAAACAAGGTGAAATCGGAGTAACAGTAAAAGAACGTTTTGTATATGACAATGGAAACAGATTGACACAGCATTACCATCAGGTTGACAGTAAACCCGAAGTTCTTTTAACAGAAAATTCTTATAATGAACTTTCCCAGCTTATCAATAAAAAAGTGGGGAACAATCTTCAAAGTATTGATTATGCCTACAATATCCGTGGCTGGATGACCGATATTAATAAGGCCCAGATGAGCCTGCCTGATTTGGGAGGTAAATTATTTTCCTATAAGATCAGGTACAATGAAAAAGTGGGAATTACCAATCCGGATCCTGCTCAATTTACAGGAAAAGATGTTGTAGCGAGATATAACGGAAATATTGCAGAAGTAGACTGGAGAACCTCAGAGTTCAATTCATCGCTGACACCAAAAAGATATGGTTATGTTTATGACAAATTGAACAGGCTAACTGCAGGATATTATCAAAACCCGGATAATCCCTACAACAAAGAAAGCACGGAATCTCTGTCCTATGACCTGAATGGTAATATCTCGAGTCTTTACAGAACCTCAATTCCTGAATTTGGCAATACTACATCTACGGTAATTGATAATCTGGAATATGTTTATAATGAGGGGAACAAAGTTTCAATGATCAATGATCACTCACAAAACCCTTCAGGCTATGAAGGCGGCGGAGGCAGTATTCATTATGATTTGAACGGGAATATGGATATCATGCCGGATAAGAATATTAATAAGATCACTTACAACTTTTTGAATCTTCCTAAAAAGGTAGAATACACAGGAGCAACAGTTGGGATCGATTACCTGTACAATGCCGCAGGTATCAAGCTTCAGAAAAAATCACCAAGGACAGAATGTGGCATAGTGAACTGTAACAGCTGGATTGATGTTACGGATTACCTTGACGGTTTTCATTATTTATCTGCTTTAGGTTCAGGAACCGGTGGCGGAGGGGGTGGCTCCAGCGATATGCGTTCTTTTTCAGAACAGACATCAAGGGCAATGGAAATGCAGGCATATACTGTGGATCAGTTAAATACCACCAATACGGTAACCACATTAGCTCAAACACCTGATCTTCAGTTTTTCCCGACAGCAGAAGGATTTTACGATTATAAAAAAGATCTGTATATTTACCAGTATAAAGATCACCTAGGTAATGTAAGGGTAAGTTTTACAAAAACCGGGACAGGGCTTTTACAAGTGGTGGACAATAATGATTATTATCCATTCGGGATGAACCATTTTGGAACCGGAAGTGCAATGTTTGGGCCGGGAAGTTATAACAATTACAAGTACAATGGCAAAGAATTGCAAGAGACGGGAATGTATGATTATGGAGCAAGATTTTATATGCCGGACTTGGGTAGATGGGGTGTCGTAGATCCATTGGCGGAAACTTCTCGTCGTTGGTCGACTTATACTTATGCGTTTAATAATCCTATAAGGTTTATTGATCCGGATGGAAGACAAGGAGAAGATTGGGTAAAAAGAACAGGTCAAAGTAATTGGGAATACAATAGCGATATAACTTCTGCACAGCAAGCTAGTGATGCTGGATATGTTGCTTATGCTGATGGTCGTGGAGATACTAATAGTAGCTATACGACGACATTGTCTAGAAATGGAGCTGATACAGGTGTGAAACAAGAAGTTGTTTTAGGTGAGGGTGGAAATTATACAGTAAACGGGGAGTCTTTTATTGCAAAAGATAATGCACCTTATGTAAGTTCAAGCGAAGTAGATAAATTAGGAAAAGTCCTTTCTGCCCAGTTATATATCCCTGCATTTATTATGTCGGGAGGAACCGGATCTGCAGTAGGAGATTATCTTATAGCAGCTGGACAACGAGGATTAACAGATCTTTCTACACAAACCTATTTCAAAGGTGGTATAAAAAATGTTGATGGAAGACAATTACTTATAAATACTTTAGTAGGAGGAAATGGAAGTGAAAGTCTTCAAGTCGCAGGTAAGATTGGATTAGCAAATTTCTCCCTTAATATGACTAATAATTTTGGAACTTCTTTGTATAATGGTACATTCAAACAAGATGCAACGATAAATACTGCAAAAATATTTACTGGAACATTGGGGACTGCTGCCGGAATAGTAGGAGGAAATACTTTCACTAATACTTTGCTACCAAGCATTTATATGAATGGGACAGATAAATTATTAAATGATGCAAATGAGACATATAATAAAAATCGTTAGGCTGCTAAAAAATAATTATCATATAATTCTTGCGTTTGCTACATTATTATTTATTATTATAGCATTCTTTTTATCTCATTTTAATCTAAAGGATGCAAAAAAAAATTCAAAATATACTGTTGCTTATATAACAAGTGACTGGCATCAAAAAAATAATAATGGTGTTGGTACAGATTTTTCGTATTATATAGATGGAAAAAGAATTGACAGAACTTGTGCTAGTAGTTTAAAAAAAGGAACCAAGTATATTTTGTTATATGATTCTATACACCCTAAAAATTATATAATGCTTTATAATCATAAATTACCTAATAATATAAAAGCCCCCTCAAATGGATGGAAATTTAAAGATCTTCCTATTAAAATTGACTCTAATGAATTAAAGGCTTATTTTAAAGAATTAGATATTCCATAATATAAAAAGAAACTGTCTCAAAATGAGACAGTTTCTTTTTATTATTTGGTAGTGTCTATTATTTATTCAGAAATATATAATCTCCTCTTAAAAGAGCCTTTACATATCCTTCTAAATTTTTCTGCATTAGTGAATTGGTAATAATAAATTTTGTTGAAGCAAGATTTTCTTTATCATTTAATATTTTGAATACATTGATTATACTTTTTAAATCCTCTTTAGTATTACGTGCAAAATTATTATAAATAGTATCTGTAAACTGACTAAAATGTATACTTTTCATAATCTCCTGCTTTTTCTTATCGTCCCAGTTATTTTCTTTAGCGGTTTGTTCTACTTTATTTTTACAATAGCTATTAAAATAATTTTCGAATTCGGTTACTTTAATAAGTTCATCAATCAAAATTTTATTGTCCTCTGTAGGCATCGACGGCGGTGGCGGAGCTTGTGCAAGAGCAAATGAGGCAACAAAAAAGGTTAATAGTAATAAAATATTTTTCATAGTTATATATTGGAAAATGTTTTTCTTGTTTTGCAATCACGAATGTACGTATCAATCAAATCGTAGAACGTTTGTTTTTTACTCTCTTCAAGCTGTTCCAAATCTTTTATTCTGTCTACCGTTCTTTTATCAAAAGAAACCTGGTTGGTTCCACCGACCAAATAATCCAAACTTACACCAAGAGCGTCTGCAATCTTTTTGGCAGCATCAACAGAAGGAATCGCTTCACCTCTTTCATACTTACCAATCATTACACGAGACACTTCACTTTTATCTGCCAAATCGCTTTGTGAAAAGCCGTTTTTGTCTCTTAATGCAGTTATAACACTTCCTATATTCATCTCTAAAAAGATATAAAAGTTCTTAATAATTAAATATTATGTCAAAAATATGAAATTAAAGGATATAAAAAAACCTGATAAGATTTTGTAGATTGAAAACAAAAAGATGCTTTTGTATCTGATAGTAACATTAAAAAAAATAAAATATTTTTCATTTATGGAAATCTCCGCAATCAAAGAACGTTTAAGTTTATCCGAAGTCCTGAAGCATTACAATCTTGCGCCAAAAAACAAGCAATTCATTTACGGTATCGAGTCGAAAGAAAATCCATTTCAAAAGAGATCAAGTTAATTAATGAAAAGTTGCCAATGCAACAGATAATATCTCGCGATAAGCTAGATGAAGATGACTACAAAGAGATTAAAATGTTCACAAAAAATCGAACAGTTAGAATTGGAGCTTCAGCAAATCGTCTCCGAAACCAAATAACTTGATATCAAGACAAAAATAGAAAATGCGTTAGATTCGATGGAAAACCTTTCAAACCTTTACCAGCAGGGCGATCTGCTAATAAAAAGAACGATTGGGTGTTTGATATTTCCCCAAAAAGTCGAATTTGACGGGAAAAATTTTCAAACACCTAAAATGAATATTGTCGCTCAGTGTATCTGTCAGTATAACAATGGATTAGGAAATAAAAAAAACCGACACCGAAGAGTAAAATCTTCAAATGTCGGTCTTGTGACCTCGACAGGATTCAAACCTGTAACCTTCTGAGCCGTAATCAGATGCGCTATTCAGTTGCGCCACGAGGCCGTTATTTCCTTGGTGTTTTAAGGTTTGCAAATATAGCACTTTTTTACTTTCTTTGAAAGATGAAACCAAGAATTTTAATATTAATCGCGTTTTTAAGCCTAATTTCCTGTAAAAGAGAGCAAAAAAATTCATCCTCACAATCAGTTTCAATATCCAAACTGGTCCGGTATGAAGATCAAAATAATATTTTCCGTTTAAAATCGGGGAATTTCACTTATGATTTTAAGAAAAATCAAATTCCATTCAAGAAAATTATTATCCTGAATGCAAGTATGATGGGATATATTTCAGAGCTGAATGCTGAAAATCTCGTGATCGGGGTTTCAAGTCCGGAGTATATTTATTCAGAACGAATTCATAATTTATTACTACGAGGTAAAATTCAAAACGTAGGAAATGAACAGAAATATGATGTTGAAAAAATTATTTCTTTAAAACCAGATGCTATTTTCACCAATTATATTGCGAGCTTTGATAATACCTATCAGTTATTGAAAAACAACGGAATCCAGGTCATCTTTCTTGATGAATATATGGAACAGAAGCCACTGGAAAAAACCGCCTATATTAAGCTTTTTGGTAAGCTTTTCGGAAAAGATAAGCAAGCAGAAAGTAAATATCAGGAAGTTGAGAAAAATTATAACGAATTAAAGGCGTTAGCTTTAAAATCGAAAGAAAAACCAACAATTTTAGCAAATGAAATGTATGGAAGTGTTTGGTATCTCCCGGGTGGGAAAACTTCTGTGGCCAACTATATTGTTGATGCAAATGGTGATTATGTCTTAAAAAATAATTCGGATGAAAAAGCCGTAACCATGAGTTTTGAAGAGGTTTTTGCTAAATCAGACGACGTCAAATATTGGATTAATGCAGGAAATCACACGTCAAAAAAGGAAATGTTGAACATGAATCCTTATTATGGAAAATTAAATGTTTTTAATAAAGGAAAAATTTATGTCTTGACAGGAAAAGCAAAAGAAAAAGCCAACGATTTTTTTGAAAGCGGAGTTGTAAGATCTGATCTTGTTTTGAAAGATTATATTAAAATTTTTCACCCCGAGCTTTTACCGGATTATCAGTTAACTTATATGAAAGAACTGCAATAACTCAGACTAATTGCTTATTTTTGCCATTCCTTTGATAAAATTATGTGGAAAAAGATTAAACAATTTATATTCATTGTTCTGATTCTGAACGTTATATTTATTATTTGGGGGAGATTTTTCAATCCGCCAATCACCATTACGCAAATCGGAGGTTTGTTTGAATACGGAAGGCTTCAAAGAGACTATATTTCCTATGAAGAGATGGGAAGTAATGTTAAAAAAGCTGTCATTGCCTCTGAAGATCAGAAGTTTTTCACCCACAACGGCTTCGATTATACAGCAATCGAAAAAGCAATGAAAAACAATGAGAAGGGGAAAAAATTGAGAGGTGGAAGTACGATTTCTCAGCAGACTGCAAAAAATATTTTCCTTTGGCAAGGAAGAAGCTGGCTTAGAAAGGGGTTAGAGGCGGTCTATACTTTTATTATTGAGAAAGTCTGGAGTAAAGATATTATCCTTGAAAGATACCTGAATTCTATTGAAATGGGGCAGGGTGTTTTCGGCGTTGAAGCGGCCTCACAGTATTATTTTGGTAAGTCATCTAAAAATCTCACCACTTCCGAAGCGGCCTGGATTGCGACAGTTTTGCCGAACCCGAAGAAGTATGATCCCAAAAATCCATCATCTTATCTGAGAAAGAAGCACAACTGGATCATGAGACAAATGAGGAATGTGAGTTTGAAATAGTATCTTTGTACTAATGAAACTCTTTAATTCCGGTACAAATTTTGAGTCTGTTCTTAAAAAATATTTTTCTTTTAAGAATGAAACCCTTGCTTTAGATCCCTTTGCTGAATTTCTGGAAAGTGTAAAAAGAGCAGATTTTACTGATGTGCTTAATTTTTTTCGCAACAATTCTCAGTTAACTGAAAATTTTAAATATTATCTTGATAATATTTTCAATGAAAAGCCATTTAATTTATCGCTGACTGAAGCCAATATTTTGTCTGAAAATGCCTTTATTCCTGAGCTTAAAAAAAGAATTCTTAATAAAGTTTTACCTCCTGTCGTCAATGAAAAAACCATTTGGTTTATGATTGACAATGTGAGTTTAAGACCAAAAAAAGATTTAGAGTTTTTCCATAATCTCCCGGAAAACGAAATTGATGATTTTTTTACTCTTCTCGGAATTTCTGATTTTATTATAAGACCAAACGTAAAAAAGGAAATGCTTTTCGCTATGAATATCCTTTCATGGCGGGTTACCGGAGCAGCAATGGAAGTAGAAGTAGTCAGAATGGCTCCCGAATATCGGAATTTTGACAATCCCTTTTTGGCGCTACAAAATGAGCTTGAAGACCTTGCTGAAGAACTGGAAAAGAATCCTGAGCTTCAATTAGATTCAAAAGACAGCCGGTACAAGCAGATTAAAATCTATGTTGAGCAGTGTTTGGAATTTGTCAGCATTGCCTTTAAAAATTCCTCTAAATATGGTATTTCAGGGAAAATTAATCAATCTCTTTTAAAGATTCGCCAGCAGGTTCAAAGGATTTATGAAATTGTTCAATTACTGGTTATTGATAATGAAAGAGATGTTTTAATTAATTCCAAACAGTTGGTTTTTAATATTTTAAGATATAAATCGCATAAAAATAATATCTCAGATCTTATCAACGACAGTACGAGAATGATTTCCCATCTCATCACCAATCATACTGCAGAAACAGGTGCGCATTATATTACTTCTACCCGGAAAGAATATATGACAATGTTTTACAAAGCCAGTGGTGGAGGGATAATTGTTGGTGCACTTTGTGTTTTAAAACTACTTTACGGATACATTCCCGGAAGTGATTTTTCCCATGCATTTTTGTATTCGATGAATTATGCGATGGGATTCATAATGATCTACCTGATGGGATTCACGCTGGCAACAAAACAGCCTGCAATGACTGCTGCAACTATGACCAAAGTACTGGCAGAAGAAGGAAATAACAAAAGCAACCATACCGAATTTGCGCATTTGGTCTCAAAATTATTCCGCAGTCAGTTTATTGCGTTTGTAGGGAATGTTTTACTATCTTTTCCTATTGCTTTATTAATAATTTACGGGTTGGATGTATTTTTCTCACATAATTTAGCGGTAGAAAAATCGGATAAATTGTTAAAAGATTTAGATCCATTTAAGTCAAAAGCGATTCTCCATGCAAGTATTGCTGGGTTTTATCTTTTTATATCGGGGATTATTTCAGGAAATATTGGAAATAACTCTGTTTTTTATCAAATTCCAGAGAGGATAGCAAAAAATCTTTCTATCAGAGAATTATTCGGAAAAAAATTCGCAAAAGGTTTATCAAAATATTATGCTAAAAACTGGCCGGGAATTGTTTCTAACTTTTGGTTCGGGGTTTTTCTGGGTGCAACGGCTCCTGTTGGATTATTTTTTGGATTAGATTTAGATATCCGTCACATTACTTTTGCCGCCGGGAATTTTGCAATCGGGCTTTATGGTAAGGATTTTTCTGTTGACTCTTATACTTTTTGGATCTCTTTTATTACCGTTTTTTTGATTGGTTTCTTTAACTTTTTAGTGAGTTTTAGCTTATCAATGTTTTTAGCTTTCAGATCCAGAAAACTGAACTTTGGACAAGTAAGCGAGATTTATAAAGAAATTTTTAAATACATGATTAGAAATCCATTGAAGTTTTTCTTCCCATTACGTTCCCGATTGGACAAAAAAGCGGATGATCTGATGAATACAATTTCTACAAAATCTGAAGATCATTAAAAAAAGTTACATTTTTGAATAATACTATTTCTTTGATCAGACGATCTTAAGATCATTACATTTATCAGTACCGAACTTATCTTGAAATTTCTTCAGATAAAAGCTTTTACGCATCTGGAAATCATGCTTTAATAGGGGAGATTTAATTTCAATAATAACACAATCATTCTCAATATTTACACTTTTGATTTCACAAAAAAGACTTTCGTCGAGATATTCTTCAAGGAAATCTTTTATTTCAAATGCTATCAATTTATCTTCAAAACCATAGATTCTTGCAAAAGATTTTACAAGTTCGGAGGATTGGTATTCGCGTTTTTTCTTCTTCATATTAAATTTCAAAAATTATGCTTTCCTCATTAATTTTTTTCACAACACTTTCTGTGCGTTCTCTATGCGTATCCGTAATAAAAATCTGTCCAAAGTTTTCCTGATTTACCAGTTCGATTAATTGTGAAACACGGTTGTCATCCAACTTATCAAAAATATCGTCCAACAAAAGAATAGGAGTTTTCTTGGTTAGCTCTTTTATCAAACTCATTTGAGCTAATTTTAATGATATTAAAAAGGATTTTTGCTGTCCTTGTGAACCGATTTTTTTTATTAAAACAGAATCCATTTCAAAAAGAAGATCATCCTTGTGAATGCCTTTTGAAGTATAAGTGAGCATCCTGTCTTTGTCTAGGCTTTCTTTTAAAAGATCCTTAAACTTCCTGTCAGGATGGGTAGAATCAAAATCTTCCAGCAAATGTGATTCATACAGAACGGAAACTTTTTCTTTTCCACCGGAAATTATCTGATAGAAATTCTTAACGATAGGATTTAATTTTTCAACAAAATCTCTTCTTTTAATGAAAATTTTTGTTCCGAATTTAGTGATTGGATCATCATAAATTTCCAGTGAATCTTTATCCCAAACCCGGTTTTTAGCGAAATATTTTAATAAAGCATTCCTTTGCTGAACGGTTTTTTGATATTGTATTAAATCAAAAAGATACTCAGAATCTGTTTGAGAAATCATGGAATCCAGGAATTTTCTTCTGCTTTCCCCGGAATCGGAAATCAGATTTGAATCATAAGGTGAAATCATCACACTTGGCAGATAACCAATATGATCCGCTAATCTGTCATAGCTTTTATCATTTTTCTTAATGATCTTTTTTGATTCTTTCGGTTGTGAAATTTTAATAATATCTTCACTGTCATCATTCTGAATTTCAGCATCAATGGTGAAAAAGTCTTCTTCACTTTTTATATTATTAAAATCCGTATTTCCCAAAAAACTTTTACCTACCGACAAATAATGAAGTGCATCCAGAATATTGGTTTTCCCCGCGCCGTTATTCCCTACGAAACAATTGATCTGTGGAGAAAATTCAAATCTTTTTTCAGAATGGTTCTTAAAATTATACAGGGAAAGTTTCTTAATAATCATTCGTCAAAAATACTTTATTATTAATAAAAATAAAAAAGGAAGTGCAGAACAGGTTTCTACGCCAAATGAAAAATATGCATCATTTCTTTCGTTTTCAGAAAAATAAATCAAAATATTTGTAATAATACTTGAAATAAAAAACGAAATAGAATAATTTAAACCCAAATAAAGAATAGATAGAATATTACTCACAAAAATAAGCGTATAAGCAATATATTTTGTATTCTGAACGCCAATTAATTTTGGAAAAGTTTTCACCGTATCGCTTTTCATATCACGAATATCGAAAGGTAATACCAAGGCTGTTATGAAAAAAAAGCTTATCAAAAATATAGGAAAATTAAATTCAGGTAAGGTAAGCCAGCAATTGACCAAGGCCCAAACCAAACCGACGTAAAATACTTTCAGTAAAGGAATCTTCCGTATATAAACATCAAGAAAAAAACTGTTGTAAAGTAATCCCAACACTACAATAATAAACCATTTTATCAATCGTATACCATTATGATTGTGAATTATTAAAAATGCACAAATTACACCTGCAACTACATTTAAGATTAAAATTTTAAAGAAATGCCGGGTGTGTTGATATTTCGTATATAGGTAACCACTAAAATAAGTTATGAAAATAAGCAGAACTGTGGGATAACGGAACGTATTTTGCTCCTCCATGAAAAATACTGCAAACAGAGTCCCCATTAAAGATACGTAAAGTTGACTGTCAATAACGGATTTTTTCAGTATTTTTAATGAATTCATTTATCAAAAATAACACATATGAAAAGATTTTCCAAGATTTTTGTGCTTTTGCTTCTGTTGCTTAATTTTTCGGCTGTTTGGGCTCAGAAATATTATGATGAACAATGGAAAAAAGTAGTCGAAAATACTCAGAAAGGTGCTTATAAATCTAATCTTCCAATCATTTTAGATATACAACAACAAGCGATGAAAGAAAATAATACGTTGCAGCTTATCAGGTCTCTGAAAGCAGAATTCACCATTGTGAACCGGACTAGAGATGATGAAAAAAACAATCCTGTATCGCTGTTTTTCAGTAAACTGCAGGATAAGGAAAAGCAATTGAAAGGTGAAGAAAAAATTGTATATAAGGTTTTGGTAAATAATTTTTTTATAGATTATTACAACCAGAATTCATGGAAAATCAACGGGAGGACAAATCTGAATTCTCAGGATGTTTTGCAGATTGAGACCTGGAGCAAGCTGGATTTCAAAAATTATTTAGCGAAAAATTTTCAAGAGCTGGATCAGCAAAAAACTGAAATGGGAAAAGTTTCTTTAATCAAATACAAGGAACTTTTTACCAATATAAAGGATATTAGTTATTTTCCTACGCTGGCAGATTGGTATGCCCTTAAAAAAGTTGATTTTTTATCAAATAACGGGCTTTTTACAAAAAATGAATTAACAGAAAACAGAAAACAGATTAACAGTATTTTTGATGACTTGATTGCTCAAAATAATGGTAATTCCAAATTATATTTTCAACATGAAAAACTTCAGGAAAACTGTGATTTTAATCAATGCAAAGATAAGCTGGAGCAGCTTGAAAATCTTTTAAAATCTAATACGGAAGGCGATTACAAAGTATTGATCATGTCTGAAATGATGGATGAACTTATCGCCAAGAAAAAGGAAAAAGAAGCATTGGAAATCGCCGGCCAGGCAAAAAATCAATACCCAAAATCTTCTTTTATTGAGAATATTAAAAACAAAGAAGAGCAGATTAAAATGTCTTCTTTAAATATCACTTACGAACAACAGACTCAGAATAATCTGCCTATCCACTTTAGTGCACAATACAAAAATCTTTCGGAGTTTACTTTGAATATTTATGAAGTAAAAGAAGATTATAAATCATTTTTGCAATATTCCAGGAATTCTTACGCTGATATGTTCGGTAAAATGAAAAAGAATTTGGTAAGAAAGGAAACCTATCAGCTTTCGGATCCGCGAGATTATCAGATACACAGAACTTCATTGGAAATAAAGCCACTTCCGTCCGGAATTTATGTTGTTGAATACCTCACGAATGAAGGTGATAACGATAAATATCAGAACTTTTATTTCTTTGTTTCAAACAATAAAATTATCTATAAATCAAAAGTTGACAGAGATTATTCACAAAATGAATTGAAACTGGTGAATAATGAAAATGGAAAACCTGTTGCTAATGAAAATCTTGTGTTTTATGAATTTGTACAAAACAATACGCTCAACAAAACAGAAGGAAAAACAGATGAAAAAGGAGTTTTTAAATTTCCATCAACATCAACTAAAGAATATTACAGGACTTATTTAATTCAACAGCCTAAAACCCATGACTTCCAAATCATGCAGGTTTACGGTGAGAATTATGATGCTGAATACAACCCGAACAAAGAAACACGAACCAAAGCTCAAATCTTTACAGACAGAGCCATTTATCGTCCCGGACAAACGGTTTATTTCAAAGTAATCAATACAAGAATCAACAAAGATGTAGAATCCGTAGCCTCAGGCTTAAAACAAAAAATTACTTTGACGGATACAAACGGGCAGGAAGTTTCGTCTCAAAGCTTTACAACCAATGAATTTGGTTCTTATCACGGGAGTTTTATCCTTCCAAAAGGAAAGTTGAACGGTGTTTTTTATTTTAATACGGATGGCGATACTCAAGGCTATAAAGATATCAGGGTAGAAGAATATAAAAGACCAAAATTTGAGGTCACTTTTGAGCCTGTAAAAGATGAATATAAATATGGTCAAACCATTGAGCTGAAAGGAAAAGCTACCATGTTTTCCGGCGTTGCACTGAGCAATACCAAAGTGAATTATGAAATTAAAAAACATAATATCAGATGGAAATATTTCTGGTGGTATCCGCAGCAGGATGATAATGAAAATTCTATTTTAGGGGAAGCTCAGACAAATGAAAAAGGAGAATTTGTGATCCGTTTAGATCTTAAAAAAGATGAGAAACTGGAAGGAATCCAGATTGATAATTATGAGATTAATGCTTCCGTTACAGACATCAACGGCGAAACCCAATCAGCGCAAACTCAGTTGAAAGTGGCTTCTGTAACTCATTACATAAAAGCTGATGAAATCAACAATGTTTTTTCCGATGAAAATATAAAATTAAAGGTTGAAACTAAAAATTATAACGAACAGAATCTTAAGAAATCCTATCAGGCAAAACTTTCAAAACTGGAAGCGCCGAACAGGATTTTCAGGAATAACTTCAAAACGGTAATTCAGGATTTGTCGAAATTTTCAAAAGAAGAGTTTATCAATAAATTCCCGCATGATTTTTATGACAAAAATGATGAGATCAAAAACTGGAAATCTACAGTAATTTCATCAAAAACAGAGCAGTCTGAGAGTTTGGACTTAGGTAAGTTGTCAGCAGGTGATTACCAGCTCGAATTGTATAATATTGAAGGAAAAGACACTATAAAAACTACCCAGAATTTCAGTGTTTGGGATAAAAAATCATTACAGCCGGATCAGAAAACTTTCCTTACGGTTTTGGAGCCTAAAAATGAATTTTCAAGAGGTGAAAAAGCGAAAATATATGTTTATTCCGCAATTCCTGATGCGTTGGTGAATGTTTTCGTTCAAGACGGTTCGGGAAAAACGGTTTCAGAAGTTCATAAGTTTAAAAATGGAGTTTTGGAATACAGTGTTGATATTCCGAAGGAAAAAGCTGTCACAACTTTAAATGTTCAGTTCCAATTGGTTGCCTATAATGATATCCAGACCAAAACCGTTAATTTAAAAATTAAAAATACAGAACAGCCTTTAAAAATTGAAACCATTACTTTCAGGGATAAGCTTGAGCCTAATTCGAAAGAAAAATGGTCTGTAAAGGTTTTAGGAGGTGAAAAAGAGAAGGTAAATGCGGAGGTTTTAGCGAATATGTATGACATGTCTCTGAACCAGTTTGCGGTGAACAGTTTTAGTTGGCAAAACTTATATGTTCCATATTCATTGGTAACTTCTTATGATGTGAGACAGAATCTTTTATCTAAATATTACCAGAAAAGAATAAAATATTCTAATGGAAATTATGTTGAAGTTCCGAATTTTAACTGGTTTGATGAAAATGGACTAATCGTATTACAAGGGGCTGCAGCAGGAATCAAAATCCGTGGTGTACGTACTGAGAACGCTGCTCCTGCACCTATGGCTATGGCTGATCAGGCTGTAGAAGAAGTTGTAATGGTTGGGTATAAAACAAAAAAAGTATCAGCAGTAACAGCAGCAAATAGGGTTGATGTAGATGAAGAGAAAGATAAATCTCTAGAAAAAGTCCTTGTCCGTCAGAACCTCAACGAAACCGCATTCTTTTATCCGGACTTAAAAACTGATGCAGAAGGAAACGTAAACTTCGAATTCACTTCTCCGGAAGCTTTGACAAAATGGAAATTAATGTTCCTTGCTCACACAAAAGACGCAAGAGCAGCTACATTGGAAAAAGAAGTGGTAACGCAGAAAGAATTTTCCGTAACACCGAATTATCCGAGATTTTTAAGAGAAGGCGATGAGCTGAATCTTCAATCGAAACTATCAAATTTAACGGATAAAAAACTAAACGGTTCGGCAAGTTTACAGATATTGGATGCTTTTACCAATGAGGATATTTCTTCAAAATTTGGCTTAAGCTCAAGCACTCAGAATTTTAATTTGAATGAAAACGGAAACTCTGCATTAACATGGAAAATAAAGGTTCCTGATAATGTTTCATCCATAATTTTAAAAGTTGTTGCCAAGGCCGGAAACTATTCGGATGGTGAGCAGCAGGCGGTTGCAGTGCTTCCGAACAGAATGTTAGTGACGGATGCGGTTCCTGTTTTTGTAAAAGAAGGTGAAACAAAAACTTTTGTTTTAGATAATCTTAAAAATACCAATTCAACAACAGTTTCTAATGTTTCCAATACTTTAGAATTGACAACCAACCCGATTTGGGAGATCATGTTTGCGCTTCCAAGCCTTAAAAATGATCAGAACAATTCTGCCGATGTGATCTTTAATAAATGGTTTGCCGATGTTTTAGCTTCCGAAATTTTTAAAGCTAATCCGAAAATGAAAACTGTCTTTGAAGAATATCAAAGCAAAGGATTATTAACTTCAAATCTTGAGAAAAACCAAGAACTAAAACAATTGTTGTTGGAAGAAACACCGTGGGTTCTGGAAAGTAAAAATGAAGAAGAGCAAATGGCAAAACTAGCACTGCTATTTGACGCCAATACAATGAAAAATTCCATTAACCAGGATTGGGATGATTTCAAAAAACTGCAAAATCCGGACGGTGGATTCTCGTGGTATTCCGGCTATCCAAGCTCTTACGGCACATCTTTATACATTCTTAAAAATTTAGGAAAAATCAATTCCTGGTTGAAGGGTAATGTAAATGATTATCAAAGTTCAGTGCAAAAAGAATTGGTGAAAAAACTAATTCAGTATGTTGACAATGAAATCGACAAATATTATGATGTAAAAAAAGAAAATGTCTGGACCAACTGGGCGCTGGATTATCTTGACACCCGAAATTACTGGGAAAAAGAATATCCGTTAAAAGGAAAAGGTGCAACGTTGAAAAGTTTGGTAAAACAAAAAGCAAAAACGGCAAAACTTACCGATTTCACATTCTTCGGATTACATCGTGCAGCTTTATTGATGAGCAATTATGGTTTGAAAGATGTTTCCGATAAATTAATGAATTACTTAAAAGAAACTTCAACAGACACAAAAACCCAAGGCGTTTATTGGAAGCAGAACCTTAATGACTGGGGTTGGTTCAGTTCGAAAGTCGTGAATCAAGCGGGAGCTTTGGAAGCTTTCAACATATTAAAACCAAACGATCAGAAATTCCTTGAAGACATGAAAATCTGGCTGATAACACAAAAAGAAGTCAATTCATGGGGAAGTTCAAGAGGAACGGCGGAAGTGATTTTCACGATCCTAAACTCAGGAAAATCATGGACAAGCACTGAAAGTGACAAAGCAACGATTATCTGGGGCGGGAAAGAACTGCAGCCACAGACTCAGGCAACAGGTTATGTAAAATCTACCGTAAAAACCGATATTTTGGATAAAAATCTTTCGACGGTTACTGTTACAAAACCAGGTCCGGGAGTGATTCAGGGTGGCTTATTCTGGCAATATTATGAAGATCTTGATAAAATAAAATCTTCCGAAAATTACATATCCATCACCAAAGAATTGTACAAAAAGATCAAAACGGTGAACGGTGAAGAATTACAAAAAATATCACCTGAAACGCCATTAAAAGTTGGAGATAAAGTAACCGTAAGAATGATCCTGAACACCGACAGAGCAATGGAATTTATCCACATCAAAGACATGAGAGCCGCCGGATTCGAGCCTGTGGATGTGCTTTCCGGTTATCAGTGGAAAAATAATTTAGGATATTATCAATCCACAAAAGATGCGTCTACCAATTTCTATATCCAGTACATGCCAAAAGGAAAATATGTATTTGAATATGATTATGTGACCAACGCATCCGGAAAATTCTCAAACGGTATCACCACGATGCAGAACTATTACGCACCGCAGATGAACGCCCACACGAAAGGAACGAATGTTCAGATTTCGGAATAAAATTTAATTTATTATAATGAAAAACTCCTCACGGCTTGTGGGGAGTTTTTGTTTTAAGATTGCCAGGAAGACACGGTTTTTATCAGCCATCCATCCGGGATGCGCTTAATCAGATAAGTATAACCCATCCAGATATTATCAACAATAAACAAATAAGAATCTTCTTTATCCTGACATTTGAATAGTTTACTATAGTGGGGCATATATCTATTCATAAAATTAATCTTCATATAAGCTGCAAATTCTTGTGAAGTAAGAACTATAATTTTATTACCGACAGGAGTGATTTGTTTAAGATATCCATTGTCGGTAATCATTACTCTAAAATCAAATGAATCTGAAAATTTTTTTTCTTTTTCAAAAAAATATAACGAAGGATTTTTAAAGTCTTTTTCAAACGTTTTGAAGTTTATAATGAATTCAGATTCTCTAATATCTGAACCTTCAGTTACAGGATAATCTCCATATAAAATTCCTTGTAAAAGTCTTGTGAAGTCATTGTTAGCTTCTTTATATTTAGGATTTTTATCTTCATAATCATAAATTCCATCATTGTCCGTATCATACGATAGGGGATTTGTAAAAAGTTCCAGATTTTCTTCCAAATCATTAAAGCCGTCCTTGTCAGAATCCTTTATGATTTCATTCAAATTGATACTTATGAGAGCATTGTTTTTTACAGTTTCATATTTTTCTTGTGGACCTGGAAAGTTCATAGGTTCTGCCATTCGAACAATATCTGCCTCTATCTGAATATGATATTTATCTTTCCATAAAGGGAATTGAGAATTATTTTTAAAAACATAATTAAAATTTTTAATGAGACCGGTATAAAAGTTTTTCCATGTTTTACCTTCATCATTTGAAATGGCTATATAATATTTGCTTTTATAATAATCTTCTGTTTGATAAAGAACAGCAATAGAATGATCAAGCTTTCCTGATTTAATAATTAGCGGCTCAGGGATATTACCAATTGTTTTTAAAAATTCAATTTTTTTGATTGAATCTTTCGCTTTATATTGCTTATAATCATCTTCAATTTTGTTACTTTTAAAAAAACTCTCTACTTTAATTTCTAAAGCATCAACAATGTTTTTTGAGTCTGCATATTTTTTTAAATATTTAATAGAAATAAAATCAAATGGAGGTTTTGTTGCAGCTCTCTTTGAAATAGGTTTAAATCTATATTTTGAATAAGAATCTTTGATACTGTCGTTAGATTTTTTCAAAAGATCACATTTACAAACTTCCGTTTTTTGAGCTTTTGAAAAAGCAAATAGGCAAATTAATAAAAAAAAAAGTTGATTTTTCAAGGTCTAAGTTTTGTTTTAAACGAATTCTAGTTGGTTTTATTATAATCGTTTCTAATAGAGACAATCAATGAAAAATAAATTTCCAATTCACAATCTTAAAAACAATCATTACACAATTCACCATCGCAACAGCAATAATTAAATCCATAATAAATTGATATTTAGTTAATTAAATTCTTTTTAACAAATGATAGGAAATCATTAAAAAAAACTAATATATTTGTTTTTTAACAATTAAATAAACTATGGAAAACGTTTTCGACGCTAAAGATGCTCAGAATTACATTGATAGGATAAATAACCTGACACCGGAAACTCAGGGATTATGGGGCAAAATGACGGTTGATCAGATGTTGGCGCACTGCAATGTATCTTATGAGATGGTTTATGAGCCGGAAAAACATAAAAAACCGGGTGCAATCGCAAAATTTATTTTAAAAACATTTGTGAAATCCAAAGTAGTTGGGGACAAAGCTTATCCACAGAATGGTCCTACTGCACCTCAGTTTATTGTCGCAGACAGAAAAGATTTCGAAGAAGAAAGGAAAAGACTTATTGGATTTATTCAGAAAACACAACAATTGGGAGCTTCTGCTTTTGATGGTAAAGAATCTTTTTCTTTCGGGAAACTTAAAGCTCAGGAATGGAATAATATGTTTGCAAAACACTTAAACCATCATCTGGCACAATTTGGAGTTTAAAAAACTTTTACATTAAAAATAAAACAAATATGAATAAAATTTTGTTGTTCCTCATTTTCCTGTCAAATTTTGCTTTCGCGCAAATGCCCAATATTTCAACGGTCTGGCTAAATAACAGCAAGCCGTACATCGGAACAATTGGAAGCAGAAACCAGGAAATTAAACTTAAAATCAATATTTCAGAGCAGAATAAAAAAAATGATCAGGAGTATTTTGTTTCGGGATATACGCTTGTAGATAAAAATTACACCAAATTTGAAGGGAAATTAACTATTACCAAATACAAAGACGGCAAGAAAAAAAGTAGTGTTTTCGGGGAATATGAATTGGCTGAAGAAAACAAAGGAAAACATTCCGGGATTTTTAAAGGCAAATTTGTCTATACCTTCAAATGGAACAAAGACACCGAAAAAATTGATGCCCAATCTATTGAGTTCATTGGTAATTGGAAAAGCTATGATGGAACTTTAGATTTTAAGACCCGTATTAAAAATTAATAACATGATAAGGAGAATCTCGGCTGTTGTCGGTGGTCTTGTCGCCGGCTCCATCTGCGTGGGTGCCGTAGAATGGCTTGGTCATAAACTGTACCCGCTTCCGGCAGGCATAAAACCTGATGATGTGGAAGCTTTCAAAGAATATGTGGCAACGGCCCCTTTTATGGCTTTGCTTTTTGTAATTCTGGCTTATGCTGTTGGGGCTTTGGTTGCAGGTTTTATCTCAACCAAAATTGCAAACGACGGCAAAAGCAGATCTGCTGTTATTTGTGGCGCTTTATTTTTAGCGGCAACAATTTACAATATGGTTGTTTTACCAACACCTATCTGGTTCTGGGTACTGGGAATCGCGGTTTGGGGATTAGTTTGGGTAGGATATAAACTGGCATTAAATAAGACAAGAGTATGAAATTAGGTGCATTTTCAATCAGTTTAAGTGTAAAGGACCTTCAGAAATCAAAGGATTTTTATGAAAAATTAGGGTTCAGCACGATGGGAGGAAATATGGAGCATAATTATCTTATCATGAAAAATGGAGATCATATTATCGGTCTTTTTCAGGCGATGTTTGATGGGAATATGCTTACTTTCAATCCGGGATGGGATCAGAATGCTCAAAACCTTGATTCTTTTGAAGATGTTCGTGATATTCAGAAACATTTGAAAGAGCAAGGCATTGCGTTGGAAAAAGAAGCTGATGAAACCACTTCCGGCCCGGAACATATTTACCTTAAAGATCCGGACGGCAATATGATTCTTATCGATCAGCACAGATAATTTTAAAATAACAATTATGAAAATTTTAAAGTGGACAATCATTGTTTTAGCATCAATCTTAATCTTTTGGCTTGTTGTAGCCTTCTTTGTTTCAGGAGATTGCAAATATGAAAAATCAATTTCTATCAATGCTCCCGTGGAAAAAGTATGGCAAAATACCAATACTTTAAAAGCGATGGATCAATGGAGCCCCTGGAATGATCTTGACCCGAATATGAAAAAAGACTGGACTGGAACCACCGGACAAACCGGAGAAAAAGTTTGTTGGGAAAGTAAAAAAGAAGAAGCGGGAAAAGGCTGCCAGGAAGTGAAAAAAGTAGACCAGACCAATAAAAGAATTGATACGGAAATTGTTTTTCTTACACCTTACAAAAGTGAAGCCAATGCTTATGTAACCGTAGTTCCGGAAGGGAAAGGCAGCAAAGCAACCTGGGGATTCACTTCAACGATTCCTTATCCTTTTACGGTAATGAAATTATTCATGAATCTGGAAGAGGCTATTGGAAAAGATTATCAGGAAGGTCTGACAAGACTGAAAAATTTATCAGAAAAGCAATAAGGCAGTAAGTCAAAGACTAAGCAGTAAGTCTAAACCTTAGACTTAACCTAAACCTAAAATTAAAACTAAAAAAATACAATTATGGCATTAGTAAACGTTTATTTGACATTCAACGGAAATTGCAGAGAAGCATTTGATTTTTATAAATCGGTTTTCGGGGGTGAATATCCTTATATCGGAACTTTCGGGGAAATGCCTCCCATGGAAGGTAAAGAAACTCCTGAAGAAGACAAAAATAAAATTATGCACGTTTCTCTTCCTATTTCTAAAGAAACAATTTTGATGGGAAGTGATACCGGTGGAGAATGGGCCTCAAGTTATAAGCAGGGAAACAATTTTTCAGTTTCTATAAATGCAGAATCCAAAGAAGAAGCAGATAAGTTATTCAACGGACTTTCTGCCGGAGGAATGGTAACAATGCCTATGGTAGACACTTTTTGGGGCGCTTACTTCGGAATGTTTACAGACAAATTCGGGATCAACTGGATGGTAAACTACGACGATCCTGCAAAAATGCAACAGCATCCGTAATCAAAATTTTTGAATATAATTTAAAACAGGCCGGCAGATTTTCTGTCGGTTTTTTGTTATTAAATTTAAGGTTTAGGCTAAGTTTAAGATTTAGTTTAAAGCTTACTGCCTATTGCCTAAAGCGTATAAAAATTTTCATAAAAAAATAATTTTCCTTATTATTGATAATTAATATTGAATTTAAATATTTGATAGATTTTAATAATAAATTTACTTTAAAAATGAAAATTCTAAAAACGCTGGCTTTAAGTATTTTCACGTTGGGGACAACATTATCGTATGCCCAGAAAAGTGACCTTGGAGCCTGGTATATGTACTTTGGGAACAATAAAATCAGTAAGAAACTCAACTGGCACAATGAGATACAGTACAGGAATTTTGATGCAGGCGGAGATCTTGAGCAGCTTTTGATTCGTACGGGGGTTGGATATGATTTAACGGAAAATAATAACAATATCTTATTGGGATACGGATTTATTTTAAGCAAACCTTATGTAAATGGCGAAAAAACTGAAAATATAGAACACAGGATTTTCCAGCAGTATATCACAAAACAAAAATTCGGACGTTTTAATATTCAGCATCGTTACAGATTGGAAGAACGCTTTTTGGAAGATGATTTCAGGATGAGGTTTCGTTATTTATTAGGATTTAATATTCCGATTAATAACAAAGAAATGCTTCCAAAGACTTTTTACGGTTCTGTTTATAACGAGATCTTTCTTCATTTTGACAGTCCGGTTTTTGATAGAAACAGGGTCTATGGAGCTCTGGGATATGTTATCAATAAAAACATGAGAATCGAAGCGGGTTATATGAACCAGATTCAGGAAAATAAAAACCGGGGACAAATTCAAATCGGTTTTTATAACAATATTCCGTTTACTAAGAATTAGAAAAATTACTCTCCCCCTGGAGAGGCGGCAAATTTGAAAAATTTTGACGGGGTGGTTAAATAATTTGCTTTAAAATAAACTAGTAACAAAATAACTAAAAACTTCACACACATGCACTCAGGGAAAAAATTTGGAGCAGTAGAATTCATAATCTGGACAAGGAGAAGTATCTACTGTCTGGCGGTTTTATCAGCAATTCCCACGATTTTATACTATTGTGGATGGCAGTTTCTTTCCTTTCCGTGGCAGCCGATTGCGATCATGGGAACGGCAGTTGCTTTCATTGTCGGATTCAAAAATAATGCGAGCTACAGCAGACTTTGGGAAGCGAGACAGATTTATGGAGCAATTATTAATGACAGCCGGAGTTTCGGGTATATTCTCAGGGATTCGATTTCTGCAAAAAATCCTGAAAAGGTAAAAGAAATGTTTCTAAGACATTACGCCTGGCTGACGGCGCTTCGTTTTCAGCTTCGTGAGCCAAGAGCCTGGGAAAATATGACCACAGCTCAGTTTGATGAGTATGCGAGAAAATATGATATTCCGGAAAAACTTTCAAAGCTTGAAGATGAATTGAAAAATTATCTTCCTGAAACAGAGCGTCAATACATTTTAAGCAAAAAAAATAGGGCGACTCAATTAATGGCCAGCCAAAGCAAAGTCTTGTCTGAACTTTACGGTAATGGAGAAATCAATGATTTTCAGTGGACGCAGATCAACCAGCAGTTAGTAAAATTTACAGATAATCAGGGAAAAGCCGAAAGAATTAAAAACTTTCCTTATCCAAGAAATTTTTCTTCAATTACGACTTATCTGTTGTTATTATTCATCTTTTTTGTGCCTTTTGGTTTATTAAAAGAATTTGACAAATTAGGAGAGGGAACTATTGTAGAAGGTATTTCTTTATGGTTCAATATTCCGTTTTCTTTGCTGGTGACCTGGTGCTTTTATACCTTGGATAGCGTAGGGGAGGCCTCTGTAAACCCTTTTGAAGGCAGCCCGAATGATGTTCCGATCACACAAATCAGCCGAACTATTGAAATTGATATGCGAGATATGCTGGATGAAGCTGATCTTCCGCCGGCAATTACCGCAAAAAATAATATTGTTCTTTAAGAATAAATTAAAAGTAAAAAATTTTCTTTAAATATTTAACTTTAATAAAATTATAAATAAATGATTCACAATTATGTCATAATATCAATCGCGGTGTTATTGTCTGTGATGATATTGGTAATGATAGGGCAAAAGTTAAAAGTTGCATATCCCATTTTCCTGGTGATTGCAGGGCTTTTAATAAGTTTGATCCCCGGAATGCCACATATTGAAATAGAGCCGGACCTTGTTTTTCTGATCTTTCTTCCCCCGATTTTATTTGAAGCAGCCTGGTTCACTTCATGGCAGGATTTTCATAAATGGAGAAAGCAGATCTTTTCGATGGCTTTCGGATTGGTTTTTTTAACTTCAATTGTCGTAGCTTATCTGTCTTCATCCATTATTCCGGGGTTAACGGTTGCAATGGGATTCTTGCTGGGTGGAGTCAACTCTCCGCCGGATGCCGTTGCGGCAACTTCAGTATTGAAGCACATGAAAATTCCTAAAAAAATCACAACCATTCTGGAAGGAGAAAGCCTGATTAATGATGCATCGAGTTTAATTGTATTTAAATTTGCCTTAGCCGCGGTGATTTCCGGACAATTCATTTTTGGGGAAGCGGTGAAAGACTTTTTCTCAATGGCCGTGGGAGGAATTGCGGTAGGAATTGCAACAGGACTTTTGTTTGGAGCTTTATTGAGGATCATCCCGTCCAATTCAAATATTGACACAATTATCACGCTTATCGTTCCTTACATCATGTATGTCGGAGCGGAACATTTTCACTTTTCCGGTGTATTGGCGGTGGTTGCGGGAGGTTTGCTGATGTCTTATAATTCACATTGCTATTTAAGCCATACTTCAAGAATTCAATCCGGAAACGTCTGGAGTGTCTTGATTTTTTTAATGAATACAATTATTTTCATTTTAATAGGATTAGAATTACCGATTGTTGTTGCAGCAATGAAAGACTATACCATTTCCGAAGGTATTTTTTACAGTATCGTAATTGGAGGTGCCATTATTGGGACAAGAATTCTGTATAGCTATGCCTTGCTCTATTTCCCTAGAATCTGCTCCAAAGAATTAAGAATGAAAGTTCCAAAACCGGATTGGCGGGAACCATTCATTATTAGTTTTGCAGCAATGAGAGGGGTAGTTTCCTTGGCTGCAGCGTTGTCAATTCCTGCTTTTTTACCAAACGGCGAAGCATTTCCCCACCGAAATATCATTTTATTCGTAACTTTCGTTATCATATTAATCACTTTGGTTGGTCAGGGTTTATTATTAACACCAATTTTAAAGTTTTTAAAAATAAATGATGCAGGAAGTGAGCTTCCAGAAGAAAAACAGGAAGTAATTTTAATGAGAAAATTAAAAGAAACAGCCTTACAGAAGTTAGAAACTGATTTTTCAGATTTAGCAGAAAAAAACAGTCTTGTTCAACATCAGAAACATAAGCTGGAAAATGAAATGATGATGATGGCTGATAAGGCACAATGTATGGCTTCTACAGGCGATTATGTAACGGCAATGAATGAAAATAAAGATGTGATGAGGCAGATTATCCAGGCCCAAAGAAATGAGCTGCACCGCATGAAACGAGAGAAAATTTTCGACGATCATGTGATGAGAACGATCGAAATGCAGCTGGACTTTGATGAAGCAAAAATCACAGGTTTCTCGCACGCATAGATATAGTTTTTACCACAAAAGTCCATTAAATCGTTTGTGACTTTACGGCTAAATATTTTCGTTAAAACCAATTAAAAATAAAAATATGAGCAACCCAATCATCGTAGAATACAAAGTAAATGCACCGATAGAACAGGTCTGGAAAGCATTAACCGACAAAAACGAAATGAAGTTATGGTATTTCGATATTTCAGATTTTGAATTGGAAGTTGGAAAAATATTTAATTTTTATGAACCCGGAGATGAGAAACAATTTCACCATCAGGCAGAAGTTTTAGAAATTATTCCTAATCAGAAGCTTAAACATTCCTGGACTTATCCTGAATTCTCAAATGAAAAAACAACAGTATCGTGGGAACTCCAATCTGAAGGTGAACAAACTTTAGTGAAATTAACTCATGATAATATTGATAATTTTAAAGATTTAGGTGAAAATTTTTCACGAGAAGCCTTCACGGAAGGCTGGAACGGAATTATCGGTCAAAGTTTGAAACAATATATAGAAAGCAAATAACTTAAATTAAATTTAAAAAATAAATAATGGCTAAAAATGTATTGTTCCTCGTTTTTAAAGATGTAAATATTACAATTTAGTCAACATAGTAACGAAATTAGCAAAGCGGAATAAATTTTGCTAATTTTGGGGAAATTTAGAAATTCAATGAAAAAAAATATTATAGCTGGATTTGCAGCAATTTTGTTGTTGGCGTCATGTAAAGATGACAAAAAAGTTTTGGATTCTTTGGCAGACTATAACAATTCGATGGAGCAGAAGGGGTATCATTTCGGGGATAAATTGACGTTGCCAAAAGAAGTTACCGATGATGCGGCAAGTATCTCTATCAGCTTTGGAGACAAGGAAACTTCAGACTTGACGATTGATCCTAAATTCTTCACGTTAGGTGACAATGCGGTTACTTTTAATATCAAAACAAAGGATGGCGAAACGCTTACTCAGGATGCAACCATCAACGTTTTTGCAAAAAATCCCGAAAAAAATATTTCTTACCAAGTCGTAGCAGAATATCCCCATGATCCTAGAAATTTCGTGCAGGGATTCCAGATTGAAGGCAATACAATTTATGAAAGTGACGGGCAAAATGGCTCTTCTCAGATTCTGAAATATACGTTGGGAACAACAACGCCTTTGGCTTCTACAAAACAGGCTCAGGAAGATTTTTCCGAAGGAAGCGCAATTGTGGGTGATAAAGTTTACCAGTTAACATGGCAAAGTAAAAAAGGATATATTTATGATAAAAATTCGTTGAAATTATTATCTGAATTTGCTTATCCAAATGTTTTGGGAGAAGGTTGGGGACTGACTTATGACGGTAAAAACCTTATCGCATCAGATGGAAGTAAATTGCTGTATTTCCTGGATGTTAATAATCCTTCGAAAATGGTAAGATATATTGCTGTAGCAGGAAGTTCTCAGGCATACGATCAACTGAACGAGCTTGAATTTCATAACGGCTTTATCTACGCTAATGTTTGGCAAAAACCAATTATTTTAAAAATAAATCCTGCCAACGGAGAGGTTGTGGGAACATTTGATTTCACTGACATTGCAAAGCAGAATACAAAAGGAAGTGATGATGTTTTGAACGGAATTGCTTTTAAAGGTGAAAATATGCTGGTGACAGGGAAAAACTGGTCAAAAATTTATGAAGTAGCAATTAAATAAATTAAAATTAATTGCAAATCTTTTGAAAAAATAAAATAGTAAATTGGAGCGTTCCTTTTGGAGCGCTTCTTGGTAAAATAATTTGAGAATATTATATTTCATATTTGCATTGATTTTCTGTTCGGTTTCGGCGCAGAAAATCCTTCCTTTAGACACTTTAAAGTTGAAGGAAGCCAAGGATATGCTTGCCGACGATTACGGAAATTTGTACATCTACACCAATAAGAATTTCAGTTTAACAAAGTATGATTCGTTGGGAAAACAGATCGGGAAAATGATGCTGACCGTTCCGTATAAAATCCAGTCTGTGCAAAATCCTTTAAGTGTTCCTTTATTTTCGGAAAATGCGCAGGAAATGAAATTTGTTGATCAGAATTTAAATGAAATTCAGAAGGTTGATTTTAAGCAAAAATTTGGTTTTATTAAAATGGCTTATGCCGAAGATCTGCAGCAATTATGGCTGTTGGATGAAAGTACAAAACGCCTGATTCAGTATAATTTCAGGAATGAAACAACTATCAATTCTTATCCTTTTGATGCCAGTTTTGATGATTTAATGGATCTTTTGGTGTATGAAAATAAAATTTATGTTTTAACGAGAAAACGTATCTTGGTTTACACATTTAAATTTGAAAAAGTCTTTGAAGCACAGGTTGAAAATGGCAAGCGTTTTAGAAGAGAGAATGAATTTATTTTGGTAATAACCGACAATTCTATTTTAAGATATGTTCCGGAAAAAGAAATGGTGAAAATTTTTGAAGATCCCAATGCACAAATTGTGGATAAAAATACCCTTTCTTATTTTGAAATCAAAGCGAACAACCTCTATCTTTACAGCCTCGAAAAAAGTAGAGAAACTAAACAGCAAACGGAGGAACCCGACCCTAAACAAAAAGACACGGAACGAGACGTAAAAAAATCAGAGGAAAAGCGTGCAGAACCGGACACTCCGGAAGGTAAGCTGGAGAAAAAAACTCAGGAAATAGAAGATAAAAATCCTGCGGAAAGTTCTTTGCAGAAGCTGGTTGAGGATACTTCCGAAGTTCAGGCTGCCGGTGTTTAGTTGGTGTTTATCAAAATCAATAATACAGTAAGGAATATAATATGCATATTGCAGTTACAGGAAATATCGGAGCCGGGAAAACTACCCTGACGACGATGCTTGCAAAACATTACGGTTGGGATGCCCAGTTTGAAGATGTAGACCACAATCCTTATCTGGAGGATTTTTACGCTGATATGAGTAAGTGGAGCTTTGCTTTGCAGATTTACTTTTTGGGAAGCAGATTTCGGCAGGTAAAAGAGATCAGGGAAAGCGGAAAAAATATCATCCAGGATCGTACGATCTATGAAGATGCCCATATTTTTGCGGAAAACCTGAATGACATGGGGCTTCTTTCCGACAGGGATTTTACTAATTATGAAGCTGTTTTCAGTTTGATGAAATCCTTTGTTTCTGCACCCGATTTATTGATTTATCTAAAATCTGATGTTCCTAATCTGGTGAAAAAAATTTACAAAAGAGGAAGAGAGTATGAGGCATCAATCAGTATTGAATATCTTTCAAAACTTAATCAGAAATATGAAAAATGGATTTCCAGCTATACGGAAGGAAAACTGTTGATCATTGAAGTTGATGACTTGGATTTTGTGGAAAAGCCGGAAGATTTCGGGTTTATTTTAGAAAAAATAGAGGCCGAGCTGAATGGTTTGTTTTAACAAAGTTTTATCATAAATTAAGTTTTTTGTAACTTGAATTCTTTCTAACTTTGTTAAGAGCAAGTTTAATTTTTTAAATATAATTACAATGTTGGTTAAGGTTTTACATAATGGGAATTGCTCAAAATCGAATGCGGTTTTGGAGTATTTGGACGAAAACGGAGTACCGTTTGAGATCATCAACATTGTGGAGGATCCGCTAAGTGTTTTGGAAATTAAAACTGTTCTGAAAAAATTGAATCAAAGTGTTTTTCATATGATCAGAAAAACAGAAAAATTATATCTTGAAAACTTTGCTAACAAAAATTTATCCGAAGAAGAATGGATAAAGGTCTTGTCTGAAAATCCGTCCCTGATACAGAGGCCAATTCTGATCAAAGGTTCGGTGGCGATGTTGGGAAGACCTATTGAGAACGTGAAGTATTTTATTGAAAAATAATAAACGATATTAAAATTTTAAACTAGAAAAGTCAGCGGTAAAGCTGACTTTTTTTGTTACAATAGAATGACACCTTCTATTTTTGCGACTTCTTTATAAATATAAACAACCTGGTTGGCATCCAAAACAAATGCGTTGATATTGCAGGCCGTATATTTTCCGTTTTTACTTTCGCGGTTTCCTAATGTAAATTTTATACCATCGAAAACCCTGTAAATTTCGGTAAGTTTCGACTGATCTGTTGGAATGATAAATTTAAATAAATAATCTTCCGGAAAATCGTGGTGATCTTCCAATTTTTCCCTCAAAGAATTGTAAAAATCTTCAGGGCTCGCATGTTGATTTCCTTGTAATATATCCATCTACAAATATTAATTATATATATAAATATAGCGAAAATTTTTCTATTTTCCAAGTGGTCCAAGAAGTGACTTGGAATTCTGGATTTCGTAATCTTCGATAATATTAAACATCCCGTTGACAAGCTGTTCGGATGCCAATTGGCTTAAACCGCCGGAGTTCACTGTTGTTTTATTTCCTCCAAGAAGGCTTCCCAATAGATTGCTTCCTGATAAAGCGGTGTTGATGCTTTTCACAATCCCGTATTGATTCAGTTGCTCATCTACTTTTGGAGCAATGGCAGCCACTAGTTGTTGGGATGTTTTTTCTTTCAAAATCTGCGTAGCCATACCTTTCTCGCCTTGGATAATTCTTGTAACATCCTGAGCACTTAGGCTATTAACAGCGTTTACCAAAATCGGTTTTGAGATATTTACGGTATAAACGGCCGCATCAGCAATATATGCTCTTTCTTTTGCTACCAAAGACGGGGCAACTTTTTCCAGCATCGAATTAATGTCCCGAAGCTCTTTCGGTAGTGCCTTATCTACCATATTATTTTGCAGGAAAGCCTCTCTGTTGCTGTAAATATTCACTCCTTTGTCGATTCCGTTTAGAAGAAGTCTTTTGATGATTGATAATCCCAAATCCGAGGTCGCCAATGTAGTGCAAGACTGCACGGCGGTATTAATAACCGCGCCTGTCCCGATAAGTAAGGCTGCAGCGATGATGTATTTTTTCATTGATATTGATTGAACTTTATATACTTTCAAATAGTGAACCAAATTTAGTTACAATAATTAGTTTAACAAAATATTAAAGGTTAACACGTTTTTGGAGAATTTTAAAGTAAAACGGCTGATCTGTTGATTATGGTCTTTTATTTAAAATACAGTTAATATTAGAAAAGTATTGTTAAATCCTTGTTTTTGTTGATTTTTTACTTAATGGTAGATGTTTTTATAGAATTTTTAGGAAATATTAACTATATTACATATAATTTTATAATTTTGGACTAATGTCTTTTTTTGAGAAATAGCATTTCAACATAAAATAGCATCCAAAAAGGTAATACACCTTATTTTCAAGATTGATTGTACGAATAAAATGTAAACTATATGAAACAAAGTGATTTAAAGTATTCATGTCTCATTGCTGTTTTATACTTCGGTATGAATGTCAATGCGCAGACTACACCAAATGATACTGTTCCAAAAGAGCAGAAAATTGAGGAAGTAGTAATGATCGGTTATGGGTCGCAGAAGAAAGAGAATGTGACGGGGAGTATTGCTACAGTTAGTGCTAAAGATATAGCAGATAGACCCAACTCTAATCCAATAAGTTCAGTTCAGGGTAAAGTTGCTGGGGTGCAGATTCAGAATTCCGGTGCTCCGGGAGGATCTCCAAGAGTTGATATTAGGGGTGTTGGTTCAATTAGTGGAAAAACAGTATTTATTGTTGATGGGATGATTACTACTGATATTTCATTTTTGAATCCTCAGGATATTGAATCAATGAGTATCTTGAAAGATCCATCGAGTTTAGCAATTTTTGGAGCCCAGGCCTCCAATGGCGCGGTTATAATCAAGACCAAGACAGGTAGAGGAAAAAAAACTACTTTTAATTTCAATTCTTATATTGGTGTAAAAAAAGTAACAAATGTTCCTAAAATGGTTAATGCTGATCAGTATATTGAATTATATAATGAAAAGCTTCGTAACGAAGGAATAACCGATCCCACAAAATTTATATCAAGATCCCAATTTCCAGCAGACACAAACTGGTTTAATGAGATTTTAACAACTGGAATCATCAGCTCATCTGATATCTCTGCTTCGGGGAGTACGGGTAAATTAAATTACTTTCTAAGCTTAGGTTATTTAAAAGATGAAGGAACTTTGGAAGCAGGTAGAGGGTTTAATTCTGGAAATGATTTCGGAAGACTCAATACAAGGATTAATCTTTCTTATAAAATTACTGATAACTTGACTATTGGTGATAGTTTTAGTTGGGCAGATATTCACAATAATAATGCTAATAATCCTCTGTTAACAGCTTATAATGCACCGCCGGTTTTTTATCCGATAAGCCCTTCTACAAATAATTATGATTATATTACTTTAGTAAGCCTTACCAACCCGCGAGCAATGCTTGATTTATTCCGTTCAAAAACGAAGCAGCAACGTATGTTGAATAATATTTGGGCAGAATACAAATTCTTTAAAGATTTTACACTAAGAGTAAGCTATACTTCTGATAATACAAATACAAGTAAATTTGAATTTACGCCTACAGCAACTTATATTCCTCAACCTAATAGAACCCTGTTAATAACCAGAGATTCTAGAAATAGAGATTATGTATGGGATAATACTTTATCTTGGAAGAAAAAATTAGGTCAGCATAACATTGAGTTGTTAGCAGGTTTTTCCCGTACTCAAAATTATTACAGAGAACAGTATTGGGAAGCGAGGGATATTGTCTTTAATGGAAAAGATAGTAGTTTAGACATTTTTAGCGGAAATGAAATTTATGGAACTACGTCGGACACTGGAGCTAGAAATGTTGTACCTTATAAAAAAAGAATAGAATCTCAATTTGCAAGATTAAATTATGACTATGCAGGAAAATATCTCTTAAATGCATCAGTGCGTAGAGATGGAGCAACTGGTTTTTCTTCGGACGACAGATATAAAATATTCCCTGCGATAAGTGTAGGTTGGGTTATATCCAAAGAAGGATTTATGAGCAATCAGAATGTCTTTAATTTATTAAAATTAAGAGCAAGTTGGGGTAAGCTTGGGAATCCAGATGTTCCTAGAGAATATGATAACCTGACTACTGTTCTTGATACAGGAGCCTATTTTGGAGGAGTTGGAAATCCGGCACAGACAGTTACTAAAATTGTAGATCCTACAATTACTTGGGAGACAACGATAGGACGTGATTTGGGTATTGAAATGGCGTTGCTTAATAATAAATTGAAAATTGAAGCTACTTATTTTGATAAAGATTCTAAAGATGTAGTATATGGTATTAACCAACCAACAACATCAGGCGCAAGCAACTGGAATAGCTATGTAACCAATGCATATTCTTTCAATAACAGAGGTTTCGAAGCATCGGTAAGCTATGATGCAAAGATAAATGACAATATTAAGTTCAGTGTTTTTGGTAACATTACAACTCTAAAAAATAAAATTACGAGTGTATATGCAGATTCTTATAATGAACCAGGTGTAGGATTATTTGGGAATTCAATTATCAGACTTCAGGAAGGCCAGGCTGTAGGATCATATTATGGATATAATGTGATCGGAGTTTTCCAAAATCAAAATGAGGTTGATGCTGCTCCAACTTATTCATCTGTGAAGAAAACAGTAGGAGGATTTATGTTTGAAGATAGGGATGGAAATGGTGTTATTGATGCAAGAGATAAGACATTCTTAGGAAGCCCGGTTCCGAAAGCGACCTATGGTTTCGGGTTTAATGTAAATATCTATGACTTTGATTTTGCGATGGATTTCCAAGGCGTATTTGGTAATGAAATCTATAACTTCAATAGAGAGCAGAGATTTGGAAATGAAAGTTGGGATTTAGATTTCTATAATAACAGATGGCAAGGTGAAGGAACATCAAACTCATATGCTATGACAACAAATGACCAACAGATCATCTTACCTAGTAGTTTTTATGTTGAAGATGGAAGTTTCTTTAGAATCAGAAATATTCAGGTTGGATATAACCTTCCAAAAAATGTCTTAGGTAATAAAATTCAAAAATTACGTTTTTATGTAAGTGCTCAAAATCCATGGACAAGCTTTAAATACAACGGTTTTTCACCAGAAATCTTGAATTCAGATAGAGTACAAATGGGTATAGATAACAATATTTATCCAATATCTGCAATTTATACAGTTGGAGTAAATGCAACTTTTTAATTTAATTTTATTATGAAAAAAATAATATTTTCCATATTCATGCTTTCTGCAGTTGTAAGCTGTAATGATTATTTAGATATTCCTGTTGAAGGAAGAACAGATGCTTCCGATTTTTTCAAGACAGAAAGTGATGCTATACAAGCTACGAATGCCATTTATAATTTCTTGAGAAGCTGGGAAAACTCTGCCTTTCCATACCAATATCTTTTTGGTGTACCAGCTGATGATGTAGTAAAAGGCTCAACACCGGGTGATGCATCTTTTATAAATGCTTATGATCAATTTAGTTATACATCGAGTGATGATGGTGTTAAAGGATATTGGGCAGGACAATGGCAAGCTATAGCACGTTCTAACCAAGTAATTTCAAAGGTTCCGGCTATTGAAATGAATACAGCTTTAAAAGATAGACTTTTAGCTGAAGCAAAATTTTTAAGAGCTTATTTTTATTTTAATTTAGTAAGACTGTATGGTGGGGTTCCCATCTTCGATGGGCTTCAGGAAAATTATAATGTTCCTAGAAATAGCGTAGATGAAGTTTATGATTTTATAATTTCTGATTTAACAGCTGCTGCAGCTGTTTTACCACAGTCATATGGAGCATCTGATTTAGGTAGAGCAACGAAAGGAGCTGCTCTTGGAATGCTTTCTAAAGTATATCTATACAAAAAAGATTGGCAAAAAGCCTATGATACTTCGAATCAGGTTATTGCAATGGGATATTCGTTAGATCCTAATTTTAATCATTTATTCAGAGTTGCGGGAGAATTTGGCCCTGAATCTGTTTTTGAGGTTGATTGTGCCTGCACAGGACAGTATAAAGGGAGTCAATATTCCCAAGTACAGGGTGCAAAGGATCAATTCGGTTGGGGATTCTTTACACCGTCAGCAGCATTGGAAAGTGCTTTTGAACCTGGTGATATCCGTAAAGAATTAACAATTCTTAGAAATGGAGAAACTACCCCTGAAGGAGATCTTATTAACGCAAACCCATCTTCTGTAAATACCTATAATCAAAAAGCTTACGTTCCTCAAAGTCAGCAAAATTCAGCATGTGATGCTGGATCTGTACAGAATATAAGGATTCTGCGATTTGCTGAAATTTTATTAATTAATGCTGAAGCGGCTAATGAATTAGGAAATACGGCAACAGCTATTACTAATCTTAATAAAGTAAGAACCAGAGCCCAGCTTGCAGGAACTACAGCATCTACACAGGCAGCACTAAGAACTGCAATCTGGCATGAACGTAGAGTAGAGTTGGCCATGGAAGGAGATCGTTTTGTTGATCTAGTAAGAACCGGACAGGCAGCAACTGTTCTCGCACCATACGGATTTACACCAGGTAAAAATGAATTATTCCCAATTCCTTTTGTTGAGATAAATCAAAGTAATGGTGTTCTTACGCAAAACCCAGGTTACTAAAAATTAATCAATAAACTTTAGAGGAGAATGAAAGTTCTCCTCTTCTTTTAGGGATGAATTTTAAAATAATGTATTATGAAAAGGATTGTACTATCAATTGCTGTTGCGTCATTACTTGCAGTCTCCTGCAAAAACTCGCAAACCCTCAAACCCTCAAACCCTCAGGCTCAGACGGTAAAAAGTAATATTACCGACGAACAGCTTATGGACAGAGTCCAGAAAGATGCTTTAAAATATTTCTGGGATTATGCAGAACCAAACTCCATGTTGGGCAGGGAACGTTATCATGAGGACAATATTTATCCGGAAAACGACAAGCATGTCATCACAACCGGAGGCTCAGGTTTTGGACTGGCTACAATTTTAGTGGGTGTCGAAAGAGGATTTATTCCAAGAAAAGACGCTGTAAAAAGGTTGACCACAATGATGGATTTCCTTGCAAAAGCAGACCGTCACAAAGGAGCTTGGTCACACTGGATCAATGGAGAAACAGGAAAAACTGTTCCTTTCGGGAAGAAAGACAATGGCGGAGATCTAGTGGAAACCGCATTTTTAACTTCCGGGATTTTAATGGTCCGCGAATATTTCAAAAACGGAAATACAGAGGAAAAAGCCCTTGCCCAAAAATGCGATGAACTCTGGAAAGGAATTCAATGGAACTGGTACACAAAAGGTGGCGAAAAAGTCCTTTACTGGCATTGGTCACCGGAATATCAATGGGAAATGAACTTCCCGCTGGAAGGCTACAACGAATGCCTGATTACCTATGTTTTGGCCGCCTCGTCGCCAACATACCCAATTGATGCCGAAACGTACTACAAAGGCTGGACAAGAAACGGGAAATACCTTACGGATAAAGAAAAATACGGACTCCCAATGTATGTAAAGCACAATGGTGCAGAAGAATACGGTGGACCCTTGTTCTGGGCTCACTATTCTTACATCGGCTTGGATCCCACAAATTTATCCGATAAATTAATCAAAAATTACTTTGAATTAAACAAAAATCAAGTCCTTATCGACTACAAATATTGTGTTGAAAACCCAAAACAATGGAAAGGCTATGGACCAAATTATTGGGGATTAACAGCAAGTTATTCAAGAAACGAAGACGGAAGTGCAGGCTACAATGCTCATTTTCCACAAAATGATCACGGCGTAATAACTCCGACAGCGGCACTCAGCAGTTTTCCTTACACTCCGAAAGAATCCATGGATTTTTTAAAGTTTATTTATACTCAAAAGCCTGAATTCATCGGATCTGCAGGGCCTTACGATGCAACTTCAATTCATTATAACAATTGGACGACACCGAGATATTTAGCAATCGATCAGGGAACTATTGCTCCGATGATTGAAAACTATAGAACAGGATTTTTATGGAAATTATTCATGAATGCACCTGAAATACAGCAAGGATTAAAGAAATTAAGTTTTAAATCTGAAAAATATAACATTAAATAATTTTTAGGAGCTTAATCCCGCTTTCCGCACTCGCTATTTTGTGGGTTTCGGGCGGCGGCAAAGCCGCCGCCCGAAACCCACAAAATGAGCTCAAACAAATGCTGCAATCGGGGCTAATTAATAACAGACAAAGCCTTGTCAAGGTTTTAAACCTTGACAAGGCTGATAATCAATAGAAACGGGTTAAAACCCGTTTAACAAAAAAGAATAATTAAATTGGCTTTAGCCAAAACTTAAAAATTCATATGAAGTTAAAACTAAAATTAATCCCACTTCTACTGCTTCCATTTTCCTTAAGCCTCAATGCTCAGGAAATCAAGGCAGAATTAAACAAAGAAATCAAAAGGCAGGAAAAAATCTCCTACATTTTAGATTACCCTCAAAAGGTAAAAGGAAATGTCCCTTTGATTGTTTTTCTTCACGGGTCTGGAGAAAGAGGAACTAACTTGGAGATCGTAAAAGCACACAGTCCTTTCACGTATAAAAACCTGATCAAGGAACCTGTTGCTATTTTAGCGCCTCAATGTCCGGAAAATATGTGGTGGGATACGGTTACGGTATATCATTTAATTAAAGAAATTCAGAAAAAATATAAAATTGATGCTTCCAGAATTTACCTTACGGGGCTTTCAATGGGAGGTTGGGGAACATTAAAACTGGCGATGGAGCATCCCGAAATGTTTGCGGCAGTAGTTTCAGTTTGTGCTCCTACAGATCGAGTAATGGAAGCCAATATCGATCAGTACAAAGATTTAAACATGAAAATTTTTCATGGCGGAATGGACGATATTGTGTTACCTGAAAATGCATTCAGGTTTTACCAAAAATTACACCCGATCAATCCAACCGCAGAACTGACCATTTTCCCGAACGACAACCACAATTCCTGGGATTCGACCTACTCAAATCCCGCACTATACGAATGGATGCTGTCAAAGAGAAAAGAGAAATAATTCATTTAAAATTAATAATAATGATAAATAAATCCGCGATCTTGGCTGAGTATAAACTGAAGGTTTACGAACGTAGTTCAGCCCTTGCGAACAAAAAATATCAACAATAATTGCAGTAGAAAAATTAATATTAAAAATACAAATTGTAAATGTTGCTATCAATTGCTGAGTATAAACTGAAGGTTTACGAACGTAGTTCAGCCATTGCGAACAAAAAAATATTCACAACAATTTAAAAAAAACTTAGCAAACTTTGCGTTAAAAAAAGTATTAGTTAAAAAAATAGAAATATAATTAAAGAAGATAGATTTATGAAAAAGTTAATTGTAATCGCGACTTTAGCGCTTTCCCCTGTGTTTTCGGCGCAGGAAATGATAACAAAGCCCGTTCAGTCATATCAGACGGCTCAATATCAGGCTAAAAAGAAAGCTTTTGTAGACAATCTTTTGTCTAAAATGACATTAGATGAAAAAATCGGACAGCTGAATTTACCAAGTTCAGGCGATTTTACTACAGGACTGGCTAAAAGTTCCGACATCGGAAAAAAAATCGAACAAGGATTAGTCGGAGGACTTTTCAACATAAAAGGAGCTGATAAAATCAGGGCTGTTCAGAAAGTTGCCGTTGAAAACAGCCGTCTGAAAATCCCTTTGATTTTCGGAATGGATGTTATTCACGGTTATGAAACCACTTTCCCGATTCCATTAGGCTTAGCCGCTTCATGGGACATGAATTTGGTTCAGCAATCCGCAAGAGTTGCCGCAAAAGAAGCATCTTCGGACGGAATCAACTGGACGTTCTCCCCAATGGTGGACATCTCCCGCGAACCAAGATGGGGAAGGGTTTCCGAAGGTTCCGGTGAAGATCCGTATTTAGGAAGCGAAATTGCTAAAAATATGGTTTACGGTTATCAAGGCAAAGATTTGGCTCAAAGCAGTACGATTTTAGCCTGTGTAAAGCACTTTGCATTGTACGGAGCCGGTGAAGCGGGTAGAGATTACAACACCGTTGACATGAGTCACGTAAGAATGTTCAACGAATATTTTCCACCATATAAAGCGGCTGTTGATGCGGGTGTAGCTTCTGTAATGGCTTCTTTCAATGAAGTTGACGGAGTTCCGGCAACAGGAAGCAGATGGCTTCAAACCGAAGTATTAAGAAACAAATGGAATTTCAAAGGTTTCGTGGTAACCGATTACACAGGAATCAACGAAATGGTAGACCACGGAATGGGAGATCTTCAACAGGTTTCAGCATTAGCTTTAAAAGCGGGTATCGACATGGATATGGTGGGTGAAGGTTTTTTAACTACCTTAAAAAAATCCTTATCAGAAGGGAAAATCACGCAGGCTGAGATCGATATGGCGGCTAAAAGAATTTTGGAAGCAAAATACGATTTGGGCTTATTCGATGATCCTTATAAATATGGCGATGCAAAATTAGCGGCAAAAGAGGTCTACAATATGGAAAACCGTAATATTGCGAGAAATGCTGCAGCCCAGTCGATGGTGTTGATGAAAAATGAAAATCAAGTGCTGCCTTTGAAAAAATCGGGAACTGTTGCGGTGATCGGGCCATTGGTAAATAATTCGCTAAATATGCCTGGAACGTGGAGTGTTGCAGCTCAGCATGATAAAGCAGTTAATTTAATGCAGGGCCTTCAGGCAAATTACGGGAAAGACGTAAAATTCATCTCTGCTAAAGGCGCCAACATCGATTACGATGCAAAATTAGAAGACATCTACGCAGCTCACGGTAAGAAAACCGACAGAGACAACCGTTCAAAAGAAGCGTTGTTGAAAGAGGCGGTTGACGTAGCCAACAAAGCAGACGTTATCGTTCTGGCTATCGGGGAATCTGCGGAAATGAGCGGTGAATCTTCTTCAAGAACGGAAATTACCATTCCACAATCCCAGGTAGATTTATTAAATGAATTAAAGAAAATAGGAAAACCAATTGCAATGGTACTTTTCACGGGGCGTCCGCTAGCGCTTACGAATGTGAAAGATACTCCTGATGCCATCTTAAATGCTTGGTTTGCAGGTTCGGAAGCAGGAAATGCCATCGCTGATGTTCTTTTCGGAAAAGTAAACCCTTCAGGGAAATTACCAATGACCTTCCCAAGAAGCTTAGGACAGGTTCCTATTTATTATAATGCTAAAAATACGGGTCGCCCGCTGGATCAGGCTTTGGTTGATAAATGTGAATACCAGAGATTCCGTTCCAATTATATGGATGAGTGTAATACACCGCTGTATCCGTTTGGTTATGGGTTGAGCTATACGAAGTTCAACTATTCTGATATCACGGTTTCTAATGCAAATCCAAAAGGTAATCAAACCATTCAGGCTTCTGTAACGGTTACAAACTCTGGAAATTATGACGGAGCAGAAGTAGTTCAGCTGTACATCAGAGATATGGTGGGAAGTATTACAAGACCGGTAAAAGAATTAAAAGGATTCCAAAAAGTAATGCTGAAAAAAGGGGAATCTAAAAAAGTTACCTTCAATATTACACCGGAAAACCTAAAGTTCTACAACGGAGACCTGAAATATGATTGGGAAGCCGGAGAATTCGACATCATGATCGGAACCAATTCCGAAGATGTAAAACATTCCAAAATCAACTGGAGCAAATAATATTTAAAAAACCACTCAATTCGGGTGGTTTTTATTTTTATTTAAAGCATAGATCCCTACTTTGGCATAATTTTTATAATATTGTGATAACTATAATTAAACAAAATGAAAAAAACAATTTTATTTGGTGCAATGTTCCTGGGTTCTTTAGCTTTCGCGCAAAAGACTCCGCCATTGGGAGGTGATTCTGATGCTCACGGCTGCAAAGGTTCGGCAGGATATACATATTCACAAATCAAAAATGACTGTGTAAGAGTTTTTGAACAGAAAATAAAACTTGATGAAGTAAACTCAGATAAAAGTTATACTACAATGACGGCAGTTATTTTCAGTAAGAACATGAAAAAAGCTGAAATTTTTATTCCGGACGGAGCCGCGAAAAGCATTATCCTTACAAGACAGGGAAAAAGTAAAATCTGGAAAAGCGGAAGCCATATTAAAGAGAGCTATGTTTTAACACCTTACAAGAAAACAGGCTATCAGATTAAAAAAGATAACGTTGTAATTTACCAATAATACTTCAATATACATTGAAAGCCATTCGGAAGAGTGGCTTTTTTACTTTTATATTTAAATGTAATGATTTAAATTCGTTAATTGTCATAATAAGCAGAAAGACAAATCATTAATCAAGAAATTATGATACTAAAATACCTGCTCATCCTTTTTCTATATTTTCCTGTTGCATTTTATACCCAACAAACACAGCAGACTCTGGTAAAAGATAAAGAAAGCCTGTATGATATTCAGGATAGTGTGATGATAAAAACCCGCGACGGAGCAATGATTTCTGCAATGGTTGTAAAGAAAAAAGACGTTCTGCAACCGCTTCCGGTGATTTTTCAGTTTACAATTTATGTCCGTGATACGGGAAGAGATCTTCAAAGCTTGAAAGACGCTGCAGATAGAGGATATGTGGGCGTTATTGCTTATACGCGCGGAAAAAGATTCAGTCCAAATGAAATCTTTCCTTATGAATTTGATGCCAATGATTCTTACGATGTAATTGACTGGATAAGCAAACAAAAATGGTGCAACGGAAGTGTAGGAATGTACGGTGGAAGCTACAACGGTTTTACGCAATGGGCTGCCTGTAAAACACTGCATCCTGCTCTTAAAACAATCGTTCCGTATGTTGCAAACCGCCCTGGAATGGGGCTCCCCACGGAAAATAATATTTTTATCAATCCTAATTATGAATGGTCTTTTTATGTAGGAAACAACAAATATCTGGACAATGAAACAGGAAATGACAGGCAGCGTTTTAGAAAAATGATGTTCAAGTGGTGGGAAACTGGCACTGCTTATAATAAAATGGACAGTATTGACGGCAGCCCCAATCGTTTATTCCAACGTTGGATTGCCCATCCGGATTTTGATGAATATTGGCAAAAAATGGCACCTTACAAAGATGATTTTAAGCAGATTACCATTCCTGTTCTCGCTTTTGACGGCTATTACAATGATTCTCAGAACTCAAGTTTGTATTATCTCAAAGAATTACAAACATACAGTCCGGAAACTCCATTTTACTTAATAATTGGTCCGTACAGCCATTTCGGGACGCAAATCGGAGGCGAAAAGACAGTAAACGGATATAAAGTCGACAGTGTTTCGCTTATTGATATCAAGAAAATTACCTACAATTGGTTTGATTTTATCTTGAAAAACGGAAAAAAACCTGATGTTCTCAAAAATAAGATCAATTATGAAGTGATGGGAGCCAACGAATGGCGCAGCGCTGCATCTTTTGAAAGCATGCACAATGAATTCCTGAAATTTTACCTTTCAGCACAAAAACGAAATGACTATTATTTCCTGAACCCCAAATCACCGGATAAAAAATCGTACTTGTCTCAAACCGTAGATTTTGCAGATCGTGAAAACAGCAACAATGATTACTATCCCGATCCCATAGAAAAGAATGAAATCAATAAAAGCAATGGATTTATTTTTATAAGCGATCCCTTAAAAAAGCCTATGATTATCAATGGTTCTTTTTTAGGAACGTTAAATATTGCTATTAATAAAAAGGATGTAGATTTAGGAATAACATTATACGAATTAACACCTGAAGGGAAATATTTTCACTTATCATACTATATTGGAAGAGTCAGTTATGCAAAAGACATTACAAAGAGAAATTTAATCAAACCCAACGAGAAAACATCAATAGAATTCACCAATACCCATTTCATAAGCAAACAGCTTCGAAAAGGAAGCAGAATTGTGGTTGCCATTAACGTAAATAAAAATCCGTTTTCCCAGCTTAATTACGGAACCGGAAAAGATGTAAGTACGGAGACTATAAAAGATGCTTCGATTCCTTTGGTAATTAATTGGTATAATGATAGTTATATAAAAATTCCGATTTTAAATGAATAACTCTTTTTAGTTAAATTTATCAAGTTTTTCAATCAATAGGAACAGGCTTTAAACAATTTAAAAAAAGAGAATTATTATTTGACTTTGATCAAGGCTTAAAACCACCTCCACAATTTTTCTCTCTCAGCGAAAAACCTTATTTTTGCATATCTAAAAGTAAAAGAAAGAATGAATTCCTACAAAAATCCATTGGAAGAGCGCTACTCCAGTGAAGAAATGTTATTTAACTTCTCACACAATAACAAATTCCAGAATTGGAGAAAACTTTGGATTGCTCTTGCTGAAATCGAAAAAGACCTTGGTCTTGATATCACAGACGAGCAAATCGCTGAGTTGAAAGCTAATGCTGAAAACATTGATTACGATAAAGCAGCGGAATATGAGAAAAAATTCCGTCATGATGTAATGGCTCACGTTCACGCCTATGGTGATGTGGCGCCTTCAGCAAAGGGAATTATTCACTTGGGAGCAACTTCGGCGTTTGTAGGAGATAATACAGATTTAATTCAGATCCGTGACGGACTTTTAATTTTAAAGAAAAAGTTGGTGAACGTGATGAAAAATCTTTCGGATTTTGCTATTCAATATAAAGATTTACCGACTTTAGGATTCACTCACTTCCAACCGGCTCAGTTGACTACTGTTGGAAAAAGAGCGACACTTTGGTTACAAAGCTTAGTTCTTGATATTGAAGAACTTGATTTCTTCTTAGAAACTCTACGTTTCAGAGGCGTAAAAGGAACGACAGGAACTGCTGCAAGTTTCCTTGAGCTTTTCAATGGTGATTATTCTAAAGTGAAACATTTAGATAAAGAATTGTCAAAAAGATTCGGTTTTGAGAAAGTTTTCGGAGTTTCCGGGCAGACTTACGACAGAAAAATTGATGCTAAAGTGGTGGCTTTATTAGGAAATATCGCTCAATCTGCACATAAATTTACCAACGATTTACGTCTTCTTCAAAATCTTAAAGAAATTGAAGAACCATTCGAGAAAAACCAAATCGGTTCATCTGCAATGGCTTACAAGCGTAATCCAATGAGAAGTGAAAGAATCGGAGCGTTGGCAAAATATGTAATGTCTTTGACGACAAGTTCTGCAATGGTCGCTTCAACACAATGGTTTGAAAGAACTTTGGATGATTCTGCAAACAAGAGATTAACAATTCCACAGGCGTTTTTAGCGGTTGATGCCATTCTATTAATTTGGAATAACATCATGAACGGAATCGTGGTTTATCCAAACAGAATCAACAAACATATTATGGAAGAACTTCCTTTCATGGCGACAGAATATATCATCATGGAAGAAGTGAAAGCTGGCGGCGACCGTCAGGAAATCCACGAAGTGATCAGGGTTCATTCCATGGAAGCTTCTAAAAAAGTGAAAGAAGAAGGTAAAGAAAATGATCTGATCGAAAGAATCTTAAACGACGATTCTCTGAAATTAGATAAATCAAAATTAAAAGAAGTTTTAGATCCTAAAAACTTTATCGGTTTTGCGCCGATTCAGACGGAAGAATTCATCGCAAATGAAGTCCAGCCGATTATTGACGCAAACAAAGACCTGATAGGTTTGGAGGCTGATCTTAAAGTATAAAATCAATATGCAGTCTTTTCGGCTGCATATTTACTTTGTCAAAGTTTTAAATCTTTGACAAAGTTGAAAAAGTATCTTTAAAGCCAGGAAATATTATAATTTAATCTGAATGAAAAAAATACTTCTCATCATTTCATTGATTCCAATACTTTCTTTTTCTCAGCAGAAAGAAGTTTTAAAGTATTTTAAATCAAAAGATTCTTTGGTTGGGGTAAAAAACCAGGATGGAAAAATTATCGTTCCTGCACAATTCAAAGTTTTTTCATATTTAAAAGATGGAGAATCGGTTGAAGGCGAAACCATTTACTTTGACGGTTTTAAAAATGATGAAGTAAAAGAAAAAAATGCATGGGGATATGTCTATGATAAAAAAGGAAATTTCCTATACAGACCTTTCTTTTACGACAATGGAGCAGATTATTTTTCCGAAGGCGTAAGAAGATTTGTCAAAAACGGGAAAGTCGGTTTTGCAGACAGAAACGGAACAATTATAATTGAAGCCAATCATGATTTTGCATCGCCTTTCAATTATGGATATGCTGCATTTTGTGACGGCTGCGATTGGGAAAAAACCGATGATGAACATAAAGCCATCGTTGGTGGAAGTTGGGGAGTAATGAATTTCAAAGGAGAAATCATTCAACCCATTACAAAATCCGGAAATGCTGTAGAAATTGACGGAAAATATTATCCGTATCCATTCAAATACAGTGAAAAAGAGAAGAATATTCTTCAGTTTTTCGAGAAACAAAATAAAAAGCTTTCAGAAATAAATTATGTCAATCATTACAACAAAATAGCTGAAAACGAAAAGAAATTATTCTTTGAAATCGTCGAGCGACCAAAAGAAAATTTTCCATTTTACCAAGTAAATGCCTATGATTACAGAAAAATGGAAGCAGGATTATCGGATTATAAATTTTTAGTTTCAGAAGACGGTAAAAATGTTTTCGCCCTGGAATTTGAAAGTGAAAAAATTCCTTTTGATAAATGGCTGAAAAAAGAAATGAAAGAAGCCGAAGAATATCAAAAAGAACATCCCGACAATCCGAATAAATTAAGTAAATAAGTCTAATAAAATAATATCTGACATCTAATGTCTAATAACAAAAGAATTTTCGTAGAAAAAAGAGGAATTTTCGATGTAGAAAGTCCAAAAATTTTTGATGAAGTAAAAGCGGTTGTTCCGTCAGTCAAAAATGTGAAAGTGTACAATGTATACGATATTTTCAATTTGAATGACGGTGAATTCGAAAAGGTTGTCAACAGCACTTTCGTAGATCCGGTTACTGATATTTTGCATGAAGAAAATCCTGCGGAAGGAATCCATTTTGCAATGGAATTTTTGCCTGGTCAGTACGATCAGCGTGCGGATTCTGCGCAACAATGTATCGCTTTACTGACTGAAAATGAAAAGTCTAAGGTAAGAAGCGGAAAATTAATCGAATTTGAAGGTGTTTCCGAATCTGATTTAGCAAAAATAAAAGACCTTTTGATCAACAAAGTAGAATCTCAGGAAAAAGATTTATCAGTTTTAAATATTCCTGCAGAAGAAACGCCGTCAAAAGTTTTGATTCACGAAAATTTTATCAATTTCGATGATGCTCAACTTGAAAATTTCTATAATAATCATGGTTTTGCATTAGGGTTAGATGATTTGAAATTTATTCAGGAATATTTTAAATCAGAACAGAGAAATCCTACAGAAACGGAACTTAAAGTTTTAGACACGTATTGGAGTGACCACTGCCGTCATACAACGTTCGAAACGGAATTGTCAAATATTGAATTTGAAGGACAGTTTAAACATACATTGGAAACCATTTTCAATGATTATATCGAAAAAAGAAAATTCTTAGGACGTGAGCTTAAACCAATTTCTTTAATGGATTTGGCGACTGTTTGCGGAAGATATTTCCATAAAACAGGCAATTTGGAGAACTTAGTGGTTTCTGATGAAATCAATGCTTGTACGATCCAGATCGAAGCTGAATACGACGGTAAAAAAGAACCATGGTATTTATTATTCAAAAATGAAACCCACAATCACCCAACGGAAATTGAACCTTTCGGAGGTGCTTCAACGTGTTTAGGTGGCGCGATCAGAGATCCTTTGTCCGGACGTTCCTACGTTTTCCAGGCGATGAGATTGACGGGTGCTGCTGATGTTTTGGAACCGGTTGATCAAACGTTGCCGGGTAAATTACCTCAAAAAACAATCACAAAACAGGCGGCAAACGGATATTCTTCTTACGGTAACCAAATCGGTTTGGCAACTACGATGGTTTCTGAAATCTATGATGAAGGCTACAAAGCAAAAAGAATGGAGGTTGGTTTCGTAACTGGCGCAGTTCCTGTGGATTGGGTGAGACGTGAAAAACCAGAAGCTGGTGATTCTATCATCATTTTAGGGGGTGCGACTGGTCGTGATGGTGTTGGTGGAGCAAGCGGAAGTTCAAAAGAACAGGACGAAACTTCGATTCACACAATGAGTTCTGAAGTTCAGAAAGGAAATGCTGTTGAAGAACGTAAAATCCAAAGATTATTCAGAAATCCTGAGGTGACGAGGTTGATTAAAAAATCTAATGACTTTGGAGCTGGGGGAGTTTCCGTAGCCATCGGTGAAATTGCTGATTCTTTGGAAGTTAATTTAGATGTTTTACCTTTAAAATATGAAGGTTTGAACGGAACTGAGCTTGCTATTTCTGAATCTCAGGAAAGAATGGCGGTTGTGGTTGAACCAAAAGATAAAGAACAGTTCATCAAATTCTGTGAAGCTGAAAATATTGTAGCTGTTGAGGTTGCAAAAGTGACAGATTCAGGAAGAATGCAGATGTTCTGGAAAGGGGATAAAATTGTTGACCTTTCAAGAGAGTTTTTAGATACAAACGGTTGTTCTAAAAGTCAAGAGGTTAAAATTACTCACCTTAATGAAGTAAAAGAAGAAACTCAATCATTCAATGAAGAGAATTTCTTAAAAATCTTAGCAGATAAAAACGTTGCTTCTCAAAAAGGTTTGTTGGAGATGTTTGATTCATCAATTGGTGCGACCACGGTTGCGATGCCTTTGGGTGGAAAATATCAGCAGACTTTGATGGAAGGAAGTGTTCAGACATTGCCGATTATCGGAGCAAAAAATATTGAAACGGTTTCTTTGGCGAGTTGGGGTTTTGATGCGGAGATTTCTAAGCAGAATTCTTTGCTGGGAGCTTCTTATGCAGTCGTTGAGAGTGTTGCAAAAATTGTTGCGATGGGTGGCAATTACAAGAATATCAGATTAAGTTTCCAGGAATATTTTGAAAAATTAGGTCAGAATCCTGAGAAATGGGGCAAACCTTTAGCTTCTTTGTTGGGAGCTTATGATGCACAAATTAATCTTGGTTTGGCAGCGATCGGAGGAAAAGATTCAATGAGTGGAACGTATCAGGATCTGAATGTTCCGCCAACATTGATTTCTTTCGCATGTGCAAACGGAGAAAAGGCAACTATTATCTCTCCTGAATTTAAAGGTGAAGGAAATAAAGTATATTTCTTCAATCATATTGCTCAGGAAAACGGACTTCCGAATTATGACAGTTTAAAAGAAATTTTTGAATTAATTTTCGAAAATATCAAAGCCGGAAAAATCGTTTCTGTGAAAACAGTGAAAGAAGGTGGAGTTGCCGTTGCTTTAGCGAAAATGAGCTTCGGAAACAGATTAGGTGCAGAAATTACAGTTGATGAAGGCGTTTTACTAAACAAAAATATCGGTAGCTTAATCATCGAATCTAAAGAAGAATTAAGTGCTGCAAATCTTCAATTCATCGGAGAGGTTAAAAATTCAAATGTTATCAAAATTAATGATGCTGAATTTACGATTGAGAAATTATTAGCTGCAAACACCAATACATTTGAAAACCTTTTCCCAACGGTTGAAAAAGAAAAAATTACGGTTGAAATCGATGAGAAATTAAACTCAATCAACCCAAGAAATATCATCATTAAAAAACACGGAATCGCTCAGCCAAGAGTTTTCGCACCGGTTTTCCCGGGAACAAACTGCGAATATGATACGCTGAATGCTTTTGCAAAAGAAGGCGCGATTGTCAACAGTTTGCCTTTAATCAATATCAATCACCAATTGCTGGACAAAAGTATCGATGCTTGGGTGGAAGAAATTAAAAAGTCACAAATTTTAGCTTTCTCAGGTGGTTTCTCAGCAGGTGACGAGCCGGATGGTTCTGCAAAGTTCATTGTTAATGTCTTGAAAAACGAGAAGATGAAAAATGCTGTTCACGAATTATTAGACAGAGATGGAATGATTATCGGGATCTGTAACGGTTTCCAGGCCTTAGTTAAATCTGGATTATTGCCTTATGGAAGAATCAAAGATTTGGATGAGAATTCTCCGACGTTGGCTCACAATGCAATCAGAAGACACATTTCTCAGATGGTGAATGTAAAAGTTCTGAACGATGAATCGCCTTGGTTGAAAGGAATGAAAGATCAGGTTTTCACCATTCCGATTTCTCACGGTGAAGGTCGTTTTATGGCTTCAAAAGAGGAAATTCAGAAGCTGTATGAAAACGGACAGATTGCAACACAATATTTAGATTTAGATGGAAACATCGCTCACGGAATGCCGTTCAATCCAAATAACTCATTGTTCGGAATTGAAGGAATTACGAGCCCGGACGGAAAAATCTACGGTAGAATGGGTCACCCTGAACGTTTTGCGGAAGGTTTAATGAAAAACATTCCAACTGCGAATTACCACAATATTTTCAAAAATGGAGTGGAATACTTTAAATAGTTAACAGCTCCGGAAATTTGCTATTGGCTTTCAAACAAACCTAACGGGTTTTTAAAACCCGTTAGGTTTCACAATAAACAGAATTTGTAATTAAAATACGTTTGAGCACTTCAAATAAAAATAATAAGAAAACGGCTGTCATCAATGGCAGCCATTTTTTTGATTTGTATGGTTTCTACGAAGAAGTTTCTCGGGTTTTGATGAAAAATCAGGATTGGAAAGTCAGAACTTTGGATGGCTTTAATGATATTCTGTATGGCGGTTTCGGAGTGTTTGAAAACAATGAGGAAATTGAAATTATCTGGAAAGAATCTCAAAAATCAAAAGAAGATTTAGGCTTTGATGCAACGAAGAATTCTATGAAAAAAAAATTAAACAAGGAAAACCTTTTAATATTGAATTAATTCAACAAAAACTGAATGAATTGATTGACGGAAACGGGCAAACCTTATTTGGAATTTTAATTGAAATTATAGAATCACACAAAAATATTACACTAATTTTGGATTGATTATTTTCACTGAAACAAACTGTTAGTATTAGAAATGTCATGCCGAGCCTGCCAAGCATCTGAAAGTCTAATACCGCTTAAAACCAATTTTATCAATGCCCTACCTATTTTCCTACGGAACATTACAAAAAGAAGAGGTTCAAATAGAAACTTTTGGCCGGATTTTACAAGGAGAAAAAGATATTTTAAAAGGTTATAAACTCAAAATGTTAGAAATCACAGATCCCGAAGTTTTAAGAAAAAGCAATCAAAAATATCACCCGATTTTAGAATTTTCAGGAAATGCGGATGATGAAGTTGAGGGTGTTTTATTTGGAGTGACTGACGAGGAAATTCTTCAGGCTGATGAATATGAAGTTGATGATTATAAAAGAATTGAAACGGTTTTTAAGTCTGGGAAAGTAGGGTTTATCTATGTTGGAAAATAGTTTTTAAACACAAATAAACACTAATGCTTTCATTAATAATACAAATAGATCTGTGCAAATTTGTGAAATCTGTGTTGATTTAATTCTACGAAATGAATTTATAGATGATAATTCATTTTAAGATTGCTTCGTTTCTCGCAATGAAAGATGATTAGTAAAGTATTAAAAAATTTATATGGATAGTTAATTTGCATGAAAGATTATTTGCTATATAAATTACAGAATCACAAAAAATATTAGCTAATTTTAGAGAATAATTTGTTAAAATAAAAATATCTTCTTAAAACTAAAGAAGATATTTTATTTGTATAATTTTTATTTTACAATCCAAATGGAGCAGAAGTGGCTGTGCCTGTCCTAGATGTATTTAAATCGAATGTTTCGGTAGGCAATGTGTTTATTAAAGAATTATTGATTACCAATACATTAATCGTCCAGTTACCATTGATTCCACTTGGAGGGTTTCCTCCATCATAATCCGCTGAAAGCCTCCAAGTTCCATTAATTGGAGTGGCATTAAAGTTTAATGGATTATAAGTAGAATTTGCAGGAACACCTTCCCCTACACGTAGACCTTTTGCTTCAATTCGTCCACCAAATTTCAAACCTGTAATAATAACTGTATATTTTGATGCAGAAATTTTTGTATCAAAATCTTGTAGCCAGTCTCCCTCTACATTATTTATTTCATAAGTAAGATTGGTAAAGGATCTTGCATTATTACCTACTCTTACTGCCATAACTTCTCCTGTTGCTTCATTTCTTACCAATGTCGCAACGCCACTTGAAGGGGCTGTCGATGCAGTATTGAGGTATAATTTTGAACTTTTGGAAGTATTGACATTCGATTTGGGAATCATACCAATCCCAACATCACCTCCATTAGAGTTTAAGTTAAGAGTGAGCCCGCTTCCGCCTTTAAAACGTGACTGAATATAGGATCCTTTGGATGAATCAGCCTGAGTTCCCATATCTAGTGAATAATCTTTAGTACCGTCAACCCTTAATGTTGCTTTTTTTTCATCGGATGAGTTTCCTTTAGGATCATAACCTGACCCTTTAATGTCAAGCATAGCGTGTGGAGTTGAAGTGTTAATACCAACCTGGGCATTTGCACAAAATGGAATAATTGCAAATGCAATTATAATAATTATTTTTTTCATCGTGTAATTTCTTCTTCTTTGGTCAAAAGCTATGCCAAAAGGGCCAAAAAGGGAATCAAAGAAATTAATTATTAATATACTTCCAATATACCAAAATCCCCACAACAACCGCAACAATCGCCATCAGAAGTACCGCTCCGGCAGAAATATCTTTAATAAAACCAATCCTTTTGTCAAATTCGGGTTGGATGATGTCGCAAGCTTTCTCGATTGCGGTGTTGAAAATTTCCGCAGCTAAGACTCCAAAAGAAACAATTAAGATCAAAACTGTATCAATGGTAGTAAGTTTTAAATAAAAAATTAGAAATAGGTTGATAAATAAAGCAAGAGTTTCAATCTGGAAATTTCTTTCATTTTTGAACATTAAAAATACACCTCGAAAAGCATTAAAAAAACTTTTATGGATGGGCAGTTTTTGCATTATGGAAAGATTATTTACAAATATAATTAATTGCTTGAAGAAAATCCTTACCTTTAGTCCTTTATGATATTTAAGATATCAAAAAGTTGAGGTAGAAGTGTATGTAAAATCTTTTGATGGTTGTTAATAACTCTCTGGATTATTCTTTTCCATCTATTTTCTATTTATTATATTTGTAAAAATTATTTTTAAATCTATGAAATTTATCATTTCAAGTGGTGAACTGCAGAAGGCTTTGCAAACTGTAAGTGGCGTAATATCAAGCTCTCAATCGAGACCGATTTTAGAAAACTATCTTTTTGAATTAGACGGAAACAATGTTACCATTACAGCATCTGATGGGGAAACAACTCTTGTGACTTCTTTGGAGGTAAAGTCTGATGACACAGGAAAATTTGCTGTTCCTGCCAAGATTTTTCAGGATTTTATCAAGACTTACGGAGAGCAGCCGTTGACATTGGCCGTAAAGGATAATGCGGAAGGCACCGGAAGTCAGCTTGAGATTTTAGATGAAAAAGATAATTTCGCGGTAGCATTGGACAATGCAGATGATTATCCTGAACTTCCGGAATTTGACGCTTCCCAAAGTGTTACAATGCCTGCCGGAGTTTTGTCTGAAGCGCTTACAAATACACTTTTCGCAACAAGTAATGACTCTCTTCGTCCTGTAATGACGGGAGTTTTGTTCCAGTTTGGGGAAAATGAAACCAATTTTGTTTCTACGGATTCTCACAGATTGGTTGTTTATAAAAGAACGGATCTGATGAATGCCGAACCAATGGAATTCATCATGCCGAAAAAACCTTTGAATATTTTCAAAAATATTTTAGCAAGCTCAAACGAAGACGTTACAATCGACTTCAATGAGAATATGGCTAAATTTACTTTTGGTAAACATATCTGGATCTGTAGACTGATCGACGGAAAATATCCAAACTATACAGCGGTAATCCCAAAAGAAAATCCGAATGTATTGACAATCAACAGGAATCTTTTGTTGGGAGCAATAAAAAGAGCTTCCATCATGTCAAATAAATCTACAAATCAGGTGAGATTTAAGTTGTCTGCAAATATACTTCATCTTCACGCGGAAGACACGGAATACGCAAACAAAGCAGATATGCAGATTCCTTGCGACTATAATGGAGAAGATATCAACATTGGTTTTAGCTCTAAATTTTTAACGGAGATGTTAACAATTCTTGGCTCTGACGATATCACTATGAAAATGTCTCAGCCAAACAGACCGGGAATCATTGAACCTCTGGATGGTCTTGAAGAAAACGAAAATATCTTAATGTTATCAATGCCGGTGATTGGCTTGTAAGATTAAAGAAATAAATAATAAGGAGGTTTTGATTTTCAAGACCTCTTTTTTGTTGAGAAATTAACATCTTAAAGTCGCTCATAAATTTCTCTATTTCTCAAAAAAACACGACCTTTGTTGGCTCAAAAACCGTGCAACTGAAATTGTACAAAAACTCAATTAAATTTTCAAAATATATCAGATGAAAATATCAAACAACTGGCTGAAAGATTTTATCAAAACGGAACTGAAAACGGAAAGAATCGGTGAGTTCCTTACGGATATAGGTCTTGAAGTTGAAGGGATAGAAAAATTTGAAAGCATAAAAGGCAGCCTGGAAGGAATTGTTGTAGGTAAGGTTTTAACCTGCGAAAAACATCCGAATGCAGACAAATTAAGAAAAACAACAGTAGATGTAGGAAACGGAAAGGTGTTGAACATCGTTTGTGGAGCTCCGAATGTTGAAGCCGGGCAAACAGTTCCTGTGGCAGTTGTAGGAACTAAAATCTATGATAAAACAGGAAACTTTTTTGAAATAAAAGAAGCAAAAATCAGAGGTGAGGTTTCTCAGGGGATGATTTGTGCAGAAGATGAATTGGGTCTGAGTGACGATCATGGTGGAATCATGGTTTTAGATGAAGAAAAATATGAAGTTGGAAAAGATTTCGCTGATTATTATGAATTAACAAACGACGAAGTTTTTGAAATCGGTCTAACGCCGAATAGAACGGACGCCATGTCTCATTACGGTGTTGCAAGAGATTTGTACGCATTTTTGTCAACAAATCAACAAAAATCTACTTTTGAAAAAGTTTCTTCGGAAGTTTTGAATAACGAAGATTCTCATGATTTTAGTTTGGAAGTTGAAGATGCAGAACTTACTCCAAGATATATAGGAGCAGTCATAGAAAATGTGAAAGTTGCAGATTCTCCGGATTGGATGAAAGAGAGATTAAAGGCCATCGGATTAAGCCCGATCAACAATATTGTAGATATCACAAACTATATTCTTCATGGTTTGGGACAGCCTCTTCACGCTTTTGATGCAGATAAAATTGCAGGTAAAAAAGTGAAAGTGGGAACTGTAAAAGAAGGAACAAAATTCACAACGTTAGATGGTGTTGAAAGAACTTTAAATGGTTCTGAAATCATGATTAAAGACGGGGAGGATAATCCGATGTGCATCGCAGGAGTTTTCGGGGGCGCGAATTCGGGAGTTTCTGAAGAAACAAAAACTATTTTCTTAGAAAGTGCTTATTTCAATCCGGTTGCGGTGAGAAAAGGAGCAAAATTCCATGGATTGAATACCGATGCATCTTTCAGATTTGAAAGAGGTGTTGACCCGAATATTACCAGAACAGCTATTACTCACGCTATTAAACTGATTCAGGAATTAGCTGAAGGAAAGTTGGTAGGTGAGTTGTTGGAAGAATATCCGAAAAAAATTGAAGATAACTATGTGATCATCAGATTCTCAAAAATCGAACAGATTTTAGGAACAAAAATTCACAGGGAAAAAGTAAAAGAAATTTTAAAATCTCTTGATATTCAGGTTTTAAATGAAATTCAAAACGGTCTTGAAATCTCTGTTCCGGCTTACAGAGCGGATGTGACAAGAGAAATTGACGTTATCGAAGAGATTTTAAGAATCTATGGATATAATAAAATTGACGCCCCGCAAAAAATTTCGTTCACCCCTGTAAAATTGAGTGCGCAGGACCAGGATGAATTGGAAAACAACTGGGCAAGAACTTTACAAGGCCTTGGTTTCAATGAAGTGATGAACAATTCGTTGACGTCCTTAAAAGATGAAACAGATGCCGTGAAATTATTGAATCCTCTGAGCAATGATTTAGCATTCATGAGAAAGTCACTATTGGAAGGGCTTTTGGAAAATACTATCTATAATATCAATAGGAAAAGTCAGGATATCAAGTTTTTTGAATTCGGAAAAATTTACCATAAAAAAGAGAAATACGAGGAAAGAAAACAGTTGGCACTTTTGGTTACGGGAAGAGAAGTCAGTGAAAACTGGTTACAGCCAAAATCTGCTACAAGTTTTTATAACTTAAAAGCTTATGTAAAGGTATTACTGCAAAGATTAGCAATTGATTATAAGGAAGTTCCTTTGTCTGATGAAAGATTCTCTGATGCTCTTGCTTATGAAGTTGGGGGGAAAACTTTAGTAAGAATCGGGAAAGTGGCACCTCAGATGTTGAAGGATTTCGATATTGACCAGGAGTGTTTTTATGCTGAAATTGAGCTTGAATATGCTCAGGAATTACGTTCCAATAATGAACTGGTATTCAAGGATATTCCTAAATTCAATAAGATCAGAAGAGATTTAGCTTTATTAATTGATAAGAATGTAAATTATCAGGATCTTTATCAGACCGCTAAAAAGAATAAATCTCCTTACATTAAAAATATTAATTTATTTGACGTTTACGAAGGAAAAAATCTTCCTGAGGGTAAGAAGTCCTATGCCATGAGTTTTGAGCTTTTAAATGAAGAAAAAACGTTGGAGGAGAAGGAAATTGCAACTGTAATGGATTCCTTAATTAAATCTTTTGAAAAAGAATTCAATGCAGAATTAAGAGGTTAATAAACCAACATTAAAATTTATATAGGAACGGACTTTTAAGGTCCGTTTTTTGTTTTAAAGAATATTTGTCGAATTAACATTTCAAAGAAAAAATGAATTCTAAGGATTTATATATTGTAGCGAATCCTTACAATTTATTTTAAAATTTAAGTTAATGGGATAAATATTTTATCTGTTTTAAGTTTAAAATAATTAAAATAAAACCAAGAACCACAACTGTTAAAAAATAATAAAACTTGCTGAAAGCGTTTTAAATAATAGAATTTATGTAAATTTGTTTTAATAAAAATAAAAAAATGAAAAATCTTTTTTTAGGAATATGCACAGCCGTTGTCTTGGCATCATGTGGAACAATGTCAAGCTCATCCGCTTCAAAAGTGGGGAAAACGCAGCCTTCATTAGCTGGAACAAAATGGGCTTTAGCTGATAATGTGAAAGGAAAAGTTCCTACTTTGAATATTGATGGGGAAAAAATCAACGGAAATGCAGGATGCAACAATTACTTCGGAACCGCGAAAGTTGATGCTTCTACCGGTAATTTTTCTGCCGGGCAAATGGGATCTACAAAAATGATGTGTGATAATATGAATGTTGAAAACAACTTCATGGATATGATGGGAAAAGCTAATAAATATGTAGTTTCCGGAAATACTTTAGAATTATATAAAGACAATCTTCTGTTATTGAAATTCAATAAAGCTGAATAAAACAAAAGGAACTCAACTGAGTTCCTTTTTTATGTTTGAATGTTAATTATTCTTCCTCTTCGTCGTCGTACTTAGCCAATTCTTCATCACACCATTTGAATGCAGCTTCTACTACCTTTGTAGCTTCATCTGCCATCGTTTCTTCATCATCACCTTCAAGATCATCCAACCACTCAACTTCTTCTTCCTCAACGTTTAAGATAAATCTTGGATATTCTGTATGAACTACGAATAAATCTTCTGGAAATTCCGAATTATCTGCTAATAAAAACTTTGGTAATTTCATTTTTTTAATGTTTTAACTTTCTCAAAGATAATAAAATTATTGATATTTGTTCCTGTCTATCCTAATTTTTTGCAAAACTTTATACCTTGTCAGCGTAGTGTTCTGGAGTGTGTCTTTTGGCTTGAAAGTGAGTTCAGTATTAGCGTTTATCGTACTGATTAATTCTGCAATCTGTATTTTGTCAAGGTCTTCTGTGGTTTCCAGGTAAAACTTTAAAGGAACTTTATCTAATTTCTCCGATTGTAAAAACTGTTTCATCTCTTTTCTGTTCTCAAGATAATTTCCTCTGGAGAGCCATGTGAAAAAAATTCCGGATAGAATGCTTAATAAGCCTATTGCGTAAACCTTGCTGTTAAATATTTGGAATAATTTTCTAAAATAAATCAGCCATAACGGAATACTGAAAGGAACCATTAACCTGTAATCTATTGCATTGACCGGATAAAAATATTGTATAAAAAATGAACATATTATCCCTGAAATACTTATAAAAACGAAGAAAAATTCAGATTCTGAAAGCTTATACTTTACAAAAAGATAGATCATTAAAATAATATTCAGAAGACCAATCCCGTAAATCCCGTAATTGACCAATCCGCCGCCCGGATTTGCGATATGTATGAACGGATTAAAAGTAGTGCATAATCCCTGAAATAATTCTCTCAATAATTTTGAAGTAGGATAAAGGCCTACTGTTAAAGCATCCTTCACATAGTTTTCATTAAAATAATCAATAAATAAAAATTTATATAAAACAACAAAAACGAATGATATTATTCCTGATATTATAAAAATTGATGAATATTTCTTTTTCCAGAAAATGAGTCCGTAAAGTCCGGTTCCTCCAATAATAAAAAGTGCACTATACCTGATATTATATAAAGCAATTAAGCTTAAACTAAGATATAAAATAGCTTTTCCTTTTTCCAGTTTTCCTGTAATAATCAATGATGCGACATATAAAAACAAAATAACAAAAGGTATAATCAACGCCTCACTCATGGTGTAGGAATAGATAGAGATAAAGCTGAACAAAGCACTTAGAACAATCGATTCTTTAAAGAAAAACTTTTTTTTCCAGGTGAAAAATATAATGAAAAGAAAGGCAAGGATTCCGATAACTTTACTGCTCCAGAATTCATCAAAACCAAAGAATGTAAAGAATTTTATTGCTGCCGGATAACCCAGCGGAGTAGTGGTATTATCAATTTCAGGAAGGTTGTGTGCAAATCTCATGTATCGGATGGAATCAGGATTTGTCCTTCCTTTTTCATTGAGTAAAAAACGCAAAATGGTCATCACTAAAGTAATGATGACCAATGATATTTGAATATATTTTTTTTTAAATTTTATCAAGGTTTCAGTTGTTTAGTTATAGATTGCAGCTTTCGCATCAAATTTATAACTTATAATTTATAACTCACAACTCATAACTTAGAAACTATTTTGAAAACATTTTCGCTACTTTTTCGGCTTTTTTGCTTTCAGAATAATCGTAGAATCCTTCCCCGGATTTTACTCCCAATTTTCCTGCCATTACCATGTTTACCAACAATGGATTCGGAGCATATTTTGGGTTTTTGAAGCCGTCGTACATTACATTTAATATCGCCAGACATACGTCAAGACCAATGAAATCTGCCAATTGAAGCGGTCCCATCGGATGAGCCATCCCAAGTTTCATTACCGTATCGATTTCCTCAACACCCGCAACACCGTTGTAAAGTGTTTCGATAGATTCGTTGATCATAGGCATTAAGATTCTGTTGGCCACAAATCCGGGATAATCATTCACCTCCACAGGAACTTTTCCTAATGTTTTGCTCATTTCATAAATAGCATCAAAAGTTTCTTTAGAAGTAGAATATCCTTTAATAATTTCAACCAATTTCATGATTGGAACTGGATTCATAAAGTGCATCCCGATTACTTTGTCTGCTCTTTTTGTAGCCGCCGCTATTTTTGTAATAGAAATTGATGAAGTATTAGTTGCCAAGATGCAGTTTTCAGGAGCAAATTCATCCATCTGACCGAAAATTTTTAACTTCAATTCCTGATTTTCAGTAGCAGCTTCTACAATAAGGTCTGCATTTCCAACAGCATCTTTCAATGCGGTGAAAGTCTTGATATTTCCTAATGTTTCCGCTTTTTGTTCTTCTGTAAGGTTTCCCTTTGCAATTATTCTGTCAAGATTGGTGGTAATGGTCTTTAATCCTCTGTCTAAAGCATCCTGAGATACATCTACCAAATTTACGGTAAATCCGCTTTGCGCGAAAGTATGTGCAATCCCATTTCCCATGGTTCCCGCCCCGATAACTACAATGTTTTTAATCATTTTTCCTTATTTAATTAAATTTATTTTTTATATAAAGTTAAGTTTCTTGCATTTGAAAGATCAGCTTTTTTCACCATTTCATTTTCACTGAAGTTCACAATTCCGTCCCTGTTTTTGCTTCTGGAATTATTCTGGCTGTCAATAGCTGTTTTCAGACCTCTTACAAAGTTTGTTTTTTGTGTTTTTGAAAGCTTGTCCATCCCGATATACAGGTTATATTCTCCTTCTCTTCCCAAGCCGCTTTGTTTGTAAACTTCCAGTGCTTTTATTTTATTCTTTTTCTGAAATTGGTTCACAAAATCCATCACAGGTTTATCAGACGGTGTTCCGCAGCAAATGCTTGAATAGCCGATCTGTAAGTAGTTTTCACTCTTTTGCGCAAAGAATAATGTACAGCTGAATAATCCGATTGTTAATAATATTTTTTTCATTTTAAATTGTTTTTAAAATTAAGCTTAAAATTTTACTTATTAAAATAATCCCAGACAGTCTTTGAAATATCCGAAATCATTTTACAGTTTACAGCATCCGATTCCATTGAGTTGCTGACGAATACAGATATTGCATAATGCTTGCCATTCGGTAAAGTAATGATGGCAATTTCGTTTTCTGCACCTGTCAGACCTGCATCATTCTTTCCGGAAGCTCCCGTTTTTCTTGCGACAGGAGTGTTTTTTGGAAGTTGCTCAACTAATTTATTTAATCCGGTGGAAGTTGACAGCATTACTTTCATCAGATAATCCGTGGATTTTTTTGACAATAATTTTCCGTCATAGAATTTTTTCAAAACATCAACAGTTGACCTCATGGTACTGTAATTTTCGTATTGCGCATTCCAGTCTTTGTGCATAGCTTCTTCATTATATTTGATCTGAAAGCCTTTCACGCCTTTAGAATCCATGAATTTCTGAACGGTTTTTGTGCCTCCTAGCAATTTCAGCATGATATCGCAGCCGTTGTTATCGCTTTTTGTAACCGTGTATTCAAGAATTTCGCTTAAAGGAACTTCAACGTTCCCATTAGGATATTTATCTCGGAGTGGAGACCAAGTATTTTCTAGCAAATTCGATTTATTTAGTAAAATTTTCTGATCTAATGATAGTTTTCCTTTATCTACAAAATCCAAAACAGCCGTTGCAATATGAAACTTAAAAACACTCTGCATCAGAAGTTTTTTCTCGCTGTTTTTATTGTATTTAAAGCCGTTTTCAAAGCCAAGAACGGAAACCCCGACTGTCGCTTTTTTGTCTTTAATAATGGAATTGATTTTTTGTTCTAAAACTGATCGCTGAGCGAACGTAAACACTGAGATCAAAAGAAATAATAATCCTAATTTTTTCATAATAACTGTTTAATAATCTTATTTTAACCACAAAAGGGACAAAAGCTATTGAATATTTTTTATTGTTAATAGAACCCAAAGTTTTCAAGAGAATAAATCAAAGATTTTTAAAAAAACTTATGTATCTTATTTGTAAATTATTGATGAACTTAAAATATTGATTATTAAATCTTCATCTCTTTTTTGGTTAAAATAAAAAGTTTAAAAATAAATCCCTCTTAGAAACTAAAAGGGATTTGCAATTTAAGATTTTTATTTATTTTACTTCAAAATAATTAAGATTTACTCCGTCATTTTCAAAAAATATCCTGATTTTATTTTCTCCTTTTTTGAGGTTGATTCCTTTTGCAGAAACGGTTTTCCAGGTTTCATTTCCTCCGGTTGAGTTTAGTGAAAAGGTTGCCAATCGTTGTCCCGAAGCATCTTCAATCCTGATTTTTGCATCATTGTTGCTGGAATAATTTATGTCAAAAATGTAGGTATTGTCGGCCTTTACGTTGATGGTGTACTGAAGCCATTCTCCTGTTTCGGTTTTTCCTACATAGTATTGATTTTCATTTGTTTTATAGATATCAACACCGTCATTTCTCAACTGATTTCCTGAATTCCATTCCGATCTTTTTGCCGGATCGCTCACCCAAAGATTAATAAAATCTTTATCTGAATATGCCGCGCCCATTCTTCCCAAATCATAATCTGTTGCGAAAATTTTTCCCGGAGCCTGATGTTTTTTGAATGGTTTTGTTGAGCCGTCTGTCGTTTGCCTGAACATGGCATCAATCACATCATTTTTAATCTCAACATTACTGAATTTATAGTTGTCAGCAATTTTCATTAAAGCTTTTGTTGCAAATTCTTTAGATGGTTTTTCACCTCCGTTTTTCCAGTAATCCAATAATTTCTGATATTCCGGAGTGATTTTTACATTGGTAATTCCTGCGATATTGTCGATCTTTTTCATAGGCCAGAAGGCAAAACCGATATTGTGTTTATCCAATAATTGGATGAGCTCCGTAAACCAGACGTTAGAATTTTCGCCTGTTTCTCCCAACCAAATCGGAATATTATGCTTTTCCCTTAAATCTAATGCAAATTTTAATGTTGCATCATCATTATAGCTCCAGTATTTATGAAAGCTGAACACTAGATTATTGTCCCAAAGCGGAGTCAGTCCGTTATAATTATTTCCCCATCCATTTCCTTCAAGAATAATAATGTGCTTTTTGTCGACCTGACGAATTGCCTCCGTAATATCTTTTTGTAATTTCCAAAGGGGTGCATTCGACATTTCGTCTGTTCCGTTCGGATTTTTTCCTGTGAAATTGATATTTGGTTCGTTGATCAGGTCATAACCGCCGATCCAAGGTTCATCTTTATATCTTTCCGCCAATTTTTTCCAGAGTGCAATTGTTTTTTGTTGATTTTCTTCGCTTTCCCAAAGTGACGGTTTTGATTTGTCATTATCTGAAATATTTACATCATTTCCCTGTCCACCCGGAGCTGCATGAAGATCCAGAATTAAATACATTTTGTTGTCTGCACACCATTTCAAAAGGTCATCGGTCATTTTAAAGCCCTCTTCCAGCCAGGTATTTTTTCCTTTTATAGGCTCTTTTTCGATGGGTAAAGTGTATAAATTATAATGCATCGGAAGCCTGATAGAATTAAATCCTGCTTTTTTCAAAAAGTCAATATCCTGTTTCGTAATTCCGTTTTTTAAATAAGCTTTATAAAAATTATTCATTCCTTCTTCACCGATCAATTCTGCAATTTTTTCTTTGATTTTGTATTGTGGGCCTGCAAAGTCAGCAGTTTTCAGCATATAACCTTCCTGCAGCATCCATCCTCCTAAACCGAGACCTCTCAGCTGAACATTCTCGCCTTTATCATTGACGATTTTTTGACCATTTGTTTTTAAAAGCTGTGATGTCCCAAATTGAGACAATAAAAACGCGGATAATAGGATGGCTCTTTTCATAGTAGTTTTAATTATTTAAATATGGGGTTGTTTTAAGAATTATTGTTTTAAGTATTCACAAATATATTTAAAAATATTGAAGTGAAATGAAGAATTTAATAAATTGATGAAAATATAAAGCGAGCTCATGAGCCCGCTTGTAAATATTTTAAATAATTAATGTAACTGATATGAAATAACTGTTAATGAAAAACCTATGAGTATTTGTGGAATAATTTCTTTAATTTTTAAATTTCTAAAGTAATAGAATCCGATTATTAAAAATAAGATTCCTGTAATGATGGTGCTCATTAAATCAATATAAACTAAGAAATTTTCAAACATTTCAATTTGATTATATAATTGAAATATAATTTCAAATATGGTAATTAATAAGAATAATGTATTGAAGTAATTGATTACTTTATGATTGATTATAAACTTTATAAAGCCTGCTACACCAAAAATTCCTTTAAAAATTGTTATAAAAACATTCCAGTTATTAAAAGGTGATAATTGAACAAAACTTTTATAAGGCTGATAAATGCTTTTTGTGATATTATAGTCATGAATTATAAATGTATAGCTGACGTATAAGCACATTAATGCCAGATATAAAATTAAAACGGGCAAAAAATACTTTTTAATATCTTCCATTAAGAGATCAATTTCATAATCTCCAACGCCACCTTCAAAGCTTCCGTTCCATCTCCAATAGAAACTTCCACATTTTTGTTTTCGTTAATAGAATCTGCAAAAGAATTTAATTCATCTAAAATCGCGTTATTAGGCTGAATATTAGGGTATTCAAATAAAATCTGGTTCTTTTCCCCTTCTGCATTTTCAATAATCATATCAAATGGAGTAGGATTTTCCGGAGCATCTTTCATGCGGATTACTTCTGCTTTTTTCTCTAAAAAGTCGATGGAAATATAAGCATCCTTCTGGAAGAAACGGCTCTTTCTCATGGCTTTCATAGAAATTCTGGAAGTCGTAAGATTAGCAACACATCCGTTTTCAAATTCAATTCTTGCACTGGCAATATCTGGAGTTTTACTTACTACACAAACGCCACTTGCATGAATGTTTTTAACCTTAGATTTAGCAATGCTTAATAAAATATCCAAATCATGAATCATTAAATCCAGCACCACAGAAACATCCGTTCCACGCGGATTGAATTCTGCAAGCCTGTGGATTTCAATAAACATTGGATTTTTAATGAATTCTTTAGTAGCAATAAAGGCTGGATTATATCTTTCAACATGTCCAACCTGAGCTTTGATATTGTTTTCTTCACATTTCTGAAGAATTTCCTGTGCCTGTTCGAGGGTATGGGTTACTGGTTTTTCAATGAAAAAATGAAGTCCTTTTTCAATGGCTTTTAAGGCATAATCATAATGGTAAATTGTTGGCGTAACAATGTCTAAAACATCGATCTGATCAAGCAATTCATCAAAATTTTCAAAATATTTATACCCGAATTCGGCTTCCAGTTTCTTTCCGTTTTCTACATCTTTATCATGAAAACCTACAAATTCATATCTATCTGATTGATTAAGAAGTCTCAAATGTATCTTTCCCAAATGTCCGGCGCCTACCAAACCTGCTTTTAACATAGTTATATTAAATTTTTGTAAATATAAGAATTTTAGGGGTTAGGCAATAGATGATACCTTTTAGGTTGATAAATCATATTTGTTTTTCTATTTTTGTAGCAACTAGCGCTTCAACCTAATAACTACTATCTAATGACGCAAGATTCGTTTGTACATAAGGGAAAAAGAAAGATTTTGGTAGAATATCTCCGAAATAGAATCGGAATTTCGGACGAAAATGTGCTTTCTGCGATGAATGAAGTTCCCAGACATCTTTTTATTGAAAGTATTTTTGAGGATTTTGCTTATGAAGACCGGGCTTTTCCAATCTTGGCGCATCAGACTATCTCTCACCCTTCAACGGTTGCGGAACAATCTGAACTTTTGCAGGTAAAAGCCGGCGAAAAAGTTCTTGAAATTGGGACGGGTTGTGGCTATCAGACTGCTGTTTTACTGGCGATGAAAGCTCATGTTTATACCGTGGAAAGGCAAAAAGACCTGTTTGATTTTTCAAAAAAGAAATTACGTGAAATGCACCTTTTTCCGAAATTTCAGAGCTTTGGGGATGGCTTTGCAGGGCTTCCGACTTTTGCTCCGTTCGATAAAATTATCGTGACTTGTGGGGCTTCCGTGTTGCCGACAGAATTATTAAAACAGTTGAAAGTTGGTGGAAAAATGGTCATTCCATTGGGGCCAACCGACGAACAGGTTCTCTACAGATTTACAAAAATTTCCCAGACCGAATTTGAGAAAGAAGAATTTGGAGCATATAAATTTGTTCCGATGTTGGGGAATACAAATCAATGATCTGCTTTATCAATAGGAGCGGCTTTAGCCAAAGATTGAAGATTAATTCTTAATTTTAAAAGATAATAAATTGAAAATGAGTTCCGATATTCAAAAATATACCAGTTCACAAACTGAGCCTGATCAGGAAATTTGTTCAAAATTATCTGAAATTATTGATGAAAATTTACCTAATGCAGAATCAAAAATCTGGCATGCTCATCCTGTTTGGTTTTTGGAAGGAAACCCGATTGTTGGATACAGCAAGCAGAAAAAGGGAATCCGGCTGATGTTCTGGAGCGGAAAATCTTTTAATGAAGATCTTTTAAACGTTCATGGTGAGAAATTTCAGGATGCTTCCGTATTTTATAATGATGTTTCTGAAATTGATGAAGAAGATATCAAAAGATGCCTGAAAAAATCGGAAAAAATTCAATGGGATTATAAAAATATTGTGAAAAGAAAAGGCGAACTGATTCAATTAAAAAAGTAACAACCGTTATTTCTTTACAAACCTTATTGATTAATATTCTTAACAGTTTACAACTTTAATGGTTTAAATCTTTCTTTAATTTTAATAAACTTTAAGTCGGGTTCGGAATGAATATTGGATTCAAAAAAGGACCTAATCACCTAAATCTTATTATTATGGACACGAATAGATTTAAATCATCACACGATTTCAGTAATATTCAGAAAAATCTACATAATAACCCAGGCTATAGTGTAGAAAGTTATTCCCAACAAGTTAAAGATTACATCAACGACATGAAAAGCCAGAACAAAGAAGCCACAAAGCATGGTTTTATGACGCAGGCGCAAAAATCAGCGAAAGAAGTTTGGGAAGAAATCCAGGAGATGGCTTCTGAGGCTTGGGATAAACATAAAGATTCACATGAGAATCAATAATTTTTAATATTAAAGTTAGAGACCTCACTTTTTTGCGGAGTGAGGTTTTTTATTTGAATTTAAAATTAATCACAAAAAAAAATGAAAATATTTATAAACAGAAGAATTCCCGAGGTTGGAATTAAAATGCTGGAAGATGCAGGACTGGAAATTTTTATTCCTGAACATGAAAATCTGTCGCACGATGAATGGATGAGCTATTGTAAAAGCCACGATGCCATTCTAAGTGTGGGAATGGATTTTAAATTTGATAAAGATTTTTTCAACGAATGTCCGAACATCAAGGCAATTGCCTTATATTCCGTAGGTTTTGACCATGTTGATATTAAAGAAGCTAACCAGAGAAATATTCCTGTAGGAAATACACCGGATGTCTTAAGTAAAGCGACTTCGGATGTTGCCTTTTTGCTGATGCAGGCTGTGGCGAGAAGAGCCAGCTATAATTTTGAAAAAGTGAAAGATGGAAATTGGGGAGATTTTGAGCCGTTACATGCGTTGGGACAGGAATTATATGGAAAAACGCTGGGTATTTTCGGGTTGGGAAGAATCGGTTTTGAGATGGCAAAAAAGTCGAAGGCGGCTTTCGATATGGATATTATTTACCATAATCGCCATAAAAATGAAGAGGCGGAAAAAGAATTGAATGCAAAATATGTGTCTTTTGAAGAATTAGTCTCGCGATCAGATGTTTTGAGTGTTCATGCCAATTTCAAACCTGAACAGAAAGAACTTTTTAATGCTGAGATTTTTAAGAAAATGAAACCGGATTCGATATTTATTAATACGGCAAGAGGTGGTTTCCACAATCAGAAAGATCTTTATGAAGCTCTCATTTCAAAGCAGATTTGGGGTGCCGGTCTGGATGTCACCAATCCTGAGCCGATTTTCAAGGATGATCCCATTTTGGAGCTTTCCAATGTTTGCGTTCTTCCACATATCGGTTCTGCAACCATTGAGGCCCGAAATGCTATGGCAAAATTGGCCGCGGAAAATCTAATAGCCTTTTCAAAAGGACAAAAAATGCCGGCATGTGCAAATCCTGAAATTTATTCTGATAATAATTGATCACTTGGAATTATTTTTGTTTAAATTAATATAACATTAAATACTATTATTATGATACCTGAAAATAGCGAACAAGAGCAAGACAGAAAATTGGAACAGATGGATTACAGTCCCAATGAAGATATTTTCAACCAGGAAGAACATATTCCGCTCGATGGGGACGGAGTTCCGTTTGAGGATGAAGATTTTGAAGAAGAGGATAAAATAGATAAAGGACTCGATATTCCCGGCATTGATGAAGATGCAGGGACTGATGATATAGCATCAGAGGATGAAGAAAACAGCTATTGGGGTCTCAGCGATAATGAAGATGATCACGAAGAAGAAAATGATGATGTTTTAACTTAAGATTTAAACATATACTATATTGAACCTTACTGAATCTTCAGTGAGGTTTTTTTTGTGGTATTTTTTAATTGGCTGTTTTACAGTAATTTAAGTTTAAAACCACTAATTTAACATAAATAATTTTCTATCTTTTAAATCTTTTGATTAAAATTATTAAATTTATCATTTACTAGTGATTAATTTTATAAACTTATGATAAGATTTTTACAATTTTTTTTCTTATTCATTGGTGTTTTAGGGCTTTCACAAGCTCCGACGCAGGTGAAAGTAAAAGACGCCTTAGGAAATGAAAGCTTCAATGTTACCTGTACCAACGATCTTGATGCGAACGGGTGCATAGCTCTTCATGTGGAATATCCAGTATTGAAGCAGACTACAAGCTATGAAGTAACGCAGGAAACATACAATCCGCCAGTTGCCATGAACCAGGGAACGTCGCTCAATGCCAATTATGATGATCTCTTTGCGGCAAAACTGGATTTACCGTTTAAATTTTGCTTTTATAATCAATATTTTGAATCTCTTATAGTGGGTTCAAACGGGATGATTACGTTTGATCTGAGCCAGCTTGGAAACATCAATTATCCCAATATCCAATGGCCGAATCCGAGCACAAGTCTCCCAAAAAATTCAATTTTCGGAGTTTATCATGATTTGGTTTTTTCTTCCGGAGATCAGTCTGAAATTTACTATTCAACGATAGGTACTGCGCCCTACAGAAAGTTTGTCATTAGCTTTTATGAAGGAAGGGTAGCCGGCTGTACAGATCGTTCATCGTCCCAAATCGTTTTGCACGAAACTACCAATATCATTGATGTTTTTGTTGATAAAAAATTAACGCCCTGCCCAACAAGAAAGTTTGAAAATGCCTTAATTGGTGTCATCAATAACGACGGCACACAAGGTATTTCTCCTGCCAGCCGAAATACAGGAGTTTGGCAAGCTTTGCAGGAAGGTTGGAGATTCAATCCGCTTGGAAACGTGATCCAGCCGCAAGTAACATGGACGAATTCTGCGGGACAAACGATAGGAACAGGAATTCAGGCAACAATTTGTCCTACCCAAAATGATGTTTACACGGCCAATGTGAAGTTTAATATTTGTGGAAACAGCGATCTTACATTATCGGATGATTTTCCATTAACATTTGATCCTACTTATCCGGCAGCAAAAAATTACACCCAGAATTTCTGCGGAAATACTTCAGTAAACCTTACATTAAATAGTTTTCAGGCGAATTTAACTTCTCAAAATCCGGCAAATTTCACCTTTAGTTTTCACTCAACTTTGCTGGATGCACAGAATAATATTAACCCTTTACCGAACAATTTTGTTTTAAATGCAAACACTGTTTTATACGTAAGAATCCAGAATCCCAACGTACCGACTTGCTACAGAGTTGCGGTTTTAACATTGAATTTGTTAAGTAAAAGTTTGCTGAAAGATATGGTAGAACTGTGCGATACTAATAACGATGGGGTAGAGCAGAATTATAACTTAAGCTTATTAAACACCGAACTTTTCACACCGGGAACGACAGGTATTACTTATTTCAATACTCAATCCGATGCGCAAAATAATATAAATCCCATTACAACAGCCAATATTACGACGGCTACAAACCTTTGGGTAAGGCTTCAGGAAGGAAATTGTACCTATATTTTAGGCCCGATTCATTTCCAGTTCAAGCCGGGAGTAAATATGAACTCGCCTATTAATTTTACCTATTCAATTTGTGATATTAACGCTGATAATCAGGAACCTTTTGATTATCCGTTGACTATCGGACCATTGATTTCTACTCAAACGGGAGCCATTTTTACAGCTTATAATACGTATAATGAAGCTTACACAGGATCAGGAACGGTTTTAAATACTATTAAAGAAGGCATTTACACGATTTATGTAAGAGTTGAAATCCAGAACGGCTGTTTTGCGGTGGCAACGGTAAATATGAATATTACTTTCAATAAAATTGTCGCTAATGAAAAGAATGAATACATCTGTTTTAATGGGACGGATGATATCAGTATTAATTTAAATACCCTTTCCGCTACGATGCTGATTTCCCCGGCTACAGTTCCGGTGACGGAATTTTACGCGACTTCAGCGGCGGCGAATTTAGGTGCAAATCCAATCAGCCCGAACCAAACGATAACAACCAATGGAAATCTTGTAACCCAGACGTTTTTCGTTCGTTTTGAAATTTCGGATGACTGTTATACCGTAAGACCCATACGAGTAAATTTGGTGCATCCGGTGATTGTTCAGTCTAATTTTGAGGTTTGTGATTTTAATAATGATAATTCAGAAAATGTACAATTATCACAATATTCATCAGCAATTGTAGGAACCCAAAATGCATCGACAATTTTCTATCCGACTTTAGCAGATGCAACAAACGGAACCAATCCGATTACCAATGTTACCGTTACAGGAAACCAACAGGTTTTTGTTAAAATTAATTCTTATAATTGCCAGCAGATTTATCCGGTTAATTTAAGCTTAACTTCAACTCCGGCTGTAAGTTCTCCGGTTACCATTACATTGAATAATATTTGTGATAACAATAATGACGGCAATGAAATTTATAATTTAACATTAGCTCAACCTCAAATTTATACAGGTTCAAATGTGAGTTTTACCTATTATTCCAACTATGATCCTACAACGCATACTTTTTCCAATCAAATAACAAATCCGACACAATTTGTGGTTTCCGGTGGGAGCGCAACGGTTTTTGTTAAGGTTAAATTTAATAATGGCGAATGTTTTTCAGCGGCTCAGGTAAATATCCAAATGACATTTTTACCGCCGGTTGTTTTGAACAGTGCGACGTTGGAAACGTGTGATGAAGATTTTAATTTAAGTGAAACTTTCCAGTTGAATGATGCTATTCCACAGTTGTTTCTTCCTTCGCAAAATACGCAGCCATTGTCTGATATGACGATTTCATATTACAACACTTCGGCAGAAGCGAACGCAGGAAATCCGGCCAATCAGATAGGAACTACCATTACAACAAGCATTTCTTCAGTTCAGGTTTGGGTAAGGTTTCAGTCGCAGACCACGGGTTGTTATTCCGTTGCGCCGATTCAGTTGAATACATATTTCCCTCCGAAAGCGATTAATTCCACCCTTACGGTTTGTGATGAAAACCTGGATGGATCTTATGAAGTTAATTTGTTGAATTTTACCAATATTATGGTTGATATTCCGAATCCGGCAAATACATTTACTTTTTATTTAACCCAACAGGATGCCCAAAACGGTACAAATCCGATTGCAAATCCGGCGAACTTTACAGCAAATCCTTTTCCTACACAGATTTGGGTGAAAGTTCAGAACATTCCAGGTTGTGATGATATCGCTACGGTGAATTTTGTGTCCGGAAATAAAGTGACTTTACAAAACGGAGGGCCTTTCCAACTTTCCGTTTGTGATATCGGAAATGATGGAATTGAGAACGTTAATTTAACACAATTCCAGACACAGATATACACAGGAACGAATGTTACTTTCACCTATTATCCGTCTTTGGCTGATCTTAATGCAGGAACAAACGCCATTGCTACGCCTTCTAATTTTAGTTACAATCAAAGTACGGGCTCAAATATTGTGTATGTAAAAGTGAGTGTTCCCGGTTTTTGCTCGAATGTTGCAGAGATTCATTTATCTTTAAAACAAACCCCTGTCTTTGATATTCCGACGCTGTATTTCTGTCCGGAAGGTTCTTTGGAGTATACCGTTCATATTGAAGGACATACCATCATAAGCTATGTCTGGACAAATCCTTCAGGTCAGGTCATTTCCACTACAGATACGATTACGGGAATCACCACTGTTGGGACTTATACGCTTACCGTAACGGCCAGCAACGGCTGTACTTACACCGAAACTTTTGAGATTAAACATTATGATGTTCCGGTTATCCAACAGCTTGAATTTAACGGAAATAATGTCACCGTCCACGCAACAGGCTCCCAAACAATTTTATATTCGATTGACGGAATTACTTGGCAGGCAACCAATACATTCTACAATTTACCCACCGGAATCACCACGTTCTACGTAAAATACGCCAACAGCGATTGTATCGTAAAGCAGCAGGGTGTAGTGTTGGATATTAAAAATGCCATCACACCAAACGGAGACGGCTTCAATGATAAATGGATCATCAAAAATCTCCATGTTTTCGGAGGTAAAATGTCTAATGTAAAAGTCTTTGACCGTTACCAGTCTTTGATTTTCGAACAAAGTTCAAGTTCAGAATTTGTATGGGACGGAACCATAAAAGGCAGGGCCATCCCAACATCAAGCTACTGGTACGTGATCACCCTTCCGGACGGAAGAACCTTCACCGGCTGGCTTCTTGTGAAGAATAATAATTAAAATTTTAAACATAGAATAAATAAACCTCATTGAATTTCGGTGAGGTTTTTTATTTTTGAAAATTAAATTGAACACTTAGTATAGCCCCATCGAAATTCCCCTCTTCCGGAGGGGTGGAATTTTTTACACCGTTGATTTCCGGGCTGCTGAATTTTCACCGTTTATTTGCACGGATTTTCTAATTTGAATATCTTTAAAACTTTGAATTTAAAATTAACTTTAAACGTTAAACATAGCATCTTAAATCGAAATATGACATTCCAGGAACAGATACAGCAGGGCATTCCAAGCCAGTTACCACAGCCGAAACCATACGAAACCAATATCAACCACGCTCCGAAGCGTAAGGAGATTTTAGGGGAAGAAGAGAAAAAATTAGCCTTAAAAAATGCTTTACGTTATTTCGAACCTCAATTTCATGCAGAATTATTGCCTGAATTTAAAGAAGAATTGGAAAAATACGGAAGAATTTACATGTATCGTTTCCGTCCGGATTATGAGATGAAGGCCAGACCAATCTCAGAATATCCCGGAAAATCAGAACAGGCAAAAGCCATTATGCTCATGATTCAGAATAACCTTGATTATGCAGTGGCTCAGCATCCGCACGAACTGATTACTTACGGTGGAAACGGCGCTGTTTTTTCCAATTGGGCGCAGTATCTTTTGACCATGAAATATTTGTCGGAAATGACGGATGAGCAGACATTAGTGATGTATTCCGGGCATCCGATGGGATTATTCCCGTCTCACAAAGATGCGCCGAGAGTAGTGGTGACCAACGGAATGATGATTCCGAACTATTCTAAACCCGATGATTGGGAAAAATTCAATGCGTTGGGTGTTACGCAATATGGGCAAATGACGGCGGGAAGCTATATGTACATTGGTCCGCAGGGAATTGTTCATGGAACTACGATTACAGTTTTAAATGCATTCAGAAAAATAAATAAAGAACCAAAAGGTGGTTTATTCGTGACTTCAGGGTTGGGTGGAATGAGTGGAGCTCAGCCGAAAGCCGGAAATATTGCAGGTTGTGTTACCGTTTGTGCAGAAGTGAATCCGAAGATTACAAAAATCCGTCACGAACAGAAATGGGTGAATGAAATCCATGAAAACCTTGATGAATTAGTACAAAGAGTAAGAAAAGCCCAGGAAACTCAGGAAACTGTTTCTCTGGCTTATTTGGGAAATATTGTTGAGGTTTGGGAAAAATTTGATCAGGAAAATGTAAGAATTGATATTGGTTCAGACCAGACTTCGCTTCACAATCCTTGGGCGGGCGGGTATTATCCTGTCGGACAAAGCTTTGAGGAATCCAATAAAATGATGGCAGAAAACCCTGACTTATTCAAGGAAAAAGTTCAGGAAACGTTGAGAAGACACGCTGCAGCGATCAATAAACACACTGAAAAAGGAACCTATTTTTTCGATTACGGAAACGCCTTTTTACTGGAAGCTTCCAGAGCCGGTGCAGATGTAATGTCTGACAATCCGACTTTGGGAAGGGAATTCAAATATCCGAGCTATGTTCAGGATATTATGGGTCCTATGTGTTTTGATTACGGTTTCGGGCCGTTCCGTTGGGTTTGTACAAGCGGAAAACCGGAAGATCTACAGAAAACCGACGAAATTGCCTGTCAGGTTTTAGAGGAAATGATCAAAACATCTCCTGAAGAAATCCAACAGCAGATGAAGGATAATATTCAGTGGATTAAAGGAGCGCAGGAAAATAAATTGGTTGTCGGCTCACAAGCCAGAATTTTATACGCCGATGCGGAAGGAAGAATGAAAATTGCCGAAGCTTTCAACAGAGCCATTAAAAACGGTGAGATCGGGCCTGTTGTGTTGGGTAGGGATCACCACGATGTTTCGGGCACAGATTCGCCGTACAGGGAGACTTCCAATATTTATGATGGTTCGAGATTTACGGCAGATATGGCTATTCACAATGTGATTGGTGACAGTTTCCGTGGGGCAACCTGGGTGAGCATCCACAATGGTGGCGGTGTTGGCTGGGGAGAAGTGATCAACGGTGGTTTCGGGATGTTGTTAGATGGCAGCGATGATGCCGACAGAAGATTAAAATCTATGCTATTCTGGGACGTGAACAACGGAATTTCAAGACGAAGCTGGGCCAGAAATGAAGGTGCTGTTTTCGCCATCAAAAGAGCCATGGAAATGGAACCGAACCTGAAAGTGACGCTTCCAAATTTTGTGGATGAGGATTTGTTTTAAAACAATAATTTAAATAACATATCATGATTGGAATAATTGACATTACTGCATCACATAAATTTAATAAACAAGCAATTGTAACTAAGTTTTTGGTAATATTTGTACCAATTTTCCCTACCGGACATTATTTTATTGATAAAAAAAATTCGGCGGAATATAAAGCTAAGAAATGTAGGGAGAATCTTTTGAAAGGATATCTCTTGACATCAATTCCCTTTGTATTCCTTATCTCGATAGGTGTTACGAGTGGATCAAATTTTTCCCCCGTTCCATTATTTATAATTTACGGAGTAATTGTTACAATGTTTTCACTTTTATATAATGTTCGATCCAAAGATGAAGTGGAAGAAGAGAGATTGTTATTTCAAAAATCTATTACTTTAAATGCATTACCTGAGTATTTAGTATTAAAGGAACAAATTAAAATTAGAGACTTTATTGTTACTAAATTAAAAACCTATTTAAGAGATTATGATATGGATTGGATAGACAATGTGAAAACAGGCAATTATGATTCATTTTCATTACCTCTATATTTTGCTGCAATGGGTTATGAAAAGGAAATAAATAAAACAGATGAAAATTTGAAAAACTACAAAATCTTAAAGGATAGGTACAGCGAAGAAGTCAAAAATAAACAGCTTGCCACACAATAATTTTTTGTCCTCAACAAAGGATCTTCAGACGAAGCTGAGCACGAAATGAAGGCGCTGTTTTCGCCATCAAAAGAGCCATGGAAATGGAACCGAATTTGAAAGTGACGCTTCCGAATTTTGTAGATGAGGATTTGTTTTAAAACCACTTTGTCAAAGTTTAAAATCTTTGACAAAGTTTTGATATAGGAAAACCTGCCGTGAGGCAGGTTTATCACTTTATGATAGAACGAATTTATAATTCATACTTATCGTTTTTTTGGTATTTCACATATTACAATTCAGTGAGATCGGTGACAGTTACAATTATAATCTGTATTTAGACATATCTTTTCCTCTCATTTCTCCAATTCGAATTGCAATTAACGATAGATATTTAATAATAGCTTCAAAAGATTTTTCATAATTCTCATTATTCACAATTATCTTGTCATTCAATTTGTAGTTTAACCAAGGACAATTTTTAATTAAGAATCTGTCTGCAATACCTCCTCGATGTAAAATATTATTTCTTTTTTGACTTAATTCAAAAATAGTTTTTGCTAATTCTTTATCCACCTTACCACTCAATCCTATCGGTGCTAATAAAGTTTCAAATCTAGTTACGCCATATTGAATTCCAATTGCTATGTTTTTTTCATAAAGTTGGAAAATATAATCGTTTTTTTCATCCTCCTCAAGTGATAAAAATTCACCTAAAGAAATTTTTAAATTTTTAAATTCATTTATCGTATTTATATTGTTATTTTTTATAAAAGTGGTTATTAAATGTTTAATACAACCTTCTAAAAATGAATAATGCATTAGTGACGCTTGTGCGTATAAAAACGGGAAGTTGGCTTCAATCTCATCTTTAGCAATTTTAGATAGCCTTTCCGCATTATAATGTTTGTTTAAATTATCTTCATTTTCTCCGTCAATATCCATTAATAGCTTGGAAATCTTCGAAGTTGTTGCTACCATCTTAATACCACTTGTAGATATTGAAATAATATCATGTAAGTAAGTTAAATCATCTACGAGCTTTTGAAGTGTATCTCCTAAATCTTCATAATTGTATTTCACGGTTATTCTTTAATTATACTTAATAGAGAATTGGCACAATATGTCAATCCAAACTATAATTCAAATATAAAGAAACTAAAGAACATTTTATTAAGGTTTTCCATATCAAAATCTCCATACAGAAATAAACCATTTCACTCCATCCAACCCCTCCAAAGCTTTAAAACACCCTTGCAACAAACCACCCAACCCCTCAGTTTATTTAAAACAAGCCTGTTTATAACTTCCCAAGATCTCAGAAAACCACCCGCAACTTGCCGAAAACCTCCCAAGCTCTCAGGAGATTTATTTCAGGGCTGTTTGTAACTAAATAAATTTTTATATATTTGATTTCTAATTTATTAATACAAAAACACAAACAAATGAAAATCGCACTCACTATGTTGAGTACTAAAGATCTTGCGACTTTAGCTCAAAGAATTATTTCAAATTCTCAATCAGGAAAATATACTGTGATCACCAATCATCCGCTTGTAGCGTCTTTACAGACTTCGTACACGGAGTATGACAAAGTTTACACAAAACAAGCCTTCAGTGGAAAAGGAAAAGATGTGGCGGCTGCAGACCGTGAAAGGGATCTTGCGTATTCCAATTTCAAAGCGTTTTTGAACGGTTACCGAAAGCTTCCTTCGGCTCCCAATGTTCAGTTGTCGGAAGACCTATACGGAATATTTAAAACTTTCGGACTGGATATCGACCGCTTAAGCTATTCTTCACAGACGGCACAGATGAAAAAGCTGATCGAAACATTAGAGCTTCCGGAAAACCAACAGAAAATTACGGCACTTTCTATCAACACAGCTTTTGCGGAAATGAAAACTAAGCAGGCAGATTTTGAAGACATTTTTGCACAGCAGGCGGAAGCCAATGCAGACCTTCGGCAGATGACAAGCGCTTCGGCCATTCGTAAGGATCTGGAAAAAGTATTAAAATCTTATATTAACCTGATCACGGCGATGAAAGACGTTCAGGGTTGGGAACTGCTGTATTCTGATATAAATGAACTGGTAAAGGCTGCGAAAAATTCTTCTGTGGCAAAAGGCAGTCAGGACAATGGAAGCCCGACAGCAACAAAGGTTGAATAATAAAACAAAAAAAGAAATTCTAAATCATTAACTCAGCTTCTCGCTGAGTTTTTTTTATTAACATCCATCTAAACCACACAGTTTGTCATCCTGAAAGGATCTAAGCTTAATATTAGATAAAAGCATGGAAAGATTCCTGCCTAGATCCTTTCAGGATGACAAACTTGTGGAAAATAATTTATGATGATAATAATATAATGATAATAAATATTACCATTAAAAGTAATATTTTTGAAGCCTAAATAACAACAATGAAAAAACTGGGAATCATCGGCTGCGGCTGGCTTGGAAATCATATAGCAGAAAAATTATCAGATCGATACGAAATTTTTGCAACCACGACTTCTCAACCCAAATTAGAAGATTTTACCTCAAAAGGATATCACCCGACGTTGGTTGACTTTCCGGACGATTTATCCGAAACAATGACAGCATGGGAAGTTGCTTCAGAATTAGATTCAATTATTATTACTGTTCCGTTTTCGGGAATCAGAGGAGCGCAGGTTTCCATGAAGGAAAGACAGGAAAACCTGTTGAGGTTTCTTGGAGATTACAAAGGTCAGTTATTTTTGATGAGTTCAACCGGAGTTTATCCTGATACTGAAAAAGAGTTTACGGAAGACGATCAACCTGCAGAAAATGTTCCGAGTGAGAGTTTTATTGCAAGCAGATTTCCGCAGGCTAATATTTTGAGATTAGCAGGATTGATGGGAGATCAGAGGCTATTAAAGAGTTACAATATTTCCGGTTTGGACCTGTTGGTGAATCATATTCATTATGCAGATATTTGTTCGGTTGTTGAAAAAATGTTGGACAATCAATCTCAGTCCAAAGTGTACAATGTGGTGGCGCCTGTTCATCCCAATAAAGAAGAGGTCATTAATGCTCAGAAGGATCTGCCGTATGAGGGAGAGCGAACCAATACAGGCAGAACAATATCGGCTTCAAAATTGATTTCAGACCTTGATTTTGAGTTTCAATATCCGGATCCGCGGTATTTTCATTTGTAGTAAATTGGTCTACAATTATCTTTCCTGAACATTAAATACTGTTCCGGCCGGATCTTGTATCCAATGCATATTTTCCGGAAGTTCTTCAATCTCGTCACACGTTTCCACAGCATTGGCATTTAAATAAGCTGTCGCTTCTTCTATATTGGGAACCGTAAGCTGTAACCATGTTTCAGAGTGGGTGTAGTTGTCAACGCAATCCAGCCAGATCACATTATTTCCGAACTTCACTTCGTGGGTTCTGGAAACAGTTGGATTATCGATTGGTTTTTCTTCAACTTCCAGTTTCAAAATGTCCTTGTAAAAGGCAACTGTTTTGTCATATTTGCTTTTTGGAATTTTAATAGCGATGTTAATTCCTGCTTCAAATTTTACATCCATTGTTGTGATTTTTATGGTTAATTATTTATAAAAACTCCAAGAAAGAAGTCGAATTTTTATTTTGGTTTCATGTATTCTAATGCTTCTGGCCCTTTAATAGCGGCAAAAATAACTGTTCCAATAAATATCATCATCATAAAAATTATAAATCCTAAAATCATTAAACCTATCGTTACTCCAACCCGGCCAATTATACTTTTTAATGGTTTATCTGAATAGAATTCTTTAAAAAACCAAACTAACATAAAAGGAACTGCCAGCATTGAAAGGCTCGTGAAATAAGAGAAATATTCCACATTATTTTTCATGATAAACATCAGCGGATACACAATGAAAATATTGAAAAGTGTATAATAGCAAAGTATATACGAATTCATTACTACATGTTCATAGTAATTGTGGCCCCATTTCCTGAATGCCAGTTTTGTAAAGAGTGCAAAAATCGGTATCAACAGAAGCATTATGATAGAATTATAGCTTGAAGTGATCGTCATATAATCATTCATGAACTCTGAATTGATATTTTCTTTTGCGTAAATAGAGGACATGATTTTTTCAAGCCCAATTATTTTGAACGATATAAAAGCAGAAATACCACTCAAGACGAAAGCCAGTAAAATAGGTTTGTAATGATTCACCCGGTTGCCGTCTATAAATTCTCTTGCTGTTTTGCCGGGATTTTTAATGATATTTTTTACAGAATACAGAAACCCTTTGTTGGTATGAAGAAAAGTATATTGAATTTCGTCCAGAATATATTTTCTGTCAATTCTTTTGTATTTCTTTTGGCCGCAATTACAACAAAAATGAGCAGTAATAATTTCATTGCAGTTTTGACAATTTAATTCCATATTATCTTAGAAAATTAGAGATTTCTTGATTTAATTTCTTTATTGAGTAAGCCTAAATTGATCAGCAAAGGAATAAAAACTGCAATCATTGCAAAAACAGGAATAAATATCGCCAAAGGAATATTCTGAGTTCCTCTTGTGACAAAAAGATAAATCAAAATGGCAATTGCCAATATATAAACAATCCCAAGGCCTATTGAAGCACCTTTTAATAAATCTCTTTTTTTGAGTAATTTTTCATCGTTTAGTTCTTTGTTTACGTTGTTCATGGTGTGACTGGTTTAGTTTTTATATAGAATAAATCATTTATTTCTTGGATTATTCATCGCTTTATAGATGAAAAATAGTGGAATTAATATGAGAAAACCAAAGCCGTTTTTCGAAATACTGTAAATAACAATTCCTATCATTACCCCAATTAATAGCGCATTAAGAAGATTAGCCGATTTCTTCTTCTTTGCTTTTTGTGATAATTCCTGATCACTTTGTTCGGTAAATTTCTTTTCCACTTGTCTGGTTGTTAGTAATTGAAACACGAATCTCTACTTTATTTTCTAAATATAAAAGAAATAATAGGATTTTTTTAAGTTAGTCATAAAATTAATATATATTTTTAATTCAAAAACCTTTTAAATAGAACAAATCTATCAATCTGCTCTTTTTAAAATCAATTGTAACGTCTACCTTTATTCTATTAAATTTTTCACTCACACTATTAAAAAAACAAAAACTTATGGAATTAGCAAAGACACCATCGTTTCATGAAATATTCAAATCCGAAAACGAAATCCCCGAAGAATATAAAGTTCCCGAAATCCATCAGAAAGTTTACCTTTTAAACGGTGAGCTGGTAGAGTGGAGTGGTGATGTTCAGAATATCTATTCGCCGGTTTGTATTCGTACGGAAAACGGTCTGGAAAGAAAACTATTGGGAAGCATCCCGAACATCAGTCCGAAAGAAGCAATGGAAGTTCTGGAAGCCTCGGTAAAAGCTTATGACAACGGACTGGGAGAATGGCCGACCATGTCTGTGGAAGGGCGTATCAAATGTATGCAGAAGTTTGTTTATCTGATGATTCAGCAGCGTGATTTGGTCATTAAGCTGTTGATGTGGGAAATCGGGAAAACACTGGGAGATTCTACCAAGGAATTCGACAGAACCGTAGATTATATTAACCAAACTATCGATGCATTGAAAGATCTTGACCGCGAATCTTCCCGTTTCCAGCAGGCGGAAGGCACGATTGCCCAGATCAGGAGAGCGCCGCTTGGCGTAGTGTTGAGCATGGGACCTTTCAATTATCCTTTGAACGAAATTTTTACCACGCTGATTCCCGCTTTAATTATGGGGAATACTATTCTATTTAAGCTTCCAAAACACGGCGTCTTGGCGCATTATCCTTTGTTAAATGCATTCAAAGAAGCCTTTCCAAAAGGAACTGTGAATACTTTGTACGGAAAAGGTTCGGAAATCATCACACCGATTATGGAAAGCGGAAAAGTGAATGTTTTAGCTTTCATCGGTTCCAGCAAAGTAGCCAACGGATTGAAAAAGCTGCATCCAAAAGTGAATCGTTTGAGAGCAATTTTAAGTTTAGATGCAAAAAATGCAGCGATTGTTACGAAACATGCCAATCTTGATGTTGCGGTGAGTGAATGCATTTTGGGTGCACTTTCTTTTAATGGTCAGCGTTGTACGGCGCTTAAACTAATTTTTGTTCAAAAAGATGTTGCCGAAGAGTTTACTCAAAAGCTGACGGCTGCCGTTTCCGCAATGAAAGCAGGGCTTCCGTGGGAAAAAGACGTAAAAATCACTCCGCTTCCGGAAGTGAATAAGCCGCCTTACCTAAAAGAATGTATTGATGATGCTTTGGCGAAAGGAGCGAAAGTTTTAAATGGAAATGGCGGATTTACAGAAGAGTCTTTTGTTTTCCCGGCGGTAGTTTATCCTGTTAATAACGATATGAAATTGTATCATGAAGAGCAGTTCGGACCGGTAATTCCGGTTGTTCCATTTGAAGATATTGAGGAGCCGATTGATTATCAGGTGAATGCAGATCACGGGATGCAGGTGAGTATTTTCAGTGAAGATCCGAGGGAAGTTTCAACATTAATTGATTCGTTCGTGAATCTGGTAAGCCGTGTCAACATCAATTGCCAGGCGCAGAGAGGTCCGGATGTTTTCCCGTTTACCGGAAGAAAAGACAGCGCGGAAGGTACACTTTCTGTATTTGATGCGCTTCGTTCGTTCTCGATCAGGTCTCTGGTGGCAGCAAAAGTGACAGATTCCAATAAAAAATTGTTAAATACAATTGTGAGGGATCATGACTCTAATTTCCTGAGCACAGATTATATTTTTTAATTTAAATTCCTAATTTTAGACTATAAAAGTCCGACGGAGTACTTCTGTCGGGCTTTTTTTATTATTTTACAAAAAAAACTGTAACATTTTTTTCAGACTGACACTAACTCCATAGACTAAAGAAATCATGACCTCACTGGAACAAGAATTTTTAGGAAAAATCGAGAAGCATAAAGGAATCATTTTTAAGATTTCTAAAATGTATATGGATGAAAAAGAAGATCGCGACGATCTTTTTCAGGAGATTACCTATCAGATCTGGAAAGCTTACCCGAATTTTAAAGGTGAAAGTCAGTTTTCGACCTGGATGTACAGAATAGCCCTCAATACCGCAATTATTTTTCTTAAAAATGAAAAAAAGAGAAGCTTTATCGCGAATGATGATTTTACCGAATACAGAATCGCCAATGATGAACCGGACAATGAAAAAGAAGAAAAGCTGAATGCGATGTACAACGCCATTCATCAGTTAGGTCCCATTGATAAAGCATTTATTTTCTATTACCTCGAAGATTTCTCCGGAAAAGAAATTGCTGAACAAATGGGAATTTCCGAAGGCAATGTCCGCGTAAAAATGAACAGGGCAAAGAATAAACTCAAAGATATTTTAAATGTAAAATAACATCAAAATGAATATAGATGAACTAAAAAATAGCTGGAACGAAGACGATTCGTTTGAAGAAACACCGGAAATCAGCATCGAGCAGAAAAATAAAATCAATCTTCCGCTAGAAAAAATACGTAAAAATATGCGCCTGGAATTTTGGTCAACCATTGGAATTTTTGTTTTTGCCTTTGGATTAATTGCTTTATGTGAGGCCCCGTTCAAGTTTAAATTTTACATCACAATCCTGATCGCTTCAATGGTTTTTGTAACTTTTTTCTTTTACAGTCAGTTTTTTAAGTTGTATAAAAATATGAGCAATACAATGTTGAAAACCTATGACAGCTTGCAGGATTTACTGCATCAGTTTAATCTGAATAAGCAGTACTACCTCTCATTTTACCTGGCTTTTGCTCCTTTTCTGGTCTGTGAATTAATTATAGTACTGGAATTTATTCCCCACCGACAGCCATTGTCAGATCTTAGGATTGCAACGACTTTAATAGGTACGCTCATTGTAGGGCTTTTCTCATTGTTTGTATTCGGAAGATACTGGTTTGATAAGTTTTACGGAAGATATATCAAGCAGATAGAGAATCTTTTAATGGAATTAAAAAGATAGGTTTCGGGGTTTCGGGTTGCGGGCCTTTGGCCCGTAACCCGAAACCCCGAAACCATTACAATTATTTATTTTGATTTTTCTCCTTCTCAATTTCATTAAGGATCCATTCCATTTGAGGATCTTTTTTATCAAGAATATCCTGCATTTTTTCAGTAATTGATACATCGGGAATTACGCCTTTTCGGGTATGTGTAAAAGTAATATTCGGCTGTACCAGAAGTAATCCGACCGGTAGATTGATTTTTGAGTTCGGTAATATCTGATAAGAATAAAATCCCGCAACTGTCCCGTCATTGGCGCCTCCGGTTTCTTCACCTACAAGCACAGCTCTTTTATCGTTTTTAAGTTTAGAAGTAAAAATCGACGACGCTGAAAAGCTGCCTCCGTTAATCAGAACAAAAATCTTCCCGTTGAAAGTATCTTTATTAGGCTTTGCGGTTTTATCAGCCTTCATTTTATAATACACTTTTCCGTCTTTTTTGTAGGTGCTGAATGTCTGCGCAAAAAAGAAAGTAGGATATGTAAGGCTTTTGTATGCATACTGGAAAAAATTACTCTGTCTGAAATAGCTGGTTTTCAAGGGAGCTATTTTTGAAGTCACCTGTGATGGTTTTATCAGGACATACGGATCGGAAGTAAGATAGGAGTATAAATTATTAATCTCATCAAGAGAACCTCCATAATTATTCCGTACATCGATGATGAGGTAAGAAGACTTTGAATTTTTAATCTTTTCAAAGGTTTCTTTATAAAATTTTTCAGAATAATCTTTTGAAAAACTTTTTACTTTAATGTAAGCAATGGTTTTATTTTCGTCAATAAATCTAAAATTACGGTTATAAGAATTATTAAAAGCTACATAATCGTTGACTTTTTTCTCAGCAGTTCGTTTTTCAAGTTCTTTATCTTTTTTAATCTCGGTTTCAGATTTTGTTTCTCTTTTTAACTGGAATGTTTTTCTTTCACCATTATAAAGCGTTTCGATTTTGGCGTGATCAGAAAATCCGTTTTCGGCAACATAAAAATAGAAAAACCAATCCTTTAGAAAATACGACTGAAACGTAGTATTAAATCCATCACTGCTTACCAGTCTTCTGTATTTTTTCAGATATTCGGAAATGGGAATGTCGTTGATTGTCAGGACTTCAGTTCCGGGCTTTATGTTTTCAATGGAATCTTTATTTTCGATAATAAAAAGACGATCGTTTTCCACATAATATTCAAAACGGCTGAACATGCCTTTCTTATTTTCTAATTGCTTGATTTCCTTAGGAGTAAACTTTTTCCGGGGAATTCTTAAAGAAAGGTGCCCCTCACGAATATCCGCAATTACGGGCTGTAATTTAAAATAAAACTGAAGCGGGGTAAGCGGCTCATTGATAGTCTGCTTGATGCTGTCAAACTTATGATCGAGATTTTCTTTAGAAATATACCAGTACAGCTGTGGATGCATTTCCTTCAATTTTGTATAAGCAAAATCTACATCCTCTTTCAACTTTTCCGGCTGAATACAGGATGCCCTTTGCTCATTATGTCTTCTCACTGATGCACAGGAAGTTATAATAATAAGAAGCAAAAATAATATAAAATAATTCTTTCGCACTTTTGTTTTTCGGGTGCTAAATTAAAGAGTTTTAAGTAATTCCGAAATGAAATCAATGATAAATTATTCAAAATTGATTATAATTTTAGTTAAAAATAAAGGTTTGTCAGTTTCCAATCGTCATATTATATTAAAGTCATACATTTAAACTTATTTTTTAAGAAATGATCTATACAATTATAGTAATAGCTGTTTTAATAGCCTTATATTTAATTATTACCAACCGTCCGGTTTTTGGGGCTGAAGCAAAAGGTAAAAGGCTGGAAAGGATGCAGCAATCGAAGAATTATAAAGACAATCAGTTTCAGAATCTCAGTTATACACCTTCATTGGCAGAGGGTTACAGTATGACAAAAGTGATATATGATTTCTTTTTTAAGAAAAAAAATCCGCTTATAAAACCTTTAAAAACAATTCCATCCATTCATACAAACCTTAAAAATCTTCCGAAAGATCAGGATGTTTTCATCTGGATGGGACATTCTTCTTATTATATTCAGACCGATGGAGTTTCATTTTTGGTGGATCCTGTTTTGAGTTCGTATGGTTCTCCCTTTAAATTTTTCAATAAAGCTTTCTCCGGAGCGGATATTTTTAAGCCTGAGGATATTCCGATTGTTGATTATCTGGTCATCACCCACGATCATTACGACCATTTGGATTATCCTACGGTAAAGGCTATTAAAAGCAAGGTAAAGCAAGTGATTTTACCTTTGGGAGTCGGTGCACATTTGGAACGATGGGGCTATAAAACGGAACAGTTGATTGAAGAAGACTGGGGTGGAGAAGCGGTTTTAAAGAACAATATTAAAATAATCTTTACTCCGGCAAGGCATTTTTCGGGAAGAAAAATGAAGAGAAATGTTACACTTTGGACGTCTTACGTTTTGGAAACCCCAACCAAAAAGCTATTTTTAGGAGGTGACAGCGGCTACGATACCCATTTTAAAATGATTGGCGATACATACGGCCCGTTCGATTATGCAATCATAGAAAACGGACAGTACAATAAGGCCTGGAAATACATTCATGCCCTGCCGGAAGATGTCATTCAGGCGAGTATTGATGTAAAGGCAAAGAATATTATTCCCGTCCATTCTTCTAAATTTGCATTGGCTCTTCATGCGTGGAATGAGCCTCTGGAAAGGGTAACAAGCCTGGGAAAACAAAAAAATCTGAATATATTGACTCCGTTGATCGGTCAGCCTGTCGATCTGAACAAATCAGACAACCAATTTAAAGCCTGGTGGGAATATTAGGCGTGCCAGATATCTTTATATCTCGCTGGATGATTCTCAAATTGCTGTCTTACGAAATCACATTCCGGATCAATCATCAGGTCTTTTTCTTCGGCATACCGCACCAATTCATCCAATAATATTTTGGCATATCCTTTACCTTCATGTTCCTCATCCAGTTTGGTGTAATAGACAATCAGCAGCCTGCCATCTATCTCGATAGACATATAGCCTGCCTTTTTTTCATCAATTAATATCTGCAATTCGTCCTGATATGGAGATATTTCAAATTTTATATTTTCCATAATATTCAGATTTTGGTGATTGAAAGAATGGTTTTGAGAACTTTTCTCTTTTTAAAATTACAAATTAAAAATTAATTTTTTAAAATAATTAATAATAATTTCGAATCCCAACATCGAAATATGTGCTGAGATAAATAGCAGAATTATGATAGCTTCGTTTGAAACATTTGTAATAGCGCTCCATGAAAATGAGAAATATTTCAAATATTCTCATGAATAATAGAGTATTTAACAAAGATTGGGAATGTTAAAAAGCAATTTGGCATTTTAATTGGAAATTAAAGTGTAACTTAATTTTTTTAAAAAAAGGCAATATGAAAAAACTATTATTAATGGCAATGCTTGTAGGAACTTTTAGTTTCTCGTATGCGCAGTCTGATTATTACAATGATTACAGAAGAAGCATTACAGATGTCAACTGGCAAAATGTAGTTGTAGATCTTGTGTTAACAACAGTACAGGCGAATCAGATTTATGCATTAAATGACAGATATCGCGATTATGATTCCTGGAACAGGGTATATGTACGCAATCCCGATGGATGGAGAACTGAGCGATATGCAGAGCTGGAAAGAATACTAGGGAATGACAAATATTTGAAATTTAAAAACAAATATTATAAAGGTCAAAATCCGGTAGCTTATTACAACAAGAACAAAAATAATGATAAGCGGTACAAGCATATGGACAAAAAAGCAAAAGTCCATAAAGGAAAACAGGGAAAAGGACATCATTAAATCAATTATCAACAACTATACACTTCAACTTTGAATGGCTGGTCTCAGGACCGGTCATTTTTTATTTTATCAATTGTGATTATTTTATGAGGTAGATTTGTTTGAATTTTATAATTTTGATTCATGGAATTTAAAGAAACAGTAAAAGGTTTTTATGAACGTAATTCTTTGCAGTGTATCAAAACTCCCGGAGTGGGGCATTTCAATGTATTCACGAGAGACAATTGTTCATTGATAACACCTTATAGTAGAAGAGATTATTATAAAATATCCCTGATAATAGGAAAAGGTAAACTACATTACGCAGATAAGTGGATTTATGTGGACAAACCTGCTTTGCTGTTTTCCAATCCTGTCATTCCTTATTCCTGGGAAGCGGAAGATGCTGATCAGAGAGGGTTTTTCTGCCTTTTTACAGAGCAGTTTTTGCATGACGGAAACCGTTTTGGAAATCTTCAGGATTCGCCGCTTTTTAAGATTGGAGGAACTCCGGTTTTCTTTATTGATGAGGTACAGCAAAGAGTGGTTTCTGATATTTTTATTAAAATGATGACCGAGATACAGTCGGATTACCTGCATAAATACGATATGCTTCGGGCTTATCTTCATCTCTTAATTCACGAAACGATAAAAATGCATCCTGCAGAGAATTTTGAACCTTACCAGAACGCTTCACAAAGAGTAGCTTCTTTATTCATGGAATTATTGGAAAGACAGTTCCCAATCGACAGCCCGGAAAGGTATCTGAGATTGAAAACACCCACGGATTATGCCGAAAGCCTTTCTATTCATGTAAACTCGTTAAACCGCTCTGTGAAGGAGATTACAGGCAAAACAACCACTCAGCAGATCACTTCAAGAATTATTCAGGAGGCCAATGCTTTGTTGAAGCACACAGATTGGAATGTCTCTGAAATTGCCTATGGATTGGGTTTTGATGAACCAGCTTATTTCACGAATTATTTTAAAAAACAGACCGGATTAACACCCAATGCGGTAAGAACTTCCGTTGTTTGAATTTTATAATTCTTCGTTTGAATTCTATATTGGAACCGGAAAATCTCTGTTATAATTTTGTCATGTTAAATTTAATCACAAAAAATCATGAAATTTAGAAAATTAGGAAACACAGGAGAGCAGTTGTCTGCTATTGGTTTGGGATGTATGGGAATGAGTTTTGCGTATGGCCCTACAGACGAACAGGAAAGTATCAATACATTACATAAAGCATTGGACTTAGGCGTAAACTTCTGGGACACAGCGGATATGTATGCGAATGGAGAAAATGAAAAGCTGATTTCAAAAGTTCTGGTTCCGAATCGCGATAAAATTTTTATTGCTACGAAGTTCGGGTTCAGATTTAAAGACGGAAAAGCCAGTCATAGCGGTGCTCCGGGAACTTATTTCGATGGCTCGCCGGAATGGATTAAAAAAGCTGTTGACCTCAGTCTTCAGAGATTAAAAATTGATGAAATCGACCTATATTATGCGCATAGAGTAGACCCGAATATTCCTGTTGAAGAAACAGTGGGAGCTATGGCGGATCTTGTAAGAGCCGGAAAAGTAAGATATTTAGGATTATCAGAAGCTTCTGCAGAATCTATCAGAAAAGCGAATAAAATTCATCCAATTACAGCTTTGCAGTCAGAATATTCACTTTTGACCAAAGATGTTGAAAAGAAAATTTTACCGACAATCAGAGAGCTGGGAATTACTTTGGTTCCGTATTCTCCGTTGGCGAGAGGGCTTTTCTCTAATATCAATAATGTTCAGAATCTTGGTGATGAAGATTTTAGAAAATCGTTACCGCGTTACCAGGAAGAATACCTTGAAAATAACAGGAATTTAGCAAAAGAATTTAATGAATTTGCACAGTCTAAAGGTGTTAAAGGAACTCAATTGGCGTTGGCCTGGGTCTTAAGTCAGGGAGATGACATCATTCCGATTCCGGGAACAAAACGTATAAAATATCTGCAAGAAAATGTAGAGGCCATTAATATCGAGCTCTCACAGTCAGATTTAGAAACCATCAATTCTATTCTGAAAAAATATCCGAATGTGGGTGAAAGGTATAATGAAGGTTCGATGAAATTAGTAAATAATTAAAGATAAACTATCAATTCAATTCCTGAAAAATATTATCAGGAATTTGAATTTTTCATGAAAAGATTTAATGACAGGAATGGTTACACTTAAAGAAAAAAATAAATTTATTGCTACAATTTTAGCATTTGCTGTTATTCCGATGTCTGGGTTGGCGACGGATATTTATCTGCCTTCAATGCCGAGTATGGCGACAGAGCTGCATCAGCCGGAAAGCAATATCCAGCTTACTTTATCCATATTTTTAATCAGTTATGGATTGACACAGTTTTTTGCCGGAAGTATTGTCGATTCATTCGGAAGATACCGGGTTTCAATGATTTCACTGGCTTTATTTGTGGTTTCATTTTTAATTACAGCTACGACTCAAAATATCTTTGTGATCTATGCGATGCGCGTGCTACAGGGAATTTTGTCCGGATTTGCGGTAGTTTCGAAGCGGGCGTTTTTTGTGGACGTTTATGAAGGAGATCAGCGGAAGCATTATCTCAGCATTATGACAATTGTGTGGTCGGTGGGGCCTATTATTGCGCCTTTTATCGGTGGATATTTGCAGAAAATTTTCGGATGGCAGTCTAATTTTTATGTTCTCGCCGGATATAGTTTATTGCTTTTACTATTGGAGTTTATATTTTCAGGTGAAACTTTAAAAAAGAGAAATCCTTTTCATCTTGAGTTTCTGTTGAAAGAATATGATTCTATGTTTAAAGCAAAAGATTTCTTCTACGGAATGGTCATGTGCGGATTGAGCTATTCGATGATTATGTTCTTTAATTTGTGCGGTTCTTTCATTATTGAACATAAAATGGGCTACTCTGAAGTGGTTGCCGGTTATGTTTCGTTGATTCTGGGATTTGCCTGGATGACGGGAGGGTTTTTAGGAAAAGCATTAATTAATAAAGCGTTTTTGCCTAAAATCCGTTATGCCAATTTTATCCAGTTGTTTTTAATCATTTTAATGTTTATTGCTTCATATTTTTCAAATAATATTTACAGCCTGGTTGCTTTTGCATTTTTAATTCACGTTACTGCCGGATTTATCTTTAATAATTACTTTTCGTACTGTATCGGAAGGTTCCCGAATTCTGCCGGAATTGCCGGTGGTTTAACGGGTGGGGTTGCTTTCATCATTACCTCTGCGATCAGCTATGGAATTGTAGCAGTGATCAGACCTCAGATGCAATTGGAGGTTGCGGAAGGATATTTTGTGTTGGGAGTTTTAGGGCTTTTTATTTTAAGTATGATTAAATTAAGAAAGGCACATGCCTAAATTGAAAGATTTAAAAATCAGCCTCAACTTTTTACCTTAACCTTAATCTCAATTTATATTTTTTCTACACATAAATTTCAACAATAAATCCTCCCAGCAATGAGAGGATTTATTTTTAACATAAGAATGCATGAAAAGTTGAATGTCGCACTATAAGTATGACGTTGAATGTTTATTTTTTACTTTAATCTAATGAAATTAAATTTCGCCAAAAATAAGCTCTGGAGTGTATAATTTTCTAAACATGAAGTATGTTACCGAAAGTACCGTAAATGCTACAATCGCATCAATTGTTGCCGGAAAGCCAAGTACTGCGATTTTTGAAAAGAATGCGAAAATAATATCGAAAAACATTCCTGCAAAAACCCATTCTTTCAATCTTAATAATCTGTTTGGAAGTAATAAAACCAAAATTCCTGTTAATTTAAATACACCCAAAATGTAGATAAAATGCGATGGATAGCCTAATTGCTGGGTAATATCCCAAACTACTGGATTTTTTGTCAGTTCAAAGAAGCCGCTTGCTCCAAACCATAATGACATAAAAATTGCTCCCGACCAATAGATGATTTTTGTTGTTTTTGTTTTCATTTTTTAGTTGTTTTAAGTTGTTGATGTTTATTTATTTGAATTGAATTTTAAACAAGCAACACAAATGTTATCACTAATTTCCACGGATTTTAATAGTGTTTATTTGTGAAGATATTTGTGTTGCTTGTGTTTAAAACGCTTTTGCAGAACCCAAAATCTCTCCAGTTTTCACATTCTGAACCATCCCGATAATGTCCCAATCATTAGTGTTGAAATTTTCAGGAAGTCTGAAACTCGTAATTCCTTCTGAAGAATTTTTTAAAGAAATTTGATTTTGATGATGAACAATCTGCCAATGCTGTAAATGACGGCCTTCATTTTCACCTTTTTGTACATTTGTTGAAGATTTTTTCTCAACTAATGTTATGAGAAGTTTGTTTTGTGAATTCTTTTCTTCCGATTTATAGTTTACATTAATTTCTTTCCCGGAAATTTTTGCGGATAAATGAATGGGAATATTTTTAGAATTCAATAATGCCGTTTCAATTGCATTTTCAATCGAATTTCGGTCTGAACCTACAAACTCTTTTTTACCATTGACAACCAATTGCGGAGTGTAAACCTGTGAACTTAATGTTTTACTGTAATACTGCTGTCTCTGAGAATTTTCTACACTGCTGAATTTATCCTTCCAACCCAAATTATTCCAATAATCTACATGATAAGCGAGAATATAAACAGGTTGATCCTTGTATTGTTTTTCGATCTCTCCCATCAGCTGATCTGCGGGTGGACAACTTGAGCAGCCTTCGGAAGTGAACAATTCCAAAACCGCAAAACCTTTGTATTCTACCGGAGTTTTCGGATGAGATTCTACGGTTTTATTCTTGTAAACAAAAGCGGAAAACGTGAACATTAAAGCTACGAAAACTGCTGTCCCTATTAGATTTTTTAGTACCATTTCTTTTAATTTTGATTCAAAAGTAGATATCTTTTCGGGGCAAAAGAATACAAAAAAGGTTCAACCGGACAAAATGCGTGGTGAACCTGTATTTTATAAACTTGAAGTTTTTTGGATGGAAGTCCGGAGGTGGAAGTTTGAGGTTAGCGATCCTCCAGCCAAGTGAAGAAACTGTGTGTTTTTTCTTTATTGATCAGTAGTTTTTCAGGAGTCTCAATGGTTAATTTAACTAAAATTTTACGCTGAAAATAATGCTCCATTTCTTTAATTGCTTTGAAATTTATTAAGTATTGTCGGTTAATCCTGAAAAATTGTTTATCAGAAACCTGTTCGGCAATTTGTCCTAAAGATTGACTCAACTGAAACTGTTCTTTATCAAAAGTCATGAGATGCGTGATCTCATTGTGAATGAAAAAATAAGCAATATTTTCCGTAGGAACTGTCGTATATTTTTGATTTTTAAAAACTAAAAAATTACTCTTTGTCGATTGTGTTTGGTTAATATTTTTCAGTAAAGATTCCAAATCCGGTAACTCATTTTTCTGAAAGAATTTTTTTAACTCGTCCACTTTTCTCAATGCTTCAGCGATGTCTTCACGGGAAAATGGCTTTAGTACATAATCAATACCTTTGCTTTTAAAAGCATCCAGCATATATTGGTCGAAAGCAGTACAGAAAACCACCGGACAGGTGATTTCAACCTGCTTGAAAATTTCAAAGGAAAGCCCGTCTGACAACTGGATATCCATAAAAACTAAATCAGGTTTAATGTCCTTTGACAAACCTTCGACACTCATTTCTATGCTGTCGTAAACTCCAATAATTTTTGCTTCCGGTTTTAATTCTAATACTAAGTTCTGAAGGGATTTTGCTGCTCTAAATTCGTCTTCAATGATGATGATATTCATGGATGAAAGGTAGTTTTATTTGAAATATTTTTTCGTCTGAATTAATTTCTATTTCCTGTTCCAGTAGATGCTTGTAGCGCATTTTCACATTGTCAAGCCCAACTCCCAAGGAATCTTCGGTCACCATTTTTTTCTGAACAGGATTTTCAATAATAATTTTATTTTCAGAATTGTAAATTTTTATATGCAAGGGCTTACTTTGTGAAACAATATTATGCTTAATGCAGTTTTCAACCAATAACTGTAAGGTAAAAGGCGGAATGAGTGTTTTTAAAACTTCACTATTTAATTCGTTGGTAAATGTAATTCCTTCACCAAAACGGGCTTTTTGTAGAAAAAGATACGAATCAACAATTTTCATTTCTTCCTGAACAGTAATAAGGTCTAATTTTCTACTTTCTAATGTAAAACGGTAAAAATCAGATAGTTTCATAATGAAATCCACGGTTTCTGAGTCATTTGTTTCAGCCATTGATTTTAAAGTATTTAAACTGTTAAACAGGAAATGCGGGTTTATTTGCTGCTTTAATAATTCATATTGTGCACCCAGATTATCACTTTTCACTTTTTCAAGTTCCAGCCGAACTTGCTGTCCTGTATAATTATTTTGAAGCAATGTCAAAAACATATAACAGACAAGATTGATTAAAATCCCGCGAACCTCGACCATCAGCATGGTTGGGCCAAAATTGATATGCGACAAAATAAGCTGTTGAATCCATGCCAGACCGAACATGATCACCATCCCGAAAGCCAAAACAATCAATAATCTCGAATATGAAATTTGTTGCCTTTTTTTACCCGGATTTCGGTTGAGCATATAGATGTTAACGTACCACATGATGATGGAAAAAGCAGCGGTAATAGCCGAATTTACAATGGCTTCTTCCCAATTAAAAGCATGGGAGGCGAGTTGCGGAACCGACGATAAGACCCCTAAAAATATGGAGCTTACCCAGATAACGGCTTGCGAGATTTTTATTTTTTGTTGCTGCATTACAACGTTGGATTTTAAAGATGTTAAGTTATGTAAAATGCTTTAAATTTAGTAGTGAATTGTGAATTTTGCTTGCGCAAGGCAATTGTAAATTTATAAGTGAAAAAAATTCACAAGCGAAGCGAATTGATTATTCATATTTCATTTCACAAAATCTGGAGCCGATTTCTCAACTCCAGATTGCTACTTCGATTTGCTATTATTATGGTCTTACGACAGGTTTGTAACTCATGAAATATTTTATTCTTTCTTCTTTATTTGATGGATTATTTTCGGTTCTTAAATTATTTTTAAATTGATAAGTAATTTTACCGTTTTTATCGGTTTGAAGAGTTTCAGTACTTAATAGTTCTCCTGTTATTGTCCCTCCGATGTATTGTGGATTATCATGATATTTCCATGTGACTAATTTAAATTCAGAATTTGCTTTTGGTTGATTATTTTCATTTGTCAAAGATTCCAGAGCTTCCTGATTTCCATACAAGGCAGACATTGTTTCTTTCTTCGGATTCAATGAGTTTGTGATGAATTTTAAATTTCCTGGATCAAAAACTACACGTTTTAAATCTTTATCTGGCTCATCAATTTTACATGCGGTGAATAAAGCACAAACTGACATAATGATGAATACTATTTTTTTCATTATTTCTGGAGGTTTTTAATTAATCTTTCGGTATTTACTTTCATTGGAACATCGAATAAAAATCCTGTTTTTTCGGCTAATTGTCGGTGACAGGCGATGCAGGATTCTTTGGCGAATGAGGCTGTTTTTCCTGTCGGATGAAGGTCTTTTCCTGAAAATTTGGCAAATCCCCAACCTTCCGTATCGGTATATTTTTTTGAATCTTTTACCATAAACTGAGCATTAACAAATTCTCCCGGCCTGATCTCACCATCAGGTAATTCCTGCTGTTTCCAAACTGATTTTACGACGATACTTCCTTCCGGCCACGGGTGAAAATTGTCTGTTTCAACTGCCTTTACTGCAATATCATTTCCGTAAATCACACGAATTGAATTGTCAAACAGCGTGCTCATACTGATGACTTTCCAGTTTTTAAAATCGTCCGTATACTTCACGCCGTTTGGTGAAACCGGGAATTTTGATTTTATATTATTTTCCGGTAAATTAAGATTCTGATGAATATTTTTCTCCTCCTTTTTTGATGGATTTAAACTTGATAAAGAAAGCGTATATTTTTTAATCGTTTCAATATCTTTTGTAGTAATTTTTGCAGAGGGATGAAGCAAGGTATATTCATGAAGCGGCATTTTTCCGCTTTGCATCATGTTTAAAATGGCGTACATTTTCCCCTGATGTTCGCCTGCAGAATAGTTCCATTCCGAGAAGTTCAAAACTTCCCTGGCTCTTTCCACATCTTTATTTACCGCCCATGAGATCGGAGCAATTTTATCATACCAGCTTAAATTTTGCTGGTTTGAATGACAATTAAAACAAGAGTTTTCCAAAATTGCCAAAACTTCTCGCGGTGCTTCTATTTTTTTAGGAACAGCTTTTCCCTCCAAAGGCTGGTTGAAAAACTGCAATCCTACAAAGATGCCTAAAACTGCCAGAAATACTATGGCAATGGGTTTTACGTTTCTTTTTTTCTTTACTGAGTCCATAATGATTTATTTTTATGGCTCAAAAGTATAGGCTTAAAGGAAATTTTGAAATGAGAAATTGGGTGAACCGGACAAATCGAAAGGTGAAAATGGAATTTTGGGAATTAAAAAGGTTAGGAGCTGGATGATGGAAGAAGGGAGATTTTGTAAATCATTAAAACTCCCCGGCACCCAGCTCAATTCTTCCATCTTATAGTATCATCCCGCCGTCAATCAGAATTTCGGTTCCTGTCATAAAGCTTGCAATATTGTTGTCTGATAAATAGACAACTGCTTTCGCTACATCTTCTGCGGTTCCCATTTTTTTCAACGGAATTAAATCGATCAGCCATTCATCAAGACCTTCCAGTGTTTTTTCATCCAGTCCGGCCTTAGTCATAATTTCTGTTTTTGTAGGTCCGGGACTTACCATATTGACACGGATTTTTCTTGAAGCTAATTCTGCAGCTGCTGTTTTTGCAATAGAGTTCAAAGCAGCCTTACTTGCCTGATAAACCGAGCTGTTTGGCTTATAAGTTGTTGCAACATTTGAAGATAAAAAGACAACCGAAGCTTCGTCATTTAATAGAGGAGTAAATTTGCTTAAAGTGAAATAAGCTCCTCTAAAATTAATATTCATCACATTATCAAAGTTTTCTGCAGTCATGTTTTCAATTGATCCTAAACTTCCTGTGATTCCTGCATTGATAAATAGGATATCAACTTTTCCGTATCGATTTTCAACTTCTGTCTTCAAAGATTCGATATCTTCTAATTTTCCTTGATCTGCCACAAAAGGAATTGCTCCCAAATCTTTCGCTGCCTTTTCTATGGCTTCTTTTCTTCTTCCCGTAATAATTACTTTTGCGCCTTCCGCTATTAATTCTTTTGCGGTTGAATATCCGATTCCGCTGTTTCCACCTGTTACGATGGCTAATTTGTTATTAAATTTCATTTCTTTAAATTTTTTTGACAAAGTTATTTCAAATTGATATACTTTTGTAATCAGTATCACAGAGTATATCAGTATCATCAATTATATCACTTAAATTTGCAGACATGGAAAGAGATCAAACTGAAGAATTGAGAGCATTGCAAGACACCCTTTATTTCATCGGTGGAAAGTGGAGAATTCCTGTTATCAACTCAATTTGTAATGGCAACAGACGGTTCCGTGAAATTGAAAGAAGCATCCCCGGAATTACAACAAGAATGCTTTCAAAAGAATTAAAAGACATGGAATTAAACAAGCTGTTGAAACGAAATGTTTATCCTGAAACGCCCGTCTTAATTGAATACGAACCAACGGAATATTGCAGAACTTTCGGAAAAATTATTTCAGAAATGATTAATTGGGGTAGGGAACATCGAAAAGTGATTGTGGAGGACAAGATTTAAATTAATTAGAAATTTTTTCGCGTTTGTGTCATTCTGAAAGTGTGAAGCGGATTGAAGGATCTATTAATAATATTAACTTTAATGTTTTATAGAGATTCTTACTTCGTCAGAATGACAAACGAGATGTATATTTTTCTTTGTGGTTATTAGTGGAATATTCGTGATCATTTGTGTTTAAAAAAGTATTAAACAAAAAAAGCCCCTTAAAAAAGGAGCTTTTCATTTATATTTAATCAAGAATTAAATTCCGTCAATAATTTCATTTAAAACTGTGCTTGGTCTCATGGCTGCATACGTTTTATACGTGTCAGTTTTGTAGTAACCATCGATGTTTTGAGGCTTACCTTGAGCGCTGATTAATTCAGAATTAATTACTTCTTCATTTTCCTTCATTGCTTCAGCAACCGGAGCAAAATGAGCCGCCAATTCAGCATCAGCAGTTTGGTTTGCCAAAGCTTCCGCCCAATACATCGCCAAATAGAAGTGAGAACCTCTGTTATCGATTTGTCCGACTTTTCTTGCAGGAGATTTGTCTGTCGCTAAGAATTTAGCATTTGCTTCATCCAATGCATCAGCTAAAACCTGAGATTTTGTATTCCCCTGAGTTTGTGCTAAATGCTCTAAAGAAGCCTGTAAAGCCAAGAATTCACCTAGAGAATCCCATCTTAAATAGCCTTCTTCCAGGAACTGTTCAACATGTTTTGGAGCAGAACCTCCTGCACCAGTTTCAAACAAGCCGCCACCATTCATTAATGGAACGATAGAAAGCATTTTTGCAGAAGTTCCAAGCTCAAGAATTGGGAAAAGATCCGTTAAATAATCTCTCAATACGTTTCCTGAAACAGAAATTGTATCTTTTCCTTCTCTTGCTCTTTTCAAGGTTTCCGTCATGGCGTCTTTTACATCAAGAATCTTAATATCAAGTCCGTTTGTATCGTGGTCGGCAAGATATTTTTCAACTTTTTTGATGATTTCTCTGTCGTGCGCTCTTCCTTTATCTAACCAGAAAATTGCAGGCGTATCAGATAATCTCGATCTGTTTACCGCTAATTTTACCCAGTCCTGAATCGGAGCGTCTTTCGTCTGACACATTCTGAAAATATCATCTTTTTCTACTTTCTGAGAAAGAAGAACGCTTCCAGCCTCGTCCTGAACTTCAATTGTTCCATCTGCTGTAGCCTGGAAAGTTTTGTCGTGAGAACCGTATTCTTCAGCTTTTTGAGCCATTAAACCAACGTTCGGAACAGAACCCATTGTTGTAGGATCCAGTTTTCCGTGCGCTTTCATATCATCAATTACTGACTGGTAAAAACCTGCATAAGAACGGTCAGGAATGATACAAACCGTATCTTCTTCTTTCCCTTCTTTGTTCCACATTTTACCTCCACCTCTTACCAAAGCAGCCATAGAAGCATCAACAATAATGTCAGAAGGAACGTGGAAATTCGTAATTCCTTTATCAGAATTTACCATTGCCACTCTTGGTCCGTTTGCTAAAGCAGTTTCAATATCAGCCTTGATTTCAGCTTCCTGAGCATTTCCTTTGATTTTTTCAAAAAGATCGGCAAGACCGTTATTTGGATTAACATCTAAAGACTTGAAAGTCTCAGCATATTTAACAAAAACATCTTTAAAGAAAGTTTCTACAATCGCCCCGAAAATAATAGGGTCGGAGATTTTCATCATCGTAGCCTTCAAGTGAGCAGAAAGAAGAACGTTTTTGTTTTTAGCTTCATCAATTGCCTTTTGAACGAATGCCTTCAAAGCATTTAAATTCATTACAGAAGAATCGATAATTTCTCCAGCCTGAAGGTTTGCGAAATCTTTTAATAAAGTTTCAGCACCGTCATTTCCTTTGAAAACGATTTTGTATTTTGTTGCATTTTCAAGAGTAGTTGAAGTTTCAGTACCGTAGAAATCTCCGTTGTCCATGTGAGCAACGTCGGTTTTACTGTCAGAAGCCCAGTCTCCCATTCTGTGAGGGTTTGCTTTTGCGTAGTTTTTAACAGCTTTTGGAGCACGTCTGTCAGAATTTCCTTCTCTTAACACAGGATTTACAGCGCTTCCTAAAACCTTTGCATATTTAGCCTTGATTGCTTTTTCTTCGTCATTTTTAGGTTCTGCAGGATAATTTGGAACTGCGAAACCTTTAGACTGCAATTCAGCGATTGCATCATCCAACTGAGGTGCAGAAGCCGAAATATTAGGTAATTTGATAATGTTTGCATCAGGTTGAGTCGCCAATTGACCTAATTCTGCCAACGCATCACCGATTTTCTGGTCATCTTTCAAAAACTCGGGGAAGTTTGCTAGAATTCTTCCTGCCAAAGAAATATCCGGAACCGCGATCTCAATGTTTGCAGATTTTGTAAATGCCTTTACGATAGGTAAAAACGAGTGTGTTGCCAACATTGGAGCCTCATCCGTAAGGGTGTAATAGATTTTTGATTTGTCTGACATTATACTGTTATTTATTATTTGATTTTTTAAGACTCACAAATTTAGTCAAAAATTAATTTTTTTAGATTAAACCTAAATAAGATTTTTCACTTTAAGAATTATTTAACCATTATTTGATAGAAATCAGGTCTGATTTGATTAAATTTGAAAAAACTTAAAAACAAAATTATGTCAACGACTATCACTTTAAAAGGAAACGAAGTACATACAATAGGAACTTTACCATCCGTAGGAACTCACATCAGGGATTTTGCACTGGTAGATTCCGGATTACATGTAAAAACACTTCAGGATTTCGATGGAAAGAGGAAAGTTTTTAATATTTTCCCGAGCATTGATACGGGAATTTGTGCTGCTTCTGCAAGAAAATTCAATGAAGAGGCTTCCAATCTGGAAAATACGGTGGTGATTAATGTGTCTAAAGATCTCCCTTTTGCACTGGGAAGATTTTGCGCGGCGGAAGGTCTGAATAATGTTGAAACACTTTCAGATTTCAGAAGCAGTTTCGGTGACGAATATGAAGTGACGATCACGGATTCCCCAATGAAAGGGCTTTTAAGCCGTGCCGTAATCGTAACGGATGCCGATAATAAGGTTATCTATACGGAACAGGTTCCTGAAATTACGCAAGAACCCAATTATAGTGCTGCCATTGACGCATTAAAATAATTCAGAAATAGATTTTTGTAAAAAGCCTTGTGAAAGTTTTATTTTGCAAGGCTTTTTCAGCAGTAAGAATTAAAATTTAACTAAAATGGTAAAAAGAATCGTCACTAATATAAAAACTGATGATCTGTCGAAAGCAGACTTGTTCTATCATGAAGTTTTAGGACTTGAAACTCTGATGGATCATGGCTGGATTAAGACTTTCGGAAATGAGGAAGAGGCAAAAGTCCAGATAAGTTTTGCTGTTCATGGCGGAAACGACACGGAAGTTCCAAATCTTTCCATTGAGGTTGATAATGTGGATGAAATCTATGAAAAAATGCAGCGATCCGGGTTTGAAATTATGTACGAAATCACTGATGAAGAGTGGGGTGTCCGCCGGTTTTTTGCAAAAGATCCGTTTGGCAATTTAGTTAATATTCTTTCACATCAATAAGTCAATATTATGAAAGCAGAACAGATTATCCCTATTTTTAGAATTTTTGATGAACAAAAGGCCATTGAGTTTTATATTGATTGGCTCGGTTTTGAAATCGTCTGGAAGCATCATTTTGAGGATAACACTCCGGTTTATATGGAAATCAAAAAAGGTAATATTACCTTCCATTTAAGCGAACATCACGGTGACGGAACTCCAGGAAGCCGCGTTTTCATCTGGGGTGAAGATATTAAAGATTATCACAAGGAATTAATGGATAAAAAATATAAATACAATCGGCCAGGTTTAGAGAAAACTTTTTATAATGCGGTTTCCTTTACAGTTGATGATCCTTTCGGTAATAAAATTATATTTAATGAAAAGTTTGATGAAGAAAAGCATAAGGATCTGGAGTTTTATTCGATTCATTGATTTTGCTTAAAATACAAATATTTGTGTTTAAAAGCTGATTCAAATCATCAAAGTTCCAATATATTAAAACTAAATTTACATATTAAATGAAACGTTCCGGAACAGCAGATTTACCCTTACACTACGGCAAAGTACCGCCGTGGCTGTACGAACGTATGTCTGTTCTCGGGCTTTCAATCGTTGAAGTGATCTTAATGGATTACGGCAAAGATGAAGTTCTCAGAAGACTTGCGGATCCGTTTTGGTTCCAGAGCTTTGGAGCGGTGATGGGTATGGATTGGCATTCTTCAGGGATTACAACTTCCGTAATGGGTGCTTTGAAACGTTCCATCAATCCTAATTCTCAATCACTTGGGCTATATATTTGTGGCGGAAAAGGTAAGTTTTCCAGAGAAACCCCTTCAGAACTCCTTCAAATTGCAGATAAAACTGGTTTGAACGGAACCGAGTTAGTAAGGGCCAGCAAGCTTTCCGCAAAGGTTGATAATACGGCCATTCAGGATGGTTATCAATTGTATTTACACAATTTTATTTTGTCAGATAACGGAAATTGGAGCGTTGTCCAGCAAGGAATGCACGAATCCGATGGAACGGCAAGACGATATCACTGGCATTCTGAAAATATAAAATCCTTTATTGAAGAACCTCACACAGGAATCAACGGAATTTCAAGAGGGCAAATTTTAAACTTAACAGATTCGGAAGCCGCCGAAAACAGAAAAGGAATTCTGGATATTTCCCACACTGATTCTGCGGAAATTATGAGTGATTTTTCACGTTTAATTCTTCCTAATCATCATGATGTTCAGGCTTCTGATGTAGATTTAAGGCGTTTAGGTGCGCTTTTATATGTAACTCGCGAACAGCAGCCTCAAGACTTTGAAGATTTATTGATGCTGGAAGGTGTCGGTCCGCGGACGATGCAGTCGTTGGCTTTGGTGAGTGAAGTCATTCACGGCGCGCCTTCAAGATTCAAAGATCCGGCGAGATTTTCCTTTGCTCATGGCGGGAAAGACGGTCATCCGTTTCCTGTTCCGACTAAAGTTTACGATGAAAGTATTGATATTATTAAAAAAGGAATTGAAAAATCAAAGCTTGGAAATTCCGATAAATTAAAGACTTTAAACAAACTTCACGACATCGTCACAAAAACAGAAAAAGACTTCACCCCGAATTTCGATATTCAGGAAGTTATTGAAGAGGAACGACAAAATTCATGGCGTTTCGGTGGAAAAACTGTGTTTGGAGATGCGCAGAAACCCGCCAATCCGAAGCCGATTCAGCTTTCTTTGTTTTGATTTAAGCACAAAAGGCACAAAGTTTTTTGGGTTATTTAAGATTAATTTAGAAATGTTTTAAAGTTCACAAAACGAAATCTTAGATTTTCAACTTTTGAAATTCTTCTTTTTAATATAAACTTCAAATCTTTGTGCCTTTTGTGGTTAAAGTAAAAATGTTTAATAATTTATAATCAATACAAACAGCTTGTAATGCCTTTGTGTAATGGATTGCCTCAGAAGCAAGAAGTGTGAATTATCATTTTGTTTAATATTTCCTTTATCATTTCCCATAAAAATTCTATTTTAGAGCTTCAAAAAAAACATTGACTTGATGACGAACAAATCCTTAGAAATCTGCTATGATTTCCCATTTTTCTTACCGGAAGAGCTTGAAGAAATATTTCAGGCTCATGAAAAAGTGATCTTTCAGAAAGGAGATTGTATCCTTGAAGAAGGGAAAACGGCAAACGAATACTATATTTTGGAAACAGGTTTGGCTCGCTCATTTGTTAATGACTTTAATGGAAATGATGTGACAACACATTTTTTTGTAGAAAATGAAGTAATCATTGATGTTTCCTCGCTTTTTCAAAGAATTCCTACTCAGGAAAATATTGTTTGTATCTCAGATTGTGAATGTTGGAGACTGGATTTCGATACTTTTCAAGACTTATTCCATAAAATTCCGAACCTCCGGGAATGGGGTAGAGCCTGGATGTCGCAACAGCTTTTTGCTTACAAACAGCGTTCTGTAGAGATGTTTACACTTTCCGCTACAAAACGTTACCTTAATCTTCTGGAACAAAAACCTCATGTCATTCAATTTGCGCCCTTAAAGCAAATCGCTTCCTACTTGGGAGTTACAGATACTTCTTTGAGCAGAATCCGCAAGGAATTGGTCTCTCATCCAAAGAAAATTTAAATCTTGTCTTATGGCAAGTTGATTTTCAAAGCAACTCGGTAATTTTGGTTAAAAGTTTAACATTAAAAATTACAAAATGAAAATCAACCAAATTTATGTAAACCTTCCGGTAAAAGACGTTCAAAAAACAAGAGAATTCTGGACAAAACTTGGTTTTTCCATCAACGAACAGTTTTCTGATGAAAAAGCAGTTTCTGTAGTAATGAAAGAAGATCATATTTATGCAATGTTCTTAAATGAAGAGTTTTTCAAAACTTTTACGGATCGTCCGATTGCAAAAGGAGACACTACTCAAACGCTGCTTGCCATTGGTGTAGACAGTCGTGAAGAAGTTGATAATATGGTGAAAACTGCTGTTGAAAACGGAGGTTCAAAATATAGTGAACCACAGGATCACGGGTGGATGTATCAAAAAGCTTTTTCTGATCTGAACGGGCATCAGTGGGAAGTAATGTTTGCTGATATGTCTAAGCTTCCGACAGAATAAATTTCAACAATTAAAACTAAACATTAAAAAAATTACAAATGAAAATCAATCAGATTTATGTAAATCTTCCGGTAAAGGATATTCAAAAAACAAAAGAATTCTGGACGAAAACAGGATTCTCTATCAACGAACAATTTTCTGATGGCAAGGCTGTTTGTGTGGTGATGAGTGACAATATTTATGTCATGTTTTTAACGGAAGAATATTTTCAGACTTTCTCTGAAAGACCTGTTCCAAAAGGGGATACAACACAGGTTCTTGTTGCAATCGGATTAAACAGCCGTGAAGAAGTTGATCAGGTTGTAAACGCTGCGGTGGCCAACGGTGCTACCCAACATGAAGAGCCACAGGATTACGGATGGATGTATCAGAATTCTTTCTGGGATATCAACGGGCACGGGTGGAATGTAACTTTTGCAGATATGTCTCAATTTCCAACGGAATAAATTTCTCAACTTTCCACGGATTGTGTGGAAATTAATCCAAAATTATGAATAACGAAATTGAAATTATAAAAGTTCAGTCAACAAGCACCTACAAAGTGATTTTGATGAACATCGAAGGCATTACCAACGAAGAAGCTATGGTTTTCCCGAATGGTGAAGCCAATTGCATGAACTGGGTTTTAGGACATTTAATTTATATAAGAAACGCTTTCTTAAATATTTTAGGTGAAGATTCAATCTGGGACGGAGAAAGATTTTCGTGCTACAACAGAGGTGAAACTCCTTTGGATAGAAAGGATGAGTTTGTCACTTTTGAAGAGTTAAAATCATATTTAAATGATTCTCAGGAAAAATTAGACACAAAACTCAACAATATGGAAAGCTTTAATCCTGAAAACATTAAAGATATTGCAACACTTGCCTTTCATGAAACTTATCACAGCGGGCAGTTCGGGTATCTTAGGAGAATTCTAGGAAAACCGGGAGCAATAAAGTAAGTTTGCTCAATCTCTGCAAGAAATTAACACACAAATTTTACACACATGCAAATTAAAATCTGTGCAAATCTGTGAAATCTGCGGGAAATTAAAATTAAACTAAATCTAAAATCAAAACAAAATGGATACACCAAAATCAAACAAATTAGAGATAATAATTCCGGCTTTTCGGGGTCACAGTCAGAACTTTTTATTGGTTCTTGACGGAATTTCCGAGGAAGATGCTTTAAAAAGAATTGAAGGAAGAACCAATCACATCGTTTGGATGGTTGGGAATTTTCTTGACATGCGTTATGCATTGGGAAATGTTTTCGGAATCAGTGAAGAATTTGAATTTAAAGACTTCTTCTCTCAGGGAAAAGCTTTGGATGAAAACCTGAAATATCCGACTTTAGAACAGCTTAAAGCTGATTTTCATAAAATTTCACCTCTTGTTTACAACAAATTACTGGAAGCTTCTGATGAAGAATTGGAAAAAGCTTTTCCAATGGGAATGAACATAGATTTTTTCCCGGAAACAGTTCTGAACTTCGTAGGAATGTGCATCGGACGTGAAGATTATCTGTGCGGACAGATCGGATTAATGCGCAGAATCCTAGGTTATGAAGGTATGAAATATGATTTTGATAAAGATTTAAAATATTAAGATGAATCTTGTTGAAAAAGGTCATAAATCGGTCAACGGAATTAAGATGTACTATGAAATCTACGGTTCCGGAAAACCTTTGGTGCTGATTCATGGTGGCGGATCTTCAATTTTATTTGATTATAAAGAAGTGATTTCAAGACTTGAAACTCAATTTCAACTCATCGGAATTGATCTCCAGAATCATGGAATGACCGATCATCGCGACATTCCCGAGACTTTCGATCAGGATGCGGATGACGTTGTCGCACTTTTAAAAGAATTAAATATTAAAAAAGCTTCATTCTGGGGTTTCAGCAACGGCGGAAATACGGTAATGCAGATTGCTCATCGACATCCGGAAATGGTTGAAAAGCTGATCGTAGCTTCCGCATTTTACAAAAGAAACGGAATGATGGACGGTTTTTTTGAAGGAATGATGGAGGCAACGATGGATGTGATGCCTGAACCACTTAAAATTAACTTTTTAAACCTAAATCCCGACTTTTCGAAATTAGAAAATATGTTCGACAAGGACAGTAAAAGAATGCAGAATTTTGAAGACTGGAGTGAAGATGTTTTAAAAGGAATAAAATGCCCTACATTATTTATTTCTGGGGATAAAGACGTAATGAAACCGGAACATGTGGTTGAAATGTGGCGTCTGGTGGAAGGCTCGCAATTAATGATTCTTCCTGCCACGCACGGCTCTTACATGATGGCGGATTTTAATGGAAATGTCGATCATAAAATGATTGTTCTGACAACAAACGAAGTAGAGAAGTTTTTAAATCATTAAGATAAAACTTCCTGTCTTTGCTGAGTGAAACGCCTTTGCGAACGAAAAATATTCATAATAATTTAAAAAAAACTTTGGGCTCTTAGCGTTGATAAAAACACTAATAACACGAATTTTTACACAAATTTCCACGAATTATAATTTGTGTCATTAGTGAAAAACATTCGAGCCGTTAGTATTTAAAAACAAAAAAATAACATTTAAAAAATAGAAATCATGGCAAAACTAAATCCATACCTAAATTTTGACGGAAAAGCAGAAGAAGCTTTCAACTTTTACAAATCTGTTTTCGGCGGAGAGTTTCGTGGTGAGGTCCACAAAATGGGAAATGCTCCCGGAACTGAAAATTTATCAGACGAAGAAAAAAACAGAGTGATGCACATCGCGCTTCCGATTGGTGATGATTTGCTGATGGCCTCAGATATTGTTCCTAGTTTCGGACAAAATCTTAACATTGGAAACAACAATTATGTTTCAATTTTCCCTGAATCCAAAGAAGAAGCAGACAGACTTTTCAAAGGACTTTCTGAAGGTGGAAACATTGAAATGCCGATTGAAGATCAGTTTTGGGGAGACTATTTCGGAAGCTTTCAGGATAAATATGGAGTTCATTGGATGGTGAACTATAACGAAGAATACGCAAAATAATCTTATATTTAAACTAAATTATATTCAAAAGGGTAATCGAATTTTTGGTTGCCCTTTCATTACACCGCAAAAAATACAATTATATGGAACCTATTAAAATTGACATTACGATTTTAGCCCCTGTTCAAAAGGTTTGGGATTATTTCAATGACCCGAAACATATTACAAAATGGAATTTTGCCCACGAAACATGGCAGTGTTCAAGAGCTGAAAATGATTTGAGGGTAGGTGGAAAGCTTAAAGTAAGAATGGAAGCAAAAGACGGCAGCTTCGGTTTTGATTTTGAAGGAATTTATGATGAAATTATTCCGAATGAAAGAATAAAATATCATTTGGAAGATGGAAGAAACGTAGAGATCATTTTCGATAAAATTGATGAAAACACAACAAAAGTGACTGAAATATTCGATCCTGAGAAACAAAACTCAGCTGAAATGCAAAGAGACGGCTGGTATGCGATATTGAATAATTTTCATAAATATGTAGAAAATAATTAATAATATTTTCAGCCATGATAAATTTAGTAATAATGGCAAAGTGTTTAAGCTCCATTTGCGCTGTGAGTCATGCTGTGCAGGGGGATTTTCTGCAAGGCGTTATAGCAATGCCCGCAAGAAGAGCCCTTGAAAAAGAAAAAATAGACTGCCTGGAAAAACTGTCAGGCTATTCTGAGAAAGAAATTATGCAGATGCACGGTTTCGGTAAAAATACAATGGAAAAACTGAAACTTTATATGAAGGAAAATAATGTTTCTTTTAAAAATAATTAAACTTATGCTTAAGCACAAATGGCTCTAATTTTTTACCAAATATCACAATTTATAATTCTGAAAATTTGTAAAATATTTGTGAGGTTCGTGTTTAATTAAAAAATAAAATAATGAATAACGATATTTTTCCGTGCCTTTGGTACGATGGGGATGCAAAAGAATCAGCAGATTTTTATTGCAAAGTGTTTAACGGAAAAGTTACGGCAGATACCCCTGTTGTGATGAATATTGATGTTTTCGGACAAAAATTAATGCTCTTAAACGGTGGCCCTCAATTCAAGAAAAATGCCTCTGTTTCGTTCATGGTGATTTGTGACACTGAAGATGAGGTGCAGAAATACTGGGATCAATTAATGGATGGCGGAATGGCTCTGATGCCTTTGGATTCCTACTCATGGAGCAAAAAATATGGCTGGGTTCAGGATAAGTATGGCGTGACATGGCAGATATTTTTAGGCGAAAAAGCAAGTGATCAAAAATTAGTTCCAACATTAATGTTTATCCATGAAAATAATGGAAAAGCCATGGAAGCCATGGAACTTTATACCAAAACTTTCCCGAATTCCAAGATAGGAAATATTTTGAAGTATGGAGAAGGAAGCGAAGGTCACCCAATTCAGGAACCGGATGAAAATATCCAACACGCACATTTTGAAATTGATGGCTATACTTTCTTCTGCATGGATAATTCTTACGATCATAAATTTGATTTTAATGAAGGAATTTCAATGGTTGTAATGACCGACGATCAGGAGCAAACCGATAAATACTGGAATACTTTAACTTCAAACGGAGGAAGGGAAAGCATGTGCGGATGGCTGAAAGACAAATATGGTTTTAGCTGGCAAATTGTTCCAAAAAGACTGATTCGGCTGATGAGTGATCCGGATCAGGAAAAAGCTCAGAAAGTGGTTCAGGCAATGATGAAAATGCAAAAAATTGTCATCAAAGATCTGGAAGAAGCTTATAGTTCATAATCAGGTTGGAGGCTGGAAGTTTAGAAGCTGGAAGTTATCTTTTACGAACTCTTTCGGCGTGCTGTTTGATGTTATTTCATTAAAAATTGCTTTATGAAAACACAGAACAAATCACAATCTAAATCAAAAGTTCCTAAAGACGGATTATTTCCCGAAATTATCCGTGAAAGTTACAAGGGAAGTGAGAAACTGCTTCATAAAAAAGCAGTCATATCCGGTGGTGACAGCGGAATTGGGCAGGCGGTAGCTGTTCATTTTGCCAGGGAAGGGGCAGATGTTGCAATTATCTATAAAGAAAGCGACGATGATGCAAAAGAAACCCAAAAGCTGGTAGAGAAAGAAGGTAAAACCTGTCTTTTGTTGAAAGGGGATGTTTCTGAAAAGAAAAATCAAAAGAAATTTCTGGAAAAAATTAAAAAAGAATGGGGAACGCTGGATATATTGATTAATAATGCCGGGATTCAATTTCCTAAAGATGATATTGAAAATATTTCCGATGAGCAGATTCTCAAGACTTTTAATACCAATATTATTTCTATGATTTCCTTTACCAGAGATAGTTTACAGCTGATGAGCGAAGGAGCAAGGATTATTTGTACAACATCAGTTACGGCATATCGCGGAAGCAATCACCTGATTGATTATTCGGCTACAAAAGGTGCTATTGCTACATTTGTCCGGTCATTGGCTACCAATTTGGCGGAGAAAAAGATACTTGTGAATGGTATTGCGCCCGGCCCGATCTGGACACCTCTTGTGAAAGAAACTTTTGATGACCTCTCAACTTTCGGAAAAGATACTCCGTTAAAACGTGCAGGACAGCCATCGGAAGTTGCACCGGCTTATGTTTTCTTGGCTTCAGAAGATGCAAATTATATCACTGGCGAGATCATTCATATCAATGGAGGAGATTTTGTAGGAGGATAATAAATTAAATTCAGCCTCAACCTTAAACTTAGTCTTAACCTTAATTTTAATTTAATGGAAAAACTATCATTTGAAATCCAGATAAGTGCACCACCTGAGAAAGTGTGGAGCGTGTTGTGGGACGAGATTTCTTACAGACAATGGACGACGGCTTTTACCGAGGGTTCCTTTTATCAGGGGACATTGGAGGAAGGGAGTATTGTAAAGTTTTTTGATCCGGATAACAATGGAATGTACAGCCAGGTTGTGAAAAATATTCCGAATAAAGAAATGAAATTTTTACATCTTGGAGAAATATATGATGGGGTAGAAGTTCCTCAGGAATGGGGAGAAGCTACGGAAGCCTATATTTTGGAAGAAAATGATGAAGGAACAAAATTAATGAGTGAAATTCAGACAACCGCGGAATTTAAAGAGTTTTTTGAGGATAAATTTCCAAAAGCTCTACAGTTTGTTAAAAACCTTTCCGAAAATCAGTTATAAGTTGAATTACAGTTGATTACAATATTTAACTAATTAAATTAAAAGCACTGCTGTTAATTAAAATCAAACATTTAAAATAAAAAATATGGAAACATTATCTTACGAAAAAATCATTGATGCTCCGAAACAGAAAGTTTGGGATGTACTTTGGAATTCTGAAACTTATAGTGAATGGACGAAGTTTTTCAGTCCGGGATCTGTAATGAAATCCGACTGGAAAGTTGGCGGCAAGACATATTTTATAAATGCAGAAGGTGAGGGTATGGTATCTACTATTGATAGTCTGGAAGAACCTAATCAGTTAATATTTAAGCATTTGGGAATGGTAGACAAAGATGGAAACGAAGATACTCAAAGTAAAGAAGTCATGGAATGGAGCGGCTGCTATGAAAAATATATTTTAATTGATTTCGACGGGAAAACCAAGCTTCACACGGAAGTACAGGTTGACAAAGATTGGGAAGAACATATGAATAACGGTTTTATAAAAGGCTTAGAAGTTGTAAAAGATCTTGCTGAGGCTAAATAAATTTTTCGCAAATTTGGATTTTATGTTTAAATTTATTTAAAAATTTACATAAATAAACATGAAATTATTAACCATCCTTTTTGCGACATTTATTTTGACGTTGTTCGCAACCAAACTTTTTCAGGGAAGCTGGAACCTGTTATTTTCAGGTAATCTTGGAATGGCTGTTTTTATCATTTTTACAGGACTTTCTCATTTTAAGTTTCAGAAAGGAATGGCTATGATGATTCCGGATTTTATACCTTTCAAAATGTTTTGGGTATATTTTACGGGATTGGTCGAAATTGCAGCGGGAATTGGATTGATGATTCCCTCAATTAGAGAAACCACAGCTATTTTATTAATTATTTTCTATGTTTTGGTTTTTGTTGCGAATATTAATTCTTCAAAGCAAAATATTAATATTTTCAAAGCAGATTATACCGGCCCGGGAATGAACTACCTTTATAAACAGAGAATTCCGATGCAGATTATTTTAATAGCCTGGACTTGGTATTTTGGAATTTATTTAATGTAGTCTTAGAAATTTTAAGTTAAAATATTATTATATAATTTCTATTTGATGTTAAAATTTTCTTATAAAATGTATTAAATTGAAATAAAATATAGCTAAAAATTAATTATTGACTAGTTAAAGATTAGATTAATTAATGAAATAAAGTATCTGAAAGTAATTTAACTATTTAATTTTCAGATAATTAAATTAAGATAGTATACCGATGGTATACTATTTTTTTTGCCTTTTCATGAAATTTGTTTCCCTTTGCATCAGAAAATTAATCAACACATATTGAAGCATAATTCAAATTAAAATTGGAAAAAGATTTTAAAAAACAATAGCAAAAGCTAAAAACACAAATGATAAAATGAAGTTTATGTCTGGGAACTTCTAAATGTTCCCGGCATAAATTTCAAATAAAAACACAAATGATGAATAAAAATTACTTTGTAATACTTTTGGTATTACTGTCTTCAGCAATGTCTTTATCGGCAAAAGCAACACTTTCCGGAAAATTATTCTATAGTACCGTCTTTAAAGATAAAAATGATAAGGGCCCCAATGAAAATAAATCAAGCAAAAAGAGAAGTACGTTTTCAGGTGAATTTGTAACGGATTTTACTATGAAAAACGGATTGATTTATGTAAATGCAAGTTTGGATGGAAACGTAAGATCTTTTTTACTGGATAGCGGATTGGGATGTGACCTTATTCTGAATTCTGAAGCTAAATTTTTAGAAAACTTAAAAGAGACAGACATTTGCATCAATGGTATGGGGAGTGGGAAATGTAGAGCAGTAGAGACTTCATGGGTTGGTACATTCGACTGGAAGGGGATGAAACTTTCTAACACGGAAGTTACGGCCATACCACTTTCACATATAGGAAAAGGCGAGGGTTTTGCCGGGATTATTGGCTTTAACACTTTTAAAAACTATCAGTTAACTTTTGATTATCAAAGAGGTATCTTAAAAGGAAGTACAAAAAAAGATATTGAAAAAGAAGCAAAAGAAAACGGAAAGCTTATCTCAACAATACCTTTTGAATTAAAAGATCATATGCCTGTGTTTGAGGTTGAAATTAACGGTAAAAAATATAAAGTAGGACTGGACACCGGAGCTTCTGTAAATGTAATGAATACTAAAAACTTTGATGATTTCAACAATTCTGTATCTAATATTAGGGAAGTTTCAATGAAAGGATTTGGTGAAGAAACTAAAGTAAAAAGAGGAAGTATCAAAGAGACAAAAATAGGAGGTTTAAATTATGATAACATGGATTATAATTTTGAGAGTTCATCTCTGAATAATCTGAATAAACAATATAAATACGGTATCGACGGATTAGTGGGTTGTGAGTTTTTAAAGAAATACATCACTGTTGTTGATTTTAACTCAAAAGAAATTCGAATTTATGATGGTGTAATTATTTAATTTGATTTAATATTTTATAAAATTTTTTTAGTAGCTTATAGGTCTCGACTTATAAGCTGTTTTTTTATTAAAAGATACATTATATGGATATTTTTCAGGAAAGATAACTTAGTATTTTTATTGTATAATTCGGGAAATAAAAAAATATTTTAAATTTATTAAAGTAAAACAAAAAGTACAGCCGTCTTAGCAATATGGAGGTTGTCGAAAAAATAACAATGCCACAGAAGGAGAAGGAAAATATCATCTCTCAGACCGTTTCAAAGTACGGAGGAAAGCTGATGTCGTACATTCGTCCGAAAGTGAAAAACACGGAGGATGCGGAAGATATTCTGCAGGAGGTGTGGTATCAGTTCAGTAGTCTTACCAATCTTTCTGAGATTGTGAACGTTGGCGGTTGGCTGTACAGGGTTACAGCGAATAAAATCACAGACAAATACCGCAAAAAGAAAACCGAAAATCTTGAAGATTTTGTCTACGAAGATGAAGACGGAGATTTTTCCATCAAGGATATTTTACTGATGGATGAAAGCGCGGGCCCGGAAGTGAGGATGTTTCAGGATGAAATCTGGAAAAAGCTCTTTGAAGCTTTGGATGAATTACCGGAAAAACAAAGGTTGGTCTACGTAGAAAATGAACTCAACGACAAAACCCTCCAGGAAATTGCCGATGAACATGGCGAAAACATCAAGACCATTATTAGTCGGAAAAATTATGCCATCAAGCATTTGAGAAACAGATTGAGAAAATTATACGAAGATTTAAATAGTTAGTAAAAAGAAAAATATGAATCATAAACACAAAAAAGGCTGGATTTTTTTAATATTATGTCCGCCGTTGATTTTTCTGGGAGTTACATGGATTGTCATGGCTCTTTGGAATCATCTTCTTCCCGAAATTTTAGGCGTAAAATCGATAACATATTGGCAGGCAATGGGAGTATTGGTTTTAAGCAAGATACTTTTCGGAGGATTTCATTTTGGAAAAGGAGTACGGGAATTTAAGGAAAAGAAAATGATGAGAGAAAGAATGATGAATCTGTCTCCCGAAGAAAGAGAAAAGTTCAAAGAAGTCTGGAAAGACAGATGCTCAGGCGGTTTTTTCAACAGAAATAAAACAAACGAATAATAAAAATTTTAGAAGTAGTAAAGTAAAATTTAAAGTCTATTCGTCTTTATAAAAAACAAAGAAGTAGTAAAATTTAAAATTTAAGAAAATGAAAAATTCAGTATTAAAAGGAGCTCTGGGAGCTTTAGCAGTAGCGGGAGTTGCGATGATCGCAAAAAAAGCAATCGAAAGAAAAAGATTTGTAAAAGGTATTTTTGAAGAATACGGAATCAAAGAAAAATCACCTTTCGGATTGGCTGATAAAATCAGAGAAATGGACGAAGAAAAATACCAGGAACTGAAAGGGAAATTCAAAAAAGAATTCGCTTCAAGATGCCACCACAGAGGATTCAACAAAAAAGAAAATATTGCGGAAGCATAATATAGAAAGTAGCTAAATTGAAATTGTTAATTTGGGTTCGGGAAGCTTTGCTTCCCGAACCCAAATTTTTTATATCATTGTGAAGAGCGATAATCCCAAAATATCTCAATCATATAAACTTCAAGCTTCCACCTTCCTTCTTCAAGCCTTTATTTGTAGCTTTTCCCGCTATCCACTCATACTCCTCACGCCAACGGCCTCCAACACCATATCCCACCAACTCTCCAACACAAGTTCCGGGGTAACCGTTCCTATCGGGGCTAGGGTAGCGGTCGTTCTTATTAATGTTTGTCATAGCGAGCAAAGCGAAGCAATCATCCTTCGCTGAGTGAAACGCCTTCGAACAAAAAACATCCACAATAATTTTAAAGAAAACTTCGCGAACTTTACGTTAAAAAACAGATTGCATCGCTTGTTCACAATCACAAAATCCTTATTTTTGTACAGTTCAATGAAAGATTACTACTATTTTCTTGGGATTTCTCATGATGCTTCGGAAGAAGACATCAAAAAAGCTTATAGAAAACTATCGCTAAAATATCACCCCGACAAAAACGAAAATGATGACTTCTTTGCAGACCGTTTCCGCGAAATTCAGGAAGCTTACGAAACATTGAGCGACAAAAGTAAAAGATATACTTACGACCAGAATTTAGAAAGTCAACAGAAAAGTTTCAGGTATAATGTTCCGCCTTCCATAAAAACTTTTACGGCGAATAAAATTCATGCAAAAAAAGGAGAGGAGATTATCATCAACTGGCAGACTCAGAATGCTGATGTAGTGAAAGTTTTACCTTTCGGACTGGAAAAACCTTACGGTGAAAGAATTTTTAAAATAACGGAATTCAAGGACGGAAAATTCCAGATTTTACTTCATGCTACGAATTCGTTGTTACATAAAACGGTTGTTCAGGGAATAACAATTACAGAAGTTTTTGAAACTGAAGGTGAAAAATTCAGGGATAAAGCGGAAGAATTATTCAAGTCGCAACCGAGAACAGTTGCAAATCCGCATGGTCAGCCAAAAATAATGAAAATATTTGTGGCGATTGTATTAATAGTTTTGGCGACTTATTTCTTAATAAAAAGTTTCAGCAATTAAGCCATTTTCTTCCTTCCCGGACACTTTTTACATCTTTTTCCTTTTTTGAATTTCTTGCAGCAAGATTTCTTGTCGCCACAATACATTTCTTCAGTATTTATTGAAAAAGCAGGTGCCAAAGGTGGTACTTTGAAAGGGACAATCATATTCATGCTGCAAATATATTAATTTAGAATAAATACAGATAATAAATTTGCACAAATTATTTTAAAGCTGATAATTAACAGTTTATCATTGATTTAAATTAAAAGCTTAATGCCGTTGACGCCTGAATTCTCCACGCGTAAGCTTGTCGACCATCAAAAATTTTTACTCTTCCGTAATTCCCTTCAACTCCCATCCGCAATTTTTTAAAAGGCTGGAAAACAATATTAAGTCCTGCATTTTGAAAATTTTTCGCCATATCTTTCGGAACATAGTCTTTTTTTCCAATACTGGAATAGCTGATATACGCCACCGAAGACCATTCTTCATTCCACCAGTGTTCATACATACCAACAATATTAAAAAGAGCCAGGGTTTCCAGAATATTTCGGTTAGCGGGATTCGGCACAGCATCATACTCTTCACCATTGAGGTCGCTGTTGTTAGTTGCGTATCCTTTTCCATAAGAAGTCTGAAACCTGAAACTATTTTTATCAGTAATATATCGCCTCGCAGAGATCATTCCACCCCACCCAAGCATCGTTTTCGTCTGATATGCTTCATCAGGGAGGTATCGCATGTCATAGCTAATAGGCGAAATAAGCGCTCCGGCTTTTATATAATCTTTCTCATTACCGTAGCGATACATTGCTGTAAAGGTAGGAATGACGGCTCTTTTCTTCCATTCCAGAGAATCGACGGGAAGTGAAATACTTGGTGAATTCGGATCTTCCAGAGAAAATGAAAGATCTTCTTTCGAAGAAATTTTAGTGGAATATCGAACCTGCATTCTTCTGCTGAATAACAGTCCATCAGGTCCGATAAAATCAAAAATATTGGGAAAAATTTCAGTGTCGGAAAAATTACTCCAGGTTTGTCCGGCGAGCCATTTATTCCATTTAATATAGCCTTGTCGGAAGCGGGGAGCGGTAGTTCTGTTTGGGCCGTACAAATCAATTTCGATGTAAGCCGAAAAATTATCGTCACCTTTTGGGTTTTTCTGCTTGATTCCCAGTCCGATCTGAGATTGCTTTACACTGAAATTACTGCTCGCGATATTCCGTTGAGGAATTGTAATGGACTGTGCAGCAAATCCTTCGATAGATTTCATATCCTGAAAATCAACGGTGTAATCTGTCTGTATAAACCCTTTAAGATATAATTCCCATTCATTTTTATCTTCTGCTTTGCTTTTTGTCAGCGTAATTTGTGCCGACCATTTGGATGGTAATAATAAAATGATCATCAATAAAGCGAACAGCTTCTTGTGTTTTTTCATATTTGCGTTTCTTTTAGATAAAATTTGAATCAACTTAAAAAAGTAAATCAAGTTTTATGTTTTAAATAAAAATTTAATTAGATTTTAAAATTTAAATTAAAATACTGTTTTTCAATATTTTATGTGTGATTTGTGAAACTACAAAATATTTTTAAACCATAATTGTATATGATTTTTTGTAAAAAGAAGGTTAATGAGAATTTCAATTAGATGTAATTATTTTATCAGGAAAAATTTTCTTTGTTCGATAAAGTATCTGTAATAAAATCTAGAATTAGGCTAAAAAAAAATAAATTGAATTTTAAGCAGAAAAATAATAAAAAGCCATTAATCTTAAAACCTATATCATTCATTCTTTGCTTTTTTGATAATTTTTCGCTCTTGTGCAATCTTGTAAAAAATCGTAATTTTACCAATCTTTTTTTACAAACAAAATCTAATAAATAAAAATGAATACAGAACAGTTTGTGAGCCGTCACATTTCCTTAAATGAAGCCGATAAACAGGCGATGTTGGAAAAAGTTGGCGTTTCAAGTATCGAAGAGCTCATCTCTCAAACCATCCCTTCTTCTATCCGTTTAGAAAAAGATCTTGAGATCTCAGAACCGCTTTCAGAATACGAAATGCTTATCCATTCTAAGGAATTGGCATCGAAAAATACTGATTATACAAGCTACATCGGTTTCGGATATCACAATACATTGTTGCCATCGGCTATTCAGAGGAATATTTTTGAAAATCCGAGCTGGTATACGGCTTATACACCTTATCAGGCGGAAATAGCGCAGGGAAGATTGGAAGCTCTTCTTAATTTCCAGACTGTTGTGTGTGATCTTACAGGTTTTGCATTGGCAAATGCTTCATTATTAGATGAATCTACGGCTGCTGCAGAAGCAATGCACATGTTTTTCAGCAACAGAACGAAAGACCAGAAAAAAGCAAACGCAAACAAATTCTTCATTTCTGATCTTGTTTTGCCTCAAACGGTTTCTGTTTTAAAAACAAAAGCAGAAGGTTTAGACATCGAAATCGTTGAAGGTGACCACAAAACCCACCAGTTTGACGAAACATATTATGGAGTTTTATTGCAATATCCAGGAAAAAACGGAATTGTTTTAGATTACACTGAAAATATTGTTGAATATAAAAAATTAGATCTTCAGGTAGCTGTTGCCTGTGATCCGATGGCTTTGGTTAAATTAAAATCTCCTGCTTCCATGGGCGCCGACTGTGCCGTAGGAACTACGCAGAGATTTGGTATTCCATTGGGTTACGGAGGTCCTCACGCAGCATTTTTCGCTTGTAAAGAAGATTATAAAAGAGATATTCCGGGAAGAATCATCGGGGTTTCTCAGGATATGTACGGAAGACGTGCATTGAGAATGGCTTTGCAAACGAGAGAGCAGCACATTAAAAGAGAAAGAGCGACTTCAAACATCTGTACAGCTCAGGTTCTTTTGGCGGTAATGGCTGGAATGTATGCTGTTTATCACGGTCCGAAAGGGTTAAACTATATCGCTGATCAGATTCACTTTAAAGCAAATGCTTTGAAGAACGGTCTTAAAGCTTTAGGATACGAAGCTGTTGAAGAGCCGATTTTCGATACGGTAAAAATCATGATGAGCGAAGATGAGAAAGGAAGATTGATGAGAATGATGCTTGATCACAGATTGAATCTAAACTATTTCACAGAAGGTGTAGTAAGCATCGCGATCAACGAAAGTACAACATTGGAGAAATTAAATGTTCTGATGGCTTCTTTTGCTCAGTTTAAAGATAAGCAGACTTTCAAATTAGAAATAAAAGAAGGATACAGCATTCCGGAAGAGAATTTAAGAAAAGACGAAATTCTTACGGAAGAAGTATTCAACAAATATCACACGGAGACTGAATTGATGCGTTACATCAAGCGTCTGGAAAGAAAAGATTTATCATTAACACATTCAATGATTTCTTTAGGTTCTTGTACGATGAAGTTGAACGCAGCGACTCAAATGTTACCACTTTCTTGGGACAATTGGGGAAGTGTTCACCCGTTTGTACCGGTTGACCAGGCTGAAGGTTATCAGGAAATGATCCGTGAACTGGAAAAAGATTTAGCTGAAATTACAGGTTTCGCAGGAACTTCTTTACAGCCGAATTCCGGAGCTCAGGGAGAATACGCTGGGTTAATGGTGATCAGAGAATATCATATTTCAAGAGGTGAAGGCCACAGAAATGTAGTGTTAATCCCTCAGTCTGCACACGGAACCAACCCGGCTTCTGCAGCAATGGCAGGAATGAAGATTGTTGTTGTTAAAAACCTTGAAAGCGGAGAAATTGATTTCGAAGACTTAAAAGCTAAAACAGAACAACATTCTGAGAATTTATCTTGCGTAATGATCACGTATCCGTCAACTTACGGATTCTTCGATGCCAACATTAAAGAAATTACAAGCTTAATCCACCAACATGGCGGACAAGTATATATGGATGGTGCGAACATGAACGCTCAGGTAGGATATACAAGCCCTGGAAACATCGGAGCAGACGTTTGTCACTTGAATCTTCACAAAACTTTCGCCATTCCTCACGGAGGTGGAGGTCCTGGAGTTGGCCCAATCTGTGTGGCTAAGCACTTGGTTCCTTTCTTGCCTTCAAACGCAAACATCAGAATCGGAGCTAAAGAAGCTATCGACGGTATTTCTGCAGCACCTTACGGTTCCGGTTTGATCCTGAATATTTCTTACGCTTACATCAAAATGTTAGGAACTTCAGGGTTGAAAAAAGCAACTGAACATGCAATCTTAAATGCTAATTATTTAAAAGAAATTTTAGCTGAGCATTTCCCGATTTTATATTCAAATACAGAGGGAAGAGTAGCGCATGAGTGTATCGTAGATTTCAGACAGTTTAAGTCGTTAGGAATTGAGGTTGCTGATGTGGCGAAAAGATTGATGGATTATGGTTTCCACGCTCCAACAGTTTCTTTCCCGGTGGCAGGAACATTAATGATCGAGCCTACAGAATCTGAAAGCAAGTCAGAAATTGATCGTTTTGCAGAAGCATTAATTGCTATCAAACATGAGATCGACGAGATTGCAAACGGACAAGCCGATGCTACAAACAACGTATTGAAAAACGCTCCTCATACGGAACAAATGGTAATCTCCGATTCTTGGGATAAGCCATACAGCAGAGAAAAAGCAGCCTATCCTCTGGATTGGGTGAGAGATCACAAATTCTTTGCTTCTGTTTCCAGAGTTGATGAAGCTTACGGAGATAGAAATCTGGTTTGTACTTGTGAGCCGATTGAAGCTTATATGTAATTAAGTTTTTTTAGATATAATGAATCCCTCTCGGTTGTGAGAGGGATTTTTTATTATAAAGGTTTGCAATTTGAGGTGATTCTAGACCGAATGGAAAAAGAAGTTAGAATGGTTTTTGCTTTTATTTTTGAATAAAATTCTTTCTACCAAAATTTCCACCATGGTTTTTTCATGATAGATGGGGTTTGAGTGGCAACTTTATTTGTTTCCAAAGTAGATTTAACGTTTTTATCCTGATAAAATAGTTCACCTTTGTCTGTCATTCCAATTGGAAATTCAGTTCTTTTCAACCACTCCTGATTTTGCAATTCGGGAAGAAACTCTTCATTGATATTTTTATCAAAGTTTTCTCTCGCTTTTTTAATGATATTTTCTTCAATATTAGAAGTTGAATTTGCGAAAAAAGTAATTGCTGTTTCAGGAATTTCTAAAAGTAATACCTGTGTTTTACTGCTGATTTTGTAAATATCTAATACCTTGAAGGAAGTGTTTGATTTTAGCATAAAATGTCCACAATCTACTGTTTCGGGCATCATTAATGAAACATCTTTTGCGTTTGCGGAAGCTATTAAGTAGCGTAAATTTGTTGCAAGGCCACCACCTTTCGCTGTAATATCAATAAATCCACGTTCAATTAAAATTTGTCCGATTTGATATTTCGAGATCAAATTTTCTGAAAGAGTTGTATCCCTGTAAAAAAGGGCCAATTCACCAAAAGTTTGATTGTAAATTCCTTCTATTTGAGTATTATTCATAATATTTTCATGATCTTTTTTTGATTAATCTATAAATTTAATGTTTCATCCCAATAATAAGAATCCGGATAAATCCTCGTCCCAAAAACTGCTGTTCCGACCCTTACAATGGTAGAACCTTCCTCAATCGCAGTTTCCAGATCACCGCTCATTCCCATTGAAAGTTCTTTCATTTCTACATTCGGGATATTCTGTTGGATGATTTCCTGCTGTAATTTTTTCAATAGTTTAAAACAGGCTCTCACTTTTTCAGTTTCCACACTGAATAGGCCAATTGTCATTAAGCCTTTAATTTTTAAAGTATCCAATTTAGAAACATTTTTTATCAATTCAACAACATTATCAGGATGAATTCCGAATTTACTTTCCTCATTTGAAGTATTCACCTGAATTAAAACATCCATTGTTTTTCCTTCCAACAAAAGTCGTTGGTGAAGTTTTTCAGCCAGATCCAAACGGTCAAGAGATTGAACACAACTTACATCATATTTTAAAATATCCTTTGTTTTATTCGTTTGAAGATGTCCGATAAAATGATTTTCGTGCGGAATATCTTTTAAATCTTCATATTTTTCTTTTAATTCCTGAACTTTGTTTTCAGCAATTAATGTTTGGCCGTTTTTCAGAGCAATTTTAATTCTTTCGACGGAAACGGTTTTTGTTGCCAGTAATAATTTAACTTCATCACTATTTCTGCCGGCTTTTTCACAGGCATATTTTATTCTTTGGTTGATGATTTCAAGGTTGTGGAGAATATCTTCTTTCATTGTTGAACTTGATGTTGAGCTTCCAGTTTTTGAATCAAATTTCCTTTCACCACCGTAAAAGCATAATCCTTCGCTTCAGCAAAAGAAATCTCATATTTCCTCTCAATATTCCTCAAATCTTCGGGAAACTTCGATAATAAATTATCATAAAAGCTATCCAGAAAGTCTTTGGAAGGCATTTCATAATTAATTTTCAACTGAAAACGCCTGATTAAAGCCGTATCAATAATCTCCGGATGATTCGTAGCACAAAGCAAAAGTGCATCCTCAGGATAATAATCAATCAACTGAATCAAGGTGTTCACCAGTCTTCTCATTTCACCAACATCTTTATCATCGCTGCCTCTCGCTTTCCCAATTTGATCGAGTTCATCAAGAAAAAGAACCGATCTTTCACGGGAAGCTTTATCAAAAATCATTTTAATATTTTGAGATGTTTCCCCAATTCGTGATGAAACGATATTGCTTAAATTCAAGATAATAATATTTTTACCCAAAGCATTCGCAATTGCCTTTGCAGTCATGGTTTTTCCACATCCGGAGCTTCCCTGAAGAAGCACTTTATTGTTCACCGGAAGACCGTATTCGTGCAGTTCTTTGATGTAAGTATTTTCTTTGATGAGCTGTACAAGCTGTTCCTTATTCCGAGGTTCAAGGAAAACATCATTAAGCGTTACTTCTTCTTTATCTTGAATAATAAGGTTATACAGATTCATTTTTTTTTGTTTTTAAATTAAGCTTTCATTTGATGTTCCGGGCAGTCGATACGCAGGTCTTCAGAATACAAAACTTTTTCTAAAAGCGCACAAACAGGTTCTTTTCCCTCAGCAGAGGGACGAAAATAGGTACAGGTCGTACACATTCTCTGAATGGTAATGACACCATTTTTGTTTAAATAATGAATAATATCAAACAGATTTTGAAGCAGATTTTCTTTGCTTTCTTGATTCAGGTTCTGAATCGGCGCGGTAATTTGTCTTGTAAAATAGGATGTTTTGTCTGCTATTTCGCTTCCCTTTGGGGTCAGATGGATAATGTAGCTTCTCGTGTCGTGAGGCTCATATTCTTTGGTGATCAGATTTTTTTGTTCAAGTGACTTTACGGTTTCGCTGATCGTGGCTTTTGTCATGTTAAATTCATCCGCCAGATAGCTCACTTTTCTTTTTTCTTCACTGTGATTTAAAAGAAAAACCAAAACCTGTACCTGAATGGGGCTCAAAGCATGTTCCTTACTTTCCTGCCAAAGCAAAACTCGGAAAGCCTGTGAAATCCTTTCTAAAGAAGCCACAATTTTGCTTTCCGTGTTCTGGTTTTGATGCTTTAAGTTAAAATCTGATTCGTTCATTCATTACAATTTTCCATTTCTATAATGGTGTAGCCTTTTCTACTGATGTCGGCTTCCCATTGTGGCAGCACTGTTTCTATATGGCAGAAGCTGCACTCTTTCGCGGAAAGTTCCTGGTTTTCCTGGCCTTTTCCTTTTAAATAATCTTTTCCGTAACTATAAATTACGTTTGTATCTTTAATTTCTGTCGGAGCAATGATGTCGAAATGCATTACTGATCCGTCTTTTTTAGTTACATAAGTATCCCAAACTGCTACCTGCATTTTATTAAATTTGTTGTTAATAGACTAAAATGCTTCACAAAGGTAGTAGTCCTAACTATGTGAAGCAAATTTTTTTAAGCTTTTACGTCTTCCATTGAAGCACCAAAGTTGATATGCAGAACATTTCCCGTAGGCGTAACCAGAGCCGGAACAGATTTTACACCTGTTTTTTCCGCTTCTTCAATTCTGCTTTTGTCTTCCCCGAAATGCACGATTTCTACATTTTCTTCTCCGACTAAATTAATGATGTCATGCTCTGCGCTTACACAAACTGGGCATCCTGCGTGATAAAAAATTGATTTTTTCATTTTTTAAAAATTTATAGTTAAAACATTTACTGCTGCAAATATAGTTAGGATTCCTAATTATATGTAAATTAATTTATTTTTACCAAAATTTTAACGTTTGAATATTTGGAAAAATAAAAGCCGGAACAAAGGAGATGTCCGGCTTTTGGCTTAATTATAATTGAAAATTTGCTATGAAAATAATTCCTATAAGATCAATCTTTCGATTGAAATTTTAAAACAACTAAATGTTTTATGAGCGTTTCGTGGTTTAGTTTTAAAATTTTTCGAAATTAATTATTTTCTCTTCTAACTGTTGTGAAATAAGAAGCAAATACTACTAAACATGTTGCAATTCCGATGTAAGTTACCATTTTGTTTTATTTTTAATTATTTGATGTTTTTTTATCAATTCTATACTGCAATATTACAACTTTATATTGAGATTCAAAATTAATAAATAATGATGTTTATCAGGTAGTTAGGTGGTTTTTATTGAAGGTAATTTAGGATTTTGTTTACAATTATTTAATATATTTTTACGAAAATATTAATACATTTATTATCTTATTCGTAAATTATTATTGATCTGGCAATACTTTAATAGGTTATATTTTAAACTTGATAAATACAACGAAATATAATGCTGAGCATAAAAATTTTATATAAACAGCGTTTTATGTAAATTTTTGTTCATAAAAATTCTCGTTGTAATGAATTAATTTCAATATATGCATTAAAAAATGGCTTCCGTATCCGAAAGCCAAATGGCAGATTATTTTTTTCTGTTAGCCTTTTCATAACTTTTTGCATAAAAGTATGCTGAAGTTATAAGGCATGTTGTGACTAATGTACATGCAATCATTTTTTTCATTTTTGTGTTATTAAGATAATTTCAAAATGCATGCCGTTGTGTATGTATTTGTAAATCAAATTTGTATGAATTAATTTGTTTTGCAGATGAAACAGAATTCACAACTTAACACTTTAAAAATGGTAGATTACAGATAGAAAATTTTCGATTACTTAGGATTATGGAGAAAGTTGTCTGTGTTAAAATTTATTTAAATAAAATTACAATTAATATAGCTTCTGATCCTTTTCACAATAAAAGCTTCTTCTTTTTCCTTTTCCGGTTTGCTTTTTAATCAGTTTTTCACCGCAAATAGGGCAGGTGGATTTGGTGTGTGCCAGCCAGTGTTTTTTTAGAGTAAATTCGCGCTTCCATTTCAGGAAATCAAAGCTGTAATTTCTGGCTTCGGCAATAAGCTCTTTTATCTTTTTCGCAGGCATTTTTCCCAGCAAACTTTCCGGCTGAACTCCAATCCTGAATAAAACTTCATTTTTAATAATATTTCCTACTCCTGAAAAAATATCCTGATTCATTAAAGCATCACAAACCATCATTTCCGGATTGGATTTTAACTTTTTCTCGGCTTTTTTAGGATTCCATTCGTTACTTAAAACATCGGCTTCCCAATCGATTTTTTCCAGATCTTTTGTTTCAATTAATTTAACGGAACATGTGTAAAAATACATGCTTCCCATTTTAAATTGTAATGATAAACGTAAGCTTTGATCAGGCTTAGTCTGCTCATCAACACTGTAAGAACCGAACATCAGCAAATGGATTCTCACAGAAATGTCATCAAAAATCAGATAAGTTTGTTTTCCGAAAGTCCGGATTTCCAATAGCGTTTTCCCTTCCAAAGGATCTTTTTCAAACTTTGCATTTCCATCGGCTTTCACAACTTTTTTACCTACAAATTTTTGCAGGCTTTCTTTCATTAATAGTATGGATGGACCTTCAGGCATGAATTGAATTTGTAGTTTATAAACTACAATTATTTTGCCACGATTTTAATTTTAAATTAAGAATAGGTTTAAAATATTCACTTATGTAATTCATTAAACATTTCAATATATTTTTCCTTAAACAACTTCTCAGTATTTTCAGGAAATCGGAAACCGTCCGGACCTACATAAATCTGTTTTGAATTAATATCTTTATTTAAAATTCTTGTTTGATGGTATTTTGTTAACCAAACATCAAAATGTTCAATCAGTTTTGTAGCTTCATCCAGGAGTTCCGGTGGCAGAAAATGACCATTGTTAATGAGCAGATCCCTGATATGCTGATTGGATTTTAGAATAATCTCATCTTCATAAAATTGGTCGTAGTCTTTTATTTTGGAATATTTATTTTGAAAAGCAAGTTTTAACCGGTTTAAATGAATATAAACCTGCCCCAATAATTCCACCGTGTTTTTTCGCCATTCAAAATAGGAAGTATCTTTTTTTGATAAGCTTTCAAATTCTCTTTTAATAACAGCATTTTGCCGTTCAGTTTTCCTGTGAAAAAAATAAGCGATGATTGCCGTGAAAAATGCCGTGACAATCGTGCTTCCCAATATTTGTTGTAAAATTTCAGACATGATTTCAGTTTTCGGTTATTAGTAATCACAAAGTTAAGCCGAAAATGAGATGAAATTTTCAGGTATTTTTACGGAAAAATAGAAGCTGTATTTTTGAGTTTTTAAGAAAAAATCATTCGATTAGTTCATTAAAAATAAAATTTGAAGTAATTTTGAAAAATGATGAATTTAAACCAGATTTTTACCAATCAGCGTACAGGAAACAATCCGCATACAAAAGCTTCGAGAACGGATTTTCAGAGAGATTTTGACCGAATTATTTTTTCATCTGCATTCAGAAGGCTGCAAAATAAAACGCAGGTTTTTCCGCTTCCGGGAAGTGTTTTTGTGCACAACCGTCTGACGCATTCGCTTGAGGTTTCGTCTGTAGGCCGAAGTTTGGGAAGTGTTGTTGGTGAATTCATTCATGATAATTTTAAAAGTGATTTGACCGAAGATTCCAGCAATTTTTACCTTCATAACCTGGGAAATGTAATTGCAGCAGGATGTTTGTGTCATGATGTGGGAAATCCGGCTTTCGGACATTCCGGCGAGGATGCAATTGCAAGTTATTTTGAAAGAAATGAAGCCGATTTAAAGCCGAAATTCAATGAAAAAGAATGGGCAGATCTAATGAATTTTGAAGGAAATGCCAATGCCATCAGAGTTTTGGCTCAGCAACAGCAGGGAAAAGATGCGGGAGGAATTCAATTGACATTTTCTACATTGGCGAGCATTGCAAAATATCCCTGTGAGGCGATTGCGAGAGATAAAGCCATTCTCCACAGAAAGAAATTCGGGTTTTTTCAAAATGAAAAAGATATTTTCCTTGAAATTGCAAAGGGAACGAATTTAATTTCAGAAAATGAAGAGCCTCATATTTTCAAAAGACATCCGTTCGTTTGGTTGGTAGAAGCTGCAGATGATATTTGCTACAACATTATCGACATGGAAGATGCCCACAGACTCGGCATTGTTTCAACTGCCGACTGCGAAAATCTGTTTTTTGAACTGGTAAAATCTGAAACCGATGATATTAAAAGAGTAAAAGATAAACTGGCATCCATTGGAAATGATAACGAAAAAATTTCTTATTTAAGAGCAAAAGTTATTAATGCTTTAATCAATAAATCAATTGAAACGTACAAACAGAACTTTGAAAAGATTCTCAACGGAAGTCTTGACAAAGCCCTGCTTGATATTTATAAATCTGAAAATAATTCTTTAAAAGAAATTGAGAAATTTTCTATTGCAAAAATCTACAATCATAAAGCCGTTGTTGAGATCGAAAATGCCGGCTACAACGTAATGTATGAGTTGCTGGATCATTTTATTCCATCAATTTTAAAATCAAAAGACGAAAGAAAATCTTACGATAAAATGGCACTAAAGCTACTTCCACAACAGTTTGTTTACGAAGAAGGAACCGATTATCAGAAAGTTTTGGGTGTGATCGATTTCGTTTCCGGAATGACTGACAATTTCGCAACCGATCTTTACAGGAAAATTAAGGGGATCGACATCGGAATGACGGTTTAATTATAAGTAAGGAAGCTGGAGGTTTGGAAGATGGGAGTTAGTATCGACGGATAACAACTTCCAGCTTCCAAACCTCCAGCTTCCAGCCATCTAACTCAACAATTCATTCGCTTCTTCAATTAATGATTTCATTAAAATAAATGCTTTTTTATGCTTTAAAATCGGGGCAATTTGTCCGGACCAGAAGAAAACCAATTCATGTTTTTGCTGTTCCAATGCGGCTTTTCTCAATGCTCCCATGAAATTGGTTTGTAAAGGAAAAGGCAGGGTTTTGTCTGTTGCAGCCAATACATTTCTGGTGATTTCAGTGGTAATTCCACGTCCTAATCTTCCGGTATAAGCTCTCGAAAGGGTGGTGGATTTTGCTGCATCGGAGAACAAAAACTCTTTGTGGATCGGCAATGCTCCGGATTCTTCGGTTGCAAGAAATGCAGTTCCAATTTGTACGGCTTCGGCCCCTAAAGTAAATGCTCCGGCTATCCCGCGGCCGTTGGCAATTCCTCCGGCTGCGACAACAGGGATTTTCACTTTATCTTTTACCAATTGAATTAAGGCGAAAGTTCCGGTGGTGGAAAGTTCTGATTTATCCAGAAACGAAGGTCTGTGACCGCCACTTTCAAATCCGGAAGCAACAATGGCATCCACACCAAGTTTTTCCAAAGCTAAGGCTTCATCCAAAGTAGTTGCATTTCCAAAAACAACAGTTCCCTGCTGATGAAGGTCTTCGATAATGTTTTCATCCAGCAATCCGAACATAAAGCTGAAAACTTTAGGTTTAATATCAAAAATAACCTGCAGCTGATTCTGAAATCTGGATTCAAAAGAGGGTGGAGGTGGAGGGACTTCTGTATCTACAAGGTCAAAATAAGGTTTGAAAGTCTCAACCGCCTTCTCATATTGCTTTTGCGTATGCTCTTCATCAATAATATCGTGATCGTTTACCCAAAGATTAAGGTTGTAGGGTTTATCTGTTTTTGATTTTATTTCTTTATCAATATCATAGATTTCCTGAGGCGACAAAGTATAGGCACCAAATCCGCCCAAACCACCGAGATTACTCACCGTAGTCGTAAGCTCAACGGTTGATAATCCTCCACCAAATGGCCCCTGCATAATAGGGTATTCTATTCCTAATAATTCTGTAATTCTATTTTTATTCCACATGATTTTGTTGATTTTGGTTAAAAAAATTAGGTTAGGGTTTTACATCGGTTAATGTTTTGTTGACAATCAACCATTCTCCGTTTATTTTATGGAAAGTTATAAAATTGTAATAATTAAAATCATACATTTTCTCATTTAATTTTGCTGTGGCGATTGAGTTAATCACATCAATTGAGATGATTCTTGCCACGAAAGGTTTCCCTGAATTTTCCGGACTCACACGGCTTCCTACAGCTTCAATATACTGTTCTGCGGTTTTATAATATGGGACACCATTGATGTCTCCGAAAAGTAGCGCGTCTTTATAAAAAACTTTTTTTAGAAGTTCGGTATTACCTTCATAAATTCCTTTGAAATAATAATTTTCGATAACATTTTTTATTTCTATTTCCTGAGTCTGATCTGTTTTCATAATATTTGTTTTTTGTGCATGACTGCTCAACGGGAAGCTGAACAGCCATGCGATTAATAATAAGATTTTCATTGTTATAAACTGTGTCCGGCACCCATTCCTCCATCTACATTAATGATGGCTCCGGAAATAAATTTATTTTTAGCAATAGCGTGAACCATTTGAGCGACCTCCTCCGGTTCTCCAATGCGGTTAATAAGGTGTATACCGGCATTGTTGTCAATTGTTTCATCGTGCATCGGAGTCCTGATTAATCCGGGTGCGACGGTGTTTACTCTAATATTTTGTCTTCCAAATTCGGCGGCCAGCTGCAATGTCAGCGCATGGATTGCTCCTTTGCTGGAAATCGGGGCGGTGGAAGGAGATTGCATAATCGCGTGGTAAACCAGTGGTGTTCCGATGTTGATAATGACCCCGTCATTTTGTTTTATCATCTGAGGAATTACTGATTGTGTGGTGAAGAATGTGCCTTTTAAATTAGTATTTAAAAATGTGTCTAAATATTCTTCCGTAACTTCTAGAAACGGTTTGTTTTCGTAAATTCCTGCATTATTCACCAAAACATCAATCGACCCGAATTTTTCTAGGGCGATTTTCGCTAATGCTTCTCCTGTTGCTTTTTGGGAAATATCTCCTGCAATCATCGCAAGATTTTCGCCTGCTCCCAATTTGTTGTAAACTTCCTGTAATTTTGATTCGGTTTGTGAATTAATTACTACATTATCACCTCTGTCCAGAAAATATCGTGCTACTTCCAGACCAATTCCTGATGATGCACCTGTAACGATTACTGTTTGTTTTTTCATTACTAATTTACTTTTTTTCGGTTGAAAATCCCTGCTCTTTTAATACGGAAACCTGTTCTCCGGCGTATCCCCAGTTGTCATCTTCAATTTCGTTGATCACGATGTGGGTTAGATGTGGGTCTTTATTCAAAACTGTTGTTACCACTTCGCTGATTTTTCTTAGTAATTGTTGTTTTTTTTCGCGGTTAAGATCTTCGCGCAAAACATCTATTTTAATGAATGGCATGATGTGAAATTTTTAAGGTTAAATTAAATTTGAATTAAATTGCTTCTGCAACCAAATGAACATTTAAGTCAAAATTGTTGTAGATCAAAGTATCACCAAGATTCGTAAAGAAATTTGCTGACCTGAATTTGATGTTGAATTTCGTTCTGTCGATCACAATTTTAGCGTCTAAAACTGCAACATTGTCTGTTTTTACAATCTGTAAAATCACATCCACCGGATGGGTAATTCCTTTGATGGTAAGATTTCCTGTTACATTGTAAATGTTGTTGTCACCCGGTTCTGCGTGGGTAATTTCGAAAACAGATTCAGGAAACTGATCAGAATTAAAAAAATCATCGGAAGCCAGATGCCCCGCAAACTGAGCATTGGTTTCAGCATCTTCAATATCAAGAATTTTGATTGATTTTGTGTTGATTACAAATTTTCCTGATAAAAGATTGTTGTTTTCAAAAGCAAAAGTTCCTTCTTTTACTTCAATAGTTCCGTTGTGTGCTCCGGTTACTTTTCTACCGATCCATTCAACTAAACTTTTTTCGTTGTTTACTTTAAAATTTTTTGTGTCCATTTTGATTAGGTTTTAAATTATGACACAAAGTTCAGCCGAATTAAAGAAAAAGTTACGTGAGGTAGATCACGAAATTGAGGAAGTTTTGAAGCTGGAAGTTAGAAGCGGGAGGCTGGAAGTTACTATTGGAGCGGATATTTTTAACAATGTCAACAACTTCCAGCCTCCCGCTTCTAGCTTCCAGCCATTTATTGATGAAGTCGGCTTAACGTTTCTCGGGTTACACCGAGGTAAGCGGCAATAAGATGTTTCGGGACAAGATTGTACAATTGAGGGTAAAGGGAAAGAAGCTCTTCATATCTATATTTTGCATCATTATCCATGAAGGAAAGCAGGCGTTTTTGCAGGGCAATATACCCTTTGTTGGTTCTCCATCTGAAAAAATGTTCTATCTCATGGATTTCTTTGCAGATTTTTTCCCTGTTTTCATTGGAAATAGATAAAATATTTGCGTTCGTAATGCAATCTACATTAATGGTTGCTCTGCTTTTATTATAAAGCGCATCAAAATCCGTTACCCACCACGTCGGCATTGCGAATTGAAGGATAAACATCTTCATGTTGTCATTCAGGTAAAATGCTTTCAGGCAGCCATCAATCACAAAATATTCATGGTCTACGAAATCACCTTCTGTAATTAAGCTTTGTCCTTTTTTTAATTTAATTATATTGAAATGTGAATAGACATAATCCATCTGTTCATCCGTAATAGAAATGAGTCTGGAAATGTGTTGTGCTAATATTTCTTTAGGATCAGTCATATCAATAATCTATACCCCAAAATTAAATCTTTTCCTAAAATATTTTAATGAAATGTTGCATTTTAATTTAATTGATTTCAGCTGATTAAAAATATCTCTTTTGAATTATTTTTATTACCTTTAAAGAAGTACAATTGACCGTTTTTTTAACAAAACACAAGTTATTTCGACCCATTAAAAAATTAAAACTATGATATATTTAGGCATTCTGGTCTTTTTTGGACTAATCACATTATTTGCATCTTTTTTCACGGTTAAGCAGGAATCTGCAGCGGTGGTGGAACGATTAGGTAAATTCTTAAAAGTAAGCCACGCGGGTTTGCATTTGAAAATTCCGTTTTTGGACCAGATTTCAAAGCGTCTGAATCTTAGAATTCAGCAGTTGGATGTTATTATTGACACGAAAACCCTGGATAATGTTTTCATTAAAATGAAAGTTTCTGTGCAGTATCAGGTCATCAGAGAAAATGTAAAAGACGCATACTATCGTTTGGAAAATCCTGAAAATCAAATTACATCTTATGTGTTTGATGTAGTTCGTGCAGAGGTTCCAAAAACGAAATTAGACGATGTTTTTGTGAGAAAAGATGATATTGCGGTTGCCGTTAAAAGTGAATTGCAGGAAGCTATGCAAAGTTACGGATACGATATTATCAAAGCTTTGGTTACGGATATTGACCCGGATGAGCAGGTAAAACACGCCATGAATAGAATCAACGCTGCAGAACGAGAAAAAACAGCCGCAGAATATGAATCTGAAGCACAGAGAATAAGAATTGTAGCGGTTGCAAAAGCTGAAGCAGAGTCTAAAAAGCTGCAAGGGCAGGGTATTGCAGACCAAAGAAGAGAGATTGCAAAAGGTCTTGAAGAATCAGTAAGAATGCTGAATAGTGTTGATATAAGTTCTCACGAAGCATCTGCATTAATCGTAGTTACACAGCATTATGACACATTACATGCGATAGGGGCAAGCAACAGAAGCAACCTTGTTTTACTTCCGAATTCTCCGACTGCCGCAAGTGGCATGCTGAATGATCTTGTGGTAGCCATGACAACGGCAAACAGCGTAGGAGAGGTAACCAAAGGAAATTACCCGAAACCTCCGAAAGATCACGAACATATCGGTAATATGTAAAAATAAAAACCTCCAATTGGAGGTTTTTTATTTATTTCACTTTTGTTTTAGAAATTGTTTTGAGATAAACATATTCCTCGGTTGCTCCTTCCAGAACGACTTTTGAAGGGACCACCTTAACGGAAATTACATACTGATAGCCAGGTTTGTGTTTGAAACCCTCGATAGGATAAGGAAAGCTTTCCCATTCTTTCTGGCTTTTATCCTGTTTTACCTGATAGCAGTCGCCGGTTTGCATAATTCCTATACATTGCAGTCTTTTCGGCCCAATAATCATTGTTTTGGTTTTCAAAAGATGCTGTTTTGCCGGGAGTTTTTTTAGATTAGGAATTTTTGGTGATTCCTGCGCAAAGACAGTGACAGATGCCAATAGCATCATTCCGCTTACTATAAATCTTTTCATCATTTGTTTTAATTTAATTTATTTTTTGATATTTCTTTTGCAAGTATATATCTTATTGAATTGATTTTAGGACTTAAACCAATTATTGTGCCGAAGTCTAGTTGAGCATAGTCGTAGTTTCACTCTTGTTTTTTATAATTTAATTAGTTAATTTGACCTCCTTATTTTTTACCAAATAAACAATATTAACAAATAATAATATGGATAATCAAGTAGTAACGGAAAATTATAAGATTGAAAAATCTTCGTCGTGGGCGGGAAATATTGAAGATCAAGAGCTTATAGAAAGAATAAAAGATTCTGAATTTGCAAAAAAGCAAATAGATGAAGGAAGGGATTATTGCTACTTTTTAGATAAAAAATATTATACCAGCAATACAGAAAACAATGAATATGTTTGCATGGCCTATACTCTGAACGAGCCTTCAAATCTGGAACGAGCCTCCGTGATGGATATTGTAGTGGAAGAAAATGAAGTATATAATATTCATAGAATAAGTGTTTTACGGGATGGAGTTTTGATTGATAAAATTCCGGATATGAAAATCAAAGTTTTGGACAGCGAGAACCAAAGCAGCGGTGGGATTCTAAGCAGTAATAAAAAAATTAATATTACCATAAAAGATTTACGTCTTTATGATGTTTTGATTTTAGAAGATTCCAGAGTAAAAGCTTTTACAGATCGTGATTTTTTAAGAAAAGAATTCTCAAAGTACGTTTGGGTAAGCCCGGATAATTATTGGGCTTACGGAAGCTTTAAATTTACCTTTATTAATGACCGCGAACAAAAAATTGCTTATAAAAAATCCTTTTTCAGAGATGAAAACGGTAATGTTTTAGCACCGGAAATAAGCTATTTGAATAAAGGTGAAAGATTTGTTTTTGAAGAAAAGAATTATATTAATCCCGTAGATGCCAACCGCGAAGTTTTTCCTTACATAGATTTTGCTACGGATAGCAGCTGGAAAGAATTGTCGAATTATATATCGCCGATTTATGAAGAGATTTTCAATAAAGATTCTTTGTTGGAATATGCTCCTAATCTGGTTGAAAAATTAAATTTAATTACTGATATAGACGAAAAAATTCAGTTTGCTATTGAATATGTTCAGAATAATATTTATTATATTTTCAATGCAGATGAAATGAATGGACACAAGCCTCAGGAGCCAGCTATTACCTACGAAAACAAGCAGGGTGACTGTAAGGCTAAATCTGTTTTACTGAAGGTTATCCTTGATTATATCGGTGTTGATTCTTCGATTGTCCTGGTGAATTTCCATACTGATTTTTACATTAAATATTATTTGCCGTCTTTGCTTACTTTTAATCATGTTATTGTTAAAATTAACCATAAAGGCGAAGAATATTTTGTAGATGCTACCATCCGTGATGAGTTCGGGTTACTTGAAAATCGTGGATTTATCTATTTTATGCACTATCTTGAAGTGAAACCGGATCAGGAATTAAAAGAAAGAAAGCCGTATAAATTTCCGTATTACTGTATCGATGAAAAAGTTGAGTTTAATGCCAAGAATACAACCGGACAATTGGTTTTGACGACCACGTATAAAGGAAATCGCGCCAATGCCATGCGTAGATATTTTAAAAATACCAATAAAAGGGAAGTTGTCGACAGCTGGAATAATTTCCTTTTTTATAGTTTGAATTACTCTGGTGACAGGAATGGAACGGATGTCAGAAATATCTTCAAAGATGCTTCAATAGACATTGTCAGTGATGATAAAAAGTTGAATGAGTTTAAAATTCAATATCGCTCAACCATTGAAAATCCATATTATACAGACCCGAAAAATAATCGTTTCCTAATGTATTTTGACCGAAACGTTGTGAAGGCAAGTGCAAGGGATTTTATGCATAAAGATCTCACCTTCTGGCATAATTTCGACAGTGAAAAGTATGAAATTAATCTTTATACGGACCAAAAAATTGATACGGAAGAAAAATATACAGCACAGGAAAGTACGATCCAAAATCCATATTTTGATTTTACAAGCCGTAAAAAAATTACTAAAAACGGAGCAACAGTTAATATTGATTATAAACCTTTGGTTAATCTTGAGATTCCTCAAAGTGAGTTCGAGAAGTTCAGGACAGATCATCATATGATAGCGGATAGCAATTTCGGATTAGGGGTTGATATTATCGAACCGGGCTTAATGAACAGGCTGAAGTTTAGTTTTAAGAAGAGGTTTAAATAAGGGGCTGGAAGCTAGAGGTTAGAAGCTAGAAGTCAGAAGTTAGAAGTTAGAAGTTAGAGGGTTAGTATTAGCTATATGAAATTCCCCTTCTTTGAAGGGGTGGATTTTTGCGAAAGCAAAAAGACGGGGTAGTTAAAATAATATTAAAATTATATTTTTTCAAAGTTTCGGCGGGTTTGCAAAGCAAACCCGCCGAAACTTTGAATATACCATCTTGCTTATTCATCAAGAAACCACAAAACTATTTTATAATATAATTTACTCACAGTTTGTCATTCTGAAAGGCTCTCAACATGGAGATTTTTAAATTTAATTAAAATCAAATAATAAATGAAATTTATTCCACAGGCTTCATGGCTGGAATTCCTGTAAACTTCTGTTTCCCGATCAGTAATTCAAAAAACAATCTGAAATCTGAAATCAAAGACCAAATCGGATATTTAAAAGTGGCAGGTTTGTTCTTTTCAATTAAGGCGTGGCTGAACCATGCAAAACCGTAACCAAAGATCGGGATATACCACAAAAATCTTTCTTTTCCTGAACTTATTACATATCCAATTACAACAAAAATAAGTAGAGTTCCTATAAAATGAAATATCCTTGTTCCCATTTTACTGTGTTCAGTAAGGTAAAACTGATAAAATTCTTTGTAAGTTTTAATTCTTTCAGACATGGTATTTTTAGTTTAAAGTTGTAAAAAAAGTTAAGCAATAAGTTCGCCATTTTTTAAGCAAAATATCAAAAAAATAAAGGGTAAAGCTGCTATTGACAATTTTACCCTTTATTATATTTTAGATTAATTTTTTTAATTAAGCTTTCTCAACTTACTGTTTTTGTATCCGTAGCAGAAATATATTATTAGCCCCACCGCAAACCAAAGCCCGAACCAGAACCAGTTTTCATGACTCATTCCGGTAAGAAGGTAAAGGCATGAGCTTAATCCAACTAAAGGAATTAATGAGAAATTTTTAATAAAAGTTAAAATACACAACACTATATTAATGAGAATAAAAAAGAACATAGAAGCTCTGAATTCCCCTTCATTAGGATCTTTCCAGTTCATCAAATTGTGGAAAAATTCCGGTTGCCAGAAATAGAAAAATATTAGCCCGCCAATGAAAATAACAGGAAAAATAATTTTACCATTCACATACGGAAGGTGAAATCTGCCTTTTAATTTTTCTTTTGCAGGAAGCATTAAAACTCCCGCACAAACCAAAACAAACGCGAAAATAGTTCCGATACTCGTAAAATCTAAGATGAAAGTTTTATCGGTAAATAAAATAGGAACTCCAACCACAATACCAGTGATAATAGTGGCAAATGACGGTGTTTTATACTTTGGATGTACCGTTTGAAACTTCTGTGGCATCAGCCCGTCACGGCTCATAGCGTACCAGATTCTTGGTTGTCCCATTTGGAAAACCAGCAATACGGTCGTAATAGCAACGATAGCCACAAAAGAAACTATGAGTTCCATCCAGGCAACGTTCGCATTTCCTTTTTCAAAAATAAACGAAAGCGGATCTCCAACCCCGTCGAATTTTCTGTAGTCAACCATTCCGGTTAACACTAAGGTTAACGCAATATAAATAACCGTACATAAAACAAGAGAAATAATCATCCCTTTCGGTAAGGTTTTTTGCGGATCTTTTGTCTCTTCAGAAAGCACGCTTAAAGCGTCAAAGCCTATATAGGCAAAGAAAACTCCGGACACTGCACTCATTACTCCAGCGAAACCGTTGGGCATAAATGAAGCAACTTGTGTTTCCGGGTTAACTGGTGTCCAGTTGTCTGTATTTATATAAGCAAAACCAATCAGAATTACCAGGACAATTGCAGCGAGTTTTAGGATAACCAAAGCATTATTAAAGTTTTTACTTTCCTTAACTCCAATATAACATAACCAGGTAATTAACCCATTGATAACCAAAGCCGGGATATCAACAATGAATTTTAAACTTCCTATTAATGGTGCATTTTTCCAGGCGTTAAGCAGTTCTGTATTTTCGGAGCCATTCATGAAGGCCTTTTTGGCTTCGGTATAGCTGCATGTCAGATAATCCGGGATATGCATCCCCAGACGTTCCAGAAAGCTGGTAAAATAATCCGACCAGGAAAAAGCAACATAGATATTCCCAAAAGAATATTCCATGATAAGGGCCCAGCCAATGATCCAGGCGATTAACTCACCAAAACTGGCATAAGCATACGTATAAGCGGAACCGGCTGTAGGAATCCTGCTTGCAAACTCTGCATAGCAAAGTGCCGTAAAACCGCAGGCAAAACCGCAGATCAAATATAGCAGAATCACACCCGGACCACCCCTGAAAACGGCTTCACCCAAACTACTAAAACTTCCTGCACCAATAATCGCCGCAATACCAAAAAACACGATGTCCCAGACACCCAAAACTCTCAATAGACTCGTGGAAGTATCTGTTTCTGAATAGATTTTTCTTCTAAAAAGTTGATTCATTCAATTCCTATATTTCATTTGAAAAAAGCAAATGTAATTATTTCTCTGATATAATTTAAATTTTCTTAAGATTTCTTATGGAAAAGTTAAAGAGTATTAAAAAATAATCCACAAACTAACAATATGTTAAAACGTTTGTTTATACAATATCTTTTCAATATTTTCGTTGATAAATTGTGGATAAAATCCACCTTAAATTTAAAATATACAGCCAATATTTTTTTTAGGCTTAAACATTTTAAAATTTGAAATTAATGAACTCAAAAAAAATACTTCTAGCGGCAGGGGTTCTGTATTTCGGAATCTCCGATGCTCAACAGTCTCAGTACTTTACCCAAAAAGAAAATTACAGATTCAATCTAGCAGAAAATCTTTATCAGACCAAAATATACAACGCTTCTCAGTATGAATATGCAAGACAATATTTTTATAATCAAAATTTGTCGAGATCCAGAAAAGAAGCCGCGCAGTTTTTTGACAATGTGATAGGGGTAATCCTGCAGAAAAACCATGCTGAAGAAGGTTTAACCGCCTTTATGAAAGAGTATCCGAATTCTGCTTATTTTGCTCAGGCTAATCTTCCGTTGGCTGATTACTATTTAGCCAAAAAAGATTTTGAAAAAGCATTGGAAACACTTAAAAAAGTTAACCAATACCAACTTTCAAAAGAAGAAAATACGCAGTATATCTTAAAATTAGGATATGCCAAATTCATGATGGGTGATACTAAAGGAGCAACAGATGCTTTGGAAGAAGCTTATAAAACTGCAGATGAATCTCAAAAAGGCGATATCGCCTACATGTTGGGGCATTTGTACTATTCTAACAGGCAGAATGATAAGGCTTTCCAGTATTTTGATTCGGTGAAAGACCAGCCGAAATATTCAAAACTGGTGCGTCCTTATTATGTTCAGATGTATTACAATGATAAGGATTATGACAAGGCTATTTCAGAGGGGAATGCTTTGCTTAACGAAGATATTTCTGATGCTTATAAAGCTGAAGTTCACAAGATTATTGGAGAGAGTTATTTCATGAAAAATGATTATACTTCTGCTTATCCTCACTTAAAAGATTACCTGAGCGTTCAGCAAAATCCGTCCGAAAATGACCTTTATGAGATGGGATTTGTAGCTGCTCAGCTTAAAAAATATGATGAAGCGGTTTCTTATTATAACCAATTGCTAAACAGCAATTCTGCATTGGCACAGAATGCTTACTATCAGCTTGGTAATGCCTATTTGGCGGTTGATAAAAAGCAGGAAGCACTTTCGGCTTTCCGTTCATCTTACCAGATGAATTATGATCCGAAGGTTAAAAAACTGGCACACGAGCAGTATGCAAAGTTAAGCTACGATATCGGGAACCCGTTTGAAAGCGCTTCAACGGTGATTCAAAATTATATTAATGAAAATCAAAATGACCCGAATGCACCCGAAATGAGATCACTTTTGGTGAAATCTTATTTATACTCAGGGAATTACAAAGAAACATTAAACGCGATCGACAAACTTCAAAATTCTTCTCCTGACATTGACAAAGTGGATCAGGAAGTATCTTATTTATTAGGAACGGAAGAATTTAACAAAGGAAATTATGACGAAGCTGAACAATATTTCTTAAGAAGCTTAGGGTTTAATATTAATAAAGAGTTCAATAACAGGGCTTTATATTGGTTGGGACAAGTTTATTACCAGAAAGGAAATTATCCTTCGGCGATTGCTCGCTATGAAAAGCTGCTTAACGAAACCTTTCCGGAGAAACAGCAATTACCCTATGATTTAGGATATGCTTATTTTAAATCTAAAAAATTCGATCAGGCGGAAACTTATTTTAAGCAATATTTAACCAATCCGAAACCTGAGTTTAAAAATGATGCGGAACTTCGTCTGGCAGATATCAATTATGCCAATAACAATCTGAACGAAGCTATCGCAATCTACGATAAAAACGAAGACGCTACAGATTATACTTTATACCAAAAAGCAATGGCTTTAGGCTTTAAAGGTGATACTCAGGCAAAAATCACGAATTTAAAAAATCTTTTATCTAAATATCCGGGATCTGATTATTATGACGATGCTCAGTATGAAATGGGAACGGCTTATGCGGCTCAGGATGATTTTGCAAATTCCAATGATTTCTTTGGGAAAGTGATTAAAACGTCGTCTGATAATGATTTGGTGGCCAATGCTTCCATTTACAGAGCACAAAATTATATTGATCAAAACCAAGGCGATAAGGCTTTATCCGAACTTAGATCTTTAGGTGAGCAATATAAAAATACGGCCTACGCAGAAAAAATTGTACAGGCTGCCAAGCCAATTTTCACGAAAAACGGTGATGTTGCAGGATACGAAAGCTTTGCAAAAAGTATTGGTGTAAATGTTGACGCTGCGGAAATTGATGAGATTAATCTATCAACGGCAAAACAATATTTCACGAAAAAAGATTACAAAAACGCGATTTCTTATTACGAAAAATATTTAACGCAAAATCCGACAGGAGAAGGGCTTTATCAGGCTAAATATGAGCTTGGTGAAAGCTATTATCAGACCAAAGATACGACAAAAGCATTATTGGTTTTACAGGAAATTGCCAATGTTCCGAATGATTATCAGGATGATGCACAGACACGTTTAGCTCAAATTTATATTGCGCAGGGCGATAATGCAGAGGCAAGAAAATATTTGGAAAACATCAAAAATTCTTCAAATGTAAATGTTAAAAACTTCGCCAATGTAGAACTAATGAAGTTGTATGCAGATGAGAAAAACTTCTCTGAAGCTGAAAAACTAGCCGATGCGGTAATTGCCAACAACAAAAACTCGGCGGCGGTGATAGAAACAGCGAAAGTGATCAAGGCCAGAAGCCTGATGAATTCAGGAAAAGACAAGGATGCACAGACAGCTTATACTTCTCTTGAAAAGTCTTCAAATACGTCCGTGGCGGCGGAAGCTTTATATGCAAAAGCATATTATCAAAACAAAGGAAAAGCTTTCAAATCTTCAAATGAAACCATCTTTAAACTCGCTAATAATTATGCTTCGGAAGAATATTGGGGCGCAAAAGCATTGGTATTGATGGCAAAAAATTATATTGGCTTAAAGGATAATTACCAGGCAAGCTATACCTGCGACCAGATCATTGAAAACTACAAGGATTTCCCTGAGATTGTTGCGGAAGCGAAAGAGGTGAAAAAACAGATTAAAAAGTAAAAGTGTAGTAATGTATTCACGTAGAATGTATTTATGAATTAAAATCATTAATACAATTTGCATTAATACTTAAATACAAAAAGAAATGAACAGAAAAATTCAATTATTATCCATCATATTTTTAGGGTTTTCGTCGGTAGCGTTTTCCCAGATCAAAGAAGAAAAGCTGATTCTTAACAAAAAAAGAGAACCGGAAGTAAAAAAGATCGAAAAAAAGAAAACTTCTGTGGAAACGATCAAAAATTATCCACCCGAAGAAAAATCTCAGAATCCTGTAAAATACAATATTACAGACGTTCCTGCGGTTTCGGATTTCAAAACCTCAACAATTCAGGGGCAGGATGTGACCCCGAAATTTGAAGGATCGGCTCAGAATAATTATATCCAGTTCGGAATGGGTAATTATGGAAAAATTTTAGGCGACGCCAATATTTCAAAAACGCTGGAAAATAAATTTGAGGTGGGATTGGATGCACATTTCCTTTCAACTCAAGGTTTGAAAAAAGAATATCCTTGGGATTCAAAACAAAGCTCGACCACACTTGGTGCTTTTCTTAATTCTTACGGAGATAAAGGAAAATTTAATGTAAATGCTGAATATGGCTTAAATAGTTATAATTACTATGGGATTTATGCTTTACAGCCCGAAGATGTAGATCTGGACCAAAGAGTGAACCAATTTAAAGTAAATGGATATTATGATTTTTATTCTAATGAAATTTTAAATGATGTAAGAGTAAAATCTTCTTTCTTAAAAGATCATTTTGACGCTCAGGAAAATCAGGTTTCAATCTTGGCCAACTTTTCTAAACATGGCGTTGAAATCGGTAAATCTGGGATTAACCTGAATGCAGATCTTGGTGTTGGCTTAGAAACTGTAAAAACCGATTTTGCGATCAGGGATAAAAACTCAGCTGATTTTTTCAACACTAACTTAACTCCTAAAGTAACTTTCAGAAAAGGTGATTCTTACTTGATGTTGGGATCACAGTTTGCATTTTTGAATGCTAAAAATACAAATGATCTGATGGCTGAACAGCTTAAAAATAATAAAACTTATTGGTTTCCACAGGCAGAATTTCAACTTGCCGCGGCCAATGGATTTAAATTTTATGGAGGGGTTGACGGTGGTTTGAAATTGAATACTTATGCTGATTTGCTACAGCAGAATCCATTCATCCTTTCTGATCAGTATTTAAAGCCCACTGAAACCAAATATCATTTTTATGTAGGTTTGAGAGGGGATATTGAAGAAACCTTTAAATATGACGTTTCTGCGGGTTATGGAAAAATGAGAGATATTATGTTCTTTAAAGCTAACGGCTTATTCGATAATGATTATACTTTAAACCGTTCCGCATACAACTTTGCCAATACTTTCTCTGCGGTATATGATGATGGAAATGTGGGTGATATCAAGGGTAGCGTTCAATATTTTCCTCTAGCGAATCTTGTATTGGATGGAGAGGTAAAGTTCATGAAATTTGATTTGAAAAACTACGAACACATATACAATGTTCCACTAGTTACAGCTAGCATCGGAGCAAAATACACCATGCTTGATCAAAAATTACTACTAGGTTTCAAAGGGATTTTTGCAAGCGACAGAACTACGAATTCTTTTGTAATTGAAGGAGTTGGGAGCCCAATGCTGTACCAGTCAACAGAAGATACCAATGATAAAGTGGGAGGCTATGCAGATTTAAATCTTTCTGCAGAGTATAAAATTCACAAAAATTTCAGTATTTTCGCGCTCGGAAACAATCTTCTAAGTTCAAAATATCAGACGTACAAAGGATATAAGGTTCTTGGTGCGCAGGTTTTAGGAGGTGTGAAGATTACGTTTTAGAGAGATAGAGGTTGAGAGTTAGAGTTTAATTATTAATACACATTAACTTTCGAACACTACAACTCTCAAACCCAAATAACCGGCTGCATAGTTTAATGGATAGAACTTCGGATTTCGGCTCCGACAGTGAGGGTTCGAATCCTTCTGCGGTCACTTTTAATAAAAAGAGAATTTGTATATTATTGAAAATTAAATAATTACATTTTCTCTTTTTTTGTTTTAAACAATTATCATTTTTTAAATTCAATGGAATCAATTATAATAAGAAAGGCTGACCCCAAAGATTATCCGGCAATTATCGAACTTCAAAATAAAAATACACCAGACAAGTTAAGTGAGAAAGAAAAAGAGCAAGGTTTTGTAGTTTCAGATATGACAGAAGAGACATTGCACCAGATAAATGAAAGCATTGGAGTTTTGGTAGCTTTGGAAGGTGAAGCCCTGGCCGGATTTGTATGCTTAACCGCTACCGATTCGTTACCGGAACATCCTGTAATTGAATCCATGTGTGAAACTTTTCCTCATCAAATATTTAATAATAAATCATTAATTGACTATAAAATATTCTTGTATGGCCCTGTGCTGATAGATCCAAAATGGAGAGGTAGAGGAATTTTTAAAAAAATATTCTCAGCTGTTAAAGAATACTCTAAAAAAGATTATAATCTGGGAGTAGCATTCATCAATGATAAAAATAAGCATTCGTTGTCGGCACATCTTCAGGGTTTGGGGATGACTCCTTTACAACCTTTTAAATCAGGCAATGAATCCTTCCAACTGGTAGTATTTCCGGTATAAAAAATCAAATGCATAGGATTAATTTATGGGTAAAACTATTAATAAATTCCATTAATATGAAAAGCTAATTTATTTTAATTTAACGAAAATTAAAATATTATACATATAATAACAAAAAAAGTCTTATATTTGAGGCGAAAAATAATTTTTTTCATCATTTGTGTTTTTAGTCTTCTTACGGGAAGGCTTTTTTTATTTTATAATAATTGAGTTGATTTTAACCCATTGTTTTAAAAAATATTTGGATAATATCTGATAACTTATTTAAATTAAAATCAATAATTTAGAACATCATTCCCTATCACTTTTGAAAATTCTTTCATCGACTCTGGATTTAAATGCACTTCATCGGTCCATATAAAGTTATTCGGAATATTGTTGTAGTTAATATATTTTACTTTTTCAGCAGCAGCGATCTCGGATATTTTTTCGTCAAAATCCGGAAATGAAGAGTTTTCAATCGAATAAGGAACCTTATTTACAGGCATTCTTACAAGAATCACTTTACCATGCTGTTGCAGAAAATCTATGGTTTTTTTGAGATATGAAAAACGATTTTCAGATACTTTTAGTTTATTTATTTTCACCTGAAACTCATTCATCTTTATTTTATTAATCTGTTCCTGCTTTTCTGGAGAGTTTTGTTTAATTATTTTTCCCTCTACTTTTCCGTTATCCAGAACTCTTACTTCTGCAATTACGTTTTTAGGAGGTTTTATTTTTTTATTAAGCTCATTGGTAATAGAAAAATCATAGCTTTCTATTAAATACTCAACATTAGGGTTCGTTGAAACCATAGAAGTTTTTGCTACGGATTTATCGTTTTCAACATAAAATTCGGGATCATCGGGCTGGCTTTTATCCACCATTAATGCTGTTGGTTCCACGGTTACTATGAAAACTCCGTCTTTGGTTTCAGGTATAATTTTCTTTTTGATAGATTCCAGATATTTCGGTCCGAAAGGTGAATGAGCCCACGTAAAAGCATAGTTGTACAGCTTAGCATTTGGAAATTTGGAGTGAATCATCTGATCAATAATTTCCGGATCCATGGAAGCAGCCCTGGAGCTTCCCAATATCAGTGAATTCTGTTGCGGCGAAGTAAATCTTTTATAAAAATTATCTGTGTTTTTATTCATAATAAATACAGAATAACCAATGACCAAAAAAGGAATCACAGAAAATAGTATTAACCTTACAATTGATTTTCTCATAACTTAAAACTGTGCGTAAATAAACCCTTTAGGAGCGATGTAAAACAAAAAGATCAGAAATACAAGAGCATAATAAAATCCCCATCGTATGACCATGCTTTTCCCGGTAAACAACTCTTTAATTCCATATTCTTTACCCCTTCCTATCCATTCTATAATGATCATGATAAGAATTAAAAGAATAATTTCCTTTTGAATAGGAAAGTTCGGCAGCTGAAAAAATGACAGTGAGAAAATTTCTCTGTAATAATTTACGGCCATTTCCATGTCTTTAACGAAAAAAAGAACCATTAACAGGGAAAAAAGAACAAACGTTACCGGAATGTTTTTTATTTCATCTTTAGTAGGAATGATGCCGGTTGAAGGTTTTACCTTCTTATTCATTTTTCCATTTAAAATTAAAGGAATAAACATTACTCCGCTGACAAGTCCGTGAAATATATAATGCCATGCTGCGCCATGCCAGAAACCCACTACCAAAAAATTGATCATAATCGCCATGATTAATCCAAATTTTCCATAATCTCTGAAATTGATAGACAAAGGTGTGAATACATATTCCGTAAGCCATGAAGTAAGGGAAATATGCCATCTTCGCCAGTAATCTGCAACGTTTTGGGCAAAAAGAGGATAATTGAAATTGGGCTGTATCTTGATTCCCAACAACTTTGAAATCCCTATCGCCATATCCGTATATCCGGAAAAATCCGCATACAGCTGGATAAAATACAGGGCGGCTCCGATAAAAAGGGTGCTGCCATTTAGAGTGTGATAAGATTCAAAAATAGGAGAGGTAAGAGTTGCAATATTGTCCGCAACGACAAGCTTTTTGAACAGTCCCCACAAAATCTGCTTGAGACCGTCTGTAAAGACCGTTGAAGAAAACTCCCTTTTAATTTTTAAATTATTCAGAAAAGGAGCAGCTTTATCAATCGGGCCTGCAATAATGCACGGGAAGAAAGCTACAAATACAGAATAATCCAATAGAGACGGGATTTCTTTAAGCTTATTGTTTTTAATATCCAAAAGATACCCAATCATTCTGAAAGAGTAAAAACTAATACCAATCGGGAAAATTATTTTTAACAGATTGAATTGATCCTTAAGCCCGAATGTTTGCAAAAGCTCATTAAAATTTTCAATAAAAAAATTAAAGTATTTAAAATATAAAAGCTGGATCAGTATTAAAAAAATCCCTAAGCGGAGCCATTTTACTTTATTTTTTCCTTCAACAGACTTTATTTTATTTCCTATAAAAAAGGTAGCAGCGGTGGAGAAAATGAGTAAGGATAAAAATTCCCAGCTCCAGCTGCAATAAAAAATATAACTACCAATAAGTAATAATATATTTTGGGCTTTCGAGCTTTTTCCTAAAAGATAATAAGCGAAATATAATATTATAAAGAAAAATATAAAGTAATATGAATTGAGAAGCATATAAACTTATCTATTTGGAATTAATAGAATCCATCATTTCTCCTACATTATTCCAGCTTTGAATTTCCGATGAAGTGAAACGGATCCCAAACGCTTTTTCAACAGCAACAATAAGCTGAATATGTGAAAGAGAATCCCATTCTTCTACGTCCTCAGCGGTAGATTCGGCTGTCAGATTTATTTCATTGTTATCAAGCTCTTCACGGAAAATACCTGTTAGTTTTTGTAAAATTTCGTTGTTATTCATTTTTTAATTTTTATTAGTGATATATATTTCTTTAGGTTGATATTCGCTCACATTAAGGATCCATCGGCCTTCATGGGGTGCAAATCCAAGTCTTTTGTAATGATTTTCCACCATTTGGTTTTTTGCAGTCGGGATGTATTCGCCAATTATATATTGATAACCGTTATTTTTTGCGGTTTCTACAATTTTATTTAAGGTAAAATCTTCCATTCCTCTTTTCAACACCCTGCAGCTCATCAGCCAGGTATTGATGAAAAGTGTTTCAGCATTTTTTTTCTCCAGAATAATAACACAGATCAGCCCGTTGTCACCATATTTATCTTCCAAAGTAAAAGAAAGCGTAAAATGGTTTTTAGAATGTATGAGATCATCAATTTCCTGTTCGGTGTACCGTACGGTTCTCAAATTAAACTGGTTAGAACGCTGCGTCAATTGAGAAACCCTCGGTTTGGAAAAATTGTTAAAAGGCTGAACATCAGAAACCATATTCATGCTTTGTAAGAAATCTTCCACATTGGTAAAATTTTGTAAAGCGGTTGCCCTTTCTGCCTCTATTTGGTATTGTTTCGTTCTTTCGGCATCATTTTCTGAAAAGCTCGCTGTTTCAAAAAGGTTTAAGCTATATAAATATTCCAGATATTCAGCAGGGTCTTCAGGTAGTTCGGGAACACAAACTTCAGGCAGATTTTCCCTTACCAGGTTTCTTTCAAAAGGGTTGTCATCCAAAAATACCATTGAATCAAAACCTATATTTAAAATATGTTGAATTTTTCTGATATTGTCAGCTTTATTTTCCCAATTCGCCACAAAAACGGAAATATCATCAAGTTTTATTACCATATCCGGATGCTTCTCGAACGGCTCTTTTGCTTTATCTTCGTCATTTTTACTGCAGACCGCCAGGATAATTCCTCTTTTTTGAAGCGTTTTTATCCAATATTGAAACTCAGAAAAAGCTTTCCCGATTCCTAAGCTCCCGATCTGAATTTTTTCAAGTCCGTCATCGCCAATGATTCCGCCCCAGGTTGTATTATCAAGATCAAGGATCAGGCATTTCTTGAATTTACCTTCAAGAGAAGAGATAATCCCCACTATATAATGAGAAACAATAGGCAATACGTTGAGCGATAAAACCATCTCAGTATTCACATAAATATTTGGGGAAAACATAAAATCTCTCCCATATTTATTCTGAATGGATGACAGATCAACAACAAAAAAGTTATCTTTTTTAATCGCTAGTTGGTCATTTAACAAATGGTTAAGCTTATTTTGCTGAAAAACAAATGAAGACTCTACTTTATTGGAGAAATTGCCAAATATCTGATTATCAATTATCGGGAAATTGCAGTAAATAACTCTGCTTTTTGATCTGCTTTGGATGGTTTCATACAATTTTTCAATATGATTGATTTTATCCTCCGCAAATTTTACATGAGGATCGTATGATTTATAGTATTGATTTAATAACTTATGGGATGATTCAAAAACAATGGTAAAATCAGCATTAAAATCATAATATTCTGAAGCCGGATCAAAAATCTGACGAGAAATCTGTCCAAAATCGGCTTCAAAAATTTCAAACTCAAAGCCTTCATTAATGGCAGTTCCTTTCAGGGCTACATTTAAAAACTGTGTTGCAGTATCTCCCAACAGAGCGATCTTTATTTTTTTAAGCGTTGAATTTTGAGAATGGCGGGTTATATTTTTCTTTAATTCTGAAAAATTTTTATACATATAAATATTTTAATAATAATTGAGACTTAACAACCGAATAAAGGATATTAAGCTCTGTATAATAAAGATTAAGTGTAGATAATTATTGTAATTCTTAGGAAAGCTGGAAATTAGTCTTTAATAGTCAGATTTTTTTGTTTCATCATTGTTACGTTTTTGTGTTATAGATGAACAAAAATATAGCTTTTTTATCAACTAACAAATTTTGATAAGTGTCTTATTGTTTGTAATATATTGATTTTGTTTTAGTTATGTGAGGTAATTCGAAATTTTTTTTTGAAATAACAATAAAAAAATAAATATTTTCAACTATTTTTTTTGAAGAAAAGTAATTTTTTTTTAATTAAAAAATAAATAAAAACCAGAATATAAATCTTAGGTTAATCAACGATTATGAGGGACATCCACTCTGTTTTTCTGTTAATTTTCGTTCATAAATTATAATTTCTTTGCTATTTGTTAATTTTTTTTGGTGTAACTATTGCAAAATGCACCATAAAACTTATATTTGCAGCCTAAATTTAAAAAATAATGAAAGAACTAATCGAAAAAATCAACGCAGAATTTGAAGCTTTCACTACTGAAGCAAACCAACAGGCAGAAAAAGGAAACAAAGCAGCTGGAACAAGAGCTCGTAAAGCAGCTTTAGAACTTAGCAAACTGTTCAAGGATTTCAGAAAAGTTTCCGTTGAAGAATCTAAAAAATAACAAATAGCCGGTCGTAAAGCCGGCTATTTTGTTTGACACTAAAGCATTCATTATTGAGTGCTTTTTTATTTTTAAAAAAAAAGATACGTCAAGTTTTGGCGTTGTGGTCTGTTATTTTTGCTTTAATAGATAACTGAAAAGGTTTTCTTCAATTAACTTAAAACAAAAATTATGATTTACACAAACGATTTTTTCCAATCAGGAAGCACTTATCCAAATGATGATGTAGTACAGCTTGTAGACAGTTACACATATGAAACTGTAATTTATAAAAAAACAACGGTCGGTATTCCTGCTACCGGAAATGGAGATGGTGCAGTTTACAGAAAAAAAGGAAGTGATTTTTACAAACGTCAATGGACAGGATATGTCAATATTCTATGGTGGGGAATTACAGATTCTCTGACTGTTGCTGAAGTTACCACACGATTGCAAACAGCATTGGCTCTGGGGTATGATACTTTTTTTGATAAAATGTCTTTACAGATTAACGATCAGCTATTGGTACAAAGCAACCAAAAATTGTTATCAAAAGGATGTAAAATAAAACAGACGGCAGTTGAAAAGCCAATTTTCAATTGTGAATATAAAGAAAATATTTCCATCATGGGGTTTGGTCTTGAAGGACTCGGAACTAATTATAGTCCTACATCAAGTTCTAAAGCTGTAGGAATTCTGTGTTATGGCGTACATGATCTTACTATTGAAAATAATACTTTTAAAAACTTTACCTATTCTGCAGTTTCCGGTTTAAGAGAAGTTGACAATGTAATCTTCAAATTCAACACGGTTAGGAATTCTTTCGACAGTACTTGGGCAGAAAACACCAGTGAGAGCGTCACAGGAAGAAAAGACAATACAGGAATTACAATTGGAGGAAAGAATATCACGATCTTTAAAAATAATTTTATGAATTCTTCTCAAGGTATTATTATTGCAGAAGAATCCGAATTTGTGTCTATTATCAATAATGATATTGAAAACACAATTCTAGAACACGGTATGTATTTGGACGCAGGAATATCAAATCTTACTGTTTCTGAGAATAGGATAAGAAATACTAAAAAGGTTGGAATTAAACTGCAGAATCGAGATGGTTCTGATACAATTAGCTATGTCTGCAAAAATGTATTGATTTCAAACAATATAATCGACAATACAGCTGCTGGCGGAGATGGGATTTTGATTATTAATACTACAACAGGTATCCTTACGACAAAAAATCTTGTAGTAATGGGAAATGTAGTGAAGAATGCTGGGCAACACGGTATTAATTTGAGAAACATAGACGGAGCAGTAGTTACAAATAATATTCTTAATGATATTGAATATTCGGGTATTTATATTTCTCATACTAAAAGTGCTAACATCTCGCATAATAACATTCGTTCTACAAAAGAAAATGGGATTTTTATTGAATCGGGTAATGATTTATTGAATATAAGTTTTAATAATATTGAAAATCCAGGAATGAAAAATATCGGAAATGAAGGATTGTTAACTGGTATTATAATTACAGAAACAAACAATACAGAGATCGCGGTAAAACACAATAAAATCACATCTGATAATGGCTTTATGAGGTGGGGCGTTTTTGTAGAAGGCGGAGATGGGCAGATTACATACGAAATAGAGAATAATACTGTCTTGAATGCCCAGTATATTGACTTTAGATTTATAGATAATTCTAAACCATTAAGATTTTTAAGAAATAATTATAAGAATATACAGAATTCTCCAGGTCAGCAATAAGCAGGAAGTCTGTTAAAAAATAGTCTTTATATACTCCCTGTCAAATCGGCAGGGAGTTTTTATTATATTACAAAATCATACTCAGTTGAATTCTTTTTCTCGCTTCATCAATTTCCGTTACTTTTACCTGAACATGCTGGTGAAGCTTCACAACCTCATTCACATCGGAGACAAAACCTTCTTTTAATTGAGAAATATGAACCAGTCCGCTTTCTTTAATTCCCAGATCCACGAAACATCCGAAAGCCGTAATATTATTCACAATTCCTGGCAGAACCATTCCGGTTTTTAAATCGGTGATCTTTTTTACTTTAGGATCAAATTCAAATATTTTTGCTGCCTTTCTTGGGTCTAATCCCGGTTTTTCAAGTTCTTTTAAAATATCTTTAATTCCTAAAATTCCGATATCCCCGGTAATATATTTTTCAGGGCTTATTTGAGAAATTTTTTCTTTATTGGCGATTAATTCATTGGTTTTAATGCCTAGATCTTTCGCCATTTTTTCAACAATTCCATACGCTTCGGGATGCACAGCAGAGTTGTCCAAAGGGTTTTTAGCATTATTAATTCTCACAAACGCAGCCGCTTGCTGGAAAGCTTTTTCACCTAATCTCGGAACTTTTTTCAGTTGCTTCCTGTCTTCAAAAGCACCGTTTTCAGCTCGGTAATTCACAATGTTTTCGGCCATTTTTTCACCAATTCCTGAGACATAGCTTAAAAGGGATTTACTTGCTGTATTTAAATTAATTCCAACAGAATTTACACACTTCATGACCGTAGAATCCAGTTCATTTTTAAGCTGAGTCTGGTCTACATCGTGCTGATATTGTCCTACTCCGATGGATTTGGGGTCAATTTTCACCAATTCTGCCAAAGGATCGGATAATCTTCTTCCGATGGAAACGGCTCCACGAACGGTCACGTCATACTTTGGAAATTCATCTCTCGCAATTTTACTCGCGGAATAGACCGAAGCTCCGGCCTCCGAAACTACAAAAACCTGAAGCGGCTTGTCAAACGCAATTTTTTTAATGAAAAACTCGGTTTCACGGCTTGCGGTACCGTTTCCAATTGATATTGCTTCAATATTATAAGCGTTTACCATAGAACGGATCTTTTTCATTGCCATTCCGGACTCATTTTGGGGAGCGTGGGGATAAATCGTTTCATTGTGCAGCAGATCTCCTTTTTCATCGAGGCAAACGATTTTACAACCACTTCTGTATCCCGGATCTATCGCCAGAATCCTTTTTTCTCCCAATGGCGGAGCCAGTAAAAGCTGGGTTAAATTTTCAGAAAAAATCTCAATGGCTTTTTTGTCGGCTTTCTCTTTGGCTTCCTGTAAAGTTTCATTTGAAATGGCGGGTTCCAGTAATCTTTTGTAGCTGTCTTTTATAGCTAACGAAATTTGTTCCGCTGTTTCGTTGTTTGACTTAATAACTGCATTTTCTATAAAATCTATGGCTTCATCTTTATCAATTGAGATATTGGTTTTCACAAAGCCTTCGGATTCTGCCCTTAACATTGCCAGAAGTCGGTGAGAGGGTGTTCTGTTGAGACTTTCTTCCCACTCAAAATATTGTGAGAATTTTTGGGCATCTTCTTCATCTTTTTTTGCCTTGACAACTTTGGACGTTACAACCGCTTTCCGTTGGAAAAGCCGGCGAAGATTTTTTCTGACATACATATTTTCATTGATCCATTCGGCCATAATATCTCTTGCACCCTGCAAAGCTTCTTCTTCAGATGAAACTTGATCATTAATATATTTTGAAGCCAAAAAATGAACATCATTACTTTTCTGACTCATAATAATTTTAGCTAAAGGTTCCAATCCTTTTTCTTTGGCGGCATCAGCTTTCGTTTTCTTTCTCTTTTTGAAAGGTAAATACAAGTCTTCAAGCTCCTGAATATCGAAGCTTTCGTCTATTCTTTGCCTGAACTCGGGAGTCAAGGCATTCTGCTCTTCAACAGATTTTAAAATGGTCTCTTTTCTCTTTAAAATTTCCTCAAACTGCTTATTGATCTTTGCAATTTGTTCGATTTGAGTTTCATCAAGATTTCCCGTTTTGTCTTTTCTATACCGGGAAATAAAAGGAATTGTACAGTCCTCAGCTAATAGCTGAAGAGTAGCATTAATACTTTTTTCTGATATATCGAGTGTCTGTTTTATATAGCTTGTAACGTTCATTCTAAATTTTAAATGGCTAAAATAGGCATTTTTGATTTTGGTTTTAAATGATTTGTATTTACTATATTTGGGATCTGGATTAAAAAAAATTATTTTCTTGATGTATGATAAGGTGAGAATAGAATGAGGTTTTCTATTTTTGACAAATTGGAATTAAGGATTTAAAGTTCCTTTAATTTAATAAAAAATAAACTTTTTAAACAATTAACAAATTATGAAAAAACTAAGTGTAATTGCATTAGTTGGTGTGGGTCTTTTAGCTGCATCTTGTAACAAAGAAAAATCTGCAGATACGGCTGCAACAACTACAGAACAGACAGTAGCGGAAAGCAAAGGACAGGTATTGGCTGTTGATACACAAGCTTCTGTGGTAAACTGGAAAGCATATCACAAGGGAGGTATGGCGCCTCGTTGGGGAACAATCAGCGTAAAATCCGGTGAGCTTAGCGTGGATGGTGGACAACTTTCTGCTGGTAACTTCATTATGGATATGAATTCCATCAAAACAAACCCAGCTTCAGTAACGGAAAAAGATAAAAAACCTGAAGATTTGGATGCTCACTTAAAGAATCCTGATTTCTTTGATACGGCTAAAAACCCAACATCAGAGTTTAAAATTACAAGTGTTACAGATCTTAAGGAAGCACCTAAAGATGCAGTAGCAGGAGCTAACAAAACAGTAAGCGGAAACCTTACATTATCCGGAAAAACGATGAATGTAACTTTCCCTGCTAAAGTAGATGTAGTAGATAATTCAGCTTCTATTCAAGCGAAATTTACAGTAAACAGAGCAGACTGGGGAATCAAATTCGGTACTTCCGAAGCAGATCCTGCAGAATGGATGATCAGTAAAGACATCGAAATTGCTGTTGATGTAAAAGCTAAAAAATAATTATTGTTAGATATAAATCTTGAGCTGTCTTTTTTTAAGGCAGCTTTTTTTATTTAAATTTGCTCCGATGCTTTATCTAATAGTAACTATAATCAACCTACTCAGCTTCATCATTTTCGGCCTGGACAAAAGGCGGTCAATAAAACATCAGCGAAGAATTCCGGAAAATACCTTGTTGCTGGTTTCTTTTTTGGGCGGAACAATAGGCGCAATCCTAGGGATGTTAATTTTCAGACACAAAATTTCAAAGACTTCATTTCTGCTGAAATTTGGAGTGGTTGTTCTGACTCAAATTGTATTGATTTCTTTATTGAGGACTATTTAATACATTTAATAATAAATAAACCTCATCATTGATGAGGTTTTATAAGTTTAATTAAGCATTTGTTCCGTCAGATTTTACCCATTTTGTTCCTTCCCAAAAGATTGGCATTCCTAAGGATGAATCAAAATATCTGAACCCTGTATCTAAGTTGCTAGAAGGTCTTTCCAAAGTAGTTCCGGATCTTTTTATATCTGCATTCATGCCATCTGCATCTCTCCAGGATCCGCCGTCAAAAAACTCAGGCTTACTGTCTGATGTGTTATAAAAATTATAACCGGCAATGGGAGCGAATGGCCTTTTATTAATATCTCCAATATCATCAAATGTTTTATAAATTTTAATATTCTGATCGTAATATTTAAGATCGTTTATAAAACCATCTACATAAACGTGGCCTTCATAATCATCCTGAATTAAAATCCCTGATTTAATAAAAAGATTTTTAAGATGAACAATATTATTTGAAGTAAGACTGGCATTATATTGTATTAAAAAGTCATTATTATTCTGTAATGTACTTATCCATCCATCTGCCCAAATATTTTCCAATGAGAATGAAGCACTTTCAGAAGCTTTCAGGGCATAATATTTATTTTGTTCAAAATGAATATCTCTAAAAGAGAGATTCTGTGTAATACCTTTTATTTCAACTCCGGTTTCATTATATTCAAAAATAGAATTTTGAATCCATGAAGTCTGAATTGCATGAGACTCTGTTAATAAACCATTGATTAACATTCCTGTTTTACAGTGGCTCATCCAGATATTTCTGAAAGTAACGGTTGTACTTGGACCGCTACCGGCTGAATCTTCGTAAACAATACCCGTTCCTGAAGATCCACTAACTTTGAAATTAGAAATTTTCAAATTTACTGCCAGTTTTATACTTAAACCTGTGCTCGTTTTATTATTATAATTGTCGGTGGTGTCTCCAAGCAGTCTGGTAACTGTAACATCATCAATAATTGAGTCATGGGCTCCTTGAAGGATAATCCCACCTTGTGAGAAAGTGATATTTTTGATAACAATAGATTCCGACATGAGAACATCTACACCATTTGGTGCCATTCCAGTAATGTTGGTAACATTTGCTCTGGGAGTCAGGTGCTCACTGTTGACTATTTGATGAATGACAACTCCTTTTTTGCTTTCACCTAACAATGTTGTAAAATGTGGTAATACTAAAGAATCACTTAGTAAATATTTACCATTAGGAATGTACAATGTAAAGCCTCCAAATACTGGATTTTTCTTAAGAAGCTCATCACTTGGGGTCATGTAATGTATAGGAAATACTTTTGATAGTGATGTTATAGCATCTAAAAAAGCCTGATTATCTGTGTTTGGAATTGTTCCATTATCATTTATATCACCATCGCCTTTTGCACCAAACCATTTTACATTTACTTTATCATCAGCTAGAATTCTTCGATAATATTTACCATTTACTTTCATACACATAATTTCGTCACACATACTGTCATCAATAAGGGTACGACCGTCATAAATGTAATTTGTTTCTAAAAAGCATGTCCATTCTCCTGTAAACGGATCATTTAATTCAACTGTACTCATTTTTAATTTTTTTAATTAATAATTGTGATTATCCTTGCAAGAATTTTTAATAAAACAAAAATAAGATAGAGCAACGCCAAAACTTGACGTATCATATTTATTTTAAAGTTTTTATATAACAATTGTTTAAATTTCTCATTATGAAATTGTTAAATAATAAATAATCTTTTTAATTATTCATTAAAATTCACTATTTTTGCACCCGTAAAAATCTTATATGCAAAACATTAGAAATATTGCGATTATCGCACACGTTGACCACGGTAAGACCACTTTGGTTGACAAGATCATCCACGCTACCAATATTTTCAGAGAAAATCAGGAGAGTGGGGAATTAATTATGGATAACAATGATCTTGAAAGAGAAAGAGGGATCACGATCTTATCCAAGAATATTTCTGTTACTTATAAAGACACGAAAATTAATGTAATTGATACACCTGGTCACGCCGATTTCGGTGGGGAAGTGGAGAGAGTTTTGAAGATGGCAGACGGGGTTATTTTGTTGGTGGATGCCTTCGAAGGACCAATGCCACAAACAAGATTTGTACTTCAGAAAGCTTTGGAATTAGGTCTAAGACCATTAGTGGTTATCAATAAAGTAGATAAGCCAAACTGTCGTCCTGATGAAGTTCATGATCAGGTATTTGACCTGTTCTTCAACCTTGAAGCTACTGAGGAGCAATTGGATTTCCCAACATTCTACGGTTCTTCAAAACAAGGATGGTTCAATACTTCATTAGAACAAACTGAAGATATTTTTCCATTATTAGACGGGATTTTACAATATGTTCCTGAACCGAAAGTTGAAGAAGGAACTTTACAGATGCAGATCGTTTCTTTAGATTATTCTTCTTTCTTAGGGAGAATTGCTATCGGAAAAGTAATCAGAGGAGAGATCAAAGAATCTCAATGGATCGGTCTTGCTCAGGCTGATGGCAAAATTGTAAAAGGAAAAGTAAAAGAACTTTATGTTTTCGAAGGCTTAGGTAAGAAAAAAGTTACAGAAGTAAAAGCAGGTGATATCTGTGCTGTTGTAGGTTTTGACGCTTTCCAGATCGGTGATTCTTTCGTAGATCTTGAAAATCCTGAACCATTGCCAAGAACTGCAATTGATGAACCAACGTTGAACATGACGTTCTCCATCAACAATTCACCTTTCTTCGGTAAAGACGGTAAATATGTGACTTCTAATCACTTGAAAGAGAGATTGACAAAAGAATTAGAGAAAAACTTAGCATTAAGAGTTGAGCAGACTGATGATGCAAACACGTTCCTGGTTTTCGGTAGAGGTATTCTTCACTTGTCAGTTTTAATTGAAACAATGAGAAGAGAAGGGTATGAAATGACTATCGGTCAGCCACAGGTTATCTTGAGAGAAATCGACGGAGAAAAATGTGAGCCTTATGAATCTTTAGTTGTCGACGTTCCTGAAGAATATGCTTCAAGAGTTATCGACTTGGCCACTCAGAGAAAAGGTGACCTTCACATTATGGAAACTAAAGGGGAGATGCAACACATGGAATTCGAAATTCCTTCAAGAGGTTTGATCGGATTGCGTTCTCAAATGTTGACGGCTACTGCAGGTGAAGCTATTATGGCACACCGTTTCACAGAATACAAGCCTTTCAAAGGAGCTATTCCTGGAAGAAACAATGGTGTATTGATCAGCAAAACTCAAGGTCCTGCAACAGAATATTCTATCGCTAAATTACAGGATAGAGGTAAATTCTTCGTAGATCCGGGTGAGGAAATCTATGCAGGAATGATCATCGGTGAGCAAAACAAGCCGGGAGATCTTGTAGTAAATATCGTAGAAGCAAAACAATTGAACAACATGCGTGCTTCAGGTAAGGATAAAGATACAGGTGTAGCGCCGAAAATCTTGTTCTCTCTTGAAGAATGTATGGAATATATCCAAAGTGATGAAGCAATCGAGGTAACTCCGAATTTCATTAGAATGAGAAAGAAATTACTTTCTGAAGAAGAAAGAAAAAGAGTGGAAAGAGGAGCAAAAGCTTAATAAACTCTTTTACATAAACCAAAGCCTCGATTTTTTCGGGGCTTTTTTATTTTAAACACAAATGATCACAAATAACAAGAATTTAAACAGTAATCGGTTTTTTGCATCAATAGGAACAAATATCTGTTTTCAAATCGCATTATCAGTTACTTAAATCATATCGTCTTCGCTGAGTATAAACTGAAGGTTTACGAAGGTGGTTTCAGCTTTTGCGAACTTAAAACAATTAGCAAACAAAAAATCTCTGCGAACCTTGCGTTAAATAAAAATTTAAAATAAAAACATAGTGATAATTCATTTTATTATAGTAATTTTTGAAATCAAAAAAAATAATTTAATGTAGTTTTGCAGTCTATGAAAGTGAATAAACTAAAGCTAATATTTTTATTGGGAGCATTTGCTTCTTGCAGCAGTTCAAAAACGGTAGTGAATAATACCCAACCAGTAAAAAATCAAAATACAACAAAACCCGTAAAACCGGTTCAAAATACAAGCGTTGCAGCTACAAAACCTGTAACAACGCCTCCGACAGATGAAATTTTCAGAACCAACCTTCCGGAAATAAAAAGAGAATTCCGTGGAGCATGGATTGCAAGTGTTGCCAATATCAATTGGCCTTCAAGAATTAATTTGACGGTTGACCAACAAAAAGCAGAAGCAACCAACATGCTGGATATGTTGAAGGATAACAATTTCAATGCAGTAATTTTCCAGGTTCGTCCTTCCGCAGATGCTTTGTATACAAGTAATATCGAGCCTTGGTCGTACTTTCTGACAGGAGAAACAGGGCGGGCTCCTTACCCCAATTATGATCCTTTGCAATTCTGGATAGATGAAGCCCACAAACGAGGAATGGAGCTTCATGTCTGGTTAAATCCTTACAGAGCTCACCATACAAACGGCGGTTCTGTCAACAGTTTATCGATGGTTAACAAACTTTCAGATATTGTTGTCAGGTTAAAAAACGGCATGTATTGGTTCGATCCTGCCAATCCGAAAACACAGGGCCACGTTTCCAATGTTGTGAAAGATATTGTAAAAAGATATGATATCGATGCGATACATTTTGACGATTATTTTTATCCTTATGCAACCTACAACAAAGGCGCAGATTTCCCTGATAATGCTTCCTGGAATGAATATCTGAGAAACGGAGGAACCCTTGCAAGAGCAGACTGGAGAAGAGATAACGTCAATAAATTTGTTGAAAGAATTTACAAAGAAATTCATGCAGAAAAAAGCCACGTAAGATTCGGGATCAGTCCGTTTGGGATCTGGAAACCGGGATATCCGGAAGGAATCGTCGGTTCTTCGCAATATGATGAATTGTATGCTGATGCCAAATTATGGTTAAACAAAGGCTGGGTAGATTATTTCTCCCCTCAATTATACTGGCCGATTGACTCGCCGGGACAAGGTTTTGAAAAATTATTAAACTGGTGGAAATCAGAAAACACTATGAACCGTCACCTTTGGCCGGGCCTAAATACAGTAGAAATAAAAGTTTCCGACCGTCCGACAGAAATTAAAAATCAGGTTGAAATTTCAAGGCAGGTCTTAGGAAAAAATGCCGGAGAAATTCACTGGAGTATTGCCGGACTGACAAGAAATACAGGCATGCTTCCAACATTGAAAAACGGGCCCTACAAAGAAAAAGCTTTAGTTCCAAAAACACCTTGGTTAAAAACAATTGCATTGCAAACGCCAACTTTATTTGTAACGGATGACGGAAGTTTTGCAAAAACAAACTGGAGCGTTAAAAATATCGGAGATGTCTTCCAATGGGTACTTTTCACTCAATATAACGGAGTTTGGGAAACGGAAATCCTGACTTTAGACCAACTTTCGAGAGACATTCCAAAATTTAAAGACGGAAAAAAATTGAACGCAATTGCCATCAAAGCCATCGACAGACTTGGAAACGAAAGTGATTATCTGGCAAAAAAAGTAAATTAGTTTTAAAATTAAATTAATTATCCGCGCGCAAAAATTCCCCTCCAGAGGAGGGGTGGCGAAAATTCAAAGAATTTTTGACGGGGCGGTTTAAATAGTAACAATATTGCTATCCATTAAATAAACAAAAACCAGTTCCAAAGAGCTGGTTTTTATTTTAGAATAACTATAAATTATTAGCTTAAAATAAAGTAATTCAATAAATTATAAATGCGATCATTTAAATTAATGTAAATTAAAAACATCTCGGAATCATTTTTGCATCCATAATTCCATAATCACTAAAAAATATGAATTATGAATACTAACAGACTTTCCCCTGCGATGGAAAAAGCACTTAGTGATCAGATGAATAAAGAAATTCATGCATCACACGTTTTCTTATCTTACGGAATCTGGGCGGATGATAAAGGCTATCAGGGAATTGCAAATTTCCTTTACAGACATGCTCAGGAAGAAAGAAATCACTCCATCAAATTTATGGAATATATTTTGAACAGAGGGGGGAAACCAAAAGTAGAAGCCATTCCTGCCCCGCCGGCAGATCCGGAATCTTTGACGGCCTGCTTCGACGGTGTTTTCAGACATGAAGTAGATAATACCACCTCAATTTACAGGCTTGTGGATCTGGCAATGGAAGAAAAAGATTGGGCAACATGGAATTTTATGCAATGGTTTGTTCAGGAACAAATCGAAGAAGAAACATTAGCTTCAAATCTAATTGATAAATTAAAAATTGCAGGAGGAGACAGAGCATCGGATGAATCTCTGTTTACGCTCGACAGGGTTCTGGAACAGGCCCCGAATGACGTTCCTCTGGCTCAGGATGCTACAGGAGAAAATCCTTAATATTAATATTGCCAAAATATTATTAAGATCCGTCAAATCTATTGGCGGATTTTTTTATTATGAATCTGTCTTTAAAATCACTATCTTTGCACACTCATAATTCAAGGTTTTAATTTCTATGTTTAAAGCTGTCGAAACCTTGAACGAGAATTGAATCTTAAACTTGAATTTTACAATATGAAATGTGGAATCGTAGGCTTACCGAACGTAGGTAAATCAACTCTTTTTAACTGTCTGAGCAACGCAAAAGCACAGTCGGCCAACTATCCTTTCTGTACAATCGAACCCAATTTGGGAACAGTTTCCGTACCGGATCACAGGTTGTTTGAATTGGAAAAATTAGTAAAACCTGAAAGAGTTTTGCCTGCTGTCGTAGAAATCGTTGATATTGCAGGCCTTGTAAAAGGAGCCAGCAAAGGAGAGGGTTTAGGAAACCAGTTCCTGGCAAATATCAGAGAATGTGAAGCGATTATCCATGTTTTAAGATGTTTTGAAAACGGAAATATTATTCACGTAGAAGGTTCAGTGGACCCGTTAAGAGATAAAGAAATTATTGATATTGAGCTGCAATTAAAAGATTTGGAAACTGTTGGTAAAGCAGTTGAAAAAGCGAAAAAGTTCATCAAATCAGGAAAAAAAGAAGATGTTTTAACGTATGAAACGCTTCAGAATCTTCAGAAATTCCTTGAAGACGGTAAAAATGCAAGAGAATTTGCGATGGATGATTTTGCGAAGTCGGTTATCGCAGATGTTCAGCTTTTGACCAATAAACCTGTTCTTTACGTTTGTAATGTTGACGAAAATTCAATCAAAAACGGAAACGAATGGATCGGTAAAATTGAAGAAATGGCCAAAAAGGAAGCTGCAGAAGTTGTTGTTTTAGCCGCTCAGATTGAAGCCGATATCAATGAATTGGAAACTTTCGAAGAAAGACAGATCTTCCTTGAAGAGCTTGGTCTTGAGGAACCGGGGGTAAACCGTCTGATCAGAAAAGCTTATGATTTATTAAAACTTCAAACGTATTTCACTGCGGGTGTAAAAGAAGTAAGAGCCTGGACGATCGGTCAGGGATGGACGGCGCCACAAGCTGCCGGAGTGATCCACACAGATTTTGAAAAAGGTTTTATCCGTGCTGAGGTTATTAAATATGATGATTATGTGAATTACGGTTCCGAAGTTAAGGTAAAAGAAGCCGGAAAGCTTTCTGTAGAAGGAAAAGAATATGTAGTGAAAGATGGTGACATTATGCACTTCAGATTCAACGTGTAAGAAAATATTAAAGTTCGTTATAATTAAAAAACGCTTCCAAAACTATATTGGGAGCGTTTTTTGCGTAAATTTTGCTTATTAATGATATGAGTTTCAATTTTTTCCTAAGGTTCTATCTCAATAAGCTGGCAGATTTTCTCGGCACAGCCAATTCCGTACTTTCTGCATTGCCCTGTCATAGGATCAATACATTGTTCTTTTCCTCCTAAGATAGTTCTTAATTCTTTTTTGTTTAATTTTTTTCCGCTTGTTAGGTTTTGATTTTTCATGGTAATGATTTTTAGTGAGTTAGTAAAACGAAGGTAAGAAATTATTTAATATAAATCACATTTGTTAGAATTTTTTTACTATTTAATTTTAAGCTGAAATCTTTAAGAACTATAATAATATAGATTTGAATTATCAATTCGCTTTATTTCGTACATTTGATTTTTACAAACTACACATCATGGAAAAAATAGCTCATGCCACACTCGAAGACTTTTATAGGGAAATGACTGCCAAGCTTGGAAAAGATCTTGAAAGCATATTTCCAAAAGGGCTTCACAAAGACATCGGGCATTTTAATGTTTTTGATATCGCCCAGACTCTTGAAAATGTACGAACAACTTCTGAGATGCCCTACAACAGAAGGAAATATTACAAAATAAGTCTCATAAGAGGAAGAAATAGAGCAGAATACGCCGATAAAACCATTCAGATAAAACAGAATGCACTGCTTTTTGCCACCCCGAAAGTCCCTTATCACTGGATTCCGGAAGACCCTGACCAGTTCGGAAGTTTTTGCGTGTTCACCGAAGATTTTCTGATCAAAGATAAATCACATAATACCCTTGAAGATTTGCCGATTTTCCAGCCGGGAAATGTTCCTGTTTTTGAAATTGATGATGAATTGGCGGATGAAATAGAACAGCTTTATTCAAAAATTAAAAAAGAAATTGTTTCGGATTATATTTTTAAATATGATTTAATAAGAAACTATGTTTTAGAATTAATTCATTATGGCCAGAAACTGCAGCCCGCTACAAAACTTTCGACTTCCAATGATGCTTCATTAAGAGTAGTTTCATTGTTTATTGAGCTGTTGGAAAGACAGTTTCCCATTGAATCCGTTGAAAGCAGGATACAATTGAAAACGGCAAAAGATTACGCCGACAGACTGGCGGTTCATGTGAATTATTTAAATAAAAAACTAAAAGAAAGTACAGGAAAAACAACCACAGAATTCATCGCAGACCGGCTGGTTCAGGAAGCAAAAATCCTTTTAAAACAAACAAAATGGAATGTTTCTGAAATTTCCTACGCATTGGGTTTTGAAGAGATCGCTCATTTTTCAAACTTCTTTAAACGCAAAACAACCTTCACCCCATTAGAATTTCGATCTTGATTTGAATTTTGCAAATTTCAGATTGATTCGGGCAAATGTTTTGAATGGAAATTGTACCAACTTTGTAACATCAAAAACAAACAAAAAAATGGAAACAAGAACAAAAATCGCATTAATAACAGGTGGAAGTCGTGGATTGGGAAGAAATTCAGCAATTAAAATTGCTCAAAAAGGTTTGGATGTAATCATCACTTACAGAAGCAATAAGGAAGAGGCCGATAAAGTGGTTGAAGAAATTCAGGCTTTGGGAAGGAAAGCAATTGCTTATCAATTAGATACAAAAGATCTTAAAAGTTTTGATGCTTTCATAAAAACAGTGGGAGATCATCTCGAAGAAAATACAGGAAGCCGCAACATTGATTATCTCATCAACAATGCCGGAACAGCCTTATATTCTCCGATTCCCGAGGTTACGGAAGAGCAGTTGGATGATATGGTGGATATCCACTTTAAAGGAGTATTTTTCTTAACTCAAAAATTTCTGACGTTCATTAATAATGATGGAGGGATTATAAATGTCTCTTCAGGATTGGCAAGATTTGCGATGCCGGGATCATCAGTTTATGGCTCTATGAAAGCGGCTATTGACATGCTGACGAAATACATGGCGAAAGAATTAGGACCAAGAAAGATTAAAGCTAATGTTGTGGCACCGGGAGCTATCGAAACTGATTTCGGCGGCGGAAGAACGAGAGACGATGAGCACGTAAATGCAATGGTAGCCAATAATACAGCTCTGGGAAGAGCAGGAGTTCCGGACGATATCGGTGGAGTGGTGGCATTCCTTTGTACCGAAGATGCAAGATGGATCAACGGACAGAGAATTGAGGCTTCCGGAGGAATGTTTTTATAGAAATTAATTGTAACCCTAAATTTGTCATTCTGAGGAACGAAGAATCTCTATGGGTATTGGGATTCTTCACTTCATTACATTCGTTCAGAATGACAAATTTAGGATTGCAAAATTTATATTTTCAACAAATTTTCAATAGCTCTTTCCAGAGTTTCCTGTTTTTTTGCAAAACATAAACGGATCACATTTTCATTCAGTTTATTTTTATAAAAAGAAGAAAAAGGAACGCTGGCAACTTTATGGTTTATAGTCAGTTCACAGGCAAAATCAAAATCATTTTTATCGGAAATTTTATCATATTTCAAAGCCTGAAAATATGTTCCTTCACAATCCAGCAATTCAAAAGAAGTATTGGCTAAACCTTTTCTTAAAAAGTCTCTTTTTTCCTGGAAAAATTGGTTCAAATGATTGTAATGATCAGGATTTTTCATGTATTCTGCCAAAGCTAATTGGATAGGAGTGTTTACAGAAAACACGTTGAACTGATGTACTTTCCTGAATTCATCGGTTAAGGATTTCGGTGCTGCGCAATATCCTATTTTCCAACCCGTAACATGGAATAATTTCCCGAACGATGCTACCAGAAGGCTCCTTTCTTTGAGTTCCGGATATTTGCAGATGCTGAGATGCTGTTTCCCGTCAAACACGATATTTTCATAGACTTCATCACTTAAAATCAAAATTGAGGTTCCTTCTACAATTTTAATTAATTCCTGAATATCATTTTCCTTTAAAATCTTTCCTGATGGGTTATTCGGATTGTTTAGAATAATCATTTTTGTTTTATCAGAAACGAGATTTTTCACGGTACTCCAGTCAATTTCATAATCCGGGGCTTTCATTTCAAAACGCTTTACAATTCCCCCGAAAAGCTCAACAGTAGGTTCATAGCAATCATAAGCCGGCTCAAAAATGATCACTTCATCATCTTTTTTCACAAAAGTTGCGATGGCTGTAAAAATGGCCTGGGTTCCGCCTGCTGTTACCGTTATTTCAGAATCAGGATGGTAAATTGCCTGATGGCTGTTTTCGATTTTTCTAGCAATCTCTTCCTTTAAACCTATCATGCCGCCCATTGGAGCGTATTGGTTAAAACCTTTTTTAATGAAATGATCTACATGATCCAGCAGTTCAGAATCCGGCATGAAATCAGGAAATCCCTGAGATAAATTAATGGCCTCGTTTTCGTTGGCCAACTGAGTCATCTGACTAAAAATAGTCGTTCCTACATTAGAAAGTTTCGATAAAGGAAGTTGTATCATTAAATGAATTTTTAATTATATCGAATTTAATTTATTTTTTGCAATCAGTAAGCAGTTAACACATAAAAAAAGACCATCCTTTTTGGATGGCCATTAATTATTTAATTTAAAATTAATTTATTTTGAAATTAGAAGCTTTTGCGAAGTAGTTTTACCGTTTGATTTTACTTCAACAATATAAATTCCCTGAGCAAGCTTATCGGTATTGAGCTTAATGCTCTGGCTTCCGCTGTCAAGGTTTTCTGATTTTTCAAGTACTACTTTTCCTGAAATATCAACCAACTTTACAGATACGGTTTCTCTTTTTGAAAGAGTAGTCTGTACATCTACATAGCTTTTGGCTGGATTTGGGACCAGAACAATGTCTTTTTGCCTAGCTTGGCTTTGTTCGGCTTTTGCAATGGCTTCGAGTTCAGGAAATGGAGATTTTACAGCTGTATTTGTGATATCTTTTGAGGGAACACCTGATTTTGAATAACAGAAAGTGAAACATCTTACACAGATTACCCTTCTGTCTTTCATTTCAGTAACACAGATAGTATAAGTTCCCGCATTACTGTAATCGTGTGTTAAAGTGGATCCTATGTAAGGTTGTGTACCGCTGCCATCACCCCAGTTTACAGTATAAGTGCTTCCAGGATTACCCGGAGTAGAAAAAAGAATAGGATTAAGGATCGTTAAATTAGCGGTAGCAGCATTAGATACTGTACTGAATGATGTATCAAGTTTAAAGTCTGCAGAACAGCCGTCGCAAGATTTTATACAGATATTATCATAATATACTCTTTCGCTTGGGCTTGATGTAATATCCGGAGATATCATTACTGCTGTTGAATTATTCATAACATTATTAAAATCTGCCCATGTCCCGGATGCCATTGTCCATGTCCCGTCTGCATTGCTTGGAAGAGTAGAGCTTGTAGCGTTTGCAATAGGAGCACGTACCCGAACCCATCCGCTGTTTGGAGTTACAGTAACATTAGCTACAAATGTTATTACCTGATTTCCAGATATAATATGGATGGTTGGGTGTATCGGCTGGCCATAGTTGCCGTCTTTTTCAAGATAAAAATCAAAATATAGACATTGCCCCATAAACCTTTGCCCTATATTTTTAAAGTCTGTAGGATTGATAAACCAAGAGCCTCCCGATAAGTCATTTAAAATGAGATACTGTGATCCATCCATTGTATTGGGACTACCGCTGGAATAGCTGACGTTGTCATTCACAGGATCTAGCTGCCAGTTTCCCTGAGGATTAGTAGGATCATTAAAATTTGAACACGGTGCTTGTGCATGAAGAACGCATGCCAATAGCATGAAAATTGTTAAAAAATACATTCTTACCATAATATAATATTGATTTTATAAATCAAAAACCAACAAAAACTTTAAGATTAATAGTTTTGTTAATGATGTTTTTCACTACTCACTGAGTAGTTATTTGAAACTCTAATATAGGAAGGTATTTAGCGTCACACTATTGTGAATTAGTAAGTGTAGAATATTCTTTAATAAATGTGATTTTTTTTATTATAAGTGTAATTCACTGTATGTTTTGTAATAACTGAGACAAATTGAAAAAGACCATCCTCGTTGGATAGTCTTTTCAATTATTTGATTTAAAGCTAATTAATCTTGTATTAACATTTTCTTGCTGTCTATATTTCTTCCGTCAACGGTAAGGTTATAAACATAAGAGCCACCCTGGATCCCGGAAAGGTTAATGCTTCCGTTTCCTTTGTCTTTCAGAGGAATTGTTTTGATTAATTGTCCTGAAATATTGTAAATTCCTATCACCGCTTCTCTGGAATTATTCGGCAGATAATATTTGATGACAGTTTCTCCTCTTGCAGGATTGGGAGTATTTTGAAATAATTTCGGGCCATTAGAATCTGAAGAAAGGCCAACATTCATTTTATTCTGCTTTAAGAATTCTTTCAGCTCTTTGATTTCATTCTTAAGCTCATCAATCTGATTTTGAAGATCTGCTTCATTATTGGCCTGTCTTGTAATAATACTTGTTGCCACCATTACATTTCCGTCGTTGTCGACCACCAAAGCTCGTCCAGATCCGCTTGGAAGTCCCTGGTGACGCACTGTTCCTACGGTATGGAAGTTGGCTGTCGGCGTATTTGTTCTTACTCCCACAGCTTGGTCTACGATAAGCATGGTAGAAGTAGGAGACATCCCAAACATGATCGATCTTGGAACATTGTTGGTCAGTTTTACGCCACCTGTTCCGGATCCGATGACAAAAGAACGGTCGCCCGTTGCCGCAAGATCAATCCCGAAACCTCCTGAATAAAAATTAGCTAAATCAATCCCCACTCCGATAGCGAACTGATTAGCATTTCTAATAATATTTTTCCATCCCAGCGCTACAGATTTCCCGGCTCCGTTTAGTACTGTATTCTGCTGGCCTACGACAAGATTCGCACCTCCGGAGGCCGAAAGGTTATTTTCCCAGCCACCAACAATAGAGCTTTCGGCACTCGTTCCCAAAACATGGCCCAAACCTGCGATTAAGCTTCCTTTAGAATTGATAGTGTTGGAGTTATTGGCTCCGTCTACCACGAAAGATCCGGAACCGGTAAGTGAAGCCTGCCCTGGATTTGAACTAGAACCGTTTACTCTTAAAAATAATGGGGCAACTCCCGTAGTTCCCACATAATTCAAATTGCTGGTCCCGGAATTTCCCGTTGTCAGCCATTGTTGTGCGTTTACTAATCCTGTAGAGAAGATCATAGCTGCTGCGATAAGGTTTTTCGCATGTAATAGACTTTTTTTCATAATGATACTATTTAATGTTTGATTTGTTTCCCAAAAGTATCAAAGCATTATATATCAGCCTATCACGAGTGATCAACTGCCTTTAAAAATTGAGCAGATGTGTTTGTTTTTCAATTATGTGTGAAATATTAAACTATTTTATGTAAAAAGTCATTCTTTTTCCGGATAGACACGTCAAGAACAGAATTGTCAGCCATCACGACCTGGCCGCCTTTGCCTTTGATATACTCTTTTAAATGTTCAAGATTAATTAAGTGCTTATGATGAATCCTGAAAAAATTATATCCTGAAAGGCTTTTTTCAAAATCAAATAACGTTTTGGAAACCATTACTTTAGTTTTATCTGATAAGTAAATAAAAGTATAATTGGAATAGGCTTCACAACGAATAATTTCATCTACATTTACTCTTTTAAAGCCTTGGAGAGTAGGAAGATTGATCTTATTTTGGACAGGATTATTAGCAAGCGAAAAATTATTTTTCCTGAAATTCTCTATAGCTTTGTTGACGGTAAGAACAAAATCCAGTTCGCTGATGGGTTTCAATAAATAATCTGTAATTCCTTTTTTAATAGCCTGAATAGCAGATTTTTCAGAATCGGTAATGAAAATAATCTGTGAAGTGCCTTTTTTTATCTTTAAAAGAAGTTTAAGGGCAGGCTTATCCACCAGCTGAAAATCTACAAACAAAAGATCGGGAATATTTTTGCTGAGGTAGTCGGATGCATCTTCGATAGTATCACTCTGAAAAGAGATTTCGAATTCCGGGAACTGGTTTTTTAAGAGCAGGGAAATATAGTCGCCGTCATCATGCTCATTGATGATGCAGGCGTTTAGGTTCTTTTTCATGATGTGAGTTTGGTTTTTAGTTTTAGTTTTTGTTTAATTGTTAATTCTGTTTAATCATGCGTACTAATTTTTTATTGTTTTAAATTAATTTATTATCTGTTCATTGAATATTGTTTAATTGAAATTTCAAGAAACAGCAATATTGTTTTTCACTTGATGTTGAATAATGTAAATATAGAATTTCATTAACAATAATACAATACTTATAGATATATATTGATAAAAAATAACCCAAAACATTCGGATAATTTTGTCCAATTTCGTATTTTTGTATGTTTGTTGAAATTATATGTCACAAGAAATAAACCCTATCTATTCCGAAGATAATATCAGAACCCTCGATTGGCAGGAACATATCCGTCTGCGTCCCGGAATGTACATCGGGAAGCTGGGAGACGGCTCATCTGCTGATGATGGTATTTATATTCTGCTTAAAGAAATCCTGGACAACTCTATCGATGAGTTCAGGATGAAAGCTGGTAAAAGAATTGAAATAAAAGTTGACGATGGTAAAGTGACCATTCGTGACTTTGGCCGTGGAATTCCGCTTGGAAAAGTAGTGGACGCCGTATCAAAAATGAATACCGGAGGTAAGTATGATAGTAAAGCCTTTAAAAAATCTGTCGGACTGAACGGGGTGGGTACAAAAGCCGTGAATGCCCTTTCAGAGTACTTTCGTGTGCGGTCCTTCCGTGAAGGGAAAATGAAAATGGCGGAGTTTTCAAAAGGAATGATTACCGAAAATTTTGATGAAAAGGAAACGTCAGACAGAAACGGTACCGAAATTTCTTTTGTTCCCGACTCTGAAATTTTCCTTCATTTTAAGTTCAGAAAAGAGTATATCGAAAGAATGCTCCGCAATTATGCCTACCTGAATCCCGGATTGAAAATTCTTTTTAACGGCGAAACTTTCTTTTCCGAAAATGGACTTAAAGATTTGCTGGATGAAGAGCTGGAAAACGAAACACTGTACCCGATTGTTCATTTGAAGGAGGATGATATTGAAGTTGCAATTACACATACCGATAAATCTCAAACGGAAACTTATTTTTCATTCGTAAACGGACAAAATACAACACAGGGAGGAACCCATCTCAATGCTTTCCGTGAAGCTTATGTAAAGACGATCCGTGAGTTTTTTAATAAAAATTTTGATGCTTCTGATGTCAGGAAATCTATTGTTGCTGCGGTTTCCATTAACGTAGAAGAGCCTGTTTTTGAATCTCAGACCAAAACAAAATTAGGTTCAAACGATATTGGACCAAACGGGCCTACAGTAAGAACTTTTATTATTGATTTTCTAAAAAGTAAATTAGATAATTTCTTACACAAAAACCCTGAGATTGCAGAAGCGATTCAAAGAAAAATATTAATTTCAGAAAGAGAAAGAAAGGAGCTTTCCGGTATCCAGAAATTGGCAAGGGAAAGAGCAAAAAAAGTTTCTCTTCACAACAAAAAGCTTCGTGACTGCAGGCAGCATTACAACGACCAGAAAAACGAAAGAAAAGGAGAAACCCAGATTTTTATCACCGAGGGAGATTCGGCTTCCGGATCAATCACAAAATCTAGGGATGTAGAAACACAGGCCGTATTTTCCCTTAAAGGTAAGCCGTTGAACTGCTATGGTTTAACGAAGAAAGTAGTGTATGAAAATGAAGAGTTTAACCTTCTTCAGGCTGCTTTAAATATTGAAGAAAGTTTAGAAGATCTTAGATATAACCAGGTCATTATCGCAACCGATGCCGATGTCGATGGAATGCATATTCGTTTGCTGATGATCACATTCTTTTTACAGTTTTTCCCTGATCTGATTAAGAATGGCCACCTTTATATCCTTCAAACCCCCTTGTTCAGAGTAAGAAATAAAAAAGAGACACGATACTGCTACTCCGAACCAGAAAGAATTAAAGCTTTGAATGAATTAGGAAAAAATCCTGAAATCACCCGATTCAAGGGATTGGGGGAAATTTCGCCGGATGAGTTCAAGCATTTTATCGGAAAAGATATCCGTCTGGAACCGGTAGTACTTGGAAAAGACCAAACCATTGAGCAGTTATTGGAATTTTATATGGGAAAAAATACACCAGACAGACAGGTTTTTATTTTGGAAAATCTCGTGGTTGAAGACCCTGATATAAACAAAAAAGAAATACTGAGTGAAGTAATAGATGAAAATTAAATAACTAATAAAACACAAAACTTAACGCAAATGAGACTAAGCAACCGTAACAAAAGCTCGGTTTATAATTTCGTAAACACCCTGCTGATCATATTTATAATAGCAGGAATAGGAGCCTTCCTATTGGAAGAATACAGATTTAATATTTTAGGATGGGAAAGCATCTTTTTAATTGTTGTTCCTTTCATATTAATGGGTATTTTTTACCTTAACGGAAGACAGATTTTTGAATATGACAGTGACGGAGAAGCACTTCATTTCAGAAACAGAAATATCATCCCTTTTCTGGACAAGCCTTTGAGTGATGAATTTCCAAAATATAAACTGTTGAATTACGAAGTGATTGATTTGTTTTTTATGAAAAGACTATATGTCACAATTTCAAGTAAAAATAGCGGATCAACAATGCTGAAATATGAGATTTCATATTTGACAAGAAAAGAAATTAACGATTTAAAATTCTCCCTAAGTAAAGTAATAAAAGCTAATAACGAGAAAAGAGTTATAAATAGATGATGACAGAAGAATACTCGCATGAGGGTGAGAGCTTGAAAAAAGTTTCCGGGCTGTACAAAGACTGGTTCCTGGATTATGCCTCTTACGTTATTTTAGACAGGGCAATTCCGTCGGTTTATGATGGTTTTAAGCCTGTTCAGAGAAGAATCATGCATTCCATGCGGGAGCTGGAAGACGGGCGTTACAACAAGGTTGCCAATATCGTAGGAAATACCATGAAATATCACCCTCATGGTGATGCTTCCATTACCGATGCGATGGTGGGAATCGGGCAAAGAGAGCTCCTGATCGACACTCAGGGAAACTGGGGTAATATCTACACCGGGGACTCGGCGGCGGCGGCGAGATATATTGAAGCGAGATTAACTCCTTTCGCTCTGGAAGTTGTCTTTAATCCAAAAACAACGGAATGGGCAAAATCTTACGACGGCAGAAATAACGAGCCTATCGATCTTCCGGTAAAATTCCCACTGCTTCTGGCACAGGGCGTTGAAGGAATCGGGGTAGGGCTTTCCACAAAGATTCTTCCGCATAATTTTAATGAATTAATTAATGCCTCCGTAGCGTATCTTAAAGGTAAAAAGTTTGAGCTGTTTCCGGATTTTTTAACCGCCGGATATCTCGATGTTTCCGAATATAATGACGGTCACAGAGGTGGAAAAGTAAGGGCAAGAGCAAAAATTTCGCCTCTTGACAAGCATACTTTAATTGTCACCGAGCTTCCATACTCGAAAACGACGAGCGATCTTATTGATTCTATTATTAAAGCCAATGAAAAAGGCAAAATTAAGATCAAAAAAATCGAAGATAATACCTCTGATAAAGTTGAGATTTTAATTCATCTTCACAACGATGTTTCACCGGATAAAACAATCGATGCGTTGTATGCTTTTACGGATTGTCAGGTTACAATTTCACCGAACGCGTGTGTAATTGTCGGTGACAAACCCATGTTCCTGAATGTTTCCGAAATTCTGAGAATGAATACGGATCATACGGTTTCTTTGCTTAAAAAAGAACTGGAAATCGAACTTCACGAGCTTCAGGAAAGCTGGCATTTCTCTTCATTGGAAAGGATTTTTATTGAAAACAGGATTTACCACGATATTGAAGAGGTGAAGACTTGGGAAGATGTTTTAACAACTATTGATGAAGGATTAAAGCCTCATACCAAACACCTTTTGAGAGCTGTAACGGAGGAAGATATTTTAAGACTGACGGAAATTAGAATCAAAAGGATTTCAAGATTCGATTTAGATAAATTTAAAGAAAATATTGCCGCTCTTGAAGGAAAGATTGAGCAGGTAAAGTATCATCTGGACAATCTTGTTCAGTATGCGATTGATTATTATTTAAACATCCAGAAAAAATACGGAAAAGACAGACAGAGAAAAACTGAATTAAGGATTTTTGATACGATAGATGCGACAAAAGTTGCCGTCGCCAACGAGAAATTCTATGCCAATTTTGAAGAAGGTTTTATCGGAACTTCCTTGAGAAAAGACCAGTATTTATTTGACTGTTCAGACATTGACGATATCATTACTTTCAGGAAAGACGGAAGCATGAAGGTCGTAAAAGTTGAGGCAAAAACATTCATCGGAAAAGATATTCTTCACGTTGCCATCTGGAAGAAAAACGATAAAAGAACGGTCTACAACATGATTTATCGCGAAGGTAAAGAGGGACCTTATTATATGAAGCGTTTTTCTGTGACGGGTGTTACAAGAAACACGGATTATCCGCTGGCTTCTGATAAAAAAGGCTCGGAAGTGCTTTATTTTTCAGCAAATCCGAACGGTGAGGCGGAAACGGTGACGGTTCTTTTAAAACCAAATCCAAGAATCAGGAAGAACAAAATGGATGTCGATTTTTCAGAATTAGCGATTAAAGGTCGTGATTCTAAGGGGAATTTGGTCACAAAATATTCAGTGAAAAAAGTTGACTTAAAAGAAGAAGGCGTTTCTACCCTGGCTCCAAGAAGAATCTGGTTCGATGATACGGTACGAAGATTGAATGCCGATGGAAGAGGATCGTTGTTGGGAAGCTTTAAAGGAGATGATAAAATATTGACAATCAATACAAACGGTGAAGCGAAACTGGTTTCTTTTGATCTTGGGAACCGTTTTGATGATGAATATCTGGTGCTTGAAAAGTGGAAGCCGGAACAGCCCGTGACTTGTATTTATTATGATGGAGAAAAAGATATGTATTTCATTAAGAGGTTCTTATTCGAAAATACGCCGAATGTCCAGACTTTCATGCCTTCAGAACACCCGAAATCTTTTATTGAAAATGTAATTGTTGCGAATGACGCCACTGCCGAAATTATTTTTGCTAAAGACAAAGGTAAAGATCGTGATCCTGAAACGGTGAACATCGACGAATTCATTGCTGTGAAAGGGATTAAAGCGATTGGAAATCAATTTACGAAATTCAAAGTAAAATCCATAAACGTCACCATTCCGGAACCCGAGGAAGAAGAACCTGAAGTGTATGAAGATCCGGAGCCTACGGGCGGTTTTGATGAAGATGGCACGATTGGTGATTTGTTTCAGAGTGAAGATAATTCGGAAAATTAAATTGGTAAAAAAATGAATATTTTAATAATAGTTATAATAATTACTGCCATTATAAGCTTTATGGTGCCTAATGGAAGCAGTAATTTTGAAAAATATAAGTTCAGTGTCGGTGCTATTTTGCAGAGAAAGGAATATATACGTCTGCTTACTGCTGGATTTCTGCATGCAGATATTATGCACTTGGCTTTCAATATGTTAACGCTTTATTTCTTTGGGCCGATTGTTATTCAAGGGTTTGGAAATATAGGTTTTGCGATTATTTATTTTGGATCAATTTTATTGGGTAATATATTTTCGTTATTTCTCTATCAAAAGCAGCCATGGTATTCTGCGATTGGTGCGAGTGGGGGAGTTTCAGGGATTTTATTTGCTTCGATTGCGATGCTTCCCGATCTTGGAATTTATCTTTTCTTTATCCCTATTCCTATTCCCGGTTATATCTTTGGGCTTGTATATTTTGGATATTCCGTTTATATGATGTTGAATCCGAGGCAACATGACAACATCGGACATGCTGCCCATTTGGGAGGAGCTTTTTTTGGACTTGTTTATGCTGTTGCCAATGCACCGGAAAGAGCAATGGAAAACTCTTTATATATAGGAATTATGGCGCTTCCATTAATTTATTTAAGCTATGAGATCTTTGTAAGGAAAAGAATAGGTTAAAAAAGTTATCTTTAACCAAAAATATTAAGACAAATGAGCACATTAGAGTTAAATCGTTTTATCGTAATACTTATTTATGGTTCATTGGTCTTACTTTCTTTATTAAAGCTTAATAATCCGCTTAAAGTCAATAGGAAAGCAAACTTTTGGTTCGGGATTTTTGTTTTTTTGTGGTCGAGTTTCTGGCTGGATGAGGTGTTGTCCCTGGTAACAATGTCGGAAATCCAGATTCATTCCATTTTTGTTGTACAGTTCGTACAGTTTTTGACGCCGATCATATTTTACTTTAGTGTATTATTTTATACCAATCCTTCTTTTAAATTCAAAATTTTCGATGTTAAATACTTTATTCTTCCGGCTATATTTTTAATCATTCTTTTACTTCAAAGAGCTGTTGAAAGTGATTCTCCATTTTTTGAGTTTCTTGATATTATTTTTATCAGTTTAATTTTAATTCAGGCATTTTTTTATACCGGGCTGTCTTATCTTACAATTAGAAAGCACCAGAAAAGAATTCAGCAATTTTCCGCCAATACGGAAGGAATTAATTTAAACTGGCTGGAATACATTATTCTGACCATTTTTATCATCAATATTGTTTATATCATTTACAATCTTTTGTATAATCCTACTTCGTTGAATTTTTTCATTAATCTGGCGTTTTTGGGAGTAATTTATTTCGTTGCTTATTATTCACTCAAACAGAAAGAAATTTATCCTGTTGGAGAAAAACAGCGTGAGGAATTGATTTCTATTGATAAAGAGTCTGAGACAGAAGAAATTAAAAGAAAACTGATTTCGGATGAAGAATTACTGAGAATAAAAAACCAGCTTGAAACCCTTATGGAAACTCAAAAACCTTATCTTGACAGTGAGCTTAACCTAATCAGGCTTTCAGAATTACTTTCTGTATCGACTCATCATTTGTCTTATGTGATCAACACCGGATTTCAGAAGAACTTTTTTCAGTATGTCAATGAATACAGAATTGAATATGCGAAGAAACTTTTAAAAGATAATTCTAAAAACAGGCTTTCAATTTTGGGTATTGCGTATGAATCCGGATTCAATTCAAAAACATCTTTTAATACAACTTTTAAAAAACTGACCAATCAGACCCCTTCTGAATTTAAAAAATAGTTCTGTTTTATAAATTTTAACCTTTTGAATTTATAATTTATTAAAAATCAAATAGTTGTTATTTATTTCTAAACTTGTTCACTCATATAATCCGGAACATTAAAAGCTCTTTCCACATCTACTTTTGTATCAGAAAGTTTGTGTTATGGAAACAGAAGAATCATTTGCAGTAATCACCGGAGCGAGTCAGGGACTGGGAAAAGCATTTGCTGAAAGCCTGGCAAAAAAGAAAATCAATCTCATTCTTGTAAGTTTGCCTAATCAGAATTTAAAAGAATTAAGCGAAGAAATGGCCGGACATTATAATATTAAAACCTACTATTATGAAGTTGACCTTTCTGTGAATGAAAATATTTTTAAACTCACAGATTGGTTAAATAAGTCCTTCAATATTTATATTTTGATTAATAATGCGGGTATAGGAGGAACAAGAAAATTTTTAGATGCGAGCCCCTCTTACATTAATAATATTCTTCAAGTAAACATCACGGCTACTTCGCTGATTACCCACCAGCTTTTACCTAATCTTTTGAAACAGCCTCAATCATATATTTTAAATGTTTCAAGTATGGCCGCATTTTCACCTATTGGTTTTAAAACCGTGTATCCAGCCTCCAAAACCTTTATCCATTCATTTTCAAGAGGATTGAACGAGGAGCTTAAAGATACCAATGTTTTTGTAAGTGTGGTAAATCCGGGTGCTATGAAAACAAATGCAGATGTGGCGGCGAGGATTGAAAAACAGGGTTTTCTGGGAAAACTGACACTTCTGGATCCCAATAAAGTAGCAGAATATTGCGTTAATCAGCTGTTTAAAAGAGATTCTGTGATTATGGTAAATCCCGTAAGCTGGCTCGTGATGAAAATTTTACCGATTTGGATTAAATTACCATTAATGACCAGCGCGATAAAAAGAGAAATAAAAGAAGCATGAAAAAAGTTTTTGTGACAGGAATTACGGGCCTTTTGGGGGCTCATGTTGTAATTAAATTATTGGAAAATGGTTATTTTGTTATTGCTTTGGTGCGCAAGAAAAGCGGTTATTTGGGTAAAGAAGATGAAAACCTGAGGCTGGTGGAAGGAGACTTGTTTTCGGATTTTTCAGAATATTTAAAAGATGTGAATTTTATTATTCATATTGCAGCAGAAACGCGACAAAACCTGTTGAATTATGATGATTATAGAAAAATCAACTTTGATGCAGTCGTTCATTTATTCTCACAGGCCGGACATGTTGAAAAGTTCTTGTTTGTAAGTACTGCAAATACTTTGGGCTTTGGAAATCTCAGTACTCCCGGGGATGAAAATTACCCATGGAAATATCCTTTTGACCAATCTTTTTATGCTAAAAGTAAGTTAGAAGCGGAAAATTTTCTTTTGCAAAAGAGCCATATAGTCAAACCTATTATTGTAAATCCTGCTTTTATGATAGGAGCTTATGACAATAAACCAAGTTCAGGGAAGATTCTTTTTTGGGTTTGGAAAAAGAAACTGGTTTTTTATCCAAAAGGTGGAAAAAATTTCGTGAATGCAGAAGACGCTGCAGGAGGAATTTTAAAAGCAATGGAAAAAGGAAAAACAGGTGAAAAGTATATTTTAGCAAATGAAAATTTGAAGTATAAAGATTTCTTTAGAAAAGTAAACCAGCTTACAAATCAACAACCGATATTGCTTCCGATTCCAGATTTTATTTTAATTTTTCTTGGATTGATAGGGGATTGCTTGAGATTTGCAAAAATTAAAACGAGTTTAAGTTCGGTCAATATGAAAGCACTTAGAATTGATAATTTCTACACTAATAAAAAGTCTGTCGATGAACTTGGAACGAGCTATCAAACTATTGATAAAGGAATTAGAGATGCTATAAAGTATTTCGAAAGTAAAATTAAAAATTAAACAGTTTTCTATTTATTATGAAAGTTTTTCCAACGCTTCATCTAAGCTCTCAACAAAATTGATATGGCTTGTTTTATTGCTTTCAAACATAAAATCATTGAAACTCTTGCTTTCATATCGTTTAAAATCCCCGATAACAGCCAGTTTCACACGATAATTTGAAAATTTCTGTAAAATGTCTCCGGCAATTTTTGTTTTTAAATCAAAGAAATCCGGGGTCATGTTTTTCTCGTAAATAATTACTCTGTCATAACCTTGATAATAAATATTTCCCAGGAGATCCAACCCATCCTGAGCCGAATTAATGATAATTACATCAGAGATAACTTCTGCGATTTTTGTATTGCCGATCTGGTGTGCTTTTATTTCCATATCAATTATTTTCTCCCAAAAATGAACCGGTCATTTTCAGATAAATCCTTTATTAATTGTGCTTCTTTAAAATCATTTAAATATAATTCCAAAGTTTCAGGACCTAGTTTTTGATTAATTTCCAAAAATAAAAGCCCATTTTCATTCAAATGTTTTTTCGCGTCATTAGCGATTTTCCTGTAAAAAATTAAGGCATCGGAAGTAGGGGAGAAAAGTGCCATTGTTGGTTCAAATTCTTTTACGGAATCTACAATCTCCTGCTCTTCATCAATCCCGATGTAAGGCGGATTTGATATGATAATATCAAAATTTTCATTCAAATCAAAATTCAGATAATCGGAGTGAATAAAATTAATCTCCAATCCATGAAAGTCTGCATTTTTTTTCGCTGTTTCTAAAGCTTTTTCAGAGTAATCTATTGATGTAATTTCAGCTTTTGGAAAATATTTTTTTAAGACCAAAGGAATAATTCCGCTTCCGGTTCCAATATCGAGAATCTTTATTTGGTCAATTGACAATGACGAATTGTGGATTTTTTTTATTGCAAATTCCAGCAGTTCTTCCGTTTCAGGGCGGGGAATCAAAACATTTTCATTCACAAAAAAAATCATTCCGTAGAATTCTGTTTCGCCTAAAATATGTTGATATGGCTTTTTGTTTTTTAATTCTGAAGTAATTTCCAAAAGCCTTTTTTCATCCTGAATCAGCAATTCCTGATCAGAAAATCTCCTTTGATCAAAGCTGTCAAAACCCACAATTTTTTCAATAAAAACTGAGCACAGAAAAGCAGCTTCCGAATCTGTATATAAATCCGCAAGCTCTGTTTTAAAATGTTTTTTTAATTCTGAAATCGTCATTTATCTTGTGAAAACCAGTTTTGTATCGGTAGATTTTTCCTCGTCGATAAGATAACCTTCGTAGTTGAAAGCTTTCACGTCATTCAGGGTTTTGGCATTGGTTTCCGCGCAGAATCTTACCACCATGCCTCTCGCATGTTTGGTGTAAACGACAATGGTTTTTAATTTTCCGTCTTTTAATTCATAGAAATCAAAATCAATAATTTTGTTATTAATTTTCTTTCGGTCTATTACTTTAAAATATTCTGTGCTTGCAAGATTTAGGATAATTTCATTTTTTTTTAATTCTGAATTCAGTTGCTCTGTTATTTTGTCTCTCCAAAATTCATAAAGATTCCTGTATTCATCGAACTCGAACGGCCTTCCCATTTCCAGCCTGTAAAGCATGATTTTATCAGAAGGTTTCAACAAACCATATAATCCGGAAAGCATTCTGTAGTTTTTTTGTAAATAATCGACTGCATTTTTGTCAAGTGTTTTCGCGTCCAAACCTCTGTAAACCTCGCCTGTAAAAGCAAACATGGCGGGAGCAGATTCTTTTACTGTTGGTTTTGCTTTCCATTTTTGGTTTCTTTCCCAGTTTTCATCTGCCAGTTTTGGCGAAATTTCCATTAAATCAGAAAGATATTTTGGAGATTTTTGTTTTAAATAGGAGTGTATGAATGCTGCTTCCTCAATGAATTTCGGAGTTGTAGATCTCAACAGGTCTGTTGAGTTTTCTATATTCATTAATTTGGCAGGTGATGTTATTATTTTCATTTAAATTATAAAAATTGAGTAAAATTTTATTTTTAGACAATACCTTTTCCCTGTCGGATAATTTCCGGCTCGCCTGAAGTGAGGTCAACAATGGTTGAAGCCATATTATCACCATATCCGGAGTCAATAACAATATCCACTAAATGATCGTATTTTTCAGCAATAAGCTCGGGATCGGTGGAATATTCAATGATTTCGTCATCATCTTTAATGGATGTTGAGGCGATCGGGTGGCCCAGCTTTTCAACAATCAGTTGTGGAATAGGGTGATCCGGAACACGAATACCGATGGTTTTGTGATTTTTATAAGCTAAAGGGACACTTTTATTAGCATCAAGAATAAAGGTAAACGGACCCGGAAGATGGCTCTTCAAAAATCTGAAAACGGAGGTTTCAATAGGTCTTGTAAAATCCGAAAGATGGCTTAGATCATTACAAATTATTGAAAATTGGGCCTTTTCAAGCTTTATTTTTTTTATTTGAGCAAGCTTTTCCATGGCTTTTATGTCAAAAATATTACAGCCCAGCGCATAAACCGTGTCTGAAGGATAAATGATTAATCCGCCATTATTCAAAGTTTTAATTACTTCATTAATAAGATTTTCCTGTGGGTTGTCAGGATAAATTTTCAATATTTTTGCCATAGAACAAAGATACAAATATTAAGATAGTTTTTATAAAAGTCCTTTATTTAAAAGAAAAATTAGGAATTTTAAATTTTTGTCGTATATTTGCAATCCAATATCGCGGGATGGAGCAGTAGGTAGCTCGTCGGGCTCATAACCCGAAGGTCATCGGTTCGAGTCCGGTTCCCGCTACTAAGATTAAAACGTCAGCGGTGACGTTTCTAAAAATACACCGCGGGGTGGAGCAGTAGGTAGCTCGTCGGGCTCATAACCCGAAGGTCGCACGTTCGAGTCGTGTCCCCGCTACTAAGATAACGCTCACGGTGGCGTTCTAAAAATACACCGCGGGATGGAGCAGTAGGTAGCTCGTCGGGCTCATAACCCGAAGGTCATCGGTTCGAGTCCGGTTCCCGCTACTATTTTAAAGAGTATTACAAATTTTGTGATACTCTTTTTTATTTCTCCTTATTGTGAATTATGTATTTTTATTAAAAAATGGCTTGATTTATGTAATTATTTAGAAATACCAACTTAAATCACAATATTATGTACAAAAAAATCCTCGCAGGTTTAGGTGGTGCCATAGCGGTAAACCTTCTGCACGAAGCAATCAGAAAGAATTTTGACAATGCTCCACAGATTAATAAAGTGGGAGAAGAGGCTTTAAATAAAGCTTTGGATAAGGTCGATATGAAAATTACAAATCCGGATCAGCTGTATGCTGCTACCTTGGCCGGAGATGTTATTGGGAATGGGATTTATTACGCTACTACTGCCACATCAGGTTTTAATATGGCGTCCGGACTTCTGATGGGATTGGGAACAGTTGCGCTTCCTGAAAAGCTGGGATTGGATGATTCTCCTGTTGCATCAACGACGGAGAAAAAAGTAATGACAGTTGCTTATTATCTTTTCGGGGCTATTGTCACGAAATGGATTTATGACAAAATAAAATAGATAATCTGTTTTCAAAATATAGCTGCCACAATTTTTGTGGCTTTTTTTATATTTTCTTTAGAGTAGAAGCTTTGTGAACGGCTGTTTTACCTGTTTTTTCACTCATCACTTCATATTGTGGCTCGGATTCTGAAGCACGGCGTTGTCGGTTCATAAATATAAAGTCTTTTGTATGAATTTTTATAATGACTCCGTGTGTTTCACCGTTTCTGAATCGCCATTTTACGGCATCTCCTTTATTGAACATAGCATTTTAATTTATTATTTTAAAATCACTTATTATGCCATAAATTTTACATTATTTAAAAAAAACAAAAGAGAACCATTGCGGCTCTCTTTACTATTAAATCAATTCTAAATTGCTCAAAAACTATCCAAACATTCCTACCTGATAATCTCCCGGAACCTGTCTGAATACAATGTTGAATCTGTTCCAGATATTAATTGAATTTACGACTAAAGTAAGATCGATCATTTCCTCTTCTGAGAAGTGTTTTTTTGTACTTTCATACACTTCATCAGAAACGTGAAGAGCGTTTACGCCTTCAGCAAATTCCAGGGCAGCTCTCTCTCTTTCTGTGAAATATGGAGTTTCTCTCCATGCGCTCAATCCGTAAAGTCGCTGTTCTGTTTCTCCCATTGCACGAAGCTCTTTTGAGTGCATATCAAGGCAGTAAGAGCATTTGTTGATCTGTGAAATTCTGAAATCAATAAGTTCTATCAATTGCTTGCCAATCGAGGAATGTTTCAGATATTGGTTGATTCCAAAGATTGGGGTAATTGCTTTTTTTCCTTTTTCGAATAAATTGATTCTTGGTTCCATAATTTTAAAATTTTTGTTGTTATACCTTAATGACAACCGAGTTTTTGTTTTTTGGACAGAAATTTGAAAAAATTTAACCACAAAAGTCACAAAAGTTTTAAATGCCTTAAAATATTGAGTTTAACATTCAAAAGCAAAGTTTACAAAATGCAGTTAGTGACTTCAAAACTAAGCGTGACTTAATAAATAATTTTAAGTAAAAAGCTTTTGTAATAAATAAAAAATCCTACTTAAAAAGCAGGATTTCATATCATTTAATTAATAAAATAAATTATTATTGAGTCGCCAATTGATTATAAGGCGTCAATGCATAATCATCTGCCATGGTCTGGCCTAAGAATTCTTTCTTAGAATTTCCTTTCATTCTTCCGGCTGCATCGTTTGCATTGAAATAAGATTCATTCAGCTTAGTAGATGTTTCAGCAGGATTAAGGTCGAATTTTGTATCACCTTCCACACCAAGATATCCGTTCTTTCTTGTAAGATTCGTGATATAGTTGTTGTAGTTGATCATGGTGTCTCTGAACATTGTATTATGATATTCCATGCATTTTTTTGCTTTCTTGGAAGAATTATTCATGATACAGCTGTTCATGTTTCCTCTGTACATGCGCCATTCCAGCTCCACTTTTCCGTATTCCTTTGCCAATGCAATTTTTCCGTTTGTAAGGATATTTGGATCATTTTCCTTTGTGCTGATATCCTGCAAATGCTTGATAACTAAAGGAACTGTATTTTCAATTTTAGTTTTAGCCTCTTTTACCGCACTGAAATCCGCAGCAGGAGAACCCTTCTTTTGAGCCGTAGTTAGGTTAAAAACAAGTAGTAATAGTACAATTAATAAATTATATCTTTTCATGAGAAATTTTTAAAGCACTAAAATAAATATATTTTCTCGGTTTAAACAAATTCATTTTAATTTTATTTAATAAAAATTAACAAGTTTTAAGAATTTCTTTTGCAAATCAGGATTTTTCTATTGATCGAATAGGCAATAATTTCTCTGTCTTAAAAATTTAACAAATTTTAATAAAAATTATTTTACTGATTATCAATTAGTTATATCGTTTAATCTTTTATCACTAAAAAAATAGTTGTTTCGAAAGATTTTATTTCTACATTTGTATAACTAATTTCTTAGTGATATTAAATTTAAGTTAAAATTTATATCATATTTAATGATTAAAAAGAGGGATATGAAGATTCAGACTTTAACAAAAGCAGAAGAGCAGGTGATGCAGTATTTATGGAAACTGGAAAAAGGATTTCTAAAAGATATTCTTGATCTTTTTCCGGACCCGAAACCGCATACCAACACCGTTTCTACCATTTTAAAAGTATTGAAGGAAAAAGAATTCGTAGACTACAACGTATACGGAAGGCAGCATGAATATTTTCCATTGATCTCGAAGGAGCAATATTCTGGAAAAACGATGAAAAGTCTTGTGAAAAATTATTTTAAAGGTTCCTACAAAAGTGCCGTTTCTTTCCTTGTAGAAAAGAACGAAATGACCGTGGAAGACCTTGAAATGCTATTGAACGAACTCAAAAATAAGAACTAGCTATGGAAACTGTACTTCTATACTTCGGAAAAGTTATTTTATGTTCCGGTGTAATGTTTTTGTATTACCGGTTGTCTCTTAAAGACAAGACGTTTCATCACTACAACAGATTTTATCTTTTGTTTGCGATGTTTATATCGTTGTTGCTTCCTTTAGTAAAGGTTGAAGATTTTACGGTTGAAGTAAGCAATGACATTTATAAGCTAATAGATAAGGTACAGAATTTTAACACAACAAAAAACTTAAACAATGACCACATTTATTTTAGAATTATTTTTTCAGCTTTGGGACTGGTTTCTTTCTATTTTTTAGGAAGGTTCATCTACGGGATTTTCAGAATCCAACAGCTTAAAAATCAGTTTCAGAAAGAAAGTTTTGATGGCATTAATTTTTACCATACAAATCTGACAGAAGCTCCTTTTTCTTACTTTAAAAATCTCTTCTGGAAGAATTCTATTATGTTGAATTCAGATATTGGAAAGCAGATTTTAAAGCACGAAATGGTACATATTGAGCAGAAACACTCCTTCGATAAAATTTTTATTGAGATCATTACTTCTGTTTTCTGGTTCAATCCTTTTTTTCATATCATTAAAAAAGAAATTAGTTTAATTCACGAATATCTGGCTGATAAAAAAGCCGTAAAACAATCGGACACAAAAGCATTTGCGCAGATGCTTTTAGCAAGCCACTTTTCCGGAACACAGTTGCCTGCGACCAGTCCGTTTTTAAGTTCAAATCTAAAAAAACGATTAAAAATGTTACAAAAACCTAAAACCAAATTCGGGTATGCGCGTAGAATTTTTGCATTACCGGTAGTATTTTCAGTAGCGTTTGCTTATCTGGTAAATGCTAAAAACCAAGAAATTAAAGCAACAAATATAGAAATTGAGAAAGCGGTTTCTGAAATTAAAAAAGACAATAAAATTACCCTTAAAAAAGATACAATTACCCCCAATTCATCCAAAAATGATATTGTAGTAGCTCCTCGAGTATATAAAAAGTCTAATGACGACAAAAAAATTGCTGATCTCAGCAAAAAAATTCAGGAGAAAAGTGAAATCTTAAAAAACCTTAAGCCTGAAAGCAAGGAATATAATAAAAACCTTGAAGAAATAGGAAAATTATCAGGTGAGATCGGGAAAATTGCGAGTTCGGAAGATTTTCTGAAAAGAGCAATGGTGATCAGAATGGACGGCAAAGATGTGAATGTCACAGAATATTTCAATTCCAAAGAATGGAAGGATAAGGTGAAGGAATTTGAAAACATGAAAATCGAATTCGGTGAAATTCCTGAAATGCCCGAAATAGATTTTGATTTTTCCGATGTTCCACCACCGCCACACGCTCCGGGTGCACCAGGTACGCCAGCTGCTCCAAGAGTGAAGGTGTATTCCTACAGAGATAATATGCAGGACAGAAGATGGGCTCCCGAAGCTGATATGGCTTTCAGATCCGCGGAAAGAGCAAAAGAATCTGTGTCAACGGCTAAAAAAAGAGCGAAGCTTGACAAAGAAAGAGCAAGATTAGAAGAAAAAAGAGCCAAACTGGAAGGCGAAAGGGCAAAATTAGAAGTAGAAAGAAGAGCTTTGGACGGGAATAAAAGAGTTTATATTTACAGCAATAATTCTATGCCTATGAAATTTAACAAAGTAAGGGTAATGAATAATGCCAAAATCATCGCAGGAGAAGGAGTAAAGAAATATTCTGGTGACCTGAGCAACATGAAATTCTATATTGACGGAAAAGAAGTGACAAAACAAGACCTCGATGCTTTGGAACCTGGAAAAATCAAGAATATGAATGTCAACAAAAGATCAACAGACGGCAACAGCTCCGGAGAAATAAGAATAGAAACTAAAAAATAAAGTTCCAATCAGCTTTGTCAGTAAATTAAAATAAGTTTTAAACTTAGAACTTTAAACAATTTATCGACAGAGCTTTTTTTATTTAATAATACAATACAATTTATGAAAAACAATATCTTACTTTTTTTGTTTTTAAGTGTATGTACCAATGCACAAATAAACAGATTTTTCTACGATTACAAATACATTCCGGACTCCAACGATAAAGCCGATGTGAAAAAAGAAATGATGCTTCTGGATATCGATAAAAACGGTTCCAATTATTACAGCAGAGACAAATTTGTTGCCGATTCTACTTCAATGGCAGAAGTTCAGAAACAAATCAAAGGGGGTTCGGGAAATATCAATATCAGCAGAAGGGAAAGTCCGGGACAAGTGGGCTACAAGGTGACAAAATCTTATCCGGATTTCAAAACATATTTGTTTACAAGAGTTTCGATGGATCAATATAAGGTAAAAGAAGACCAGAAACCGGAATGGAAAATTCTTCCCGAAAAACAGAAAATCGGTGAATATAATACTCAAAAAGCCACCACAACTTACGGTGGAAGAGACTGGATTGCATGGTTCAGCACAGATATTCCTTTTCAGGACGGACCTTACAAATTTTACGGACTTCCGGGGTTGATTGTAAAGCTGGAAGATACTACCGGTTCACATATCATGACTTTAGTCGGAAACAAAAAAATTGAAACTCCCGTTGCAGCAACAGAATTGGATATGCCAGGAAATGTAAGAGTGATGGGAATTGGGGGAAAAGAAATTGAGGTTACAAAAGATCAATATAAAAAAGTGTGGAAAGCTTACATCAACGATCCTTCAAAAAATATGAGGGAAATGATGATGAGAAATGGAGGAGATGGTAACAACAGAGTGGCTTTCAAAGTAAGAACTTCAGACGGAAAAGAAATTTCGGACCCGAATCAGGTATTCAGGGAAATGGAAAAAAGAACAAAAGAATCTTTAGCAAAAAATAATAACCCAATTGAGCCGGATCTAGTAAAATAAATACCTGGCATGACTTTTGTCAAAAAAAATAAATACACAATACAATGATGAAATTTAAAAATTTTCTTAAGGCTGCGGTCTTATTACTGGTATTAATCCCATTAAACTACAACGCTCAGCAAAGCTGGAAAGATGAAGCTTTGAAAGGGCTTAACAAATCAGAAATCGAGGGCAATTTTAATCCGTTTGATAAAAATATTTCCATCTATTCAGCAGAAGGAAAAAAGATTGAGGGAAATGAGATGATGCAGGCGGTGATGAGTAAAGAATATAGCTTTGATAAGTATAAGAATGCTGATAGTGAACTAAAAGTAATAGTATTAAGAAAGCTTACCGAGCAGGAAAAAGCTGACCGGAAAGCAAAAATGGATAAAGAAGCAAAAGAAAAGGCAGCTGCAAAACCTGCTTTTGTGAAAAAAGCCGCACCATCTTTTACCTTAACAGATTTAAACAAGAAAAAATACAATTTAAATAGCTTGAAAGGTAAGGTTGTGGTCATTAATTTCTGGTTTACAACCTGTGCTCCCTGCCTTGCTGAAATGCCGGAACTCAACAAACTGGCGCAAAAATATGCAGATAAAGAGGTGGTGTTTTTAGCAGTAACATTTAATAATGAAGCAGTTTTGAAGAAATTCTTGGCCAAAAATCAATTTAAATATAATATTGTTCCCAATGCCAAGAAAACTGTAGATCAGTTTAAAGTGGACGGTTACCCGACTCATATTATTATTGATAAAAACTCTCAGATTGTTTTTAGAGATGGTTTCAGTTCAAGTATAATAGAAGAACTGGATACTGAAATCCAAAAAGCTTTACAATAATATTTAAAATATATAGGATGAATTAATTTTCATCCTTTTTTTCTAGAAAACGCAAAAGATAAACAATATTCAGAAAAATATTAACACAAATGAGAAAAACAATTTTTATCCTTACCCTCCTTTTGGGTATATTCATGAATGCTCAGAATCAACGGTTTATATATGAATATCGATTTGTAAAAGATTCTACAAAAAAGAACAATGCAGAATCTGCAATCATGTATCTGGATGTAGCGAAAAAAGGTTCCAAATTTTATAACAGAAATAACTTTGTTGCTGACTCAATTACAAATGAGAGAGTTAAATCGGGCAATTTTGATTTAAAAGATATCAAAGTTAAAGAGCCAAAATATACAATAGAAAAGAATTATCCTGACTATAAAGTTTTATACTTTAACATCATGGATGCAGTCGAATATAAAGTTTCTGACGATCGGAAGATTAACTGGCAAATTTTACCTGACAAAGAAAAAATTGGAGAACTTAATGCACAAAAAGCTGTTGGCGAATTTGCAGGAAGAAAATGGATCGCATGGTTTGTTTCAGAGATTCCTATTCAGGATGGACCTTATAAATTTCATGGACTGCCTGGTTTGATTATAAAGATTGAAGATACTACAAGCTCACATATTTTTATTTTGAAAGCAATTAAAAAATTGAAAGAAAATGAAGTCTGGAAAAGTGAAAATAATAAGGAAAGATTTGAAGATATGATCGCTTTAGATCCTGAAAATTATAAAAAACATTTTATTGAAAATAGAAAAAACCCCACAAGAAGATTAGGCCAATGGATTGCAAGCAACCAGGAGACAATGCTATTAGATAGGGACGGTAAAGAGGTAAATCCAAATGAAATGATAAGAAGAAAAGAGAAAGAAGCTAGAGAAGAAAATGCCAGAAATAACAACATTCTGGAATTAGATTTATTGCAATAAAAAATTCGGCGCGGAAACAAAGTTTCCGCGCCGAATTATATCTAAATTACTATAAATTAAGCTAATTTCTGAGAGTCTGCAATAAACTGAGCCAATCCGCTTTCCGTTAATGGATGTTTTAGCAAGCTCAAGATCGGAGGAAGTGGTGATGTAATTACATCAGCACCAATCTTCGCGCAATCGATAATATGCATTGAGTGACGGATAGAAGCCGCCAAAATTTCAGTTTCATACATATAATTATCAAAAATTAATCTGATTTCCTGGATAAGGTTCAGCCCGTCTGTTGAAATATCATCCAGTCTTCCCAGGAAAGGAGAAACATAAGTTGCTCCGGCTTTCGCTGCTAAAAGAGCCTGTCCAGCAGAGAAAATCAATGTACAGTTAGTTTTGATTCCTTTATCGGAAAAATATTTTAAAGCTTTGATTCCGTCTTTAATCATCGGGATTTTTACTACGATATTTGGGTGGATTGCTGCCAATTCTTCACCTTCTTTGATCATTTCCTCGTACGTTGTAGAAAGTACTTCTGCAGAAATATCGCCGTCTACGATTTCGCAAATTGCTTTGTAGTGATTTTTAATTGCTTCAGCTCCCTGGATGCCTTCTTTTGCCATTAATGAAGGGTTTGTCGTTACTCCATCAAGGATTCCAAGATCTTTAGCTTCTTTAATTTGCTCTAAATTAGCAGTGTCGATAAAAAATTTCATTTTGTTTTACAGATTTATTTCGTGCAAAGATAATCATTCCTTTTAATTTTGTGGTTAAGGTTAAGGTTAAGGTTAAGGTTAAGGTCGATGAGATAGCATTTCAGATTAACTATCGAATTTAAATAAGCTAGTATTAGCGAAGTAAAAATTCTCTTTCCTGAAGGGGTGGATTTTTGCACAGCAAAAAGAAGGGGTAGTTAAAAAACTCCAACCTGTCGCCTAAAGCAAAAAATATTAAATTTACATCATGAAAAACTTCACCACCAAACTCGAAATCATCGGCATCAATCCTTTTGTTTTCATTCCTGAAGAAATTTTGAATCATATTTTCGAAAAAGCAGGAAAGGATAAAAGCCCGATTCCTGTGAAAGGAACTGTAAATGGTAAAGAATTTAAGCAAAACCTGATGAAGTATTTAGGTGAATGGCGATTATATGTTAATTTAACCATGCTAAAAGATTCTCCCAAAAGAATTGGTGAGACAATAGAAGTTTTTGTTGAGTTTGATGACTCAGACAGAAGCATTTCCATTCATCCAAAATTAGAGGAAGCTATTAAAGAAAGTCCGTTTGCTACAAAGAATTTTGAAAGTTTAATTCCTTCAAGAAAATTAGAGTTAATCCGATATATTAATAATCTTAAAACTGAAGAAAGCATTAACCGGAACATTGAAAAAATCATTCGTCATCTCCACGGTGAAACAGACTTTTTCGGTAAGAAAATTAACTAAAAACATTTAAACTATTAAAATAAAAAAGCCGGAAAATTTTCCGGCTTTTGCTATGAATTTAAAACTTTATTAAGTTTGATAGCTTCCTCATTGGTAGGATCATACTGTAAAGATTTCGTAATATGTTCCTTTGCTTTGGCTGGATTACTTTGTTGCTCCGCAAAAGCAATATAAAAATAAGCGTAAGCCAGATTTTTCTTATTCTGTTCCACTTCTTCCGGTTTTACAGTTGCAATATACTTTTCATAAGCAATCTTTGCATTAGCATCATCTTTAGCCGACTGATACGCATAAGCCTGGCTGTAATAAGATGGAGCCCAATCTGGTAACAGGGCAGAGATCTTTTTCCAGGTTTCTACTGCATTGGTCCAGTCAGATGCTTCCTGATAAGCTGTTGCCAACTTGGCTAAAGCATCCGTATCCTTCGGATTGGCTTCGATTTGTTTTTTAAGGGCATCAATAGTAGAATTTCCTGTTTGGCTTGTAGCAGCCGTAGTTTTTGTACTATCTACCGGAGTTGTCTGTGCACTTAAAAAACTCGCACCTCCTATAAATAATAAACCTAAAAACAGGCTTTTAATTTCAATCTTAATCATTTTCATAATCTTACATTTTTCAAATTGTAATTTCTATGATTCAAGAATAATTCCATAAAAAATCAAATTTTAGAACCTTTAAGTTTTTTTTGAAAATATTAACGGGATGAATGTTTTTTTTATCTAAATTTTTGATTCGTTACTGTTTCGGTTATCTTTGTATTTAAACCATTTTAATCTCTAATTTTTGTAATGAATATCATATTAGCTTCAACATCCACACTTTTCGGAGGGGAATATTTGGAATATTTAAGGGAAGAATTAATCAAATTGTATGAAGGAATTGATGAAATTATTTTCGTTCCTTTTGCCCGACCCGGCGGAATTTCTTTGGATGATTATACAGCAAAAGCTCAATCTTTCTTTGAAACCATTAATATTAAGGTAAAAGGCCTCCACGAATTTGAAGATAAAATAGAGGCATTAAATCAGGCAAAAGCTTATTTTACAGGCGGCGGAAATACTTTTCTTTTGGTAAAAACCTTACATGAAGAAAATCTGATGTCTGTTTTAAAGCAAAATATAGAAAACGGAAAACCTTATTTAGGGTGCAGTGCCGGAAGCAATATCGGTGGACAAAACATGAAAACCACGAACGATATGCCGATCGTTTATCCACCGAGTTTTGGTTGTATGGGATTGGTTCCTTTTAATATAAATCCGCATTACCTCGATCCGAATCCGGATTTGAAGCATAACGGTGAAACAAGGGAAACAAGGATTAAAGAGTTTTTAACTCAGAACGATCTGAAAGTTGTCGGTTTACGGGAAGGCAATTGGATCAGAAAAGTTGGAGATAAAATTACCGTTGAAGGCAGTGAGCTGACAAGGATTTTTGAAAAAGATAAAGAACCTTACGAGATAGAACCGGGCACGGAATTGTAAATTTATTTTTAATTATATTTGAATATAGAATGTGATAAGGATCATATTTAAATTCTCTGTTCAGAATGTCAATAAAGCTTAGAAAAATAAAAATGCAATGAGAAAAATAGTAGCAATTCTCACTCTTTCAACGCAAATTATTTTTGCTCAAAATATAGCCCAAAAACTGGATGCAGCCACCAAAGAGCTGATGGATTCTTCGGGGGCAATTGCTTCCAACCTGTCGTTTTATGTTTCTGATGAAAACGGAAATTTTATTTACGAATATCAGGGAAATAAAGGACTTTCTACTGCTTCAACACAGAAAATATTCACAGCAGCGGCGGCTTTGGAAACGTTAGGTAAAAGTTATACTTATAAAACAACATCAAGCTTTTCAGGAAATATTTCTGGCGGAGTTTTAAATGGAAACCTTTTCATCACTTCAAACGGGGACCCTACATTGGGAAGCTGGAGGTATGATGCTTATAAACCGGAAAATTTTAAGCAAAAACTAATTGAAGTCATAAAAAAATCAGGAATCACAAAGATTTCCGGTGACCTTATTATCGATGATTCTTATTTTGATCATCAAACTATTCCCGGAGGCTGGCCCTGGGATGATCTGGGAAATTATTATGGTGCAGGAGTCTGGGGAATCAACTGGCGTGAAAATCAGTTTGATATCAATATAAACGGAACCGAATTTCAAAGTTTTTCCTATCCTCTGGAAGGTGTAAAATGGTTGAACGACCTGAAAGTTGGAGGAAGTTCAGACCAAAGCCTGATCTTCACGGCACCGCATTCTGATGTTGCTTTAATTAACGGAACTTTACCTTCAAAAACGGTTACGGTTTCCGGTTCTACACCGAATCCGCCACTACAATTAGGAGTTGAAGTAAAACAATGGTTGAAGGAATCAGGAATTGATTTTTCCGGAAAAGTGGTGACAAATTCTCAATTGGAAATTGAAGGAAAACAAGCTATGGAAGTCCCGAAAGAAAATGTAATTCTTACATACGAATCTCCAACCTTAGATAAAATTATTTATTGGTTTTTAAGAAAAAGTATCAATCTTTACGGTGAAACGTTAATTAAAACATTGGGAAAAGAAAAGAAAGGAAATCCAAGCTTTAAAAGTGGAGTTGCGTTTCTGAAAGACTTCTGGAAGTCAAAGGGAATCAACCCAAATATGATTAATTTTGCTGATGGAAGTGGACTTTCACCACAGAATTATGCTTCGGCAAAAGCACAGGTTCAGGCCTTGCTGTATGCGAAAAAACAACTGTGGTTTGAGTCTTATTATGACGGCTTCCCGATTCAGGAAAACGGTATCAAAATGAAAAGCGGAACCATGCGCGATACCAAATCTTTTGCGGGTTACCATACTTCAAAAGATGGAAAAAAATATGTATTTTCTATCATTATTAACAATTATCAGGGAAGCGGAAGTTCGGAGCTGCAGAAAATTCTGAATGTTTTAAAATAAATTATTTTGAGGAAATCCATTCTTGCCAGGCTGAATAACTGGATTATTTTTACCTTAATGACCATCGTGGTTTTAACGATTGTCATTGCTTCGACGATTCTTATTAATTTTTTGCGAAAAGAAGAAGTGAAAAGGGTTGATATTTTGGTAAGCGCCTTAAGATTTCAGCAGGAAGTAGCGAATCCGAATTTGGAAGTTCAGGCATTGCTTCTTCAGATTTATAGCTCCAATACAACAATTCCGCTCATTATTTTAGATAAAAATGATCAGATTATTGAGCACAAAAATATCCCTAAAGATATTGAAGGTGACTCCTCGAAAATATTAGCTTTAGCAAAAAAAATGGCAAAGAGCTATACTCCTATTGAAATTGAAATCGTAAAAGGAAACAAGCAAATTGTTTATTACGACAATTCACAATTGTTGAATAATTTACGCTATTCTCCATTTATCTTAGGATTTTTTATTCTGTGCTATTTTCTGTTTTCATTCTGGTTTTTAAGGACTGTCAAAAAAACAGATGAAGGATATCTCTGGGCCGGATTGGCGAAGGAAACGGCACATCAGATAGGAACCCCGCTGTCTTCAATGATCGGCTGGATGGAGATCATGAAGCTCGACACTCCTGATTCTGAAGGCGTTCATGAGATTGAAAAAGATATTGAAAGATTAAGAACAATCTCTGAAAGGTTTTCCAAAATCGGTTCTGTTCCGGAGCTGAATGATATGGATTTTAATGCAACTATTCGTGAGAATTATGATTATTTAAAAACCAGGATTTCAAGAAAAATAAATTTCGGACTGCATCTTCCTAATTATACAATTTTGGTTCCTCACAATAAAATTCTGATGAGCTGGGTAATTGAAAATCTAGTAAAAAATGCCGTAGATGCGATGAAAGGTGAGGGTTCCATTTCCATGTCTGTTTTTGAACGGAATAAAAATATTGTAGTGGAAGTTCAGGATAACGGAAGCGGAATGACGAAACAACAAGCTAGGAATGCCTTTAAACCAGGATATTCAACCAAAAAAAGAGGTTGGGGATTGGGATTGTCATTAGCGAAAAGGGTAATCAAAGAATATCACAGCGGAGATATTAAAATCTCACAGACTGAAGTGGGAAAGGGGACGACTTTTAGAATAACGATTAAAAAAGGATAATTTAAACACCATTCTCACTAATCTTTCACAAATAAGCACGATTAAATTATGTTTTTATTTATCATCAAATTTGTGTAATTAGTGAAAATATTTGTGCTCATTAGTGTTTAAAACAAAAAGCGGAGAAAATTCCCCGCTAATATTCATTTAAATTAAATCAAAAATTATTTCTTTCCAGTCAGCCACTGCGTCTGCAGCTTCAGTTCTGCCGGAGTAGGATTAGCTTTATATTGCAATGTTTCCACTGTCATTTTATCTAAAATTGCTTTTCCTTTAAGATCAATTTTTTCAGATTTTCCGCCGTTGTTTCTTAAAACGGTTACTGTCACATTCTGGCCTTCTTTAATTGTTTTAGAATACCCAATGAAATCCTGAATATTCTGAACATTAATTGTTTTCCCATCCAATGCTACAATTTCGTCGGTTATTTTGAAGCCTATACTCTTTGCAAAAGATGATAAAGCCGAACTTTCATCGAAAATAAAAGTATTGTTTTTATCGTTGTAACCCGTTTGTTCCGGATTTTTAATAAACCAGAAAATTGGTGGCGTTTCCTGCTTTTTAATTTCTACTCCCACCTGGTTCAGGTAATCTGCATAAGGCGTTGGCTGGCTTCCGGCAATGTATTTGTTGTAGAAATCTCTCACCTGAGGATATCCTGTTACTGCTACCAATTCATCAATCAGCTTATCATCTTTAAACGGCTTGTTTTCACCGAATCTTTGCGATAATTTTCTGATCATATCGCGGTAACCCATTTCACCGTTTGACAGTTTTCTTAATTCAATATCAAGGCACATCGTCAAAAGTGTTCCTTTTTCGTAAACGTTTCTGTATTGATCTTTGTATTCGTCCTTAAGAATATTTTTACTCATCACCGTGAAAGGCATGGTGTCGTTGTAGCTCTTGGAGTTTGTAATTTTTTCGTTAATTCTTTGAAGGAACTCATCTTTAGTAATCAGACCTTCCTGAATCTGGAATAAATTGGCAAAATATTCCGTTCCGCCTTCATACATCCAAAGGTGTTGAGACATTTTCGGGTCTGCATAATCGAAATAATGAATCTCTTCCGAGTGCGTTTTCAAAGGATTTACCGTGTGGAAAAACTCGTGGGAAACTACGTCTGTAATGGTTTTATCAATGGCTTCTTTCGGCATCATTTCAGGAAGGACAACACTCGTAGATTCATGGTGTTCCAATGCTCCGAAACCTTTGATCTGCGGCCCGTCACCTCCTGAAAGGTAGAGCATGATCGCATATTTTTTGTTGGTATTCATGTCACCCAAAAATTTCTTCTGAGCCACTACCATTTTTTCTAAATTTTCTTTAAAATCAGCAGCTTTATATTTTCCCGTCGGAGAATAAACGCCCAGAACAAGATCCATTCCGCCTGCATTAAACGTGATGTAATCAGGTTTTGTGTACATCAAAGGAGAGTCCGTAAGCTTTGCATAATTTGCCAGGGTAAACGTATCCGTAGATTCAGACTTATCCTGATCTACTAAAGCGGTTGTTCCGTAGAAATCAGTCGGTTTCTGAATTACTAATTGATAAGGAACATCCTGCATATTGTCGATATATCCAATAAAACCGTGTGTATTTACCATATACACTTTTCCGGCTTCGATGTCCGTTCCAGAAGGGGAAAATACGGCTTTATGTTTTGAAGAATCCATCTCATCATCAAAACTGTCGTTTACCAGATAGGTTACTTTTGTTAAATTCTGAGCATTTTTAAGGGTATAGGTATTGTCTCCTACTTTTGTAAAAGCCAGTTCCTTTCCTTTATTATCATAAAATTTTATTCCTTCTACAAATCTTCCGTAATCATCCACGGAATAAGTTCCGGGAACGGTTTTTGGAAAATGAAACTTTACGTCGCCGGATTTCATTTTCGGAAATTCCATTGTAACGGCAACTTTATCATCTTTTACATTGACAAGGTCAATTGTTGTTTTGATAGACTGGGCATTAACGAGAAATGCAGTCAATATACCCAAGCTTAGTGCTATTTTTTTCATTGTTTAAATTATATATACAAATAGTTGCTTTTAAAATCATTTTGTTACAAATGTTCAAGAATTAATTTAAAACTTAATAATAAATGTTAAAATTAAAAGATATTTAGTTTCTTTTCAAAATAAAATTTAAAGAAAAACTTTCAAGAGGAAATAAAATTATTCCATATAAAATAAAATGCCATAATTTTTTTTAGTGATCAATGCTTTTTGTGGAATTTTAAGGTTTTTTCAAATATAATCGACTGATATTTTAAATGCAATATAATTTTATAGCCGTCGTTTTCCTGATAGTAAATTCAAAATTATGAACAACAATTTTTTAATCACTGTACCTTGTGTAGCAAGATCTGAATTATGTAAAACATTTTTAAACAAAACGATAATTAATATCTGGTATCGTTATAAACAATTAAGCCAAAACCGTTGAGTCAATATAAAAATACAGAAAAAGATGAAACGTTTAATCTTGGCATGAATTTTGACTAAAAATTAACTTAAAAAATACAAAAAATGAAAAACAATTTCTTAAACTCTACACTTAGAGTAGCAAAATCTGCATTATTAGCAGGAACAGTGTTCGCAACAGTATTATCTTGTAGCCATGATGATGAGCCTGCACCGAGAATTAACCACAAAATTTTAGTTAAAGCAGAAGCATCAACAGGAAGCAATATTACGGGTGGAAAACATTCATTTTATGCTGATGAGGAATATGAAAATTTTACAGCAAGTGGAGAAAAATGGACAAAAGAAGTAACAACCATAGGAACACAGGGGTATGATGGCGCAGTTCGAGTAGTAGTAAATGCTACGGGAGCAAATGCTTCTTCAACACTAAAATTACAGATTTATGTAGATGGTACATTGAAAAATGAAAGTGTGGTAACAGGTCAAAGTCTTCAGGCAGGTCTTACGACGATATATAAATATTAATAATAGTTAATATAATTACTAGGCTTCCTCGACATTACGAGGAAGCTTTTTTATGCTTATGCTATTTTTTCATTGTGTTTATATTATAATTTAGTAGTTGCTAAAAAGTGGATAAAACACATACTTATTTAACATAAATTTTATTAGTTAAATTTATTTTTGGATAAAATAATAATTTTTTTTAATTAAAAATTTAATTGTTGTAAAATTTATATAATGTTATGGCTTGTAGATAAAATAAAAGTTTATTTTTTGAGAATTTTACAATAAATTAAGATAATTTAGCCGAAATCATAAATATATTTAAAATGTAAAATAAACGTTTAATGTTTTGTTTCTTTGTGAAAAATATAAATTATGAGACAAAATTTTTTAGGCTCAAAACTTTTTAGAGGAGCCGTTACCGCAGTTTTAGCAGGTGCTTTATTTTCGACAACTATATCATGTGATGATGACAGAGAAGTGACACCTTCAATGGCGCACAAAATTACCTACAAAGCTGAAATTGTTTTGGGAGGTACTATCACAGGAGGTACATATTATGATATTGTAGAAATAGCGGATAAAACCATCCCTCCGGTAGGTCAGGTATTTACTAAAGAATATCAAACCATAGCTGCTGTGGGAACTATGAATACAGCATCTATCAATGTAAAAGCAACAGGAACGAATCCTGCATCGATGATGACTGTAAAAATATTTGTCGATGATAAATTGATGAGTGAAAAAGTAGTTACAGGAGTGAATCTTGATGCGGCTACCTCTTATAAATTAACATATTAATAAAAGGGTTAAATAAAAACCGTCTCCTTTATCGGGGACGGTTTTTTATGCTTGCTAAAAAAATAATTTTTAAAACTGATATAAGATTATTCAGGCAATATTGCTTTATTTATTGCACTTTTTTATAATTGATATAATAATTTTTATTGAAATCAATGGAACCTCCTTTCTTCAGTTTTACAGTCTGCCATTGTTCGGTAGGGTTGATGGTTTGTTCGCCAATTCTGATCGGAAGATTAAAGCCTTTAACTACATCTGTATAACGGAATTTCATTTCTTCTCCTTTTTGAACATATTCTAAAACCGGAACTTTTGTAGTTCTTAAATATTGATTAAAAATACTTGAAAAATCTATCCCCGATTTTTTTGAAATATAATCCTCAACCTGTTGTGTGGTAACGGTTTGGTGATAGAAATCTTTATTTAATCCTCTTAAGATCTGTCTGAATTTATCATCATTATTAATAACCTGACGAATGGTGTGCAGCATGCTTGCTCCTTTTGGATACATATCGCCGCTGCCTTCATTTCTTACGCCATATTTTCCGATAATAGGAATGTCATTATTGATCGTTTTATGGATTCCCTGCATATAAATATCCGCAGATTTTTTATCCATATATTTTTCGGTAAAAAGCACTTCGGAATACATCGTGAAACCTTCATGCACCCACATATCCGCCTGATCTTTTGCCGTGATATTGTTTGCAAACCACTCATGGCCGCTTTCATGAATGATGATATAATCCCAGTTCAGTCCAACTCCCGTTCCGGACAAATCTCTTCCAAGATATCCGTTTTGATACCCGTTTCCATAGGCAACATTACTTTGGTGTTCCATGCCTAAATACGGTGAGTCAACAAGCTTGTAAGAGTCTTCATAAAAAGGATACGGCCCAAACCAATATTCAAATGCCGAAAGCATCGGTTTTACTTGCTGGAATTGTTTTTTTGCTTTATCTAAATTATAATCCAGTACCCAGTAATCCAGATCCAGCGTTCCTTTTTCGCCTTTGTAAGTATCTTTAAAATTTACATATTTTCCAATATTCGGAATGATAGAGTAGGCATTGATGGGATTTTTCACTTCCCAGCTGTAAGCAATTTTATCACCCTGAGTTTTTTTATCAATTAACTTTCCGTTTCCGATACCTACTAAATCTTTCGGAGTGATAATTTTCATAATAACACCGTTGTCTGGTTCATCGCTCCAGATATCTTTTGTCGGAAGCCAGATAGATGCCCCGATTCCTTCGTCAGCAACGCTCATCCACGGATTTCCTTTTTCATCTTTTGTGAAAACCCAACCTCCGTCCCAAGGAGCATTTTTTGCAATCGTAGGGTTTCCGGAGTAAGTGACATTAATAGTATATTTTTCTCCCTTTTTAAAGTTTTTATTGGTTTTAATCCAAATAAAATCACCATCCTGTTTATATTCTGCTATCAGGAAACTTGCTTCCACTTTATCAGCTTTCATCGGTTGTTGTAAATCAATTTGAAATGTGGGATTTGCAGCGTCTTTTATAATTTCAAAACTGATTGTATTGTTTCCTTTGATACTTTTCTGTTCAAAATCCGGCTCTACGGAAAGATTATATTTCTTGACATCCCAAAAATTCCGGAATTTTGTATTGGAACCCTTTAATGTATCTTGTTTTGTGAATGTTTTATCTTTCTCAAAGAACTGTCCGAAGATAAGTCCGGAGGCAAACAAAAGTGTATACGACAGCTTTTTCATTTAAATTGAATTAATCTTTTCAAAAATAGAAAATTAATTGATTGTAAGTTCCCGAAATGGTAAAATTATTGAAGCTCAACATAATTAACGTAATAATTACCTGTCATCCTGAAAGGATCCAGCCACAAATCTTCCAGACCCGTGTCTAATACTTTGCTTAGACCCTTTCAGGATGACAAACGGGGGTTAGTTAACATTGATAAAACGACAAAAAGTTCTTTGGTGGCTGAGGTTCTCGAAGCCACCCGTCCTGAACCCTAGCCCCGATTGCAGCATTTGTTTGAGCTCATTTCCTGTTTTTTTCGGGGCGGCGGCAAAGCCGCCGCCCCGAAAAAAACAGGAAATAGCGAGTGCGGAAAGCGGGAAATAGCTCAAAAAAAATCCCGAAGAATCAATCTGCGGGAATATATTATTTTAAATTTTTGATATTTTATTTCTGTACAACCGGTAAATTTCCAGCTGATTTTTGAACTCTTTTATAGGTATAAGAACACATCAGAATACTGAATTCATACAATAAAAGCAACGGGAAAGCCGCCATCAACATACTCAAAACGTCGGCAGGAGTGATAATTGCAGCCACAACCATAATTAAAACAATAGCGTGACGGCGATAAGTTCTCATAAACATTGGAGTCAAGATCCCAATCGTTGTAAGGAAATAAATAAGTACGGGGAAAAGGAAAATCACTCCCATACCCAAAACTACCTGTAAAAACAATGTCGTATAATCACTCAGATCGTAAAGAGGAATAATAATGTCTGAAATTTTAAAAATAACCCCGAAATTAACGGCAAAAGGAAGAATTAAATAATATCCGCATAAAACACCCGTCATAAATAAAATCCAAACCGAATTGATAATAAAGATTGAATTTTTTCTTTCCTTCGGATGCAGGGCCGGACTGATAAATCGCCAAAGTTCCCAGACAATATACGGGAAAGCAGCCACAATTCCTCCGAAGATGGAAACCGCCATCATCACATTAAACTGCTGGTAAAGCTTACTGGCACGTACAGGAAAATCTTTTGGAAGGTGAATGCTTTCTTCTCCTAAAATCATTTTAGAAAAGTGGTTGACAATCTCGAAAGTCGCAAAATCATTTCTGGTAGGGCCAAAAAAGATATGGTCCATAATCCAGTTGATATTAAAGCCGATGACCACTGCAGCAATTATAATAGCAATAATAGAGCGGATAAGGTGACCTCTTAATTCTCCAATATGTCCCCAGAAAGACATGTCTTTAGCATCACTCACAGAATAAAATTTTTAAGGCTCAAATTTATGAAATATTTTATTAAAGATGGAAGCCGGGAGCGGGAAGATGGAAGTTAAATATTTTACGTTAAAATTAAATATTTTAAGTTTATTAATAGAGATCTTTCAAATCTCAGTTAACCTGACTTTAAACTATAAAAAAGATAAATTTGTAACCTTAAACAATATAAACCTCACGTCTACAACCTCAAACTTCCAGCCTAATTAATCCCCTCATCAAGCAATTTATGCAGATCAATAATCCCGAAATATTTTCCGTTTTCGGTTACGATAAGTTGGCCGATGTTATTTTCTTTCAGGATTTTCATGGCTTCTTTTGCCAAGGCTGTTCTTTCAATCGTTTTTGGATGGGCAGACATAATGTCTTTTGCCAGAACTTTAGAAATGTCATCACCTTTCATCAGCATTCTTCTCAGATCTCCGTCTGTAATTACTCCGATAATTGCATCTTCATTCGTTACCACCGTAATTCCGTGTCTCGATCCGCTGATGGAAATAATGACATCTTTTACGGTATCATTTTCCGTTACCTGAGGTTTTTGTGAAGACAGGAAATCGTCAACTTTCGAGATTAAATTTTTCCCTAAGCTTCCTCCCGGATGGAATTTTGCAAAATCATTGGCTTTAAAATCATTCATTTCCATTAAAGAAACGGCCAAAGCATCTCCCAGAGCCATTTGTAAGGTTGTTGAACTTGTAGGAGCCAGTTTGTTCGGGCAGGCTTCCATATCAACATGCGTATCTAAAATTACTTCAGAGAATTCTGCCAGTTTGCTTGATTTATTTCCTGTCATCCCAATTAATGCGGAAGAATAATCCTTTAAATAAGGAACAAGGTTTACAATTTCCGGTGAATTTCCAGAGTTTGAAATACACAAAACAACATCTTGTTTCTGGATGACCCCCAAATCGCCGTGGATGGCTTCCGAGGCGTGTAAAAATTGAGCGGGAGTTCCCGTGGAATTTAATGTTGCAACGATTTTATTTCCGACATGCGCCGATTTCCCGATTCCTACAACGATCAGCTTTCCCTTCGCAGAATGTATGATTTCTACAGCTTTCGCAAATTGATCGTCAAGTCTGTTTTTTAGTTTTTTAAGTTCAGCAATCTCTATTTCTAAAGTTGTTCTTGCTATTGAAATAATGTTGGCTCTTTCCATTTTATTTTTAGGGGCTATACAAAAAATCTCTTAAAAAATGTTATATTTAAAAAAGAATATTTAATATAAGTTTTATTCTTAATAAATCCGTTCGCTTTTATTTTAAGCGAAAAATTCATAACTTTGGATTGGATGCAAATTTAGCAATAGAAAATTAGATGAGCGCAAAAAAAGCCAATTTATCAGGCGAGTTGAAAAAATATTTCGGGTTTTCTACTTTTAAAGGCCAGCAAGAACAAATTATAGAAAACCTGTTAGAAGGGAAGGATATATTTGTCTTAATGCCTACAGGAGGTGGGAAATCCTTATGTTATCAGCTTCCGGCACTTATTTCGGAAGGTACTGCAATTGTAGTTTCTCCCTTAATAGCATTAATGAAGAATCAGGTAGATGCTGTAAACGGCCTTTCATCTGATGACGGAGTGGCACACGTTTTAAATTCATCATTAAATAAAACACAAACCAAACAGGTCTTCGACGACATCAAAAGTGGTAAGACAAAACTTTTATATGTCGCCCCGGAATCGTTGATCAAGGAAGATTATCTGGACTTTTTAAAAGATGTAAAAATATCTTTTGTTGCTATTGACGAGGCCCACTGTATATCAGAATGGGGACACGACTTCAGGCCCGAGTACAGGAATTTGAAGTCCATTATTGATAAAATTGCCGATGTACCCGTAATTGCATTAACGGCAACCGCAACTCCTAAGGTTCAGGATGATATCCAAAAAACATTGGGAATGGCGAATGCCCTGGTTTTCAAGGAAAGCTTCAACAGGCCGAACCTGTATTATGAAGTACGCCCGAAAGTCAATGTAGATAAAGAGATCGTTAAATTTATCAATCATAATAAAACAAAATCAGGAATTGTTTACTGTTTAAGCCGAAGAAAGGTGGAAGAATTTGCCCAGCTTTTGCAGGTAAACGGAATCAATGCTCTGCCTTACCACGCCGGTCTCGACCAAAAAATAAGGGTTGCCAATCAGGACAAATTTTTAATGGAAGAAGCTGATGTAATTGTTGCGACGATTGCATTTGGGATGGGAATCGACAAGCCGGATGTGCGTTTTGTGATCCATTACGATTTCCCGAAATCCCTTGAAAGTTACTACCAGGAAACCGGCCGTGCGGGACGGGATGGCGGTGAAGGCCACTGTCTGGCGTTCTACGATCCGAAAGATATTGAAAAACTGGAAAAATTTCTTGCCCAAAAACCTGTTTCCGAGAGAGAAATAGGGTTGCAGCTTTTAAATGAAGTCGTTGGCTATGCCGAAACTTCAATGAGCAGACGACAGTATATTTTATATTATTTTGGAGAAAATTTTGACCCAATTAATGGTGATGGCGCAAAAATGTGCGACAATTCCACAAATCCACCAAAATTAAAAGACGCAACCGCTGATTTGAAAAAAGTACTCGAACTTATCCGGGATACTGGGGAAAAATTCAAATCTAAAGATTTAATTTCTGTGATTGCAGGAAAAGAAAATGCCGTAACCAAATCTTATAAACTAGAGCATAGTCCTTATTTCGGCTTCGGAAAAGAGGAAAAAGACAATCATTGGAAAACGGTTTTAAGACAGGCGACAGTTCAGAATTTCTTATTAAAAGATATTGAAACGTATGGTGTTTTAAAGATCTCCGAAAAAGGGAAGTTGGTTTTAGAAGGAAAACTGGAACATTCATTTTTAATTGCGGAAGACCGGGAATTTGATCTTACCCAAACGAAAGCTGAAAGTGATCAGATCCAGATGCAGTCAACAGGAGGTTTGGATCAGAATTTATTTACTTTATTAAAGGATTTACGTAAAAAAGTAGCAAAAAAACACGGAATTCCACCCTATACAGTTTTTATGGACCCAAGTCTGGAAGATATGACGGTTCAGTACCCGATTACTGTTGAAGAAATTGCAAAAATCTATGGAGTTGGGGAAGGAAAGGCTAAAAAATATGGGAAGGAATTCGCGGATTTTATCAGTAAATATGTAGAAGAAAATAATATCGAACGCACTCAGGATATGGTATTGAAACAAGTGGCGAATAAATCCAGCCATAAAGTATTCATCATCCAGAGTACCGATAAAAAAATTGACCTTGAAGATATTGCCAGAGCTAAAAACCTTTCAATGGATGAACTGTTGAAAGAAATGGAAAGCATTGTCTATCAGGGTACTAAATTGAATATCGACTATTACATTGAAGATAATTTTGATGAAGATATTGTCGACGGCTTCATGGAATTCATGACTGAATCCGAAAGTGACAGCATGAAAGTTTTACTCGATGAATTCGGGGACGAACTTTCTGATGAAGAAGTGAGGATGTTGAGAATAAAATTCATCAGCGACGTTGCCAACTAAGTGATTTTAAACAATAACGAAATAATTTGAAAGAAATTCTTCCCTGGAAGAGTTTCTTTTTTAATAATTATTTGGTTTCGTATAATTTAATAAACAAGAAAAATAATCAAAAAGTTTGTCATGCTGAAAGCATCTTTACAAGGCGTTTCAAATTTTGGTTAGATCCTTTCAGGATCACAAGGGAGTATTGATAAAAATCAAGCATCTTCAAACTTAAATGTTCTTATTCAGAAAGTATTGAACTAAAAAAGATTAATTCATGTTAAGATTCAAGGTTACCAAAACTTTTTACTAATTTTACATTGATGAAAAAGATTTCTGTCATATTTATTCTGCCGGACCTTGAAACCGGAGGCGCAGAAAGGATTATTACCACTATTGCGAATCACCTCTCCCGAGATCGATTCGAGCCTAAGATTTTGCTTTTACGTAAACAGGGCGGATATCTCAATCTTGTAAAAGATGATGTGGAAATTATTGATATCAACACAGAAAGAATCAGACATTCATTAAAGCCTATTTTAGGTGAGATTTACAGGAGAAAACCTGATATTGTATTTTCCGGTTTCGGTGAGGTAAATGCGTATTTATCTTTATTTATCAAGCTTTTTCCAAGAACGAAATTCATTGCCAGGGAAACCAATGTAGTCACGGAACATGTTACCAGAAAGGAGATAAAATTTTTCTATAATTTTTACAACAACTATGATAAAATCATTGCGCAAAGTGATGATATGTTGAAAGATTTAACGAAGAATTTCAGAATTCAGTCAAGTAAAATTATCAAAATAAATAATCCCGTAGATTTTGATTTTATTGATGAAAAGCTCACCGTTTCCCCAAAACCTGAATGTTTTAAATATAATTATAAAAACGTTGTAGCAATTGGGAATTTATCTGCCCGAAAGGGTTTTGATAATTTGCTGAAAGTTTTTTCCAGACTTAAAAATGAAAATATTTTACTACATATTTTAGGAGACGGCAAAGATAGGGAGATGCTGCATCAGATGAAGGATTTTTTAGGCCTGAAAAATGTTTATTTCCATGGAAGACAGGAAAATCCATATCAATTTCTGAAATATGCAGACTTGTTTATCCTATCTTCAAGATATGAAGGTTTTCCCAATGTTTTATTGGAAGCAGGAGCCTGTGGAGCCTATTCTTTAGCTAATAACTGTCCGGGCGGGATCAACGAAATTATCCAGTATAATATTAATGGTGAAATTTCAAATATTGAAAATCACGAAGAATTTTCGCAAAAAATAATGAGAATTCTTCATCAGACCTATGATAAAGATGCTATAAAAAGTTCTATCAGATCGCGGTTTTCAAAAGATATTATTTTGGATAAGTATGAGAAGCTTTTGCTGGATTTAACGAAATAGTTGCAGTATTTTTTATTATAGATTGTCATTTTCTTACATTTTATCTTAATTAATTTTATCTAAAAAAATCAATATTTCATTAATGAAAAAAATTCCGAAACTAGGATGTACTTGTGAAAAACCTCCTTTCAACTATACAGATTTCAGAAGTTCCGAATTAGGTATAGATCATACCAACGGAAGATATGGAGAGGTAAGTATTTTACAGTGCAAACTTTGTCAGAGAATATGGGTCAATTATCTTGTTGAATTTGAGCATTTTTCTAATTCCGGAAGATGGTACAGAGGAATCGTTTCAAAAAAAGAACGTCCGCAAATAACACCGGAAAACACCATAGAATATCTGGAAAATCTTGAATGGTATCTGTATGGGGGTTCCTATTTTGAAAGTACAGGAAAATTCGGGCAAGGAAAGGTGAATGTAGATTTGTAAACAGACTTGAAGTTTGAAGCTGGAGATAGGAAGATATCGTAAACAATTCAACTTTCATCACCCAACATCCAGCATCCATTCTAAAATTTGACAAATCTCACTTTCTCACTTGGTAATTAATCTGTAAATTTGTAAGAATTAAGTAAGATAATAATAAACAAATTCATAAAATAACATGAGTCAATTCGATGTTACCGTAATCGGTTCTGGTCCTGGTGGTTACGTTGCTGCAATCCGTGCTGCACAATTAGGTTTCACAACAGCAATTATTGAAAAATATCCAACTTTGGGAGGAACTTGTCTTAACGTGGGATGTATTCCTTCAAAAGCGCTTTTGGACAGCTCTGAACATTTTGAAAATGCAAAGCACAACTTCGCAGGTCACGGAATCATTATCAATGAGCCTCAGGCGGACATTGCTAGAATGATTGAGCGTAAAAATGAAGTCATCAAGCAAAATACAGACGGAATCAGCTACCTGATGAACAAAAACAAAATCACTGTTTTTGAAGGTGTCGGAAGCTTCGAATCTGCAACTCAGATTAAAGTGACAAAAAACGACGGTTCTACAGAAACCATAGAATCCAAATATACAATCATCGCAACGGGTTCTAAACCATCATCTTTGCCTTTCATTACTTTGGATAAAGAAAGAGTGATTACTTCTACGGAAGCATTAAATCTTAAGGAAATTCCTAAGCATTTAGTGGTAATCGGTGGTGGAGTTATAGGTCTTGAGCTTGGTTCTGTTTATTTAAGACTGGGCGCTCAGGTAACTGTTGTTGAGTTTATGGATAAAATCATTCCGGGAATGGACGGAGCTTTAAGTAAGGAATTAACTAAAGTTTTGAAAAAGCAAGGAATGAAATTCATGCTTTCTACGGCTGTTTCAGCGGTTGAAAGAAATGGAGATTCTGTAAAAGTAACTGCTAAAGGCAAAAAAGGAGAAGAAGTAACAGTTGAAGGTGATTATTGCTTAGTTTCTGTAGGTAGAAAACCTTACACGGACGGACTTGGACTTGAAAAAGCAGGTGTTGAGCTTGACGAAAGAGGAAGAGTAAAAGTAAATGATCATTTGCAGACGAATGTTGCAAACATCTACGCAATCGGTGACGTTATCAAAGGAGCAATGTTGGCTCACAAAGCGGAAGAGGAAGGAGTTTTTGTTGCTGAAACTTTAGCTGGACAAAAACCTCATATCAATTATAATTTAATTCCTGGCGTTGTGTACACTTGGCCGGAAGTTGCGGGAGTTGGTAAAACTGAAGAGCAATTGAAGGAAGAAGGAGTAGCTTACAAAGTGGGATCTTTCCCAATGAGAGCTTTAGGAAGAAGCCGTGCGAGCGGTGATGTTGATGGTTTGGTTAAAATCATTGCAGATGAAAAAACTGATGAAGTTTTAGGAATGCACATCATCGGAGCTAGAGCTGCCGACCTTATTGCAGAAGGGGTAATTGCTATGGAATTCCGTGCAAGTGCTGAAGATATCGCAAGAAGTTCTCACGCACACCCGACCTATGCAGAAGCTATCAAAGAAGCGGCGTTGGATGCTACGGCGAAAAGACCGATTCATATGTAATAGTTGATTAAAAGATTTAATCATTTAAATATTTAAATTAAGAGAGGCTTTTGTCTCTCTTTTTTTGTTAATGATGGTTTAATTTAAAAATCGAGATATTGAGCATAGTCGAAGCATCCTAACATAAATTTCAAACAGTTTTAATTAAATCTATCTTTTTGCTTAACAATATTAATCATTAACCAACAAATTCAAATTTCATACACAATATTCAAATTATGAAATTTATCATTCCTAAAAATACCACTTTAGTTTTTATTTAGAAAAATTATAAATAATTTTGCGGAAAATTACTAACATTGAAGAAAAGAGTTTTACTTCTTGCTTTTCAGTTTGTTATACTTTCTGTCAGTGGGCAGACGTTGACGGGGATCGTAGTAGAAGCTGATAACAAGAAGCCGATTTCGGGAGTAAAAGTGGGTATTGAAAATACAGGAATCTGGACGGTGACGGATAATTCCGGGGCTTTTCAGATCAATTATAATGCTAATGAGACATTGGTTTTCTCAAGATCCGGGCTCGTTGAAGAGAAAAAATCTTATATAACAATCCCTGCCAGTCAAATTACTGTTGAAATGCAGATTGCTTCCATCCGCATCAAGGAAGTGATGCTTGCAGCAAAAAAGAAAAATTACTCCGAGATAGAAATTAAAGAAGAGGCTTTGAAAAATATTCAGGCATTTTCATTGAATGAAGTGTTGGAGCAGATTCCCGGGCAGCAGTTAAAAAATCTTAATCTTAATGAATTTAAACCGATTGTTTTCAGATCTGTAAATGTTGGAAGTTTAAACGCCACAGGTGCGGACGGATTTGGAAATAAATCTTTCGGTACCGCAATCGTTGTAGATGGAATTCCCATTTCAAATAATGAAAATATGCAAGGATATGCAGGGAATTATGCAGCAATTACCAATTCTTTATCCAATGAAGGATCATTATTTAGTCCTAATGTTTTAGGTTTTGGAAAAGGGAATGGTTATAACGGCTATTTTTCCAATGCCAATTTCGGGGTAGATTTAAGGGAAATTCCTGTTGAAAATATTGAAAGTGTGGAAGTTGTGCAAGGGATACCATCCGCAAAATACGGAGATTTGACTTCGGGTTTGGTAAATATCCAGCAAAAAAGTGGTAAAACGCCTTTCAGGACCTATCTTGCTTTGAGAGAAGGAACTCAGGAATATAATATTAATAAGGGTTTCCAGATCAATGATAAATTAGGTTTTATTAATGTTAATTTGAATTATTTAAGTTCAAATTCTGATCCCAGAACAAAATTCAACCGATATCAAAGAGTTTCCACAAGCTTAATGTGGACGGTTTACAATAAAAATAAAAATATCAGCAATTCACTTTCCGTGGATTATGGATATAATTTTGATAATGCTAATTTTGAAGAGGAAGATATTTTTGAGACTCTTATCAGAAACAAGAAAAGAGACTTCAAAATTTCCAATCGTTTCAACTGGAGATTTAAAGATTCTTTCTTCGACAATTTAAATATTAATGCCAACTATTCTCAGGCTTACCAAAACAGTTTTGAATCAAAATTAGTAAGTAGTGGAGGTGATGTTGTAGGAACGAGTACAACTGAAGGTGTTTATGTAGGAGCTTATACGCCAATTAATTACAGACAGGTTCAGGAAGTGGAGGGAAAACCCATTTCCATGTTTTTTTCAGCAGATTTAAAGAAAAACTTTAAAACAAAATCTAACTGGATTCACAATTTCTTAGTGGGAACTTCATTGAGAAGCAGCGATAACAAAGGTGCTGGAAGAATTGGAAGCCCTGAAACTCTGATTGCAGCTCTGGCAGGAGGCGGACAGGCCTTCAGACCCTATAATTTCGGGCAGAATGTAAAGGCAGAATATCAGTATTCATTATATGCGGAGGATAATTTGTTTAAGAGATTCGGGAATTATATTTTCAACCTTAATGCAGGGATAAGATTTGACAATCAGTTTGGAACATCGGTTTTACAGCCCAGGATTAATTCTTATTTAATTTATAAAAACTTCAAATTCAGAGGAGGTTTCGGGATTGCTTCAAAGGCCCCGTCTATGAATATGATCTACACCGGGCCAAGATATTATGACGAAATTTTGGCTGATGTTCGACTTCCGGGATATTATAATGTAGGAGTGGTGCAGACTTTCATCGATTATGCAGATAATAAAAACCTTAAACCATCTAAAAGCATCCGTTCTGAGGTTGGGATTGATTACAAATTTTCTTTGGGAAATATTGGGTTAACAGCCTATTATAATAAATTGTACGACGGATTTACCAACGAATATTTTGCCTCAAAAAGAGATCTTGCAGAACTTCAGATCAACTATAACGGTACAAATACGCCAACTTTTGACATTATTGGGTACAGTAATTTGTTTTACCTCCAAAATAAAATCGTAAACAGCCTGCAATCTCAGGATAAAGGGTTGGAGTTAATGGCGAGCCTTACAAAGCTTCCATTAAAAAATATTAGTCTGGACATCAATGCAACTTATATCGATACGAGAAACAACTCTAATACAGATCGTTACCTGCCGGCAAAAAATTATGATGATGGAGCGGTCTTTGGGATTTACAAGTCTTATGAACCAAAATACAGGCAGATGAACATCGGAGCTGCATTAAATTATCACTTGCCGAAAGCAGGATTGGTCATTACCTTGAGATCACAGCATTTAATCATCGATGACAAAATAAAATACAACCCCAAAATTCTGTATGCTTACATCAACAGGGATTTGGAAAAAGTAATGCTGACACAGGATCAGATCAATGATCCAAGCCAGTTTGCAAGTATAAAGGATAATGATGTAGACGATACTAATGAAAGGCTGGGAAAAGTCTTTCATAATTTTAATCTTAAAGTTTCAAAAGATTTCCAGAACGGATTTAAGTTTTCTTTTTATGCCAATAATTTTTTAGACTTAAAACAAACCCAGACTACGTACGAAAACGGGAAGTATGTCACCACCCTTAAATCAGACTTACTCAGTCTTTCTTTCGGGGCTAAAATAGAATATCAATTTTAAAAATTACCTTATAAATAAACACTATGAAACAGTTATTAAGTTTTTTAACGATTATGTTGTTGCTTATATCCTGTAGGGATGATGATTTTGGAAGCAATAATAATTCACTACAGCCTACTAATTTTAGGGTAGAAGTGAAATACGATGCTACTTACAGCTCTTTGCATGCTAAAAATGCAACGGTAGTTTTAACTAATAACAACTCCAGTGATACCTACACACAATCCACCGATGCCAACGGTTTTGCCAATTTTACCAATGTAATTCCCGGGATTTACAAGGTAACGGTTTTCAAGAAAATGCTTTCAGATGAGTTTAATACAACATTTGGGTATGCACCTGCCGTTTCCGAAATCAGCTTCAATGGTGTTCAGGAAAATGCAACCATTAATGTAAATGTGCAGTCCACTTTTATCGAATTAAAAGGAGCTAGAATCGGGGATTTATTGATTAAACAAATTTATTATGCAGGTTCGCACGCGACTCAGGGGGCAAGCTTCAGAGATCAGTTTATTGAAATTTACAATAATTCTAATGAGGTAATTTATGCAGACGGATTATACATTGGCCAGCTTTACGGTAAGGTGAACACCAATACTACAAACAACAATTATTCTCAGCCAAACGGGCAGTTCGATTGGAGCAAGTCTATCGGAATGACTATGGGCAGCACAGCAAATACGGATTATGTTTACGCAGATTATGTGCTGAAAATACCAGGAAACGGGACACAATATCCTATTTTTCCGGGACAAAGTATCGTCATCGCAGCTAATGGTGTCAATCACAAAGCGCCTTTGGTAGACAACACCGGAACACCGATTACGGTTCAAAATCCTTCATTAACGGTAGATCTGAGCACCGCTGATTTTGAAGTGTATTTGGGAGATTTCAACTTGTCGATCGGTGAGCCCGTTTACAAATATGATATTCAAAATCCGGCTGTAAAAGATATGCAGATTGCTTATTGGGGAAGACAGGGATATTGGAGTCCGAACAATGATTTTTTAATTGATAACCCGGGAAGAGACAGTTTTGTTATTTTCAGAATTAATGATTTTGATACGCTTCCAAACTATTCTGATCCTTCTGTGACAAGCATTTCATCAAGCACAAGATTCTTCAAGCAAATCCCGAATTCAGCAATTATTGATGGGGTAGACCTTCAGCATTTCAACCCAAATTCTCAAAGGCCAAAAATGTTGAGTGCCGCTGTCGACGCTTCTTCTATTTCCTGTGATGCTTCATTCAATTCTCAGGCGGTGATCAGAAAAACCAAAACTGAGGTAACGATGTCAAACGGAACAAAAAGAAAAATTTTAGAAGATTCTAATAACTCAGCGAACGATTTTGTAAAACAGGCAGCCAATCCGAGAGGTTTCCAACAATAATAAACAATGAAATTTAAAAGTTTTTATTTAATTTCTTTTCTGTCATTCGGTTGTGCTTCTGCGCAGCTTAATGACAGTATTTTTATTCCTGTGAACCAGGTTTATTATCAGCAATTAGGCAGGATTTGGGATAATCCTATTCAGTTTTCCAACCAAAAATTTTCAGATTTTACGGAAACAAATCTTAGCGCAAAGGTTAAGAGCTTAAATATGAAAAGGGTTCAAACAGCGGAAGAGACAAATGAATTTGGTTTTAATACACAGGGAATTTTCAATATTTCCGATAAATTAAGGCTATTGGGAAGTTTTGATTATCAATTCATTACCGAGAAAGGATTAGGATATAATCTGACTAATGAGCGGACAGAAGATCAGTTTGTCTTAAACCCGAATTATTTATTTGTTCCTAAAAAAGCTAATTGGGAAACCCAGAATTACCATATTAAAGGAGGTTTGTCTTATAAAATCTGGAAAGGGCTGGAGCTGGGCGCAACACTAGATTACAGAAACCAAAGCTCATACAGAAAATCTGATCCGAGACCAGACATTTCTACAGCTGATTATTCCGGAAAAATCTTTGGAGGATACCGTTACAAAGACCATCAGCTATCTGTTTTCGGAGGATTGGGAAGAAAATCCGAGACGTATGACCTTATCGCAGTGAATGAGGCCGTAAATGCCCCTGCAAATCCTGAATATTATGTGAGATTCTCCAATGGCTACGGAAGATTAATATTCTTCCCTTCTTATGCAGATTATAGCTACAGAACCGTAGACAGGAATTTTGGAGCAGGCTATTCCTTTGAAAACCAGAAAAATTTCTTCAATATTAATTTTAGTTACAGCAAAAAAATGCAAGATCTCTTTGAAAAAGATGCAAGTAACAATACCTATTTTGAGGAGAGTTTAGAAAAAATGAAATATCGCCTCGTCAACTATAAAACCGACGCCAACTATTGGTACAAAGGCAATGCAATGGATTTTATGTCTAATGTAAATTTCCAGAGTATTACAGGCGACAATTACAACAATGCAGAATTTGGGCAAAACTACAGAATGACGTTGGATAGATTGTCTTCAGCAAATCATTTTTTACTGAGAGATGGCCAAAAGATAAAATTCGGGGCGAGTCTTGAAGGAGTTTACAATGATTTTTCCGCGATTGATTTATTAGGAATGACTTATAAATATGTGAAAAGCTTAAACTTAAATTTAAAATTTAACAAAGATATTTTCTACCGCGATACTCAGAAAATTAACCTTGAAATCGGGGCGATGTCTTATTTTCCTTTAAGTGAAAGCTTAACTTATACCCCTGCTTCTTCAAATACTTTGTTGTTTGATAATGTCATTAAAAACGATCATGAGTTTGATGCGACTTCAAAATTAGGCCCGCAATTCGGATTACAGTTTTATCAGAAGATAACTTCTAAGACAGACCTGAAAATATTTACTAATTTTGCAACGCTCTTCCCATTGACTAAAGATTTTGAACAAAATACAGACTACAACGGAAACCCAAATCTGTATTTCAATGCGGGAATATCATTGTTTTATTAGAAAATTATGAAGTATTTTTTATTGCTTGCGGCAGTTTTATGTTTAATTTATTCTTTTTCTGATTTTAATACAATTCAGAAAGGATACACGATCCAGGAATTGAGGGATCTTTACGGAAGCGGAGATCAGAGCCTTTGGCCGAAACCCCATCTTTTTGATGAAGCTAAAGAAGGTTTTAAAGATATCGGATCCTTATCAAAGCCGGAATTTCCTACAGTTAATCCATATTCAAAAGAAAAGGAAGAATTGGGAAAAATGCTGTTTTTTGATCCGAGACTTTCAAAATCCGGACAGATTTCCTGCGCCAATTGTCACGATCCGGAACTTTCCTGGGCAGATGGAAGACGTGTTGCTTACGGCCACGACAGGCAATTGGGAACACGAAATGCTCCAACCATTCTCAATATTGCTTATGCCAAAGAATATTTCTGGGACGGAAGAGCTGCCAATCTTGAAGATCAGGTAAAAGTTCCGATAGAAAATCCTCTGGAAATGAATTTCCATTCAAGATTGGCGGTGAAAACTATTTCTAAAATCAAAGGATATAAAGAACATTTTTCGAAAGCGTTCGGAGACGATAAAATAACGGAAGAGAAAATAGTAAAAGCTATTGCAACTTTCGAGAGAACGATTGTAAGCCCGAAATCTAAGTTTGATAAGTTTGTAGGCGGAGAAAAAGATGCTTTAACAGATTCTGAAATAAACGGACTTCATTTATTCAGAACAAAAGCAAATTGTATCAATTGTCATAATACCCCTTATTTTTCGGATCAGAAATTTCATAATTTAGGACTAACTTATTTCGGAAGAGAATATGAAGATCTTGGATTGTATAATATTTCGAAAAAGAACGAAGATGTAGGAAAATTTAAAACACCGACTTTAAGGGAAGTTTCACAAACTGCACCTTATATGCACAACGGATTATTTCCCAATATCAGAGGTGTTTTGAACATGTACAACGCCGGAATGCCAAATGAAAAACGAAACAGGGACAGCCCGCTCGCGCCACACAAATCAAAAATGCTGGAAAAGCTTAGCCTCACGGATGAAGAGCTTACAGATCTGGAAAACTTCCTGAATACTTTACACAGCTATAAATATAAAATGCGGGCTCCGCAATTACCGAAATAATATAAAGAGGTCTTTTTGATCAAGAATCTAAACCTGAACCTCTGCCTTAATCTCAACCTTAACCTTAATTTTCGTACCTTTGTCAGCTAATTTTATCATTCAATGCAAATAGGAAAAACTCAGACTTTAAAAATTTCAGAAAAAAACAGTTCAGGATGGATTTTAACAGATGAATCAGGTGAAAAAGCTTTTTTGCCTAAAATTTTTATTCAGGACGATATGGAAATTGATGATGAGATGGAAGCTTTTGTGTATCAGGATGATAATAAATTAAAAGCTACCACAGAAATTCCTTTGGCGGAAGTGGGCGAATTTGCGGTGATGAGCTGTGTGCAGAGCCTTCCAAGCGGGGCTTTTATGGATTGGGGGATTATCAAAGATTTATTTATTCCTTACAAGCAGCAGAAGACTAAAATTATTGAAGGTAAAAGATATTTGGTTCACATTTATATAGATGATGAGTTGGAATTAATCACCGGAACTACGAAATTCAAAAGAAATCCGCAGTATGAAAACTTGCCGTTCCAGAAAGGGGACAAGGTTGATCTGATCATGATGAATGAAAGCGAATTGGGCTGGAATGTGGTTATCAATAAAAAATACATCGGATTAATTTACGCATCTGATGTTTTCAAAAAACTTTATCCTTTATCGGAAGAAACCGGCTATATCAAAGAAATCCGTGAAGATGGAAAAATAGACGTTTCACTACAGCCGCAAGGTTTCGAGAATATTGATGAATTCAAAAAGAAGATTCTTGATAAATTGGAAGAAAACTACGGCTTGCTTCACCTTTCAGACAAATCAACTCCGGAAGAGATCAAAGATGAGGTTCAGATGAGTAAAAAGAATTTCAAAAAAGCGATCGGCGGACTTTACAAGGATAAGGTCATCGATATTTTAGATGATAAAATAAAATTATTATAAATAAAAAACGAGCAGAATTTTCTGCTCGTTTTTGTTATTCTCTATTCTTAATCAGTAGCCAACCGGTATACACTCTGCCGTCGGATACTTTAATCGTGTACCAGTAGTTTCCTGTCTGAACAGGGCTTCCATTTTGTTTCCCGTCCCATTCCATCGGTTTTTTGGTGATGACAGCCTTGTAAACCTGCAGGCCTCTTCGGTCGTAGACATTCACTTCTGTTCCGGGGTAGTTTTCCAGGCCTGCAATTTTCCATTTGTCATTGTAGCCGTCTCCGTTTGGAGTGATTGCATTCGGAATATTAAATATTGAAAAAGGCTTCTGGCCAATGATACAGCCTCCTTTTGTCCTTACGTAAACAATATATTCTCCAATATTTAAATTAGTAAAAATATTAGAATCCTGCCATGTGAAATTATCCAATGAATATTCAAAATTACCCGAGGCAGAAAGAATTACCGTTGCAGAATTGTTATTAATATTGACAGCAACAATTTCTGGTAAAACCGTATAGCTTACCTGGATATTGTCCGTACTTTGACAGCCAAAACTGTTTGTGACAGTCACGGAATAGTTTCCGGGAGTTGAGACAATAATCGACTGTGTTGTAGCTCCTGTACTCCACAAGTATGATGAATAGCCGTTTCCTGCATCCAGCGTAACATTTTGTCCGTTACAGAAATCAATTTTTTCCGGAAGATTGAATTCTGGTTTTGGATTTAATGTCAAGCTTAATCTAACCACTTTAAAGCATCCGTCCGGTGTAAGAACTTTCACATGTATAACAATTGGTCCTAGATTTAAATTATAATTTGAAGGATTGGGAATTATAGCTCCTACATCATCAGTGTAAGTGAATGTATAAGCACTTGGATTGGTAATAATATTTGGTTCGTAAGAAGTTAAATTAACAATCATTGAACTTCCTGTAGTGTTGTTGCATAACGCTGCAGAATAGTCATTTGCAGGGACATTGTTTGTTGAAAGCGTAACGGAAATCGCCAGTTTTTCCGACTCACAATTATTCAAGGTTTGTGTAACAAAATAAGTAACTCCATGAACAAGAGGAGTTGTTAAAGGCAGGGCATTTCCTGCGGCATCATAGAATTTCAGGGCGGTTCCTATTACCACCAAATTTGCCAAAGTCGGGCTTGAAGAAGCACAAAAATCCTGAGCAGAATTTCCTGTTGGCTTCGGGGTTTCGTTTACTGTAACCTGAATGGCAATTTTATCACTTTCGCAGCCGTTGATCGTTTGGGAAGCGTAATAGGTTTGTCCGTTTACGAGGGCGGTTGCCGGAGTTAAAATATTTCCTGCGACATCATACCATTTTATATTTTGTCCTGTAATTTGGATGTTGGCAATAGTTGGATTAGTGGTTTTGCAGAAAATTTGTTGAGCGTTTGCTACCGGGGTGATACCTTGAATTGAAAATACTTTAAAAGGAACTTTTACGCTTTCACACCCCGATCCATATTGAGTAACGAAATATTGATTTCCAGCAATAATATTTGCATAATTACTGATTAAACTTCCTGCAGCGTCATAAAAATGAATATTCTGATTGTTATTAATATTTAACTGATTTAATGTCATTAAATTTACATTAGCACAAAAATAAAAATCACTGACAATTAATGCTGGTGGAGAATTTTTTATAATTACAGTTACAGGGAGCCTTTTCGGGTTGTAAGGGCAAGATTCATCCTGTACTGATGCATAATAAGTAACATTATGTTGCAAAGGTGTATTGGCTGCCAGAGGAGAAAGTGAAAAAGGCGAATCATACCATGTAGTATAAGATGTATTTGGATATAAGTCCTGTATCGTTGGATTGGACGAAGAACAAAATGTTTGTGTTTTGTCTCCGTCCGGAGTTCCATTATAGCATTTTCCAAATTTTTGAATAAAGCCATTTATATCACCGTTGGTATATTTTATATTTTTAATGTCTTGGTCTGGATCAAAATCTTGATAATCATCATAATACCCTCCTATAATCAGATTTCCTTCATGATCAATACTTTGGGTATATGAATAAGAAGAAAAGTCACTTTTATTAAAAATTAGTTTACCATCATTCCGGAATTTTAGGTAAAATGTATCAGCATGACGGCTTAAATAACTGTAGTTTAAACCGAGATCTAATTTTTTTATTGTTTCTTCTGTGCTATTGTTCCCATTTACGACTTTAATAAGATTTTCATCATATCTTACAAAAAAATTTATGGTATTGTCAGCATTCCGTTTTATGGATAAAAAATCAAAGGAATTATCACCTTTAATAAGCGAATTCCAAACTAAGTTACCATTACTGCTGATTTTATAAATTATAGTTCTGCCTCCAAATGGTGCATTAATAGTTGTATTCGGAAAATTGATCGTCTGAGCGTCATAATATGTACTAGCAGTGTAAATATTATTATCATTATCCGTATCAATTTTAAAATTTGATGAATTTAAATAGAAACTATAGGTAGATAGATGTTGATACCATATAAAATTGCCATCATTATTAAATTTTGCCAAAAAGTATCTATTAGAGTTTGTATTACCCGCAGGAAATGTATTATTATCGATTTTTAGATATGATTCAAAATTCCCTAATACAATTATATTATTACTTTTATCAACCTTCACACAGTTTATCGCTGGAGCATTATGAGCATGAAGCGGACGAGCCCAGACAAAAGAGCCGTTGGGACTGTTTTTCATTACAAATATTCCGTCTGGAGCAGGTAAATTATAATTTACTGCTGGGTTGGGATCAAAATCAGTAAGAAACAACGGTTGATAGTTTGCATAATTTCCCGTAGATATTATGTTATTATTTTCATCTACAGTACATGTCATATTTCCTACATAATTATAAATGTTTCCAAATACAAAATTACCTGTAGGATCAAGTTTTACCAGAAAAGAACTGGATGATAAAATACCGGTATCAAAAATGGCATTAGAATTTGGGTTTAATTTTAAATTCTGCCCATCTGTGTAGCCCGTGACAATTACATTATCCAGTTTGTCGACAACCAAAGAAGTAATGGATGATCCATAGCTAGAGCTGATCTCTTTTACCCAAATAACATTTTTATTCTGATCAAGTTTTGCGATAACAGCTCTTGATAATTCCGTGTTGGATGTTGTTTTAGTAATACTTCCAAATGCTATACTGTTTACACTAGGGAACGCCAGTCTTCCATATCTGCCGGCAACATATATATTACCTTGAGAATCGGTAGCGCTACAAGTAAGATAATGTTGAGACTCAATAATTGGGCTTGTTGTTTGAAAATCCCAAAGAATATTCTGAGAAAACAAAAATCCACAGCAGAAAACTGTGAAAAGAAACAAGATTTTTCGCATCGGTTACTAATTTTCCGGCAAATATATGACAATACCACATTTAATAAGGATTAAGAAATATTAATCTAACTGATATATTCAAAAACCTGATGCATATCATAATAATTTCCATTAATTATTTTGTTTAACAATTTTGTCAAAACATTTGATTGATTTATATTTGCACAAATTTGTTTAACAAAAATGTCAAATCAAGCAAAAAAAGACCAAACACAAGAATTAATCAAGGATACAGCGAAGAATTTATTCTTTGTGAAAGGTAAGTTTGATGCCACTACACAGGAAATTGCCGATGCAGCTGGTGTCAACAGAACGCTGATCAACTACTACTTCCGTTCAAGAGATAACCTTATTCAGATTATTTTTGATGAAGCACAGAAAGTAGAACACGAAAAATCTGAAATTATCATGAATTCAGATCTGCCTTTCAAGGAAAAAATAGGTCAGTTTATAGAGGGAAGTTTGTCAACAAGCCTTCAGTATCCGTACCTCGAAACGTACATTGTTTCACAGATCAACAAAGGAAACTGTCACAAAAAAGATATTGAAGAAGACGAATTACACAAGCTCTACAAAGACATAGAATCAGAAATGGAACTGGGAAATATCGAAAAAATGAAACCCATCCAATTCGTGTTGAATATGGTTTCCCTTTTGGTGTTTCCAAGTGCGGTAAGACCTTTATTAATGGAGAATCTTATGATCAGTGAAGAAGAATTTGACAAAATTATTTCTGAAAGAAAAGACATTATTCTGAATTTATTATTTAAAAATTAAATAATGTTAAAGTATTTTAAGATTTAAATCGTCAAGAAGAAATATATACATTAAAGAAAAAAAATACATTAAAAAAATAAACGAAGTATAAAATTATGGAAAGACAACGTATAACTGCAAAGCTGAAAATTGGGATGGCTGCTGCATTTATGATTTCCGGCTTTTTACAGGCTCAGCAAAGCTTTACAGTGGAGCAGAGTTTAGACTATGCTGTTGCAAACAACGTCAATGTAAAAAAGGCCAGAATAGATCAGGAAATTGCTTCCCAAAAAGTGAAGGAAACTACGGGGATCGGGCTTCCTCAGATTGATGCTCAAGGTACTTACAATTACTATCTGAAAATTCCTGTGCAGCTTTTGCCAGCAGAAATTGCAGGAGGAACTCCCGGAACCTATATTCCTGTACAGTTCGGACTGAAACAAACTGCAAGTGCCGGAATTACCCTAAAACAGTTACTTTTTAATGGTTCATACCTGGTTGGATTACAATCTGCAAAAGCTTACAGAGAAACATCTGCACTAGCTGAAGAAAAAACCGAAATAAGTGTAAAAGAAGGGATCATGATGGCCTATGCAGCAGTAATTGTCACTGATGAAAACATCAATACCCTGGAAGAAAACATTAAAGTTGCTGAAAAAACTTTAAATGACACCAGAGAAACTTATAAAGTAGGATTAATAGAGGAGCAGAATGTAGAGCAACTGGAATACAGCTACAAAAACCTGCAGACAAACAGGGAAAACCTGAAGAGAACAAGAACCAAGCTTGTTATGGCTCTTAAATATCTGATGGGGTATCCTTTAGATCAAAATCTGGAGCTTTCTACGACACTGGAAGAGATGGTTCAAAAGAATCAGGTGCTGGTAGATCAGAATGAAAATTTCGATATCAGCAACCATATTGATATGAGATTGAGAAACAATGCATTGAAGGTTTCAGAATTGCAGTTGAAATATCAGAAATCTAAGTCTTTACCATCATTATCCGGTTTTGCAAGCACTAATTATAACGGGAACAGCAACACCTTTACCTTTTTCGACAGAGATCAGCAATGGTTTAATACTTCTATTGTAGGATTGCAGCTGGATATTCCTATTTTCAGCGGGTTGCAGAGACACTGGCAAACACAGCAGGCTAAGCTTGAAGTGAAAAAAGCTCAAATGGATAAAGTAGATACAGAAAGAAGTCTTAAAAAAGATTATTACGAAAAATCTGTAGACTACAACAATGCTTTTGAAAGCTATAAAACTGCACAGGATCTGATAAAGCTATCTTCAAATATCTATCGTAAAGAACAGATAAAATTTAAGGAAGGTCTTGGAAGCAGCTTCGATTTGCAGAATAGTGAAACGCAGTTGTATACATCTCAATCACAGCTTTATGAGTCTGCAATTAATTTGATCCAGGCAAAAGTAGCTCTTGACAAAGCAAAAGGAGAATTATAATTTTCCAATCTTTTAATCATTCAAACAAAAAATAATATTCCACATGAAAAAAATATTTCTTCCACTAGCATTATTACTTACCCTTGCAGCCTGCAAGAAGGAAGGTGCTACACAAGATAAAACTTTAGAAGCTCTTATCAAAACCAAAGATGTAAAAGGGCTGCAAGCATATAAAGACCGTCAGAAAGCAAAAATGGACAGTCTGAACAATATCATGTCTGAGGTAGATAAAAACCTTTCGGCATTAGGCGTAAGCCAGACTGTAGGGTATGTTTCCGTACAGAAACTACAGCAGAGTTCATTTGCACACAATGTTGAGATACAAGGAAATGTTACAACAGATCAGGATGTGAATGTACAGTCTCAATTCAATGGAACATTAACGCTTTATGTAAAAGAAGGGCAAAGAGTAAACAAGGGGCAGGTAATAGGCAGAATTGCGGATGGAGGTCTTAATGATCAGCATAAGCAAGCTTTAATCCAGGTTTCTGCAGCCAATTCACAGCTTCAGCAGGTAAAATCTCAGGCTAATTTGTCGAGAATTACTTATGAAAAACAAAGTGCTCTTTGGAAACAAAAAATTGGTTCAGAATACCAATATCTTCAGGCGAAAACCAATTACGAATCTGCTCAGAAACAAATTGCTGCTGCTCAAAGTCAGGTTGCCGCTACACAAAAAGCTGCTGATGCGATAAGAGCAAACTTGGTGAAAACAACAATCGTTGCTCCGTTTAGTGGGGTGATTGATAAAGTAATTACACAAAACGGACAGGCTGTATCTGCTGCTCCGGCTACGGATATCGTAAAATTGATCAGTCTTGGAGTAATGCGCGTAGAAGCCAAAGTTCCTGAAACATATCTGGCCAACGTAAAACCGGGTACAAGCGTAGAGATCAATTTTCCGGCACTCAACAAATCTATTAAATCAAGTGTAAGATTGGTTGGAAACTATATTGATCCTGCAACAAGAACTTTCCTTATTCAGATTCCTGTTTCAAATGAAGGTGGATATATAAAACCAAACTTATTGGCTCAAATAAAGATTCAGGATTATGTGAATCCTTCTGCATTACAGATTCCGGCTCAATATATTTATGAAGACGCAGCCCATAAAACCTATGTTTTCATTGCAACCAATATCAATGGTGAAAATGCAATTGCCAAAAAAGTGTATGTAGAAACAGGGCAAAAGTCTGAAAACAGCGTAGAAATTACACAAGGTCTGAAATCTGGAGATACCGTAATTACTGATGGTTCTAAAAACCTGACAGAAGGACAGAAAATTAAAATTTCTTAAAAATAAACTCATTGAAATAAATAAATAATTATGGGCGAAAATAAACACCACGAAAAAGAATCTTTCTTTTCAAGTTGGGCGGTAGACAATAGAACCACAGTATATGTACTTACTTTTATCATTGTAATTCTGGGGATCTTTGCTTACATGTCTATGCCAAGAGAAAGCTTTCCGGAAGTGGTAGAAAATAAGATATATATTTCTTCTGTTTATCCGGGAAACTCAGCAGAAGATGTTGAAAAGCTTATCACAAAAGAGCTTGAAGATAAATTTAAGAACGTTTCGGGAGTTGATAAGGTAACTTCAAATTCATTTCAGGACTACTGTCTGATTACCGTAGAATTTGATGAAAAAGTGCCTTTGCCGGAAGCTAAACAAAGAATTAAAGATAAAGTAGATGAAGCAAAAGGTGATCAGGACTGGCCAACAGTAGACTCGGGATCAAAAGTAGAACCAAGTGTTTTTGATCTTAATATTTCCGAGGAAATTCCGATTCTGAATATTAATGTAAAAGGAAATTATCCGAAATTTATACTGAGACAATATGCAGATGATATCAAAGACGATCTAGAGGACATTCCTGAAGTAAAGGAGGCAACCGTTTTAGGGGTTGATGATAATGAAGTGGAAGTTGCTTTGGATATCTTTAAGATGAATGCTGCGGGAGTAAGTTTTGATCAGGTTATTAATGCTATCAGAAATGAAAATATCACCATTTCCGGTGGTAATCTGATCACAGAAGGAAACCGTGAAAATGTCAGAATTAAAGGACAGATTTCAAATCCTAGCGATGTTAACAATTTCGTTGTAAAGCCGGGTGTGAAGATCATGGATATTGCGAAAGTAGAGTTTAAAGAAAAAGAAAAAACTACCTACGCAAGAGAATCCGGAAAAGATGTTGTGATGATCAACCTTAAGAAAAGATCAGGAACCAACATGATTGCAGCTATTGAGCAGGCAAAAGAAAAAGTCAAAAAAGCTCAGGAAACATATCTTCCAAAAGATCTTGATATTTCTTTAACGTCTGACCAATCTACAGACGTTGAACATCAGGTAAGTGAGCTTGCCAACCATATCCTCATCGGTATCCTTTTGGTAATGTGCGTATTGAGTTTCTCAATGGGGCTTAAAAATGCATTATTCGTTGGGACGGCGATTCCGCTTTCGATGTTGATTGCCTTTGCGGTATTGAGCATGTTTGGAGTTACCTTAAATACCATGGTGCTTTTCGCAATGGTAATGGGACTCGGGATGCTGGTAGATGACGGGATCGTTGTTGTAGACAACGTGTACGCCAATATGGAGAAAGGGTATAAAAGGAGAGAAGCATCAAAATTCGGTATCGGTGAGATTGCTTTCCCTGTAATTACTTCTACTTTGACTACTGTTTGCGCATTTTTACCAATGCTGATGTGGCCGGGAATTATGGGAGAATTTATGAAGTATTTCCCAATCACAATTAGTGTTACTCTTTTAGCATCACTTTTTGTAGCATTGGTTATCAATGCTTCCATGACAGGAGGCGGAATGACATTAGATAATAAAAACATTACACCTTCTCAAGCTAAAAAATACACCATTATTTTTGCAATTTTAACAGTAGTTTTCGGAGTTTTAAGATTGGTAACCGGTGTTGAGTTCTTCCTGGCAATCGTAACACTTTCTGTACTGGCAATTGCTGCAATATGGTTGTATAAAGGATTTTTCCATGACAGAATTGAACATTTCCAATATACTTTTTTCCCGAATCTGGCTAAAAGGTATCAGAAATTCTTAAGAAATTTATTACAGGGCAAAAAGCCTAGATACTGGTTCTTGGGAGTGATTGGAGTTCTTATTTTCTCATTCATCCTTTATGGAGCAATGATGGGGATTGGGCGTTCAAAAGTACTTTTCTTCCCGGAAAACATTCCTAAGCAAGTGATTGTCTATATGGAATATCCTCAAGGAACGGATATTGCAAAAACAAATACTGCTACAAAACAGGTTGAAGCAAAAATTTTAAATGTTTTAAAAGAATATAAAGACAAAAAAACCGGAAAAAACTTCCTGGTAGAATCTATGGTAACCCAAGTGGGAAAAGGAGCTATCAATCCACAGGTTGATGCCGGTTCTGAAGCTGATACACCATTTAAATCAAAAACTACGATCACTTTTGTAGAATTCGCAAAACGTCAGGGGGTAGATACGGGTGAGGTAATGGAGCAGATCAGAAAGGCTATTCCTAATATTCCGGGATTCACATTTACGGTAGAAAAAGATGCAAATGGTCCGCCGGTTGGTTATCCAGTTTCTATCGAGCTTAAGGGAGACGATTATGATCAGTTGTTGACAGAAGCCAACAATATGATCACTTATGTAAACAAGCAGGGAATTTCGGGTATCGAAAAACTGCAGTCCGATATTAATAAAGAAAGCCCGGAATTGATTATCGATATCGATAGAGAGGCAGCTGGAAATATGGGAGTTTCGACGGCTTATACAGGGATTACGCTTCGTAGAGCTTTATTCGGTCAGGATATTTCTACCTTTAAAGATGTAAAAGATGATTACGATATTTCAGTAAGATTACAACAGGATCAGAGAAGAAATACGAGTTTACTATTTAACCAGCCGATTACGTTGCAGGGGCAAAACGGCCCGATTCTGGTTCCGATGTCTACTTTCTCTACCATGAAAGAAGAAAATACTTTCAACAAAATCAAGAGAAAAGACAATACCAGAACGATCATGGTTTACTCAAACGTATTGAAAGGATATAACGCGAATGAAATCGTTCAGAAAATTCAGGCATCATTAAAAAACTATAAAACTCCGGAAGGAATTACCTATAGTTTCGGTGGTGAACAGGAAGAGCAGGGCAAAAACATGAATTTCCTATTGTTTGCATTGTTCCTGGCAATGGCGTTGGTAACATCGATTATTGTATTCCAGTTCAACTCGCTTTCAAAAACTTTGATTATCATGACTACGATTTTCTTGAGTTTTGCCGGAGTATTCTTAGGATTGGCGATTTTCGGAATGGACTTCGTAATTCTAATGACCATGATGGGGATTATCTCATTAGCGGGTGTTGTGGTGAAGAACGGTATTGTATTGATGGACTTCTTCGTTCTTAAACTCGATGAACTGGTTCATAAAAAAGGGGTTGAAACCCACGATGACCTTGAACTTGAAGAAGTAAAAGAAATTATCATCGAATCCGGAAAAGAGCGTTTAAGACCTGTATTATTAACGGCTACAACAGCTATCTTAGGTTTGATTCCGTTGGCAGTGGGTCTGAACTTTGACGTGTTTTCTTTCCTTACAACACTGAATCCGCATTTCTCAGTAGGAGGGGACAACGTAATGTTCTGGGGACCATTAGCATGGACCATTATTTTCGGGCTATCATTTGCTACTTTCCTTACATTGATCATCGTGCCGGTAATGTTCTACATTATTTCTAAACGTAAGATCAATAGAAGAAGAAAATATGTAGAAAAACATGCTCACGATGCAGAAAATGAAGCTGAAGAACAGGAAAGACTGAAAAAGCTGTATCCTCAGGAGTTTGAAGAGTATCACAAGAAAAAGGATGATGATTTAGGTTTAGAATCATAAATATAATAACCTTTAATTAACCGAAAAAGCGTATCAGAAATGATGCGCTTTTTTCGTCATTGCGATGAGTGAAACGAAGAACAATCTCAAAGATTAAGATCTAAGCAATGGTAATAAATAGTTGAAAAGGTTCACACCTGGATTTCTCTGGAAAGACAAGCGAAGTGTTTAATGTATAAGCAATAAAAAAGCTTCCAAAGATTACCCTGAAAGCTTTATTATATTGTAATTGTAAAATTAATCCGCCATTACCTCACCAGACTTTCTATAGATAAAACTTCCATAGATATGTCTTCTTGCAAAACGGCTCGGGGAATCAGCATTAACCATTTTGATGTATGTATTTCTTGGAACACCGATGTATTCATAGATATTTCCGTTCAAATGCTGAACCGTAAGAACTGCTTTTTCAAGGTAAAAATCCTGAATATTGGATTTTGTAATCGTCTCGGTATATTCTTCTTTATATTTTTCCTGTGTTTCCGGGTTGATGCTCACCAAAAAATGGTAGGCTTCAATCACAGACTTGCTTTTTTCTTCCGCCTCCAGTTTGCCAGCTTCGTCATTTACAAATTTATCAGGATGAGTATCCTTCATTGTATTTCTGTAAATTGTTTTTAAATCTTTTAAAGTAGCGGTTTTATCAACCCCAAGAAGCTTTCTGTGCTCAACAACTCTTTTCATAATGATCCTTATTTCGGGGTGCAAAATTAAGCTTTTTAATTTTAAAAATTGTAAGTTATTCAGTATTAATTTGTTTTGGTGACTTAAGATTCTTTTCTGTATGCTTAATATGGGTGAGAAATTAAATCAAATTATTAAGAAAGAGGAGCCATGATACTGCTTATTATCTGGAAATAATATTTAATGAATTTTATGATTATCAATTGATATTTATTTAACTGAAATAATTAGTTTTGGAAAAACATAAATGCATGCAAAAAGAGCTAATGATTTTGATAGCCATATATCTTGGATTTTCCTATTGTTCAATGAAATTTTTTGAAATGTTTACTGTAAAATCCAGACATAAATTATACTTAAATATTTTGTCTTTTACAGGTACTTTTACGATGTGTTTAGTTATATCGTATTTGGTTTTTAAATATTTATTATTAGATGTTTAATAAATGTTGGCTTACTCCGTCTTCTGATAAATATGCGTAAGCTTTGAATCCTTAATAAAACTTTCCAGACTAGTATTTTTATCGGCTTTTTTATTGGTAAGCTCAAAATAATAAGCCATCATATTCGGAAATTTCGGGTCTTTGCAGGAAATTTTAAACCTTTTTACTGTTGGGTCTGAACTTAAAAAAGTTAATTCAGAAGCGTTATTGAACTTAATTTTATTCACATCAAAAGCATCCTTCCAGTTTTTCTGTAGTCGGGCAAACCTTTTCTGCGTTCTGTCACTGTCCTCATTGTCAAACTTATCAACTTGAAAATCAGTAAGAAGCTGAGGGTAAACCAAACCTTCCTGTAAGATTAATTTTGTGATCTTATCCGATTTATCATAAAAAACAACCTTATCTTCAAACTGAACCTGGTCATCTTTTACAGAGATAGTTCCGGAAAATCTTTTATAATTTTTCTTTTTATAATTATTTTTAAAATGCTCTACGGCAGCTTTGTCTTTTGGACCCGGTTTTTCAGTTTTTTGTGCTAAAATATTGATAGACAGTAGTAAAGAAAGACTGAAAGAAAGTAGCAGTTTCATATAATTTGATTTAATTAGATTCTCTTTTTTCCAGCAAAGCACTTGCCAATTGTGGTAAAACAGAGGTTTTTAACAATATTGATAGTAAATAAAGTTCCAGGATTTTATAAAATATTTTTTAAACGTATAAATTGAAGCAGCATAATGGTTTTCGCATCTTTAATTTCATCGTTGTCAATCATAGCTAATGCTTCATCAAATGAAAGTTCCAAAACTTCAATATTTTCCCCTTCGTCAGCGAGTCCACCTCCGTTTGTAACTTTCATTTCATTGGAATATTCTGCAACAAAAAAATGAAGAATTTCCGTAACCGAACCCGGAGACATATACGCTTCAAAAACTTTCTCCACCTTCGAAATCTTGTATCCGGTTTCTTCTTCGGTTTCCCTTTTGATGCACTCTTCGGGGTTATCGTTGTCCAGCAGGCCAGCGCAGGCTTCGATCAACATTCCGTCCGGATTTCCGTTGATGAAAGTCGGCAATCGGAATTGTCTTGTCAGAATTACGGTTCCTGAGATTTTATTATACAGCAAAATTACCGCTCCATTTCCTCTGTCATAGGCTTCGCGGCTTTGTGTTTCTGAGGTTCCGTCTTTTTTTAAGATGTTAAAAGTGACTTTTTTTAAGGTGTACCAGTTATCTGATAAAATTTCAGTTTTTAAGATGTCTATCTTCGTATTCTGCATTATTAATTTTGTTTTTATATAATTTTAATCAATTATTTCTTTAGTAAATCCTTCAAAGTAATTGTAAGATCAGGAAATTCAAAATGAAAGCCTGTCTCCTGAATTTTCTGTGAAGAAGCTCTTGAACCTTCCAGCAAAGCATCCGACAATTCCCCAAAGATCAGTTTCAAAACAAAACTTGGAACATTGGGCATAAATAAAGGTTTTCCCAAGACTTCAGCCATTTTTTTCGTTAAATCTTCGTTGGTTATATGTTGTGGTGAAACCGCATTATAAGCACCATCAATCTCTGAATTTTTTAAAGCAAATTCATAAATCGAACAAATATCTTTTATATGGATCCAAGGCATATATTGTTTTCCACTTCCCAACGGTGACCCGATTCCAGATTTTATGGTTGGAAGCATTTTTTTTAAAGCTCCGTCTTTTTCGGAAAGTACTACAGCTGTCCGGATTTTTACTACTCTTTCTGCTAAATTTTGCTCTTTGAAATCATCAGCCGCTCTTTCCCAAAGAATAACAACCTCGCTTAAAAAATCGTTTCCCGGACCATCTTTTTCTGTGAAAATTTTATCGGTTGTTTTGGTTCCGTAGTAATTTATTCCTGATGCGGTAATGAATGATTTTAACTTAATGTTCTTTTTTTGTAAAGTTTTTAAAATCAAATTTGCAGAATCTACACGACTTGAGATCAGTTCCTTTTTTCGTTCATCGGTCCAGCGTTTTTCAGAAATATTAGCTCCCGCCAGATGAATAATGTGGGAAATATTTTCAAAAGCATTTTCATCAATTGTTCCATTGCTGAGATCCCACTCAAATTCATTTTCATGCTTTTTTTTTCTTGTTAAAAAACGAATGGTATAATCTTTTTCAAGCTTTTTTGCGAGTTCTTTTGCAACTAAACCGCCGGCTCCTGTTATGAGAACAACTTCTTTCATATTGATAATTTTTAAGCTTAACATATATTTATGCTTGATTTTTTACAATCAGAATAAAGTCGTCATCCAGAAGTTTATAGCCATAGTCGTAAACGAATTTGTATTCAGAGCCGTTTTTATAAACTTTTAGATTAGTAAAGTATTCAAAATCAAAACCTAAGCTGTCCAGTTTGGATTTGGAAACTTTGGTTTTTCCATCAACATTTATTTCTACAAGAATCCTGTAATTCTTGCGAAGCTTATTATTAATATTTCGCATCAGATTGCTGGAATCCTTATTTTGTTTATTGTTATAGGCGTTTCGGCAGGCATCATTGCAAAACTTTTTATCTGACCGGCCGATAATTTTTTCGCCACATTCGAGACAATTCATAATTTTTTACTTTTCATTTTGTGTGTATGTTCGTGCTTTTTCTTTAATAATTTTCTGAATCTGGTGTGAGTAGGATAGCTTCTGTTGGGAGTAATATTATTAAAAAATAATGCCACAATCAATAATATGATGCATCCCGTTAAAACCGGTGAAAGTACATACCAAAACCCAAGCTCTGGGATTTTTCCTGTAGAGCTCACCGCGATCAATGCTGTTGCGCCGCCGGGTGGGTGTAATGTTTTAGTGTACTGCATCAAAACAATGGAAAAAGCTACGGCTAAAGGCGCAGAAAGCCAGATTATATCAGGAACAATTTTGTAAACAGTGACTCCTACAAGTGCAGAAATTACGTGCCCTCCAACCAGATTTCGAGGCTGAGCCAACGGACTTTGAATAGCTCCGTAAATTAAAACGCTTGATGCTCCAAAAGAACCGATCAGAAAGATATTTTCTGTTGCGGAAAGCGTGTGTGACTGGATAAACGCAATAATCCCGATCCCGAAAAATGCTCCCAGAAACGACCAGAAATGCTCTTTGTAATCTACCAGTGTTTCCTTATAAATTACATATTTTGAAACTCTGAACGTTCTTTTTAGGGTCTTCTTCATTTAATCTTTGTTGTTTATAATTTTAATTAGATTTTCAATAAAAGGTTGAGTATATTCACCATTCGGATCATAATCCGGATCCAGGATAGTGATTTCAATTCCAAAACTTTTTTCGTTGTGAATTAAAGGTTGTAGAATTTCTTTCAGATTGTCATAATCTATTCCGTCTTCCATTCTGCTGTCGACACAAGGCATGATATTATCATTCAAGACGTCAACATCAAAGTGAATGAAGAAGCCGTCTAAATTTTTTTCGTTAATTAAGCTTAAAAAGTCTTCAGAAGTTTTTCTGAAACCATTTTTTCTTAATTGATATAAATCAAAATAGTGAATTTTAGAATTAATAATTTGTTCAACATATTCTTCGTCATCTGTTTCCGCATTTCCAATACAGAAAATATTTTCTTCTAAGAAATAAGGTTTTTGGTTATTAATATTCGTTAGTTTGTCATGTCCTAAGCCAGAGACAATGGCAAGATCCATTCCGGCAACACCGCCACTCGGAGAAAGCTTTGGCGGAATATAATCTGTGTGACCATCAAGATAAAAAAGCCCAAAATTTCCCATTTGTTTTAAAGCAACAGCTGTACCAATAAGTATGCTGCAATCGCCGCCGAGAATGATATTAAAAGTATTGTTATTTGAATTTTTAAGGATAAGTTCAGATTGTTTTTTGGCGTATTCAATGATTTGATCCGGATTCTTTACGCCAGTTTCTTTGTCAAAATTCATTGTATATCTGGGAGATGCAAGCCTGAAAATATTTTTAGGAGCAATTTTTTCATGAAAGCCAAATTTTCTGAGCCACTCGGGAAGTTTCTTCACTCCAGGCTCTATCTCATGCTCTTTTTTTGTAAGTCCCAGATTGAATGGAAATTCAAAAAGATTAATTTCCTTTTTCATATTTTATATTTAATCCAAAGATACAAAAATATCCGTTTGCAAACGACTACAAATGAATTTAAATAGTTTTTTACCGGCTCCGGGTTCCGATTTCCCCAATCTTTGCAACAGAGATTTGAGAAAAGAGGTGAGCGTCTCTAATCTAATAATAATTTAAAAACAATTTTGTATGTCACTAAGAAATAAAGTAACATTAATCGGTTACACAGGAAGAGAAGTAGAAATGGTAAACTTCGACAATGGAAATGTAAAAGCAAGCGTTTCATTGGCTACAAGCGATCATTATACCAATGCGAAAGGTGAAAAAGTGGAAGAAACCCAATGGCATAATTTAGTAGCTTTTGGAAAAACAGCGGAAATTTTTCAGAAATATGTTCCAAAAGGTAAAGAAATTGCCGTTGAAGGAAAACTGACTTACAGGTCATACGATGATAAAGACGGTGTAAAAAAGTATATAACGGAGATCAGGGTAGATGAAATTCTGCTTTTAGGAGGTAAATAATCTAAAAACACAAATGATGAAAGTAAAAGTTTTTAAGATAAGATTAGCCGGGGAATTCCTTTACGAAGATCAGAAAACATTAGACACTTTTTTGGAATCCAATGATATTATGAAAGTGGAAACAGCTTTTGTAAATGATGAAAATTACTGGTCTGTAGTTTTGTATTTTGATGAACTTAAAATTACCCAAAACAAGGTGAAAGATCCAAAAGCCGCAAAATATTCTGCGGAAAGTGAAAATTTAAATTCTGATGAAGAAAAAATCTTATATGCTCTGAAAGAATGGAGGTCAGAGAAGGCTAAAGAACAAAACCTTCCGTCTTATTTCATTGCTACCAATAAAGAGCTGACATCCGTTGCTAAGTACAAGCCTGCAAAGAAAGAAGAATTGCTGGATATCAAAGGCTTTGGGAAGCATAAGATTGAGAATTATGGCGAAGAAATCCTGGAAATTTTAGAAGGTATTTGATTTAGGGGATAAGTAAACACAAATGATGAAGGAAACGATGAGCTGGAGAAGAATATTTCTTCAGCTTTTCATTTCCGCGAAAAGTCCTTTCAATTCCTTATTTTTGCAAGACTTATATATTAATCATCATTTATCAATTATAAAATGAAGCCAAGTTTAGCAAAAGGGACGAGAGATTTTACAGCACTGGAAGTTGCAAGAAGAAGATATATCATCAATATTTTACAGAAAAACTTCGAGTTATTCGGGTTCCAGCCATTGGAAACACCGAGCTTTGAAAATCTATCGACTTTGACAGGAAAGTATGGGGAAGAAGGAGATCGCTTGATTTTTAAGATTTTAAATTCAGGGGATTATACTTCAAAAGTAAATCAGGAAGATTGGGAAAATAAAAGTCATCAGAAATTGATTTCTCAGATTTCGGATAAAGCTCTTCGTTACGACCTTACCGTACCTTTTGCAAGATTTGTAGCAATGAATCATGGGCAACTTACTTTCCCTTACAAACGTTACCAGATCCAGCCGGTTTGGAGAGCAGACCGCCCTCAAAAAGGTAGATTCAGAGAGTTTTACCAATGTGATGCGGATGTTGTGGGAAGCGAAAGCCTTTTGCAGGAAGTGGAATTAATTCAATTATATTTAAAATCATTTTCAGATTTAAAAGTTCCGGTGACTATTCATCTCAACAACAGGAAAGTTCTTTCAGGATTGGCTGAATACGCTGGAATTACGGATAAACTGATTGATTTCACGGTCGCTCTTGATAAATTAGATAAAATTGGAAAAGACGGCGTTGTCAAAGAATTATTGGAAAGAGAAATTTCTCAGGAATCGATTGATAAACTGGATTTCCTATTCACTCAGTCTGCCGATGCGTTGAAAAATCTTCTTCAGCTAAAAGAGAAATTTGCAGGAAATGAAATTGGATTAAAAGGCGTCGAAGAACTGGAATCTGTTATCACCCAATCGTTAAACCTTGGTGTTGATATACAAAATCTTGTTTTCGATATTACGCTAGCTAGAGGTTTGGATTATTATACCGGAGCAATTTTTGAGGTGAAAGCGAATGAAGTTCAGATGGGTTCCATCGGCGGTGGCGGAAGATATGACAATCTTACAGAAGTTTTTGGGGTGAAAAATATCCCGGGAATTGGTATTTCTTTCGGACTTGACAGGATTTATCTGGTGATGGAAGAATTGGGACTTTTCCCTGAAGAAGCAACTTCAAAAGTAGAATATTTATTTGCCAACTTTGGCGGAAATGAAGTTTCGGAAGCTTTAAAATTGATTAAACAATTAAGAGAAAAAGGGGTTTCCGCAGAAATTTATCCTGAAAATGCAAAGATCGGGAAACAGTTCACCTATGCAGAAAAGAAAGGAATTAAAAATCTTGTTTTTTTAGGAGAAGAGGAAATTAAAAATAAAACAGTTACTTACAAAGATCTTGAAGCCGGTGAGCAGAAAACAGTTTCTTTGGAAGAGTTTTTAAGTAATTAAATTGAAAAAAGAGGTTTCTAAAGATATAGTGGAAAAATGGTTAAAAGGCTGGTCTTTGTCAAGAGATCTGCCTTTGCCAATTCAATATCAGTCTGGTTTTAAGGTTGAAGTTGGGTACGAAAACCAAAAATCCCGTTATGTATTTACGGAACCAAATGATGACTTTTTTCAATTGGCAGAATTTATCGAGGAACCATGGGTTTTTCTGAAAATCTGTACTTCTTTTAATGAATTTAAAGATAAAATTCCTGAAAAATGGCAGGTTCAGCCACAAGGATATATGATGTCCTGTTTTCGTACGATGACTTTTCCTGAAGTTAATTTGCCTGATGATTACAGATTGGAATTTGAAGAATACCACTCAACTTTTCTTGTAAAAATTGTTACGAAAAATGATGAAGTAGCTTCAATAGGGCGGCTTATCATTATTGAAGATCTGGCTGTTTATGATAGAATTTCAACGGAAAATAATCATAAAAGAAAAGGACTCGCAACTTTTGTAATGAAAGAATTGGAAAAGACTGCTTTATCAAAAGGTATTTACAATAATTTCCTGGTAGCAACAGAACAAGGCAAAATCTTATATGAATCGCTGGGTTGGGAACTTTACAGTCTTTATACTTCAATTGTAATTCCATCTAAATTTTAATTGACATTAAATTATTTCACAAAGAAATAGTAATTTAGGCTCATAAACTTATCGATTATGAGTGAAAAATCCAGATTTGACGAAATAAAAGATCAACTTGAAAAATTAGATATAAATCCGACCTTTTTTGCCAGAAAAGAAATTCGTGAATTACCGAATGTACTTTCTGAAGATGAAAAAATTGTATATCTGGTGGAAGGAAGGAATAAAACAACCACTCACCATATTGTTTTGGTGGCCACAGACAGAAGGCTGATTTTCATTGATAAAGAAGTATTTTATGGCTTGAAGGTTGAGGATTTTTCTTACGACAAAGTCACATCAATACAATATGAAAAAGAGTTTATGCTGGCTTCAATTGATATCATTGTTTCCGGAGAAATGCTTGAGATTGACGGAGTTGGGAAGTACGAAGCGGAATTGTTCTGCGAAAAAGTGAGAGATTTTATGGCCCGTCCAAAGGAGTATTTTCAGTCAAAAGCTGAGCCAAGTATTTTAGACCAGTTAGAACAATTGGGAAAATTAAAAGAAAGCGGAGTTTTAACGGAAGATGAATTTCAGGAACAGAAGAAAAAACTTCTTGCAAAACTTTAATTATTAAACTAAAACCAATGGAAAACTATCTCGAAATTAATAAAAACTCATGGAACGCCAAAGTGGACCCACACCTGAAATCGGATTTCTATTTTGTGGATGAATTCCTGAAGGGAAGAAGTTCTCTTAATTCCATTGAATTAGAGCTTTTAGGAGATATAAAAGATAAAACGATTCTGCATTTGCAGTGTCATTTTGGTCAGGATTCTATTTCTTTATCAAGAATGGGAGCGAAAGTTACCGGCATTGATTTATCAGATAAAGCGATTGAAGCAGCAGAAAAACTAGCTCAGCAATCCGGTACTGATACGAAGTTTATCTGTACAGATTTATACAACCTTCCCAATATTTTAGGTCAAAAATTTGATATCGTTTTTACAAGTTATGGTACAATTGGCTGGCTTCCGGATCTAGGTAAGTGGGCGAAAGTTATAAACCATTTTCTAAAGCCCGATGGAAAATTTATTATGGCAGAATTTCATCCTGTGGTGTGGATGTTTGATGATGATTTTAAAGAAGTAAAATATAATTATTTTAATGAAAAGCCAATTGTAGAAACCTATGAAGGAACTTACGCCGATCAGTCTGCCGATATTGTTCAGGAGTATGTCATGTGGAATCATCCGTTGGCTGATATTCTTCAAAATTTAATACAAAATGATATTCAGATAGAAAAATTTAAAGAATTTGACTGGTCGCCTTATCCATGTTTCAGACACGTGGAAGAATTTGAAAAAGGAAAGTGGAGAATCCCACAATTCGGAGATAAAATACCTCTGGTTTTTGCTATTGAAGCACAAAAAAAGTCATCGTAATTATAAAAACTACGATGACTTTTGTATATATGAATGTTAAAATAAACTAGTCTTAACCGTTATAGGTTTCCTGTGTTTTGTTCACAGTATCCTGCGCTTTGTTTTTGAATTCATCAGCTTTTTCCTGAACCTGGGATGCAACATTGTTGGCTTTATCCTTAAGATCGCTTCCCCATTTATTCAAATTGTCTTTGGCATTATTGATCTTATCTTTTACAGCTTGTTGTTCCTCAGGAGATGAATTTTTATATTTCCAATATGCTAATGCTCCTAAACCAAGTAGTGCTAATAAGCCTTTTGTTTTATTTCCCATGATTCTTATTTTTAAATGTTAATATTAAATTTTGTTATAAGTAATCATGTAAAATGTGTGCCAAAAAAATAATCAGACTTATAAATTAATGTTAAATTTAATTGAAAACTTCAAAATTTTCACCATCAAAACTTGCAAAAACCATAGTAGGATGAGAATCCTGATGGTAAATTTTTCCGTTTTTATCAATGGCAATCGCACCCGCAAAGCCGTTGATTGTTTTTAATTCTTCAAAAGTTTTTGTAAAAGCATTTTCCAAAGACATTCCGTCAGTAACTCTGGTAACGATCTTAGCAGCAGTGGCATTGCTTACAATATCTTCACCTACGCCTGTACAGCTTACCGCACAGAAAGAATTGGCATAATTTCCGGCAACGGTCGCAGAATCGGATATTCTCCCGGGAATCTCAAAACCTTTTCCTCCGGTAGAGGTGGCAACAGCTAGTTTTCCGTTTTTATCAATCGCTACACAACCTACAGTGCCTTTTCCGCCGTTATTGAGTTTTGCTTCATATTCTTTTCTTCTTTGAGGGATTTCAGTTGAAAAATTTTCAAAACCATGTTCGCTTGCATAATGTTTTGCACCATTTCCTCCCAAAATCCTGTCGTCTTCCTTCATCAATTCTTTCGCCACAAAAACCGGGTTTTTTACCTCCTGAATATTGATTACACCGCTTAATTTCTGGGTTTCACCATCCATAATCGCGGCACTCATCCTGATCACACCATCACTTTGAATTTGCGAACCGATTCCTGCATTGTATAATTCGTCATCTTCCAATAAAGAAACAGCGTATGCCACTGTATCAAATGCAGAATGAGTTTGCAGGTATCCAAATGCTTTTTGAGCAATATTTTTTAAAGAATTTTGTTTGGCTGTTTTCACCTCATTGCTTTGATCGCTTTCAGAGAAAAATCCACCGTGGAGAATAATTTTCATAATTATTATAATTGATTATTGATAAATGATAATTGATATTTTGACGAAGTTAATTAAAACCATTCATCATTTATCAATTAACATTTATAATTTATCTGTCTTGTGGAATCGGGTTAAATTGTGAATTTTCAATAGTTAATGTCTTTGTTATCAAGTCATAATGATCATTCATGGACATTACGTGAACCGTCAGATTATCAATAGAAATGGGCTCGCCAAGATTAATATTGGTAAGATTGGTATCTTTAATAAATCTTCCGTCCACCAATATAACAAGTCCGGAACCTACAGCCGTCATCACATCATTATGAATGAAAAGTCCGGTGTCTTCTCCCAAACCGATTCCCAACGTTCTCGGGTTGTTTACAACAGCCTGGAAAAGCCTGCCAATTCTACCTCTTTGTACAAAATGGGTATCAATAATTACGTTATCTATTAAGCCTAAACCTTGTGTCGTTTTGATTTCACCTTTAAGCAAGGCTTCCGAGCTGCTTCCCTGATAGATCATGTTTTCAGAAGCTGCGGCGGCTCCGGCAGAAGTTCCGGAATAGATAAAATCCTGTTCCTGATATTTTAATAGAATCGTATCATGAAACCTTGTTCCGCCAAGAATTGAGGTTAATCTCAACTGATCTCCACCCGTAAACATCACCACATCTGCTGCATTGGCTCTTGCAACCATTGCATCAGAATTGGCTTCTCCACGATTGTGAATATCCAGGATATTAACATTTTTGGCACCAAGAAATTCGAATGCTTTTTTGTATTCTGTACCTACAATCTGGGGGATTTGTGAGGCCGTAGTTACAATTTCTATTACAGAATTTTCCTTGAGCTTAGATTCGTTAATGATTTTTCTTAAAATTCCTCTTTCAAAGAAATTAAGGTTTTTTTCGATATTTTGATCAAAATCGGTTTCTGCAAAACTTCCTTTGTTTACAGCACCTCCGATTACAATTAATTTTCCAACAGGTTTCATCATATTGTGCAAATTTAAAAAATTATTAACATTTGGCGAAATCCGTGCCATATTTAGATTGATTCTGAGTATTTTATAATTGTTAATAAATTTTCTATATTTTTTAATAAATGTTTAACTGTGTTATGGTTTCATTTAGGCTTTTACATTATCTTTGAATTTAAATGAAGTTCTTGTTAACTATAAAAAATGCAAATAGACTATGAAAATTGAGAAGATACAGGCATTACGCGGACCTAATATCTGGAGTATCAGACGAAAGAAGCTGATACAGATGAGATTGGATCTCGAGGAAATGGAGAATTATCCAACTAATAAAATTGATGGATTCAGGGAAAGAATTGAAAAGCTGATGCCCTCATTATATAGCCACAGATGCTCGGAAGGAGTACCCGGTGGCTTTTTCCACCGTGTAGAAACAGGAACCTGGATGGGACATGTCATTGAGCATATTGCCTTGGAAATCCAGACGTTAGCAGGAATGGACGTAGGCTTCGGAAGAACTCGTGAAACGAGGACGCCAGGGATTTATAATGTAGTATTCAATTATCTTGAAGAAAATGCAGGGATTTATGCAGCGGAAGAGGCCGTAAAGATTGCTGAAGCTCTTATTAACGGACAAGAATATGACTTAAATGCGTGTATTCAGAAATTAAAAGAAATCAGAGAAAGGGTTCGTTTGGGTCCATCAACAGGAAGTATCGTTGAGGAAGCGGTTTCCAGAAAGATTCCCTGGATTCGTTTAGGAACAAACTCCCTGGTACAGCTTGGTTATGGCGTGAATCAACAGAGATTTCAGGCGACAATTACCGGAAAAACAAGTTCAATTGCCGTAGATATTGCATGTAATAAAGAATTAACGAAAAGAATGCTTCATGATGCTGCAATCCCTGTCCCGATCGGTGATCTGGTAACTCATGAAGAAGAATTGGATGCTGTGATCAGAAAAATCGGTTATCCGGTTGTTATCAAACCTTTAGACGGAAATCATGGAAAAGGCTCATCTATTAATGTTAATGATTGGGAAGCCGCAAAAATAGGCTTGGAACATGCTCAGAAATATTCAAAAAAAGTAATTGTTGAAAAATATATTACTGGCTATGATTTCAGGGTTTTAGTCATTAATAATAAAATGGTTGCAGCTGCAAGAAGGGTTCCCGCCCACGTTGTAGGTGACGGAGAGCTGAATCTTCAGCAACTCATTGAAAAAGAAAATAAAGATCCGAGAAGGGGTTACGGCCATGAAAATGTTTTGACCGAAATTGAAATTGACAAAGACACCACAGAGCTTCTCGAAAAACTTCAATATACATTAGAAACAATTCCTCAGAAAGGAGAAGTTGTATACCTGAAATCGACCGCCAATCTTTCGACAGGAGGAACTTCCATTGACGTGACAGATATGATCCATCCGGAAAATATCACAATGGCAGAAAGGATTTCTAAAATCATTGGCCTTGATGTCTGCGGAATTGATATTATGGCTGAAAACTTAACCCAACCTTTAAAAGAAAGTGGTGGTGCGATCATCGAAGTGAACGCAGCTCCGGGATTCAGGATGCACCTTGCTCCAAGTGAGGGACTTCCAAGAAACGTTGCCGCGCCTGTAGTGGATATGCTGTATCCACCGGGAAAACCTTTCACCATTCCTATCATTGCCGTGACGGGAACAAATGGAAAAACCACTACTACAAGATTAATTTCTCATATCGTTAAAAGCAACGGTTACAGAGTTGGTTTCACTACATCGGACGGAATTTATATTCAAAATACGATGTTGACAAAAGGTGATACCACAGGGCCGCTTTCAGCTGAATTTATCTTAAAAGATCCAACTGTGGAATTTGCCGTCCTGGAAACTGCAAGAGGTGGAATTTTACGTTCAGGACTTGGCTTTTCACAATGTGATATCGGTGTTTTAACCAACATTGAAGAAGATCATTTAGGAATGAATGATATTCACAACCTGAAAGATCTGGCGCGTGTGAAAAGGGTTGTTCTCGACAGCGTAAAGAAAAACGGGTGGAGTGTCCTGAATGCAGATAATGAGTATTCTATGAAGATTCTCAATGATCTGGACAGCAATGTCGCTATTTTCAGTATGAATGAAAATAATCCTCATATTCAGAAGTTTGCAAAAGAGGGAAAGATCACCTGCGTGTTCGAAGAGGGTTTTGTAACAATCAAAAAAGGCGACTGGAAAATCAGGATCGGAAAGGCAAAAGATTTCCCGATTACTATGGAAGGTAAGGCTAAGTTTATGATTGAGAATGTTTTAGCGGCAAGTTTAGCTTCTTATCTTTACGGTTTTGGGATCGAAGATATTTCTAATTCTCTCCGGACTTTCATTCCAAGTGCACAATTGACACCGGGAAGATTGAATGTCTTTAAATTTAAAAATTTTAAGGTTTTAATTGATTTTGCCCATAATCCATCTGGTTATGAAGCCATTGAAGATTATTTGAAAAATGTGGAAGCCAATAAAAAAATCGGAATTATTTCCGGAGTGGGAGACAGACGTGATGGTGATATCAGGGAATGCGGAAGAATTGCAGGAAGAATGTTTGACCATATCATTATCCGAAATGAAAAACATCTTCGCGGAAGAACAGAAGAGGAAATTAACGGGTTGATCATCGACGGAATGCAGTCTTCCGGAAGAAATGTAAGCTATGAAATCATTCCAAAAGAAATCGAAGCCCTGAAACATGCTATGGGAATGGCGGAAGAAGGTACTTTCATCACCGCATTGAGCGACGTGATTTCTAATGCCATTGACCTTGTTCAGGAGTATCAGGCAAAGGAATTGCTCGAGGATGATAAGATATAAATGAATTATTTAAAGTTTCGGCGGCATCGAAGATGCCGCCGAAACTTATTTATAGATTTTCCCAGTTTTTTCTTATCTGTTTCATTTTCTGTAGATAAAAATATAAAGGGATTAATTCTAATCTGATTGTAAAACTGATGTTCGGAACTGTAAAAGGTATCACTGCCATCATAATTATACAAATAGCAATACCTACAATAGCATCAATTACTGCAGTCTGAGGTGCCCACTTTTGCTCAAACCAGAGCCCATAAGCAACAATACCTTTATAGATTAATAAAATACTCAATAAGAATCCCGTTAATGTATAAGGATGAGTTGCCGTAATTCCGTAAAGGGATAAATCTACCTTATTCAGGAAAAGCCCAGCCATAAGCAAAACTGTTGCAACCGAACCCCCGATTAGAAAGAACCATATAAAAATTTTAATCCATACGGGTAGCAAGCTTCTCCTTCTTGCAAAATTATTCTTTACTTCAAATTCTTCAAAAACAGAATTGTTTTCCATTGTATATTAGCTTTTAATTAAAATTATTCTTCCGCAAAAAAAGCATTAGAACTACCGATCCAAATCGCATCCTTCTTGTTAAAATCTACATTTACCATGGCAGCTTTCGTCATTCTGCCAAGATTTTCTAGTAGGATAGGACGGTCGTCATTTTCGCGCCAAATATACAACAAACGGATCTCTGCTTTCGAAAATTCACCGTTAATATCTTCAAAAATCGATTCGTAAGTTACTTTTCTCTGTAAGATGTAATTTTCTTTATCCTCAATAGCATCCGTTATTTCTTTGGTTGGATTTAAATTAACTCCACTTCCTGCAAACGAAAATAAAGGCTTCAAAACAAAATTTTCAAGCTTTTCGTTTTCCGGAAACTCATGTAAAAAATAACTTTTCGGGACAAATTGATGTTTCAGCATCGGTAAAAGAAATTTTGAAATTTTAAAGAACCAATTCGGGTGTGTAACCCAGGTTACATCAACATCTTCTCGGAAATCAAACTCTATTTTCAAGTCGGGAATTCTATCTAATTCATCAAAAATCACACGGTTGTAAATTCTTTTTATTTCAATCAATTTACCATCGTTTTCATAAAATAATTTTCGGCCTTGTTTTTTTATTTTGGTTAAACAAACTGTTTTTATTCCTAATAATTTTTCAGTAAAAATAAAATCAATTGCTGTCTTTTGTTTTTCAGGATAAATTTCAAGAAGAATAACATTTTCAGGATTTTCATTACCTACAATTAACTCTTTTAAGTAATTCTTAAACTCTTCATGAGGCATCTTATTCCTGACTTCGGAAAGGAAAGGATAGACTTCACAAAATGTATCTTCAAATACTTTTTGAAAAGCATATAAAGAAGGAAAGGCTTGCAATTCAATTAATTGTGGTTCAATTTCACCGTTTTCGTTTTTACAGACTCCAAAATCTATGGTGAAGAAATGAGGTTTGTCCGTATCATTCGGAACCCGGCAATTGTCGGGGATTGCTTTTTGTAAAGTTTCGTAAGGTAAATTTTTAATCTGATCGATAATGCTTTCAGTCGCATCAATGAGCTTATCTTCAAATTTTTTAGTTAAAAAAATCGGACTTTCGGAAATTCTGAAGCTTGGCGCCAGCCCACTTTTTTCTTTTAAAATTTCTTTTAGCTGATTATATTTTTCCTGTGAAAATTCCTCATTAAACTGCTTTCTGTATTTTGAAATCATATTCTTTTTCTTTTGTGATTTTAAAAAATCGGACAATTGTTGCCCGATTTTGTTATTTAATTTTTGAGATGCTGAACTGTCAAAGCGTCTGAGCTTATCTTTAAGTTTAAGCAAAAGCTTTACAATCCTTCAAAACGTTTTTTTTTGCAAACCGCAAAAATCTCGGAAGAATCTGAGCCTGAGTTAGAATAATCTTGTCTTCATCATCCATTCGGTCAATGGTTTCAAGGTATTTTTCCATCCCGAAATTCTCAATCATGGCTTCCTTATTTTTGTCGTCTTTCAGGTTTTCCACCATTCCTGCAGGATTGGCTTCCGGATGGAATTGTGTTCCAAAGATTTCCTCCGAAAAACGAATAGCCATCACCGCTCTTTCCAGATTGATATGAGGACGGAACTTTTCAATCGCAACGATTTTCATTCCTAATTCCTCAAAACGGTCATGATTGGGCTCAATAAACTGGAATGCTCTTGAATCTACCGCATAGAAAGGATCCGGAAGGTTTTTGAATAAAAATTCCTGTTCACCTTCTTCAGTTTTATGAACCGGCATTACCCCGAAAGAATAGGATTTTCTCTTGCAGATATTTCCCAGCTCCCAATGAATACTCGCTAATTGGAATGAATGGCAGATTAAAAACAGATATTTTTTATCTTTATTAAACTTATTATGCTCAAGAACCGAGTCTAAAAATCCGGAAAATTTATCTTCCCATTCAAGCCCTTCTCTGTGCGGATCTCCGGGACCTCCTGATGAAATAAAAATGTCAAAATCTTCAATATCCGGCACTTCATTTTTATATCTTACATCAAAAACTTTGATGCTTACATTTTCTTCAGAGCTTTGCTTAAACGCTTCGGAAATTTCTTTAATATTTCTAAAGCCTTGATTTACATGATTGTTGTTCATGTCCAGCAAAGCAATTCGAATATCTTTCATACTACATTATATTTTTTGCAAAGTTACCAAAATTATAATGAAACGGTCTCCCCATGTGTTATGCCATACTCAGTTTCTGAAATCATATAATCCACCACTTTTGTAAGGTCGCCAGTTTCTTTGAAGATTTGTAACTGCCTGTCTGCACCGGTTCCGTGTTCTAAAATTTTCCAGGCATAATCTACTTCATTTCTGCATCCTAACTCATCCACAACATCATCGATAAATTCTAAAAGCTCTTTTAACAAATCCGGATAAGGAACGGATTCTTCTTTACCAAAGTCAATCAAATGAGCTTCAATTCCACTTTTGGAAGCCCGCCATTTATTTTCATTTAATAATAATCTTCTGTAGCTTCTGAAACTTAAATTTTGCTGGTGAAGCTTATAAATTTTTGCCACCAAAGCCTGCATAATCGCTGCAAGACAAACAGTTTCATCAATTCTAAGAGGCATGTCGCAAATCCTGAATTCAATGGTCGGATAGAACGGGTGAACCCTCAAATCCCACCAAATTTTCTTGGCATTGTCGATGGTTCCGGTTTTCACCAAAAGATCAACATAGCTGTCGAATTCCGCCAGAGAATTAAAAAAACTCGGAATACCTGTTCTTGGGAATTTTACGAAAATTTCCTGTCTATATGACTTAAAGCCGGTATTTCTTCCGATCCAGAAAGGTGAATTTGTGGAAAGTGCATAAACGTGAGGCAGGAAATAACGCATCACATTCTGAATTCTCACACCTTCTTCACGATTCGGGATTCCGATATGTACATGGAGCCCGAAAATAAGGTTTCCACGCGCTACATCGCCCATATCATCAACAATTTTGTTGTAACGCTCGCCATCGGTGATGGTGTTGTGTTCCCAGTTTGAAAAAGGGTGTGTCCCGCCTCCCGAGACTCTAAGGCCTTGTTCGTGAGCTGTTTTAATGAGGTGTCTTCTTAGATTTGTGAGCTCAGCTCTTGCTTCCTTAATGTTTTGACAGATGCCTGTTTCCATTTCGATCATGGATTCATGCATTTCGTGCTTTAAATTTTCACTTAAAACGGCTTTCCCGCCTTCAATAATTTTCGAAACATGAGAGATCAGATCTCTGCTCTCAACATCAATAATCTGATATTCTTCTTCGATTCCAATAGTAAATTGATGCATTTTTTTTCGTGCTTTTATATATTTTATGTTTATTTTACTGAATCTTTTACGAAAGTACCCCAAGAGATGTTGGGTTTTCCGGGAACATATTCTTTCGCTTTTTCTATGGCCAATTTTGCAGAATGTTCTACAATCCAGGCGAAGTTTTCTTCACCTACAGCATTTCTGTCGGCATCGGGAGCAGGGTTGCAGAAGTCGATGGCATAAGGAATTCCATCTCTTATGGCAAATTCTACTGTGTTGAAATCGTAGCCCAGCGCTTCGTTCATTATAATGGTATAATCGTGAATTGTTTTTAGTAATTTTTCCAATTCTTCACCTTTCGTCTGGTGTGTGGTTTCATATCTCAAATGAGGAGCATTTCTGGGCTCATAAGGCATGATGTGAACATATTTTTTACCTAAACAATACACACGGTAATAATCATCAAAAACAATTTCTTCCTGAACCATCATTACCAATTGCTCTGTTTCGCCTAATTTATTCCACATATCTTCCGGATTTTCCACCCGGTAAACGTTTCTCCAGCCTCCGCCGTCATGAGGTTTCATATAGGCGGGGAATCCTACGTAGTTGAAAATATAATCCCAGTCGTGCGGGAATTTTAGGTTTCTGAAAGAGGTTTCCGAAGTATTTGTAGGTCTTTGATGCGAGGGAAGCAATACGGTTTTAGGAAGTGGAATCCCCAGTTTTGACATTAATGCATTATTGAAAAACTTTTCATCAGCACTCCACCAGAAAGGGTTATTTATTACATAAGTTCCGTTTAAGGCCGCATTTTTTAAATAAGCTCTGTAGAAGGGAACGTCCTGCGAAATTCTGTCGATAATCACTGCATATCCATAATCTGCACCTTGCTCAAGTTTGTCAATAGTTACAGGTTCGGCAACGATTTCTCCGCCTCCTAACTCATTTACTTTGTCAATAAAAGCCCAGGGAAATGTGTCCTCCATACCGAATAGAATTCCTACTTTTTTTGCCATAATTGATGTTTTTATATTAATATTTGAATTTAAAATTAGTTAAGAAAAGAATCTCCCGATAAATGTTGGAAAAACCATCCTCCAAAGCGGCCAGTCGTGGTTGATCCATTTTCTTTCATCATACCAGAAATCGATTCCTTTTGAGCTTAAGATATCTGCCATTTCAAGGTTTTTATCTCTGCAAATATCCTGATCAGAAGTGCTTAAAACAATGTGCATGTGCTTGTATTTCCAGGCTTCATCGTTCTTTACAAACTCTCTCGGACAGTTAAAATAGACCAGTTCATCAGAATATCCGTCCATAAAATTTCTTATGCTGAAAGCCCCCGAAAGACAAAACAGATGCGAAACCACATCCGGAAATCTGAACGCGAAATTAGCCGCATGATAACCACCAAAACTAGCTCCGGCAACGGCTACACGGTGTGTTTTATGGATTTTCTGAATGTAAGGCACAAATTCCTGAATAAGAAACTGTACATATCTTTCATAATTTTTAATACGCTGCTGTGGAGAAATATTATTATCATAAAAACTCCAGCTATCAATGGTCTGTATATTATAAAGCTTAACTTTTCCCTGTTCTATAAACCAATTGATGCTTCCATTAAGATGAAAATCATGGTTTTGTGTGTATTGACCTTGTGAAGTGGGGAACATGATGATAGGATGTCCATAATGCCCTGTTACTTCTACTTTAAGGCTTGTTCCTAAAATATTCGAATAATAATCTGTATGCTCTATCTGCGGCATTTTTTTTCTTTATTTGGGTTTAGATTGATAATTTTAACTTGTCGGTTTACTTTTCGGAGGAAGAATATTCAACATTTCTGAGTAAATTTTTTCTGCTGCAGTATCCAATCTTTCCTGAATGACAGTAGAATCAGTGGATTTGTAGACAATTCCTACGTGATAATCAATTGGTAAAAATTTCACCACTTCTTCACATTCAAATTGATTATAATCCGGTTCTTTATCTTTAATTAGAGCTATAATTAATCCCGAATAATATTCGGTAGGTTTTGAAATTTCATAATGTTTTCCTCTCAGCAGGGCATCTTCAATTTTTGCCCATTCTCTCCAGATATTGATATTGCTGGAAGCTTCTACCATATCGGGAATATGTGCTCCTCCAACTCTGGAAGACGTTTCAAGAAAATAATATTTCCCATCATCTCTGCTTCGTATAAATTCTGTGTGGGTTGCACCGTTCATCAGCCCGAAATTGGAAAGGACCTTTGCGTTCACTTCTTTCAGAGCTTTGTATTCATCAGACTGCATTCCCAATGTTTTAGACCTGAAAACACCACCTTCATGAGAAACCTGCATTGGCGGAGAAAGGTATTTTGACGCAGAAGTGAAAACAATTTCGTTATTAAATGTAAGGCTATCCACATGGTAAACATCACCCGGCTTGAAACTTTCCAGAAGGAATAAATGACGTTCTTCGCCCAAGGCATCAAGCGCGTTCCAAAGTTCATCTTTAGAGTTGATTTTTTTAATTCCTGAAGCCGATGCTTCTGAACGTGGTTTCAAAACCCAGGGAGCGGTTACATTGTCTGCAAAATGGTTTACCTCATCATTGTTGAAAACTGCCGTAAACTCAGGTACATTAATTCCTGAATCTTTGGCTTTTTGCCGCATTGCCAATTTGTCTCTGAAATATCTGTGAGTGGTCTGTCCCATTCCTGGAATTCTGAAATTTTCCCTGATCAAGGCGGCCTTTTCTACGTCATAATCATCTAAAGCTACCACAGCGTCTACTTTTCTGGTCTGCATCAGGTGAGAAAAACCCTGTATAAGATGATCCAGGTTCCAGACAGACGGCTTCATTTCGGGCATATAAAACACCTCGTCAATAGCGTGCCACGGCCAGTTTTTTTCTTTAAGATTTTCAGATGTTACTAAAATTATTTTATTACCAAGCTTCTTCATTTCATCCATGAAATCATAGCCCTTGTAATAGCACGAAATACATACTATAGTTTTTTTCTCCATATAATGTTTTTTCAATATTGATGAATTATCAAAAATAAAAGCTTATTAATATTAATTAAATAATATTAAAACTCGAAATAAGGTGCGTATTTGAAAATTTTTCTATCAATTATACAGAGATTTTTTGTAATAAACTAATTTTTAGTGATAATTTTCGATTAAATCTGCCAATAATTGCACCCCAAAGCCGGTTGCAGCCTTCTCTTTTGCATATCCTACACTTCCAAAAGCTACTCCTGCGATGTCCAAATGAGCCCATTTCGGATGGTTTTCAATGAACTGCTCTAGGAATTTTGCGGCTACAATACAATCACCAATTGGTTTCATGGAAATATTCTTCAAATCCGCTACATCAGACTGGATATCGTCTTTCCAAACGTCCCACAAGGGCAGGTTCCAAAGCCTTTGATTGGTTTTGTCGCCGGTTTTTATTAGAAGATCTTTTAGTTCTTCATTATTCGAAAACATTGCGCCGCAGGTATCACCAAACATTCGTACTGAGCTGCCCGTCAATGTTGCAAGGTCAATTAAAAAATCTGTTTTGAAGTTTTTCGCCATATAAGAAAGCCCGTCTGCCAGAACCATTCTGCCTTCTGCATCGGTGTTCAGCACTTCGATCGTTTTTCCGTTATAAGCCGTAATCACATCACTCGGAAGGAAAGCGTTTTCTGAAATTGCGTTGTCCGTAATGGGTAAAATAGCAATGATATTTACGGGAAGCTGTATTTCCGCGGCATAAATTAAAGTTCCTAAAACTGCTGTGGCACCACCCATGTCAGACTTCATATAGTGCATGTTTTCATGGCTTTTCAGCGAAATTCCACCGGTGTCAAACAACACACATTTTCCTACCAGTCCAAAAGTTTTTGCATTTTTAGCGGTGGTTTTATATTCCAGAATCGTGAATGCTGCATCATAAGCACTTCCTTGATTGACAGATAGATAAGCTCCCAGTCCCAGTTCTTCACATTTTTTCCTGTTGAAAGAAGTATATTTTAAACTATATTTTTTTGCTATATTTTTTAAATATAAACTTAAAGCATCAGGTTTTTTAAGATTTGCAGGTTTGTTCAGCCATTCCTGACAGGCAATTTGTCCATTGCTTAGTGCTTCAGCCTTCTGAATAATCGCATCTAATTTTTTCTGACTTAAATTTTCAAAATGAAGCTCAGATTTTGCATTCCAAAAAGCATGATTTCTTTCAAAAGGGTAGCTGTAAGTTCCTATCAACAGACCTTTTACAAATTCTTCAAACTGTTTTTCAGTCATAAAATCAGCCAAAACCAAAGTAGGAACAGCCTGTAATTTTCCTTTATGAGTTTGTGAAAATTTTACGGCAACTTGTTGAATTTCGAAGTTTTGTACAGAAGATTTTCCCAAGCCTATAAAATAAGTGATGCCTTCTTCATGGGCATTTACAAAAATTTCATGTTTTTTTCCTGTAAAAAAAGTAGAAATGTTCTTATTGAAGTTTTTATTGGTTTTTATCCATTCCTCTTCCGTAAATAAATGGAAAACTTGAGTATAATTTTTATTTTTCTTGTTGATTAACTTCATAATTTTAATTTTTAATGCTTTTTTGCTGCGGTTTTACTTCCACCGGATTTTCTCTGTTATCGTAGAATAGCCATTCTATTGCTCTGGGAAATTCCTGCGACCAGTAAAATTCACTGTGAGTTCCTTCCGGATTGATATTGGTCCTGAATTCAAAATCAAAAAGGTTTTTCTTTTCCCAACGTTTTAAATATTCTTCAAAAATGTGAATTCTTTTCACCATTTTGGAACCTTCCTGAGCACCGCCGTAAAGGTAAATTTTTGTTTTAAAAGGAACCCTGAAATTCATCAGCGGGAAATTATTATTGGGTTCAACCCAAAGTGATGGAGAGAAAATCAGCAGTTTAGAATACACTTCCGGATAAAGAAACCCACTGTAAATACTGATTAAAGCACCAAGAGAACTTCCGCCGATTCCGGTGTTGTCCCGGTCTCTTTTGGTTCTGTAATTTTCATCTATAAAAGGCTTTAAAGTATCGGCAATGAAGCGGATGTACTTCTTTCCTTCTGATCCGTTGGCCACATTATCATTGTCGAAAATATATTCTTTGATTCTCTCTTCGCTTCCGTGCTCTATGGCAATAACAATCACGTCACCCCGGCCATATTCCGCCAGAATGGAAAGCTTTTTATCAATTTCCCAGTTCCCGTAGCCGCTGCCTTCGTTGAACAGATTTTGTGCATCCTGGAGATACAAAACGGGATAGCTTTTATTGGAAATATAATAGTCATAAGGCAAAAGTGCCCAAACTTTTCTGTAACGCTCAAGCTGGGGAATGTAAAATTCTTCTGAAATAATCTCAACAATCGGGAAGTATTCATCTTTGAAAGGGCCCCAGTTAAGTCGCCATTTTTCAACAATACCGGACGTTTTTCCTTCGGATTTAGAAGCTTTTCTATTGGGCGTAATGTTTCCGTATTTATCCAGCTCGACATTTTCCCATCCGCCTTTTGTGAATTTAAATTCAATCACATCAGGCAAAATCTGATCATCGATTTCGATAAAATATTTATTCGGATCTAGTTGTGTAAGCCGGTAGCGGTCATCTTTTGGATTCCAGCTGTTGAAATTACCCGTGATATAGGCGGCTCTGTTATCAATTTCTTCACTATAAAGTTCAAACCTCATCATTGTGTTTAATAATTCTAACGGCTAAATTTATAAAAAATCTTTTATATCAAATTATTTTTAAAATCATAAAGGGTGATTAAAAAATATTATATATTTGGTAAAAACAAGGGATGGAAGGCGATTGAGATAATAATTATTTCAATAATAATTAACAGTTATTCTTGATATTTTTTCGTAGTTTCAAGAAAAATATAAATTAAATTAAAACCGTGATGAATTCGGTTAAAACATATACGCTTTTTACAGAACACGATATTTATCTTTTTAAGGAAGGTAGACACTATAAGCTATATGATAAATTTGGTGCGCATTCTGCTGAAAAGGAGGGGGTAATAGGTGTTTATTTTTCGGTTTGGGCTCCAAATGCCAAAAAAGTTTCAGTTATCGGAAATTTCAACAATTGGAACCATAAAGACCATATTTTGTTTCCCCGATGGGACGGATCCGGGATTTGGGAAGGCTTTATTGCAGGATTGACATGGGGAACTTTATATAAATATGCTATCGAAACTGCTCATGGAGAAATTTTAGAGAAAAGTGATCCGTATGCTTTAAGCTGGGAACAAAATCTTCAGGCGGCATCCCTGGTTTCTACAACCTGGTATGAATGGAACGATAAAGAATGGCTCGAAAATCGTTGGAAAAAGAATAGCCTGAAAGCCCCGATCTCCGTCTATGAGCTTCATCTGGGTTCATGGATGAGGAATCTGGATAATCCGGAAAGGTTTTTGAATTACCAAGATGTGGCAAAAATGCTTGTTCCCTACATCAAAGAAATGGGTTTTACTCATGTGGAATTCATGCCCGTGATGGAATATCCTTACGATCCTAGCTGGGGGTATCAGATTACAGGATTTTATGCAGCGACCTCCCGTTTTGGTTCACCACAGGATCTTATGTTTTTGATTGATGAGCTTCACAGGAATGATATTGGTGTTATCCTTGATTGGGTCCCTTCACATTTTCCGGGCGATGCTAATGGCCTTCACCGTTTTGACGGGTCTTATTTGTATGAACATGAAGATCCGCGGAAAGGTTTTCACCCTGATTGGAAGTCGTATATTTTTAATTATGGAAGAAATGAAGTAAAATCATTTTTAATTTCAAATGCCATGTTCTGGCTGGAACGTTATCATGCTGACGGATTGCGTGTGGATGCCGTAACTTCAATGCTGCATCTCGATTATTCAAGAAATGAAGGAGAATGGGAACCGAATATTTATGGCGGAAATGTGAATCTGGAAGCGAAAGCTTTTTTGCAGGAATTCAATACCGCTGTTTATAAAGAATTTGGAGATAATATCATGACCATTGCAGAAGAAAGTTCGGATTTTCCCATGCTTACGAAACCGGTCCATGCCGGCGGTGTCGGTTTTGGGATGAAATGGATGATGGGCTGGATGCATGATACACTGGATTATTTTAAAGAAGATCCTATCAACAGAAAATTTCAGCATCATAAGCTGACGTTTGCTTCGATGTATATGTATAATGAAAATTATATGATGCCTTTGTCACACGATGAAGTAGTACACGGAAAAGCTAGCCTGATCTATAAAATGAGAGGTGATGAATGGCAGAAATTTGCCAATCTCCGGGCATTGTATGTCTATATGTTTACACATCCAGGCGCAAAACTTTTGTTCATGGGAGATGAATTCGGGCAGACGAGTGAATGGAATTTTACCCGGAGTTTAGACTGGCATTTATTACAATATCCTGTTCATAAAGGTTTGCAGACGTTGGTTAAAGATTTAAATCATATATATAAGTATGAAACTGCTTTCTACGAAAATCAATTCAATCCGTACGGCTTTGAATGGCTGGAAGCAGATGATCAGGAAAATTCGGTTTATATATATTTAAGGAAGGGAAAAAAACGGGACGATGTTTGTATGGTAATTTTGAATCTTACGCCAAGAGTTTTGGATTACAAAATTGGAGTCAACGCAGGAACGCATTGGGAAGTCATTTTTAATTCTGATGATGAAATATATAGTGGAAGTGGCGTAAAATCCCAGGTTTTTAAAGAAGAAAATGAAGAATATATGCGTCACCCGAAGTCGATCAGTCTGAATTTACCTCCGTTGGCAGGAATAATTTTAAAACAGAAAAAAGACAAAAAATATAAATTACAAAGAATCAAGCAACACAAAAGATAAAGGTAAAATGGTAGTTTATCATCTAAGTACGGAATGTTATCCGGTAGCAAAAGTAGGAGGTTTGGCAGATGTGGTAGGAGCTTTGCCGAAGTATCAAAATAAAATAAAAGGTGTTGAGGCTAAGGTGGTAATGCCATGGTACAACAAATCTTTTGTTCATGATCATCAGTTTGACATAGTTTTTGATGGCTTTATTCATCAAGGAGGGAATATGCTTCAGGTACAGGTTTTGAAGGAGAAAACCAATGCTTTGGGATTTGAATTATACATGGTAAAAGTTCCGGGGCTCTTAGACAGGGATAATCCTTACGGCTATCAGGATGAAAACTTTCAGTTTCTGGCTTTTCAGCACGGGGTTTTGCACTGGCTGAGCGCGATGAAAATTCGTCCCGATGTTTTGCATTGTCATGATTATCATACAGGATTAGTTCCTTTTATGATTGAAAACTGTTCTGAATTTTCGTTTTTAAAAGGTGTGAAAACCATAGGAACGATTCATAATGGCGAATATCAGGGAATGATGAGCTGGGAAATGGCCAATTATCTGCCGTCTTTTGATGCTTACAAATGGGGATTGATGGATTGGAACGGACTGATCAACCCGCTGGCAAGTATGATTAAATGTGCCACCGCTTTTACAACGGTATCACAGGGTTATCTTGAAGAACTCTTTATCAGCTTCAGGGGATTGGAAAGTCTTGTTCGTGATGAATTTGGGAAAGCTTACGGAATCATTAATGGAATTGACACCGAAGTCTGGAACCCGGAAACTGATCCAATGCTTGATTTTAATTTTAATGTAAAAAATGCCATCGCCCAGAAGAAGAAAAACAAAGAAAAACTGTGTAAAGAATATGGTTTGAAGCCTGAGCTTCCATTGTTTGCCTTCATCGGAAGATTTGCAACAGAAAAAGGGGCCGATCTTCTGCCTGATATGGTTTGGAGAAGCATCAAACAAAGCTATGGCGCTTTAAATATTATGATTTTAGGCTCAGGAAATGCTTACATTGAAAATAAGTTGAAGGAATATGATTATACGTACAGCAATTTTGCATTGGATTTGGGCTATAAAGAACATCTTTCACATAAAATGTATGCTTCGGCGGATTTTTTACTGATGCCTTCACGGGTAGAACCCTGCGGACTGAACCAGATGTATTCGATGAGGTACGGAACAGTGCCGGTTGTAAGATATACAGGAGGTTTGCGGGATACAGTGGAAGATATATCAACGGGTGGAGCGGGAATTAATTTTACCTATTCCGGAGTTGATGATATTATCCACGCCATGAACAGGGCGATGTTGGTTTACAATCAGAAAGATATGATGGAAAACCTCATCCATGCCAATATGAATTTTGATTTTGCCTGGGAAAAATCAGCAGAGAAATATATAGCTTTATATAATAATTAAATGTTGAAAAATTTTTCTTTTTTACTTTTATTAATGTTAATTTTTTCCTGTAAAAAAGAAGAAATTTATGTAGGAGGATACTATTGGATTTATACTTACGGTCTTCCTGACATGGATAGAATAGAAGCCGCAGAAGGTATTTCTGAAAAGTGGAAAATAAAATACCACGCAGTAGGAGGATGTTTGGTAGATGATAAATTAATAAAAACAGTTGAAGCCAGAAACCGGAAAACCTACGCTGCAATTGAAAAGAGATACGAAAAAGGCTGGAAGGAAAAATATAATAAGGATTCAGAAGATTTCATGATGAAAAAAGTAGATGTCATGGATGTTTTGATCACCAATAAATTATTCCGGAACGAGCTGAAAAAATATTATATAGAAATTGATGATGTAGATAAAGATGTAAAGGAAGTAAATGATAATTTGTATAAAGTTGTAGTTTATAACAAAAAGCTAAACGCGGAAAACAAAGAATGTTTTACAGTAGATGTAAACACGAAAAATAGAACGGTAAATTTAATAAAATAAACACAAGATAATTTATGAAACGCAATGTCATTTCCATTGTTTTAGGAGGAGGTAGGGGAACGAGATTGTTTCCTTTAACATACACGAGATCAAAACCGGCAGTTCCGATTGCAGGAAAATACCGATTGGTAGATATTCCCATTTCGAATTGCTTAAACTCAGGATTGAATAAAATTCTTGTGTTGACCCAGTTTAATTCAGCTTCCTTAAACTCTCACATCAAAAATTCTTATCATTTTGATATTTTCAGCAAAGGTTTTGTTGATATTCTTGCTGCCGAGCAAAATGTTGAAAACGACAATTGGTATCAGGGAACTGCAGATGCGGTGCGCCAGTCGATGAAGCATTTGGAGAAGTATGATTATGATTATATTTTAATTCTTTCCGGGGATCAATTGTATCAGATGGATTTCCGTGAAATGCTGGACTTCCATATTGAAAAAGGCGGCGATGTTACCATTGCAACCATTCCCGTAAATGCTAAAGATGCGACAGGTTTTGGGATTTTAAGTTCTGATGATGAAGGAAATATTACTTCATTTGTCGAAAAACCAGGTTATGATATGCTGGATGGCTTAAAATCTGAAGTTTCTGAAGAAAATAAACAAAGCGGAAAAGAATATCTGGCTTCAATGGGAATTTATATTTTCACGAAAAGCATCCTTAAAAAAATGTTTGATGATGGAGCCGGCGACGATTTCGGAAAGGACATCATTCCTAATTCTATCGGGAAATATACTACACTGAGCTATCAATATGAAGGATATTGGACGGACATCGGAACCATAGAATCTTTCTACGAAGCGAATCTGGATTTATGCCAGGATTTCCCCCAGTTTAATCTTTTCTCTTCTTCACCTATTTATACAAGAGCTAGAATGCTTCCGCCATCAAAAATCAACGGTTCATACGTGAGCAAAGCTGTTTTCGGGGATGGATGTATTATTATGGCTGATAAAATCGAGAATTCCGTGATCGGAAACAGGACAAGAATCGATAAAGGCAGTACAATTGTAAATTCTTACGTAATGGGTGCAGATTTCTATCAAAATACAGCGGAAATCGTAGTAAACGACAGAAAAGGTGAACCGAATATGGGAATCGGAAAGTACTGTTATATCGAAAAAGCAATCTTAGATAAAAACTGCTACATCGGAGATAATGTAAGGATCATTGGCGGAAGACACCTGAAAGACGGCGATTACGGAACACACTCCGTTCAGGACGGTATCGTTGTCGTGAAGAAAGGGGCGGTTTTGATGCCGGGAACGCATATTGGGTGAGAAGCGGGAAGTTTTGAAGTCTGATATAATTAAAGGTTAATTAAAAAACCAAAATTAAATAGTCGCCTGTCAACTTCCACCATCCAGCTTCCAACCTCCATCCTTTAAAATAAATTAAAACAAGAGTGATCAACATATTGGTCACTTTTGTTATTTTCAATACATTTGTGCGATGCGTTTTTTTAAAATCATAGCGGTACTTATTATTTTGCTGGTTGGGGCTTATGCGGCTTCCATGTATTATTTTGTGGATGAAAGCAAAGATTTCAAGATTGAGAAAGAGGTTGATTATCCTCTTGAAAAAGTTTTTAATCAGTTTAATAATTTACAAAACTTCACCCGATGGAATAACTTCTTTACGAGCTCTCAATCAGTTGATATTGATTATTATACACCTTACGAAGGTCAGGGAAGTTCCATCAGCTATATCGACCCGAAAAACGATACCGACGGAGAAATGTTCATCCGCTACGAAAACCCGAACAAGTCATTGAGATACCATCTTTTTGAGGACAGAAATGAAAATCCAACGTTGGTTGATGTGAAATTTAAAGCAGTTTCACCGACCAAAACAAAAATCATATGGGTAGTTCAAACCCCGAAATTATCTGTGTTAAGAAGAGTAGAGAATTTCTGGACAGAAGACCGGTTTGCCGAAAATATTGATAAAAGTATGGCAAATCTTAAAAATGTTTTGGGTAATAAAGTAGAAAAAGACAACCAGATGGCGGCCATAAAATATGACAGTTTGATGGTGGAAAATGAAGAATCAAAACTTTTACTGGGAATTAACGTAAGTACATCCAATAAAAAAGATGCCCTTTTCAAAAATATCGTGATGAATTATAATAAAATTTATAATTATACAACGATGGATTTAGGCAAAAGAGACGATGAATTTGGGTTTCCTACACTCATCACAGATGCCGATAATTACAAGGATAAAGAAGTTTCATACTTCCTTGGGATTCCTCTTTCGAAAAAGTTTGGTGTTACGGATAACAACTTTAGTTTCAGAACGATAAATGCTTCCCAAAATTATGTCATGTATTACAAAGGTACTTATGAAGGAAGGGTAAAGGCGGTCCAGCAATTGATTCAGAAAGCGAAAAAAGATGAAATGCGTTTTGGAGATATCCGCCAGACTTTCATCGAACGCCCGACGGAAGGCCAGGAAGTAAATATGAAGCTCTCGTTATCAGTATTTAAGTAAATCGACTGAATTTATTTATTTTATAGTTTTTTTAATAGTTTAAAGGCTGTTCCAAGTCGGTTTTTTTTATTAAATTTGAAGATTAATTCTACAAACAAAATTTAATAATAGATAAACTGTAATAATGGACAGATTTTCATTCCTAAACGCAGCTCATTCTCAATTAATTGAGGATTTATACCAACAGTATTTAAAATTCCCGGACTCTTTAGAACCATCATGGAAAGCCTTCTTTCAAGGTTTCGATTTTGCCTTGGAGAATTACGGTGATGAAGATAACATCCAATATACACAATCTTCGGCATCTTCTGCTCCGGTAGCGCAGCAGGCGGCTCAGGCAGCTTCAAACGGTGAAGTTCCTGAACACATCAAAAAAGAATTTAAAATTGTAAACCTTATCGAGGCTTACAGAACAAGAGGGCACCTGTTTACAAAAACAAACCCGGTAAGAGAAAGAAGGCACTATACACCTACTTTAGATATTGAAAATTTCGGATTAAGCAGTGCGGATTTAAATACGAAATTCAACGGTGCGGTAGAAATCGGTTTCAAGGAACCTGCAACTTTGAAGGAAATTGTGGATCGTTTACAGACCATCTACTGTGATTCTATCGGTGTAGAATATATGCACATCAACAATGTTGAAGAAAAAGATTTCATCAAAAGATGGCTGCAGGTAAACCAAAATCATGCAAACCTTTCAGCGAACGAAAAAACTGAGATTTTATTAAAATTAAATCAGGCTGTAGCTTTTGAAAATTATCTTCATACAAAATTTGTAGGACAGAAGAGATTCTCACTGGAAGGTGGTGAAACTTTGATTCCAGCATTGGATCAGTTGATCTCAAGATCTTCTCAATTAGGCGTTGATGAGGTTGTTCTAGGAATGGCCCACAGAGGAAGATTGAATGTTTTAACAAACATTTTCGGGAAATCTTACAAGCAGATTTTCTCAGAATTTGAAGGAAAAGAATTTGAAGAAGATGTATTCTCCGGTGACGTAAAATATCACTTGGGATCATCCAAAAAAATAAAAACAGCTTCCGGAGAAGAAGTTGCTATTAACTTAACTCCAAACCCATCTCACCTTGAAACGGTTGCAGCCCTTGTAGAAGGAATCTGCCGTGCAAAAGTGGATGACAAATACAAAGGAGATTATTCTAAAATCTTACCAATCGTGATTCATGGTGATGGTGCTATCGCAGGGCAGGGTATTGCTTACGAAGTAGCTCAGATGATGACGTTGGAGGGGTACAAAACGGGTGGTACGGTTCATATCGTTGTTAATAACCAGGTTTCATTTACCACAAATTATATTGATGCAAGATCTTCAACGTATTGTACAGACATCGCAAAAGTGACGGAATCTCCTGTAATGCACGTAAATGCTGATGATGCGGAAGCAGTGGTTCATGCCATTCATTTTGCTGCTGATTTCAGGGCTAAGTTTGGTAAAGACGTTTATATCGATTTATTAGGATATAGAAAATATGGTCATAATGAAGGTGATGAACCAAGATTTACTCAGCCTAATTTATATAAAACAATTTCTAAGCACCCGAACCCGAGAGAAATTTATAAAGATAAATTATTGAAGGACAGTGTAACTTCAAATGAGGTTATCGCTAAAATGGAAACTGACTTCAAAGGTCTTTTAGATAAAGATTTTGATGCTTCAAAAGAAATTGAGAAAAATATCATGGATGTTTTCATGGCAGACGACTGGACGAATTATCCGATTGCAAAAAGAGGAGCAGTTCAATTGCCTGTTGATACAAAATATGACTTAGCTAAGCTGAAAGAACTGGCCATTAAAATGTCAACACTTCCGGCTGATAAAAAATTCATTAATAAAATTACAAGACTTTTCGAAAACAGAATCAAGGCTATTGAAGGAAACTCTTTAGACTGGGCTCTTGGAGAGTGGCTGGCTTATGCTACGCTTCTTATGGAAGGACACAATGTAAGAATTTCCGGCGAAGATGTGGAAAGAGGAACGTTCTCTCACAGACATGCTGTGGTGAAAACTGAAGATACGGAAGAAGAATATATCCCATTAAGACACGTTTCAGAAAGTAGATTTGATGTGTACAATTCTCACCTTTCAGAATATGGTGTTTTAGGATTTGATTACGGATATGCGATGGCTTCACCTAATACATTGACAATTTGGGAAGCACAGTTCGGGGACTTCGTAAACGGAGCTCAAATCATTGTAGACCAATATTTGGCTGCTGCAGAAGAAAAATGGAAAATTCAGGATGGTTTAGTAATGTTATTGCCTCACGGTTCGGAAGGGCAGGGTGCGGAACACTCTTCAGCAAGACTGGAAAGATTCCTTACACTTTGTGCTAATGAAAATATGGTGGTAGCAAATATTACTTCTCCTGCAAACTATTTCCACCTGTTAAGAAGACAATTAAAATGGCCATTCAGAAAACCATTAATTGTAATGAGCCCAAAATCATTATTAAGACATCCAAAAGTGGTTTCTCCGCTTGAAGATTTTGCAAACGGTTCGTTCCAGCCAATCTTGGATGACCCAACTGCAGATCCTAAAAAAGTGGAAAAAGTAGTACTTTGTTCAGGTAAATTATACTTCGAATTATTGACGAAGAAAGAAGAGCTTAACGCTGAAAATATCGCATTGGTAAGATTTGAGCAGTTATATCCTCTTCAAACGGATGCTATTGAAGCGATTTTCAATAAATACGAGAACAAAAAAGAGCTGGTTTGGGCACAGGAAGAGCCGGAAAATATGGGTGCTTGGTCTTATATCTTAAGAAATTTCAGAGATACAGGAATCCAGGTAGTTGCCCCTGTTCCGAGCGGTGCGCCTGCTCCGGGAAGCCATAAAATGTTTGAGAAAAATCAAAATGCAGTAATCAACAGAGTATTCGACAGAAATGATGCTCCTGTGAAAAGACCTGTAACAGCTTAATTAAATAATAGAAGTTAGAGATTAGAAGTTAGAAAATTAAAAAGTCTTTTATCTTTTTTCTTATATCTAAAAGAATAATAATCATTAAAAAATAAAAAATACGATATGTCAGTTTTAGAAATGAAAGTTCCTTCACCGGGCGAATCAATAACGGAAGTTGAAATTGCAACTTGGCTTGTGAAAGATGGTGATTACGTAGAAAAAGATCAACCAATCGCTGAAGTAGATTCAGACAAAGCCACTCTTGAATTGCCTGCAGAAGAAAGTGGTGTTATTACTTTGAAAGCTGAGGAAGGTGATGTTGTACAGGTAGGACAAGTGGTTTGCTTAATTGATATGGACGCTGCAAAACCTGCTGGTGCTGCTGCTCCGGCTGCTGAAGCTCCGAAAAAGGAAGAAGCTCCAAAAGCTGCTGAACCTGCAAAACAGGAAGCTCCAAAACCTGCTGCTCAACCGGTAGCTGCTGCAACTCAAACGTATGCGACAGGTGCTCCATCTCCTGCTGCTAAGAAAATTCTTGACGAAAAAGGTATCGATGCTTCTCAGGTTTCAGGTTCAGGAAGAGACGGAAGAATCTCTAAATCTGATGCTGAATTGGCTGCTGTTCCTGCATTGGGAGGAAGCCCTGTTTCTGCTACAGGTTCAAGATCTACAACGACTACAAAACTTTCAGTTCTTAGAAGAAAAATCGCTCAGAGATTAGTTTCTGTAAAGAATGAAACAGCGATGTTAACGACTTTCAATGAAGTTGACATGTCTGAAATCTTTAGACTGAGAAAACAATATAAGGATGAATTTGCTCAAAAAAATGGAGTAGGACTTGGTTTCATGTCTTTCTTCACAAAAGCGGTTACAAGAGCATTACAAATGTATCCTGACGTGAATGCGTCTATCGACGGTGATTTCAAGGTGAACTACGATTTCTGTGATATTTCAATTGCAGTTTCCGGTCCTAAAGGATTAATGGTTCCTGTATTGAGAAACGCTGAAAATATGTCTTTTGCAAGCGTTGAAGCAAATATCAAAGACTTGGCTACCAAAGTAAGAGACGGAAAAATCACTGTTGACGAAATGACAGGGGGTACTTTCACCATCACAAACGGTGGTACTTTCGGGTCTATGATGTCTACACCAATCATCAACCCTCCTCAATCTGCAATCTTGGGTATGCACAATATCATCCAGAGACCGGTTGCGGTTGACGGACAGGTGGTAATCCGCCCGATGATGTATGTTGCAATGTCTTATGACCATAGAATTATTGACGGTAAAGAATCTGTTGGATTCCTTGTTGCAGTGAAAGAAGGTATCGACAATCCTGTTGAAATCTTACTAGGTGGAGACGAAAGAAAAGGTCTTGGCTTATAAATTTTGATAAATTATAATATAATTTTCTAATCTCGTCTTGAAAAAGGCGAGATTTTTGTATCCATTAAAGAAATACTAAGATGATGTTCTCAAAAATGACCTCAAATATCAAAGTTTCAGTAACACCTGAATATGATAGTAAGAATAGTTATCCATCTGAAAACAGATATGTTTTTAAATACAACATTACGATCGAAAATGACGGAAGTTTTGCCATAAAAATTCTTAAAAGAAAATGGCTGATCTTTGATGTTGGTTTCGGATATACAGAGATTATTGGTGATGGAGTGATTGGCCTCACGCCGGAAATTCCGATAAGTGAAAATTTTACTTATTTCTCAAATGTCATGCTTCGGTCCGGAGTAGGAAATATGAGCGGAAAATATTTAGTTAAAAATATGGAAACTCAGGAAAATTTTGAAATAGAGATCCCGAAATTCAATTTGTTGTCGGAGGTTTTGAGTAATTAAAAATAAGGGCAGTGAGCCAAATTAATGCGGATTAAAGCTTTTTAATCTTCAGTTTCATATAATCAGCAATTTCTTCATTACTTGTAAGAAATAGTTTCTCAAATGCCAGTAAAGAGATCTTTGCACAAACCTCTGCATCGTCGCCCGCCCTGTGATGATTAAATTTAATTTGATGGTATTCTGCCAAATGTTTTAAACCGTATTTAGGCAAATAATTCCAAGATTTTTTCGCTAATTGAATGCTGCACATGTAATTTAACTTTGGAGTAAACATCCCATAATGATTCAGGCAGCCACGCAAAACTCCAGCATCAAAACCGGCATTGTGAGCAATCATCAACGTTCCGTACATCATTTCTTCAACTTCATACCAGATTTCGTCAAACGTAGGTGAATCCTTCACATGGTCCGGTAAAATCCCGTGTACGTCTACATTGAACGGGTTAAAATAAGGAAAGCTCGGCGGTTTTATCAGCCAGGTTTTAGTTTCAACAATTTTAGAATCCTGTACAATACAAACACCAAGTTCACATGCAGAATTCCTCTCATGTGTTGCTGTTTCGAAATCTAGTGCACAAAAATCCATTTTTAATTAAGTTATGAGTTATAAATTATGAGTTTTGAATTATGAGTTATAAGATTTAAGAACTTAAAAGTAAAATTCGGGACTATTTTTTTCCTCCTAAAAAGTGTTTAAAGATTAACCATTTTGATTGATAAAATTTTTCTTTCTGAAATTTCTGTCGAAGCTTCCATGTTCCAGGAACCTGTCCGTAAAATGCAAAGTGTGCTCTTACAACAGCCCACAAATGGGGGAAACCCTGTTTTAATCCAAAATAAATCCCCGCGATACCATCCAGGCATAATCTGAAAAATATCAGCCAGATCAGCTTTGGAAATGGTAAATTTTTCAACATCATTGAAAGGTTATTTCTGATATTTAAATAAGTCTTTTGAGCTCTTTGCTTATTCAAAGTTCCGCCTCCAACATGGTAAACTTTAGATTTTCCGGTATAAAAAATTTTCTTTCCGGAATTGATTAATCTCCAACAAAGATCAATTTCCTCCTGATGCGCAAAAAATCTTTCATCAAAACCCTGCTGTTCCCAAAAATCTTTAGAGCGAATAAAGAAACAACATCCCGATGCCCAGAAAATCTCCGTTTCATCATCATATTGGCCTCTGTCTTCCTCCAGATCATCAAAAACCCTACCTCTGCAATATGGATAGCCAAGATTGTCGATCAAGCCGCCTGCAGCTCCGGCATATTCAAAATAATTCTTATTATTAAAGGATAAAATTTTGGGCTGAATAGCAGAAATTGATGAATCTTTTTCAAATAAGTCTAATACAGGATCAATCCAGTTTTCCGTAACTTCTACATCGGAATTGAGAAGACAGTAATATTCGTTTTTAATTTCTTTTAACCCTTCATTATAACCTCCCGCGAAACCGTAGTTTTTATTGTTTTTAATAATTTTTATAGTTGGAAAATGAGTCTGTAAAAACTCTATAGAATCGTCTGTGGAAAGGTTGTCAATAACATAAACATCTGCATTTTCAGAAAACCTCACTACATCCGGAAGGAACTTTTCCAGCCAGTTTTTTCCGTTCCAGTTTAGTATCGCGACTGCTAGTTTTTTTGACATGAGAATCTATATTTTTTCAGAATCAAAATTTTTAATAGAGTCTTGATATTTCCATTTTCTGTGTGACCAAAGATAATTGTCAGGACGTTTGTGTAAGGTGTTTTCCAATAATTTATGGAACTTTTTCACTACTTCATTCTCAACAAATTTTTCTCCGTCCGGATAAATTCTGTGATAATTCACTTGGTAAAATCCACGTTTTACCTTTTTCATTTCACAATAAATGAATGCAAGGTCCATTCTTGTGGCTAATTTATCGTATCCAATGAAAACAGGAGTCCTCTGATTCAGAAATTCTAATCCGTAAGTAATATGGGAAGAATGCGGCGTTTGATCAGCAACAAACATATAGATGGAATCACCATCATTTTTCTTTCTAAAAATATTAAGAATCACTTCATTAGCTTCCAATGCCTCATTCCCGAATTTATTCCGGACTTTTTTCATCTGGTTTTCCCAAAAATCACTGTTTACCTTTCTATAAACAGGGTGACAATGTTTTTGCGGAACAAGCTTAGCTAAAGCATTTATCCATTCCCAATTGAAGACGTGGCCCGCCAACAGGATGATGTTTTTACCTTCTGCTTTTGCCTCATGGAAAAGGTCCTGGTTAATATGCTGCATCCTCACTCTTGCTTCCGTTTCGGAGATGCTGAAGGATTTTATTGTTTCCACCAAATAATCGGAGAAATTGAGGTAAAACTTTTTCCTTATTTCCTTAATTTCTTCAATCGGCTTTTCAGGGAACGAGTTTTGCAAGTTCTTGGTAATGACAATTTTTCTATACCCAACAAGATAATAGTTTAAAAAGAAAATAATATCTGAAAAAATGTATAAAATTTTCAGTGGGAGTTTAGAAATTAAATATAATATTTTGATCAGGAAATTCATAAAACATGCAAATTTACGGATAATAAAAATATGGTTCTATTTTTGCTTCAATTAAGTATTATTTTTTTACTTTTATGTTATGAAAAAATTAATGTTAACAGCATTTTTGGGATTAAGTATTTGTGCTTTTTCTCAGGAATTGAAAGATAAACCTGCTTCAAGGGAAACTGATAAGGCATTGTTGGTAAAAACAGACCATGCAGAGCTTGATGCAAAGAAAAAAGCAGCTGAAGAAAAAGCGAAGTTGCCTAAACCATATAATCCGAAAGCAGATGCGGAAAAGGATATTCAAAATCTGATTGCAAAAGCTAAAAAGGAAAAGAAAAATATTATGATTCAGGCGGGTGGGAACTGGTGTATCTGGTGTTTGAGGTTCAACCAGTTTGTACAAACGACACCTGAGCTGAAAGGAATGGTTGATAAAAACTACGAATATTATCATTTGAATTTTTCTCCTGATAATAAAAATGAAAAGATTTTTGCAAAATATGGAAATCCGGGTGACAAATTTGGATATCCTGTTTTTATAATTTTGGACAGCAATGGTAAGATGATTCACGTTCAGAACAGTGAAGTTTTAGAGGAAGGGAAAGGATACAGCTTGGAAAAAACGAAGGAGTTTTTTAAGCAATGGGCTCCAAAGTCTTAAAAATATAAACCGGAATTTTCTTCTCGGTTTTAATGATAAAAAGAAACCACTTCAAATTGAAGTGGTTTTTATATTGAGAAAATCTCGTCTTTTTATTAAGCTTCTTCAGAAGGAGTTTCTTCTACTTTAGCGACTGGTTTTGGAGCAGCTGGTTTAGGAGCTTCTACCGGAGCGTCAGATACGATATCGAATTCGAAGTTGTATTCAACGTTTCTGTGTAATCTGATGTTTGCAGTTACTTTACCAGTTCTCTTGATAGTGTTTCCTGGGATTTTGATATATTTCTTCTCTACAGAAACTCCAGCTTTTTCTAGAGCAGCAGAAAGATCTGCATTGTTGATAGATCCGAATAATTTATCACCAGAACCTACTTTTGCAGGAATTGTGATAGAAGTTTTCTTCAATTGCTCAACTACAGCGTTTGCAGCAGCGATTAATTTAGCTTCTTCTTCTTTTCTAGCTTCTAATGTAGCTTCTAAAGTAGCTTTGTTTTTAGGTGTAGCTAAAAGTGCAATTCCTTGAGGAATTAAGAAGTTTCTAGCATAACCTGGCTTTACGTTTACTGTATCAAACTCAAGTCCTAAGTTTTCTACGTCTTTTTTTAGGATAATTTCCATTGTTGTTGTCCGTTTTTTAGTTTTAGAGAAAAGAACAAAGAAAAAAGAAAAAAGACAGGTGTCTTAGAAATTATTTCTTTTCTTTAATCTAAAAATCGTTAGAATTAATTATTATTCAGCAACTTAAAAAAAGAGAAACGACCGGAATCTTTTCTCTTTCTTCTTGTTTCTTTTTATATCTTACTTTAATAAGTCAGCTACGTAAGGTAGTAACGCAAGGTGTCTTGCTCTTTTGATAGCAGCAGAAACTTTTCTTTGGTATTTCAAAGAAGTTCCAGTGTATCTTCTTGGTAAGATTTTACCTTGTTCGTTTACAAATTGTAATAAGAAATCAGCATCTTTATAATCAACGTGCTTAATTCCGTATTTTTTGAATCTACAATATTTCTTTTCAGATTTTGTATTGATATCAAGCGGAGTAAGGAATTTTACTTCAGATTCTCCTCCTGCTGAGGCTTGTTTAGCCATTTCGTCTATTGCCATGTCTTGTCTTTTTTAAAAAATAGGGTTAATAATTAAGCTTTAGCTGTCTTTACTTTAGTTCTTCTAGTTACAGCATACTCAACAGCGTGTTTGTCAAGTTTTGTAGTAAGGTAACGGATTACTCTTTCATCACGTTTGAATGCTAATTCTAGATCAGCAACTACAGTACCTTCACCTTTAAATTCGATTAAAGTATAGAACCCGTTCTTTTTCAATTGGATCGGATAAGCTAATTTTTTTAATCCCCAGTTTTCTTTAGCAACGATTTCGCAGTTTTTTTCTTTGATAAGATCTTCAAATTTTTTCACTGCTTCCTCCACCTGTGCGTCAGATAGAACGGGAGTTAAAATGAAAACAGTTTCGTAATTGTTCATAATGTTAAATAAATTTGTTAATTATTTCGAGGTGCAAAAATAGAGAATAAATTTGTTATATGCAAACAATTTATAAGTAATAAGCAATGGGTAATGGGTAATGAACGCTTGATTTATTTAAAAAACTCAATTTTAATTACTTATAACCTATTTCTCACTCCTTATTTCCGTTAAGAAATTCGCTTTTATCACATCATACAAAGAATGTCTGCTTACAAGAATAGAAACAATTGACGAAACCATTCCGGCCAGCATCAGGTGGAAAATCAGAGAATGTCTGTCGGTCATTTCCAGGACGATAATAGCTGATGTAAACGGAGCACGCGTAATTCCTGTTAAAAAAGCGACCATACCTCCGAGAACCACAACATTTGTTTCATTGGGAGTCAAGTGAATAAATCCTGAAATCACAGAACCGATGCTCGCTCCGGCAGTCAGAGCTGGGGCAAAAATTCCTCCCGCACCGCCAGATGTGAAGGAAAGGGCAGGGCCGAGCATCCTTAAGATAGGAACATACCAGTCTTCATGCTTGTTATTCGTGAAAAGCACCCGCTCCATAATCTCTTTTCCCGAACCTAGAATTTCCCTGTTGATAAAATAAGCAATAGATGCAATAACCAACGCGCAGATAACCAGGAATATAATATTGGCTTTATCGGTTTTTAATTTTCTTTTTTTCCAATCACTCATTTTCAGCATGATTACGGAAAGCTGGCTTGCCAAAATTCCTGCAATTCCTGCAACTAAAATAATAGGAAACATCACCATTAATGAAACATCATTGGTTTTCGGATAGCCCAGATACAAGTACGAACCTGCCAGAGTCTGAGCTGTAAGCCCCGCAATGATAACAGCCGTAAATAAAGCAGTTTTAAAGTAGTTAATATGGGTTTTTGACAATTCTTCAACGGCAAATACAATTCCGCCAAGAGGAGTATTGAAAGCTGCTGCAAGACCTGCTGCGGCTCCGGTCATAATCATGTTTTTCTTAGAAATTTTCGGCCACCATTCCGGAAGGTATTCATTTACTTTGCGGAAAACAGACCCGGCAATCTGGATGGTTGGTCCTTCACGACCGATGGCACCGCCGCCGATTACCAGAATAACAGAGGAAATTATTTTAAAAATAATAATTTTTAAGCTCAAGAGACTTCTTATTTTTTTATGTTCCCTCGGATTGGCCAGTTCCACGGCTGCCATTACCTGCGGAATTCCGCTTCCTTTGGCATTGGGTGCAAATTCTTTCACGAGCCACCAGGAAACCACAAAACAAACAGGGGCGACAATAAAAATCATCCATGCATGCCAGTTCATAATAAAATGCAAAAGATTTTCGCCCCAAGCAAATATCTTTGCATACATCACCGCTGCAAACCCAGTAATCACAGAACCAATCCAAAACGGAATGGCCTGAAGCAGATTGTGTTTCAGTTGTTCATTACGGATATTGTCAAAAGATTTTTTAAGACTTCTTCGAATGAGGGTTAAAAATTTCAACATTTGTCAATTTTTAGGGGTAAAAATACGGTATTTTTATGAAATTCGTATTATAGAAGGGCTGAATTGGCTGTTTTTTTATTTTGTCTAAAAATAAATAATTCTGACTGTTTAAATTTAAAGTAAATTAAATCCAAAAACAAAAAAACCTCCGAAAAGAATCGAAGGTTTTATATTTTAAAATCGGCAAATTATTTGCCAATTGCTCATTACTTAGATTTCGGTGTTCAGATCCCAGTTTTCCAGGTAATCGTGAACATGCTTCAGCATCATTCCACCCAAAGAACCGTCTACAACCCTGTGATCATAAGAGTGAGACATGAACATTAAGTTTCTGATAGCAATTACATCACCGTCTGCCGTTTCAAGAACTGCAGGTTTTTTCACAATAGCTCCAATGGCTAAGATAGCAACCTGAGGTTGAGGAATAATCGGTGTTCCCATAAGGTTTCCGAAGCTTCCGACGTTAGAAATCGTGTATGTTGCACCCTGAGTGTCTTCCGGTCTTAATTTTTTGTTTCTTGCTCTGTAGGCCAGATCGTTGATCGCTTTTGCCAATCCTGAAAGTGACAATTGATCAGCATTTTTGATTACAGGAACGATAAGGTTTCCGTCCGGTAGAGCCGTTGCCATACCGATATTGATATTTTTCTTTTTAATGATATTATCACCGTTGATAGAAACGTTGATCATTGGGAAATCCTGAATCGCTTTTACCACAGCTTTCACGAAAATCGGCATGAAAGTCAGTTTTTCGCCTTCACGTTTTTCAAAAACGGCTTTGTTTTTATTTCTCCATTTTACCACGTTTGTCACGTCAGTTTCAATGAAAGAAGTAACGTGTGGAGCAATGTGCTTAGCCTTCACCATGTTTTCAGCGATGATTTTTCTCATTCTGTCCATCGGAATGATTTCGTCACCTGCTCCCAGAGTGATGGTAGAAACCGGAGCTGAAGTGGCCACCGGTTGTGGAGCAGAAACTGCCTGTTGTACCGGAGCAGCAGCTTGTGGAGCCGGTTGGTTTCCTCTGTTTTTAACGAAAGCTAAAATATCTTCTTTGGTAATTCTTCCTTCCAAACCGCTTCCTTTGATAGATTTAAGTTCAGATTCAGAAATATTTTCCTGTTGTGCAATTGATTTTACAAGCGGAGACAAATAAAGATCTCCGGAGAATTCTTGTGTTGAAGCAGCTACTTGCAAAGGCTGTTCAATAGTTTTTAATGTATCGGTATCTGGAGCTGCAGCCGGAGTTTCAGTTTTTACGTCTTCTGAAGCTGTATTTCCGCCTTCACCTTCAATTTCTAAAATAGCAATGGCTTCACCTACTTTTGCAACTTCGTCTTTTTGCTTTAAGATTTTCACAATTTTCCCCGAAACTGGTGTCGGAACGTCTGAATCTACCTTATCTGTTGCAATTTCTACTACGGAATCATCCTCCTTTACATTATCGCCTTCGTTGAACAACCAAGTGATAATTGTCGCTTCCATAACACCTTCTCCCATGGAAGGAAGCAATAATTTGTATTCTGCCATTTTTAATTTTTAGATTTTGACAAATATATAAAAAAAATCGTTTTTTTTATGAAATATTTAATTCTAGGAAAATTCGATGTAAATATTTTCTCCCACATTCAATCCGAATAAAGATTTTGCACCGTTTTTTTTACTTCCCTTATAGATCGTTAATTCCAAAAGCTGACTGTCATTGAAAATTGCTGCAGACTGCCCATGATATTCGGTCTCTCTTGTCCAGTCTGAAACCACCTCCGTATGACTTGAAAATACCTTCGAAAGACTTAAATTCCTGAATTTGATGGTGAAATTTTCGTATCCTCTTCCCATGGTTTCAAAAAAGTCTTTGCTGATATTTGATATTATATTTCCGAAATTATCAATATAGGTTACCTCACCAATGATCATTTTTTCTGATTCATTATAAACAGGTTTCGGGAACAGAAGTTCTTTGGCATGTTTTATTTTTCTGCCGATCACTTCCGGAAGTCCGCCGTTGGCCAAATGCACCGCCGCAGGAACAAAAACATCCGTTGAAGTGAAATTAACAATATCATCAAACCTGTTATTTAAAGTAATTTCATAAATGGCTTCAGGTTTAATATCAAAAAAAATTAAACTTAAAAGCCCGTTGTCTGCTGCCAAAAAGTAATGTCCGTCTGCTTTGTAAAGGATATTTTTCCTCGATTTATGATGAAAACTGTCTACAGAAAGGATATGGATGGTACCTTTTGGAAAATATTTATAAGAATTCCTGGCAATATAGGAAGTCTGAATAAGGTTGAAAGCCTGAATATCGTGAGAAATGTCAACAATATTCACCTCAGGCTTTAGAGACAGGATTTTGCCTTTCACAGCGGCAACTCTGTAGTCTAAATTTCCGAAATCCGAAGTAAGGGTAATGATTGACATTGAATAGTTATAGAATGATCGTTCTGCAAATTTATTTAAAAATAAAGGAAAGCCCGAAGATTGTGGAAAAGAATTTGATACAAATTTGAAAAAAAGGTTTAAATTTAAAATCTAAAATAAATAAAATACTGCATGTTTGAATTGACATATGATTTGGAAGATGTAGATGTAAAAATCTTCTATGGTGTAAACAACCAATACTTTAATTTAATAAAATCCAGCTTTCCGACCCTGAAAATCACAGGAAGAGACCATTTTATCTTTGCGATGGGGAATCAGGAGGCTCTTGATATATTTAAGCAAAAGCTTGATGACATTGTAAAATTTATCTCGACAAATAATTATATCGAGCTTAAAGACGTTGAAAATATTCTAAACCTTAAAGACGAAAACGAAAAACAGCTTGTTTTTGACCAGGATATTATAGTAAAAGGAGTAAACGGTAAAATAATTAAAGCTAAAACCACCAATCTTAAAAAATTAGTAAAGGAAACTGAGAAAAAAGATATGGTTTTTGCGATCGGGCCTGCAGGAACGGGGAAAACATATACCAGTGTAGCCTTAGCTGCAAAAGCTCTGAGAGATAAGGAAGTGAAGAGAATCGTTCTTACAAGGCCGGCTGTGGAAGCAGGGGAGAGCTTAGGATTTTTACCGGGTGACCTTAAAGAAAAGCTTGATCCGTATTTGCAACCTTTATATGATGCGCTTCGGGATATGATTCCTCACGATAAGCTGGAAGGATATATGGAGAAGAAGGTGATTGAAGTAGCACCATTAGCTTTTATGAGAGGAAGAACACTGGATGATGCTTTTGTAATTCTGGATGAAGCACAGAATACAACACATTCCCAGATGAAAATGTTTTTAACAAGAATGGGTATGAATGCGAAATTTATTATCACAGGTGACCCAAGTCAGGTAGATTTGCCTCCAAAACAGCAATCTGGGTTGAAAGAAGCTATGAGAATTTTACATGGCGTAAAAGAGATCGGGTTTGTACATCTTACTGAGGAGGATGTTGTAAGGCATCCTGTGGTAAGGAAAATCATTCTCGCTTATAACGATGAGGAAAAGCGGGTTAGAAATGAATAACTAACTATAAATAAATGATATAAAGCAGGATAAATTAATTTTTATCCTGTTTTTTTTAATATAAAATATACAAAATATACCATATTCTTTGATATTAGAAATAAATTGCTATTTTTGCCACAATTTAATAAAAAAATTCAATTATGAAGAAAATTTTACTTCTGGCAGCTGTAGCTGTAATGGGAATGAGTGTTACCGCTCAGGAATTTAGATTTGGACCTAAAGCTGGTTTTGCAATGTCAACTATTAAAGTTGATGATAAGCAGGATGATCTATATAAAAGAGAAATGGATCCTAAATATACTTTCTATATCGGAGGTATGGCGGAATACAAAATTAGTGACAAGTTCGGTTTACAGGGTGAGGTTTTGTATTCCCCACTTGGAGCGAAGGAAAGAATTGAAGAAAGCGAAGGTGATGTTTATTTTGGTGAACAGACAAAAGTGACGTTTGGAACTTTATTGGTTCCTGTTTCTGCAAAATATTTTATCAGTGAAGGATTTTCTGTTGCTGCGGGTGTGAATTTCGGAATTATTCTTACAGCTAAACAAAAAACTGTAATTGGAACTAATCTTCCTGTTGACATAGAAATTGAAGGTGGTGAAGGAGAGCAAGATATCAAAGATGATATTAAATCTTTAAACCTAGCTCCATTTGTAGGAGTAGAATATATGCTTGAAAATGGACTTTTCTTTGATGCAAGATATAATTTAGGGGTATCAAACCTTTCCAATGACGGAAGTGGAGGGAAAATAACGAACAGCTTCGCACAAATCGGTGTAGGATTCAAGTTCGGTGGTAACTAAGATCTCTCTATCTAATAAAGATATAAGCGGAAACAAATTTTGTTTCCGCTTTTTTTATATTTTGGACTACAATCTGTTTCTTCCTGCAGCGTCAATAATATCAGGATCACCCATTTTCCCGGCGTTGTAATCCGCGATACATCTTCTGATTTCATCTTCAGTGTTCATTACAAATGGCCCGTAAGCGTATACCTCTTCGTTATGAGGCCTTCCGCCAAGCATTAATATTTCCGTTTCCCCGGCACTGAAAATATTTACCATACTTTCTCCTCTTTCATAAAGTACTACCTGATTGGCTTTAATTTCTTTTCTTCCTTCCGCCTCAAGGCTTCCGTTGATTACATAAATAAAAGCGTTGTGTGTGGGATCGGTGGGAATGCTTAATTTCGTATTTGGTTTCAATTTAATATGATAGTAAAAAACCGGAAACAGAGTTTCAACTTGTGATTTAGCCCCGAAAAGTTCACCCATTACAATTTTTGCAGTATAATCCTTATGCTCGATCTCTGCCATTTTATCCTTGCTGAATACATGGGTTGTAGGATCAATGAACTTGTATTTTGAAGGAAGGTTGAGCCATATCTGAAAACCGTGATAAATTCCGCCATGCTGAAACATCATTTCCCCCGTTTCTTCTCTGTGAATTGCTCCTCTTCCGGATGTAAACATCATGAAATCTCCCTGATTAACATGAAAATCATGATTCAAACTATCGCGATGACGACAGTTTCCCGACAAAAAATATGATGTAGGGATGATACCTGCATGAGGATGAGCTCCAACGGTTAAAGGTGTTTCATTAGGATTTACAGCAATAGGGCCAAATTCATCGAAGAATACAAATGGGGAAACATAATCGTTTTTATCTCCGGCAAAAGCACGTAATACCGGCAAATCTCCCACCATTGTTTGTTGTGTATTGAGAATCTGATAGATCTTTCTGCCTTTTTCCTCATTCAACCCGGCTGATTTTAATAATACCGGTACCGCAGTATAAGCACCTACTATTGCAGAGCCTTTTATAAATTGTCTGCGTTTCATATTTATGTTTTTTTTTAAATAATTTTAAGCGAAGGTACAGATAAAGAGTTCTTTTAACTTGTAATACTATCTTAAAGGATAGCAGCTATCTTCAGGTAAAATACTTTTAAGAATAATATAAAACTAAAATAATGATGAATAAATTTCTTTGATAACACAAGGAAGAAGAGTAGTATTAATAATGTTGACAAATTTTAGTAATTTTGTCAAACAAGTATAAATTTTTAAATATGAAAAAACTATTATTACTAGGTGCTTTTGCATTTTTAGGAGGTGCAATGCAGGCGCAGGAAGGATTTAGATTGGGAGGTCATGTGGGAGCTCCGCTAGGTGACGCTTCAGATGCAGCAAGCGTTACCCTTGGGATAGATGCTGCTTATATGTGGAATATCACAAAAGGTCTGGACATTGGGGTTACTACAGGATATTCTCATTTTTTCGGGAAAGATAATGTAGATGATTTCGGCTTTATTCCTATTGCGGCTTCAGGAAAATATAAATTTGCTAAACTTCCTCTTTTCGTAGGATTGGATTTGGGAGCGGCTATTTCTACCAGGGATTATATCAACAGTGGTTTGTATGTGGCGCCAAGAGTTGGATATCAGATGAGGAGTACAGAATTGTATTTAGGATTCCAAACCATCAGCAGCAAATACAAAGATCATGGTCCTTATTGGCATGATAACGGCAGACATAATTTCGGAGCCGTCAATTTCGGAGTAAACTTCTTTTTGAAATAAGAAATTTTTTAAAATCAAATAAAACTGACTCCAATTGCAGAATTGGAGTTTTTTTATTAGAAATTTTGTGAAAAAGTCAAAAAGCTTAATTTAATACACTTTATTATTGAGAATTGCTAATATTTATCAATGATATTAATCACGTTAACAAATTTTAATTTTAAGTGGTATCACTGTAAATTTGCCCTCAGAAAGTATTAAAATTTTAAAAAAATGAAAAAAGTATTATTAGCTGGTGCTGTTGCACTTTTCGGTTTATCTAATGCTCAAATCGCTAAAGGAACTGCTTATCTTTCAGGATCTGTAGGGTATTCTCAAGAAGAAACAAACAACGGTAACTATAAAAAAGAAGATTTCAACGTATTACCTAGAGTTGGATATTTCGTAGGAACAAACTTAGCAGTTGGTGTTGGAGTAGGATACCAGACTTCAAAAACTACTGAAACAAGTACGGCTTTCTTACCGGGAACTACAGTTGTAAGCGAGGATATCATCAAAAATCCTGCATTTGTTGTTGAGCCTTTCGTAAGAAAATACTGGACTTTGTCTGACAAATTATATATCTTCGGACAATTGGCAGTACCAATGCAGTTCGGTAAGACTGAGGTTGAAAGCACTACTGTAGCTACTACAGGTTCTACTACAGCTACAACTTCAAATTCTTCTGAAGCTAAATACACTCAAGTAGGTGTTACTGTGAAGCCAGGTTTAGATTATTTCTTAAACAAAAACTGGTCTATCGAAGCTACAATCGGAGAATTTGGTTATAACAACTACAAGCCAAAAGATGGTGATGCTACAAACAACTACACTTTCGGATTGAACTTATCATCAGTTACTTTCGGAGTTAAGTATGTTTTCGCTAAATAATTTAAGCTAAAAGCATTAAAAATAAAGTCCTGAGTTTACTCAGGGCTTTTTCTACATATAAAAACTATACCATGAAAAAACTAATATTGGCCGGAGCTGTTGCGCTTTTCGGACTTTCTAATGCCCAAATTAAAACAGGAACTTTTTACGTTTCCGGACAGATAAGTTATACTCAGGAGGAGAATAAAACAACAAATGAGAAAACTCAGGATTTTAAAGTAATACCTACAGTAGCTGTATTTGTAGCACCAAATTTGGCCGTGGGAACTGGTTTAGGATTAAAAAACAGTAAAACTGAGTATACTCAAACTCTTTCTAGCGGTCCTTTCGCTACTATTATTGACTATACAGGGAAAACAAACGCTGTTGTAGTAGCTCCATTCATCAGAAAATACTGGACTTTATCAGATAAATTATACTTCTTCGGACAACTGGAAGTTCCAATGGAATTTGGAAAAATCAATCATGATGCATTAGTAACATACGTGGACGGAATGTCCGGATCTATGGGACAGGAGACTTTATCGGTTGAAAGAAAATATACCTCAATCGGTGTAAATGTAAAACCAGGTTTGGACTATTTCTTAAACAAAAACTGGACGATCGAAGCCACAATTGGAGAATTTGGATACAAGAATTTAAAGTATAAAGACGAAGATAATACAGATGTTAAAAACTATAATTTTGGTTTAAACCTATCTGCAATTTCTTTCGGGGTAAAATATGTTTTTGCTAAATAATCAAATTAAAATAATAACATAACTTTTAAAATTAAATAAAATGAAAAAACTATTACTAGCTGGTGCAGTTGCACTTTTCGGACTTTCAAACGCTCAGATGACTAAAGGTGACTGGGTAATCAGTGGAAACACAAGCGCTGGTTTCAACAGCATTAATACAACTGTTAAAGTTGGAGACGAGTCTGCAGACGGACCAAAAGTAACTACATTCTCAGTTTCTCCTTCAGTAGGATATTTCGTAATCAACAAATTAGCTGTTGGTATTGAACTAGGATACACTACTGCTACAACAAAGTATGAAGGGATCAAAGCTACAACAAGCAGCTTTTCTGTAATGCCTACTGCTACTTATTATTTTACTAACGACAGCAAATTCGTTCCTTTCTTAGGAGCTGGAATTGGGTATGCTTCAGTGAAAAACAGCGGTGAAACAGATTTTATGGGTATTTCTGCATCTGACGAAACTACTACAGACGGTCTGGCTTGGAAAGTAAAAGGAGGGGTAACTTATATGGCAACTCAGTCTTTAGGGGTTAACTTAGGAGTTTCTTACGATCAGTTTTCAAACAAAGAAACTTACATGAATACAGATGTTAAAACAAACGTAAAAACTTTCGGAGTTAATGTTGGTTTCTCTTATTTCATCAAAGCTAAGGCTCAGAAATCTGATAAATAATTAAACGGTTAAACACAAAAAAGGTTCAGCAATGAATCTATAAAATTTAAGCTAATATCATGAAAAAAATTCTATTCGCATCAGCTTTAGCATTATTTACAGCGGCTAATGCACAGACAACTTTCGGATTAAAAGGTGGATTTGCCTTATCTAAATTAACGTCTAATGAAGATCTTGACGCTTTTGAAGGAGTAGACGGTGGGCTGAAATCAAAGGCAGGCTTTTACGTGGGTGCTTTGGTTGAGCATAAATTCAACAATAAATTTGCTGTACAGGGAGAAGTTCAGTACGCTAATCTTGGCGGTAAAGCTGAAGTTTCAATGTCTGGCATTACCGTGACGGAGAATTTCAATTTAAACAGAATTGTAATTCCTGTATCTGCAAGATATTATGCAACACCTGATTTTGCAGTATATGCTGGACCTTTTGTAAGCATTAAAACGGGTACTAAAGTAAACATTGATGTATCGGGAGGTACAGCGGATCCGCAATTACTGGATGAAGCAGAAAGCTTCCTGGAAGAATCATTTGATGATGGTTTGAAGTCTGCTGAGTTCGGATTATTTTTAGGTGCGGATTATAACGTATACAAAGGACTTTTTGTAGATGCACGTTATAGTTTCGGATTATCTAATATGATTAAAGATCCTGTTGCCGACGAAAAAATGAGGATGAATTTCTTCCAGATTGGAATAGGATATAAATTCAAGTAATAGCAAACTCAAAAAAAAACTCTCAGAATTTTCTGAGAGTTTTTTTTTATATATCTTTTCTATTTTCCAAACATTCCGCCCATTCCCGGCATATTCGGCATTTTGCTCATCATCTGCATCATCTGCTTTCCTTGTGGGCCCTGCATCATCTTCATCATTTTACCCATTTGGTCGAATTGCTTCATTAGTTGATTCACATCTTCAATTTTTCTACCCGCACCTTTTGCAATTCTCTGCTTTCTCTGAGTATTGATAATAGAAGGTCTTCTTCTCTCATCCGGCGTCATAGAATAGATGATCGCTTCAATATGCTTAAATGCATCATCGCTGATTTCAACATCTTTAATTGCCTTTCCAACCCCAGGAATCATCCCCATCAAATCCTTCATGTTACCCATTTTCTTGATTTGATTAATCTGCTTTAAGAAATCATCAAAACCAAACTCATTTTTAGCAATTTTCTTGTGAAGTTTTTTCGCTTCTTCCTCATCAAACTGCTCCTGAGCTCTTTCTACCAAGGAAACAACGTCTCCCATTCCCAGGATCCTGTCTGCCATCCTTTCAGGGTAGAAGATATCCAAAGCTTCCATTTTTTCCCCTGTAGAAATGAATTTGATCGGCTTTTCAACCACCGAACGAATCGTTAATGCAGCTCCACCACGGGTATCACCGTCTAATTTTGTTAAAACAACACCATCAAAATTTAAAGCTTCGTTGAAAGCTTTTGCCGTATTTACGGCATCCTGACCTGTCATAGAGTCAACAACGAATAAAGTTTCGTTTGGCTTAATGAAATAATGAACTGATTTAATTTCGTTCATCATCTGCTCATCAATCGCAAGACGACCCGCCGTATCAACGATCACCACATCGTGGCCGTTTGATTTAGCGAAATTAATTGCGTTTTCAGCAATCGTAGAAGGATTTGTAGAACCTTCTTCCGTGAAAACAGGAACCCCGATTTGTCCGCCCAGTACTTTTAGCTGGTCGATCGCTGCCGGACGATATACGTCACAAGCTACCAAAAGAGGTTTTTTATTTCTTTTAGTCTTTAAAAAATTAGCCAGTTTTCCAGAGAAAGTTGTCTTACCGGAACCCTGAAGACCTGCAATAAGAATCACAGATGGTTTTCCTGAAAGATTAATTCCTTCCTGGGAACCTCCCATTAAATCTACTAATTCATCATGGACAATTTTTGTCATCAACTGCCCTGGAGTAAGCGAAGTAAGAACATTTTGTCCCAACGCTTTATCCTGAACTCTTTTCGTAAGATCTTTGGCAACTTTATAATTAACATCGGCATCCACCAATGCTCTACGGATCTCTTTTACGGTTTCCGCCACATTGATTTCCGTGATTTTTCCACGTCCCGAAATATTATGAAGCGCCTTGTCTAATTTATCCTGTAAACTATTAAACATATGTATTGTAAATTATAGGTTTGCAAAAATAAGGAATTTTTAAATAATATATATTATATAAGGTATTGAGATTTTTGTTTCTGAATTATAATTCTATTTTTGCAAAATGAATTTTTGGGATAGTTTTATTATTATATTTCTATTATTATTTTTGAATATTATCATATTTATAGTATTTAAAAGATATTTATATGGTAAACCGGACGCCGGAATGAAATTTTTAGCTACAAATCTTTCTAAAGATATTATTTGGCTGATTATTTCTTTAATAATAATTGACAAAACAAGAGATAATTTTCTCTTTATTGTTATTTGCTTTATTGTTGGTTCATTCCTTATATATTTATCTGTAATAAAACTCATTAATAAATCCTGATTTTTTTGATGATAAAAATCAATTTTTAATATTGGTAAAGTTTAATAAAATCGATATATTTGCACACGATTAAAAAAGAGATATGAACAGAAAAATTTCTTCATTATTTTTCGCATTTTTGTTTGTGTTTATTAGCGGTTTAGCTACTGCACAACACGAATCTGAGGGTGAGAAGTCGGCTGAAAAAGTAGAGCACAAAGAAGCGGGAGAGAGCTTCAATGCCACTAAAATGATCATGGAACACATTGGTGATTCAAACGAATGGCATTTATGGACTACAAAAGATGATAATGGTGAAGAGCATCATGTTTCTATCCCGTTGCCGGTAATTATTAAGGATAATGAAGGATGGCATACTTTTCTTTCCAGCAGTATAGCTCATGGTCATGAACACGACGGATATACTTTGGAGCACGGACAAGTAGTTTCTACGAAAGGAATTGAAAAAGCAACTTTATTTTCAATTATAAGTGGGAAACAAAAATCAAATGAAGTGTTTTTTGATTTGTCAGTGACTAAAAATGCAGCTTCAATGTTCTTGTCAGTGATTTTTATGGCAATTATATTTATCGGAATGGCAAGAAACTATAAAAAATCTCAACTTCCAAAAGGTATTGGAAAAGTTATGGAGCCTGTCATTGTATTTATAAGAGACGAAGTAGCTATTCCAAATATTGGGTCTGTTAAATATAAAAGATATATGCCTTATTTATTAACAGCATTTTTCTTTATCTGGTTTAACAACTTATTTGGATTGATTCCGTTCTTCCCTTTTGGGGCAAACCTTACAGGTAATATTGCAATCACTGCGGTTTTAGCAATCATTACTTTACTAATTACACTATTCAGTGCTAATAAAGATTATTGGAAACACATCTTTATGCCACCGGTTCCGATCTTATTGTATCCTATTATGGTTCCAATCGAGATCATTGGGATCTTTACAAAGCCTTTCGCTTTGATGATGCGACTTTTTGCTAACGTTACAGCGGGACACATTATGATTTTGGCGATTATTTCATTAATCTTCATTTTCAAATCTCCTTTCTTAGGATTTGCATCTGTACCATTAGCATTATTTGTATCCGTATTGGAATTATTAGTAGCGGCGTTACAAGCATATATCTTTACTGTATTATCAGCATTATTTATTGGTATTGCAGTTGCAGAGCATGATCACGGTCACGAAGAGCATGCACATTAATTAAACAAAATTTAAAATAATTTTTAACTAATATAATTTATTTATTATGGATTTATCAACTGGAGCAGGATTAATTTACGTAGGTATCGGTTTAGCAGTACTAGGTGTAGGTCTAGGTATCGGTAAAATCGGTGGACATGCAATGGATGCTATCGCTAGACAACCTGAGCAAGCTGGTAAGATTCAAGGAGCAATGCTTATTGCTGCTGGTCTTATTGAAGGTGCTGGTCTTATCGCGATTATCTTTGGTGCTTTCATCAAGTAATTATCCTCAAAAAAGCATTCTTAGCAGTGAAGCGGTTGGCTGCTGCTAAGAATTTTAAAAAAACAATCCATAAAATAACATTTAAAAAAGAATTACAGATATGGGAATTATAGAACCTGGAATTGGACTTTTGTTTTGGATGACCCTTACTTTTGTTATCCTATTGTTTCTTCTTGCAAAATACGCTTGGAAACCAATCGTAAATGCAGTAAACGACAGAGAAACTTCTATTGTTGACGCTCTTAATCAAGCTACATTGGCAAGAAAAGAAATGGAAACTTTAAAAGAAGATAACGAAAGAATCATTCGTGAGGCTAAAGTCGAAAGAGATGCTATCCTTAAAGAAGCCAGAGAAATTAAAGATAGAATCGTAGGTGAAGCTAAAGATGCTGCTAAAGCTGAAGGAGATAAAATGATTGAAGCAGCTAAACAGACAATTAATTCTGAAAAGAATGCTGCAATGGCAGACATCAAAACTCAGATCGGTGCTTTATCTGTAAACATCGCAGAATCTATCTTGAAACAAAAGCTTGATAACAGCGAGGCTCAAAACGAATTAGTTCAAAATTATTTAAACAAATCTAACCTTAACTAATAATGCTTACATCTAAAGTAGCTAAAAGATACGCACAAGGTTTACTTGATTTTACAAACGAATCAGGGCAAACGGCTACTGTATTTTCTGAAATGAAAGATGTGGTGAAGATTATGAAAAAATCTCAGGATTTGAACAAATTCTTCATGACCCCTTACATTGATTCTAAAAAGAAAGTAGAGGTAGCAAAAGAGATTTTCAAAAGTTTATCAGCTTCTTCACAGAATTTGATCACTTTGGTTATCAGACAGGGTAGAGAAAACCAACTGAAAAATATCGCTCAGGAATTCATCAATAAAGTTGAAGATATCAACGGGGTACAGAGAATAACTCTTACGACGGCAACTCAGCTTTCAAAAGAAAACCTTGATCAGATTTTAAAATCTACAAACCTGGTAAATACAAACTCAAACTTCGATTTGATAGTAAATGTAAAACCTGAAATTTTAGGAGGTTACATTTTAAGAGTAGGAGACCAGCAGGTAGATGCATCTGTAAAATCGAAACTTAATCAGGTTAAAAAAGATTTTCAATTAAATTAAGAAAAAAACAACCATACAATGGCAGAAATAAATCCGGCAGAAGTATCTGCGATCTTAAAACAGCAATTGGCCAACTTCGATACTCAATCAAACGTTGAGGAAGTAGGTACAGTTTTAACCATCGGTGATGGTATTGCTCGTGTATACGGGTTAGAAAACGTACAATACGGAGAGTTGGTGAAATTTTCTAGTGATGTAGAAGGTATTGTACTGAACCTTGAAGAAGACAACGTAGGTGTTGCTTTATTAGGTGAAAGTAAATTAGTAAGAGAAGGTGATACAGTAAGAAGAACAAACAGAATCTCTTCTATCAAAGTAGGAGAAGGTATGTTGGGTAGAGTAGTTGATACTCTTGGTAACCCTATCGATGGTAAAGGTCCTATTACTGGGGATTTATATGAAATGCCATTGGAAAGAAAGGCTCCTGGAGTTATTTTCAGACAGCCGGTAACTGAGCCTTTACAAACTGGTATCGTGGCGATTGACTCTATGATCCCTGTAGGAAGAGGACAGAGAGAGCTTATCATTGGTGACAGACAGACAGGTAAAACTACTGTTGCGATTGATACGATCATCAACCAAAAAGAATTTTTTGAAGCAGGAAATCCTGTATATTGTATATATGTTGCTATCGGGCAGAAAGCTTCTACCGTAGCACAAATCGTTAAAACCCTTTCTGACAAAGGAGCTTTAGCATATACGGTAATCGTTGCGGCTAATGCATCAGATCCGGTTCCAATGCAGGTATATTCTGCAATGGCAGGAGCTTCTATCGGTGAGTTCTTCAGAGACACTGGTAGACCGGCATTGATCGTTTATGATGATTTATCAAAACAAGCGGTTGCGTACCGTGAGCTTTCTCTACTATTGAGAAGACCACCGGGTCGTGAAGCTTATCCAGGAGACGTTTTCTATCTTCACTCAAGATTATTGGAAAGAGCGGCAAAAGTTATCGCTGATGACACGATCGCTAGCCAAATGAATGATTTACCTGAGTCTTTAAGACCAATTGTAAAAGGTGGTGGTTCATTAACAGCACTTCCAATCATTGAAACTCAAGCGGGTGACGTTTCTGCGTATATCCCTACAAACGTAATCTCTATTACTGACGGACAGATCTTCTTGGAGTCTGATCTATTCAACTCAGGGGTACGTCCTGCGATCAACGTGGGTATCTCTGTATCAAGGGTAGGAGGTAATGCTCAGATCAAATCAATGAAAAAAGTTTCTGGTACGTTAAAATTAGACCAGGCTCAATATAAAGAACTAGAAGCGTTCGCGAAGTTCGGTTCAGACCTTGATGCTTCTACTTTAGCGGTTATTTCTAAAGGGGAAAGAAACGTTGAGATCCTTAAGCAGCCGGTAAACTCTCCACTTCCTGTAGACAGCCAGGTGGCGATGATTTACGCTGGAACTGAGAACTTATTGAGAAACGTTCCTATCAGAAAAGTAAAAGAATTCCAAATCGAATATATCGCATTTTTAAGATCTAAGCACCCTGAAACAATGGCTGCTATCAAAGCTGGAAAAATTGATGATTCAATTACTGGTGTTCTTAAGCAGGCTGCTAACGATTTAGCTTCAAAATATAACTAAAAATTAGTTGATGGTTTTTGGTTGATAGTTGACAGAATTTTCTAAAACTAGCAACCAACAACCGACAACCAACAACTAACCAAAATATGGCAAACTTAAAAGAAATACGAGGTAGAATTACGTCAATTTCATCTACGATGCAGATTACACGTGCTATGAAAATGGTTTCCGCTGCGAAACTTAAAAAAGCACAGGATGCCATCGTAATGTTAAGACCTTATTCTGAAAAACTACAGGAACTTATCCAGAATGTAAATTCTAGCTCAGATCCTGACCAAATTTCTGTTTACGCTCAGAAAAGAGAAGTAAAAAGAGTGCTTTTTATCGCTATTACTTCAAACAGAGGTCTTGCAGGAGCTTTCAACTCATCAATTGTGAAGGAGCTTAATGTACAGTTTCAAAACAATTCTCAATATGAGATTGAAGTTCTTCCTGTTGGTAAAAAAGCTTTTGATGCCGTAAGAAGAAACCGTTCGGTATATAGCAATGCTAGTTCTGTGTATGATAACCTGAATTTTGATGTGGTTTCCAACGTTGCAGAAGGAGTAATGACGAGCTTTAGAGAAGGTAAATTTGATGAAGTTTATTTAATTTATAATAAATTCGTTAATGCTGCTACTCAGGAAGTGACTACAGAACAGCTTCTTCCGATTTCAATGCCTGAAACTACGGAACCCCAGGTAGAAACAGATTATATTTTTGAGCCTAATAGAACAGAAATCTTAGAAAACTTGATTCCGAAATCTATTAAAACTCAGGTTTTCAAAGCGATTCTTGATTCAGTTGCATCTGAGCACGGAGCGAGAATGACTGCCATGCATAAAGCAACAGACAACGCAGAAGCTTTGAGAAATGATCTGAAAATCTTCTACAATAAAGCAAGACAGGCTGCTATTACAAACGAAATCTTAGAGATCGTTTCAGGAGCAGAAGCATTGAAAAATTCATAAAAGAATTATTTTTAACATAATATTAAAGCATCGTGGTACCATGATGCTTTTTTTGTTATTTTTATTTTATATATCTTTGTAGTAATAAATTTTATATTATTTCTAAATGGATTCGGACATAGTCAGGCTTTTGTTGGCCTTATTACTTGTTTTACTTAATGGCTTTTTTGTAGCCGCAGAATTTTCAATTGTTAAAGTTCGTTATTCACAAATCCAGTTAAAAGCCGCAGAAGGAAATTCTATGGCAAAACAGGCAGAGCATATTATCAAGCATCTTGATGAGTATCTTTCTGCAACACAGCTTGGTATTACATTGGCTTCACTAGCCTTAGGTTGGGTAGGAGAAAGCGCATTGCATCACGTTGTTGAAAATACTTTCCACTCTTTAAATATTGATTTTACACAAACTACCGTTACCACGATTTCTGTGGTCACCAGTTTTGTGCTAATCACGGTGATGCATATTGTATTTGGTGAGCTTATCCCAAAATCAATTGCTATTCGGAAATCCGAAGCGACAACGATGGCAACTGCTATCCCGCTAAGGGTTTTCTATACGATCTTCAAGCCATTTATCTGGTTGATGAATTCGATGTCAAACGGATTTTTAAGATTAGTTAAAATTCATCCGGCATCCGAGCAGGAAATCCACTCTACAGAAGAGCTTCAGCTTTTGGTGAAGCAAAGTGCTGACAGTGGTGAAATTGAAGAGGAGAATTACGAGATCATTAAAAATGCGTTTGATTTTACGGATCACTCTGCAAAACAGATCATGGTCCCTCGTCAGAACATTACATCTATTGATTTTGAGGAAGATGTCAACGAAATTATCAACAAAATCATGGAAAGCGGGTATTCCAGAATTCCGGTTTATGTGAATTCTATTGATAATGTGACTGGTATTTTATATACAAAAGAGATCATCAGAGAATTTGTCAAAAGAAAAGGCGAGCTTAATCATGATGATCTGAATGAATTGATGCGTGACCCGTTCTTTGTTGTTGGCAGTAAGAAGATTTCAGACTTATTGAAAACTTTCCAGCAGAAAAAGCAACACCTTGCCATTGTAATTGATGAATTTGGTGGAACTGAAGGAATCATCACTCTTGAAGATATTTTGGAAGAATTGGTAGGTGAGATTCAGGATGAAGAGGATGATGAAGATAAGGTTGTTGATAAAATCGCGGACAATACATACTGGGTTCAGGCCACACAGCCATTAGACGAAATAAATGAATTTTTGCCTAAAAAACTGCCTCTTTCAGAAGAAAGCGAATACAATACATTGGCAGGATTCATTCTTCATGAGCTGGCAGATATTCCGGAAGAAAACCAGGAGTTTGATCTTGTAAATTATCATTTTAAGATTTTAAAAATGAATAATAAGAGCGTAGAGCTCGTAGAATTGGTTTACGAAGAACCAAATACAATCAATGATCTTGCAGACAAAATAGGAGAAGTTTAAAAAATGAATTTCTATAATAATATAAAAGATTACGAAAATCCGAAACGTCAGTATGAAGAAGAAGTATTGGTTTTGGATGATACGGATGATGTTTATAAATTGATTTTACATAACGATGATATCCACACTTTTGATTATGTGATTGATTCTTTGATAGAAATTTGTAAGCATACGCTGGAACAAGCGGAACAATGTACAATTTTAGTACATTTCAAAGGCAAATGCACGGTAAAAACAGGCTCAATGGATGTATTGAAGCCGATGCATGAAAAATTGCTTTCAAGGGAATTAACAAGCGAAATAGTATAATTTAAAGCTCTAACAATAGTTAGGGCTTTTTTATTAATATAATTTCATTTTTCACTTGTTTGTGTTTAAAAATGTTTAATTTTTTTTGATAGTTTAATATTGTTTTAATACTTTTAAGCATTAATAAAACATTATATGAAAATCAAAATTACTTCGTTATTTCTTGGCTGCGTATTATCGTGTTCTGCATTAATGGGTCAGGAATCATCTCTGGAAACTCCTGCAAGAAAATGGATCACCGAAAATTCCAGAAATTTAGGAGTTCAAAATTTCACCAAGCTTAAATTAAATTTCGTTAAAAAAGGAAATATCGGGGAAACGCTTCGTTTTCAGCAAATGATTAAAGATGTACCTGTTTTTCAGTCTGAAATCGTAGTACATTTTAATAAAGAAGGTAAAATTACCCATACTTCCACAGAAAGTTTAAAGAAAGATGTAAAAGAAATAAGCACTATTCCTTCTTTTTCTTCATCCGAAGCACTCAAAAAAGCACACACAGCATCTAAGTCAAAAGGAGAAATTACTTACGAAGAAAATAAACTTTTTGTTTATGTTACAGATCAGAACGAGACAAAACTAGTTTACAGAATATTAACGAGTTCTTTTGATAATCCTGGAAGTTGGGAAACAATTATTGATGCACAAAACGGAAGTATAATAAGTGTAAAAGATATTGCATTTTATTATCATGATAAAAATGAAAATCCAAAACCCAGGAAAAAAACTCCACCGAAACAAATAAAAGCTAAGAAGGTTCTTGTATCAGGTTCTGGATATATTTTCAATCCGGATCCTCTTTCAAAGATGCAAGTAGCTTATTCTGGGCAGTATGTTGATAATAGTGACATTAATAATGCAAGCTTTGATGCTGCAAGAAGTTTAGTTACAATTCCTGAAGTAGATTTTACAGGAGGAGTTTACAAATTAAAAGGCTCTTATGTAGAGATTAAAGACTTAGAAGCACCTTCTACTGGTCTTTTTACACAAGCAACAAATCAATTTTTATTTAATAGAAATGATCAGGGGTTTGAAGCTGTGAATGCATATTGGCATATTGATAACAGCTTACGATATATTAATCAGACATTGAATATTGCCTGTTTACCATTAACCAATGCCGGGATTCTATGGTATGATCCTCACGGGTTTGATGGTGATGACAATTCTTATTATAGCAATGGCACATTAGTTTTCGGAGAAGGAGGAGTGGATGATGCGGAAGATGCTGATGTTATCCTGCACGAATTAGGACACGGAATCCATGACTGGTTAACGAATGGAAACATATCACAGGTCAATGGTTTAAGTGAAGGGTGCGGAGATTATTGGGCACAATCTTATAGCAGAAGCCTTAATCAATGGCCATCATCTGCACCGGCTTACCATTGGATGTTCAGTTGGGATGGACATAACCAATATTGGTCCGGAAGAACTACGAATTATGCAGCAACCTATCCGGGAGGGCTTACCGCGAGTATACACTCAAACGGACAGATCTGGGCAACGGCTTTAATGAAAATTTATAATAAAATTGGTAAAGAAAAAACCGACAGAGCATTTTTGGAAGGTTTAGCCATGACAAGTTCAGCCACAAATCAACAACAAGCCGCAATTGCTGTAAGGCAGGCTGCAATAGATATGTTGGGAACATTTGGTTTTAATTGTAATGATATTACACAAATGACACAGGAATTCACGGCGGCGGGTTATGTTTTGCCTGCATATTCCTGTACTTTGGCTGTTGATGATGTTTCTAAAAAAGAAATAATTGCCATCTATCCGAATCCGGCTTCAGATGTTTTAAACATTTCCATGAAAATCACAAAAGAAGAAAAAGTAGAAATCTACAATATGGAAGGAAGAAAAATAATGGAAACCACTATTGGAAAGGGTAAGAATTCCATCAATGTTTCTCATCTCCAGATTGGCGACTATATTTTAAAAATAAAAGGCTTGGAAATATCCACTAAGTTTATAAAAAAATAAAATTAAATCCGGTGTTTTAAGCATCGGATTTTTTATTAAAAATAATTCCACCCGCATTATTTTATTTGCATTCATCTAAAATAGTATATTTGTAGAAACTATAAGAAACAAAAAGAATGCTTGTAATAGGAATTGCAGGAGGCACAGGATCCGGCAAAACTACGGTTGTTGACAAGATCATACAACAGCTTGATATTGAAGGAATGAACATCCTTTCACAGGATAATTATTATCACGATAATCATAATCTTACACTAACCGAAAGGGAAGCCTTAAATTATGACCATCCAAAGTCTATTGATTTTGATCTGTTGATACAACACGTAAAAGCTTTAAAAAATAATGAACCTATCGAGCAGCCGATTTATAGCTTTGTTACACACACAAGAACAGCAGATCACGTTACAATTGAGCCTAAAAATGTACTGGTAGTAGAGGGGATTCTTGTACTTACCAACAAAGAACTGTTAAAGGAATTTGATTTAAAAGTGTTTGTTCATGCAGATTCAGACGAGAGACTGATCAGAAGAATCAGAAGAGACACTCAGGAAAGAGGAAGAGATCTGAGTGAAGTCCTTCACCGTTATCAAACCACTTTGAAGCCAATGCATCAGGAATTTATTGAGCCTTCAAAAAATGAAGCAGACCTTATCATTCCGAATATGAGGCAAAATTCCGTAGCGATTGATTTTTTAACTACCGTTATTAAAAACTCGTTGAGAAAACATTAAAAATGAAAGAAAATAACCTTATTAAAGACATTCAGCCCAAATCTGAAACGTTCAGGATCATTCAAAAATATGTTTTGAATAAATATACCATTACAATTTGTCTATTTTTGGTGTGGATGATATTCTTTGATAAAACTTCGTTTCTGGTAATTAATGAACTGAATGGTGAGATTAACAAATACGAGGAACAGCTTCAATATTATAAAACCGAATACGAAAAAAATGATGCGTTTTATAAGAAATTGATGAATAATAAATCTGAAAAAGAAAAATACGCAAGAGAAAACTATTTCATGAAAAAACCGAATGAAGAGATTTTTATTCTGGTAGTGGATAGTGCGAATGTTGCAAAAAAATAATTTTAAAAAGTGAATGGTGAAAAGTCATTCGCTTAGCTGCCAATTTGCAAGATTCACTTGCGAAGCAAAATTACCAGTTACAATTAACAAATCATAAACTATGTCAAACACGGCCTGGGAAAATTTAGTTAAAAAACAACTTAAAACTGACGATATTTATCCAATTCTCAAGAAAGAAAACCTTGAAGGAATTGATGTGAAACCTTTCTATGGTTCGGTGCAAAAACCATTGGTGAACCTGCCTAAAATTGAGGAAAGTACCCATCTTGTTGCAAGATATCATGAAAGTTTAGAAGAGGATGTATTCGCGTTTCTTTTGGATCATAACGTTGAAAACCTGGAACAGAAGACTATTTTTGTTAATAATGTAGATCTCGCCGGACACATCAGCCCGAAAGAAGAAGATCAGTATTTTTCATTAATTGATGTTTTTGACGAAAAAGAAGCTGTAATTAACGATCAATTGGTTAAAGAATTACTAGCTAAAGAGTTTAAAAGAAATGTTTGTGTAGATATTTCCCTTCACCAAAATGCAGGCGCAGCTATTTACCAGCAATTGGGAATTGCTTTGGCCAAAACAAAAGAATTGGTGGAAGTTTACGGCCCTGAAATTTTAAATAAACTAATTTTCAGAATTGCTGTCGGAGGAAATTATTTCTTTGAAATGGCGAAATTAAGAGCTTTTAAAATCATTTTTAATCAATTTTCAAAAGAATATAATTTAGACGAAATTCCGTATATTTTTGCAGAAACTTCGTTGAGAAATAAAGCTGTTTCAGACAGTGAAAATAACCTTATCCGTTCCACTTTAGAGTTGGCTTCTGCGATGATTGGTGGTGCTGATGCCGTTTTCAGCAATAATTATCTGGTTGACAGAAGTACGGATAATTCTGAGGAGATTTCTTTCAAACAGCAGATTGTTCTGGCTTACGAAAGTATCATCAATGTGTTTGAGGATGCTTCAAACGGGAGTTATTATGTAGAAGATGTTACGAAACAGATTGCAGAAAAATCCTGGGCTTTCTTTGTAGAAATCGAAGAAAATGGCGGTTATCTTGAGCTTTTAAAGCAGGAAATTATCCAAAAGGAAATTTATGATCATGCTGTTCAGGAGCAAAAATGGGTCGAAGAAGGAAAAATAAAATTAATTGGTGTTAATTTATATCCAACCTTAGAGGTTAAAAAATCAGTTGAAGAACTTTATAATGAAAAAGAAATAAAAGCTGTCCGTTGGGCAGAAATGTTTGAATAATGAAAGAAAAGTTAATCGATTTATTTGAATATACCTATCATTTCAATAAAGAAATGATCAAAATAGTCACCGAAAATATCTCGAAAGTTGATGAAAAAACGATCAGTTTAATCAATCACACACTGAATGCCCAACAAATCTGGAATTCAAGGATTCTTGGAGAAAATTCTTTTGAAGTCTGGCAAATCAATCCGTTTGAAAATCTGGAAGCAATTAATCATCAAAACTTTAAAAAAAGTATTCAGATTGTTGAAAACTCGGATCTAGATCAGAGAATGGTGTATCAAACTTCAAAAGGAGCAAAGTTTGAAAATACTATTTTCGAAATGCTATTTCACGCCATTAATCACTCGACTTATCACAGAGGGCAGATCAATTCTTTATTGAAGCAAAACGGAGTAGAACCGATTTTGACGGATTATATTTTTTACAAAAGATAAAGTTTGAGTAATATTATTCCCACAGATTTCTCAGATAACACAGATTTGTAAGCAAAAAATTACAATAAGAATACACAAATGAATGAAAATGAAATTAGTTTTTACATTAGAAAATCAATATTTTCTGTGTATAATGAACTTGGACCAGGTTTATTGGAAAAAGTTTATGAAAAAATATTGATTTATGAATTACAAAGTAATGGTTTAAATGTCAAAAGCCAAGTTCAAATTCCGATTGAATATAAAGGTGTTTTTGTTGATACAAGTTTTATTGCTGATATTATTGTTGAAGATAAAGTGATAATTGAGATAAAATCAATTCATGAAATTAATAATATTCACCATAAACAATTAATAACGTACTTGAAACTGACTAAGTTAAAACTAGGAATTTTAGTTAACTTTAATACAGATTATATTGATAAAAGCATAATTAGAAAAGTTAACGGTATTATTAATTAAGTTTGAATAGTAAGATCTGTGAAATTTGTGAAATCTGTGGGAAACAAAATTTTAAATAAAGAAATCCAAGACTATATCAATGCAAATCTAAACACAGATTTGCACTCTTTATTATTAAAAAAATCCCCATTTCCAGAAGTTTCGATGCAGGAAATTGTGCAGCAAATTAAAGGAAAGCAGGTTGCACAGAAAAAATTTCCGTTTTTATTGAAGGAAGGCATAATTTTTCCACCACAACTCAATCTGGAACAATCATCATCGGAAAAAACAGCACTTTACAAATCAGACCTATTAAAAGGTAAGAAGTTTATTGATCTTACGAGTGGTTTTGGGATCGACGCTTATTATTTGTCCCAAAATTTTGGTGAAATTACCCTTGTCGAACAAAATTCCGAACTTTTAGATATTGTTGAACATAATTGGAATACTTTAGGTAAAAAAGCAACATTTATTAATCAGAAATTAGAAGATTTTCTTAGTGAAAACAAAGAAATTTTTGATGTAATTTACCTTGATCCCGCGAGAAGGGACAACAATAAAAATAAAGTCTTTCTTTTGGAGGACCTGTCACCGAATATTATTGAAATTCAGGAAAAATTGCTTTTCATTTCAAAAGAAGTGGTTATAAAATTGTCTCCTCTGATCGATTTGAAATATTTAGTTTCTGTTTTGCCGAATATTTTCAGGATCGAAGTTGTCGCGGTAAAAAATGATGTAAAGGAAGTTGTTATTTTCTTATCCAATCACAATTCCGGGAAGATTGTTTGCAAATGTTTGAATCTGGAAAGTGAAGAACCTGGGTTTGAATTTCAGTTTAATGATGAAGAAAATGCCGTTGCAGAATACTCTGAACCCGAAAAATTCATTTATATTCCCAATAATTCGATTTTGAAGGCGGGAGTTTTTAATCTGATTTCAGAAAAATTTAAGGTAAAAAAGCTACATCCGAATACCCATATTTATACATCATCACAGAAAATTATCAACTTTCCCGGAAGGATTTTTGAAATGGAAATTACTGATGCTAAGCAGATTAAAAAGAAAAACCAGTTTAATATTATTTCGAAAAACTATCCTTTAAAACCGGAAGAAATTAAAAAGAAATATGGTATAAAAGATGGCGGGGAAAATTACCTTATTTTTACACAGTCCAAAAAAGGAAAAATAATATTAAAATCAGTATAAAAATGTTGCCGAAAAAAATAGGAATCCTTAATTTTGGGCAATTAAAAATTAAAGCATGAAATCGCTTGCTGTTAAAATTAAGTATAACCGGCTACAATAATGCGATTCCATCGACCTTTTAAAAAATAAATTTTACATATGAAAAAATTAGTTATATGTTTAGCCCTTGTTACTGTTGCTGTAAGCTGTAAGAAAATCCAGGCTGGAGGTAATAAAGGTACACTGAAGCTGGAAGAAGGAGTAGAAAGATACTCTGATGACGAGCAGACAAGTGGTGAGCAGGACAAGCTTTCCGAATACAGAGGAGATGCACATGGAGGTCATGAAACTCCTACAAAAACGGATACTGCCGGTGCTGTACAACATAAAGAAGAGGGTAAGACACATCCTGAAACCACTCCGATACCGGAAGGATCTCAGACTCCAAAGGCTGAACACTAATTATTACAATATAAATGTCCTGCAGAAATGCGGGACATTTTTTTTTGGAGCTTTATTCCGCTTTCCGCACTCGCTATTTTTTGGGTTTCGGGCGGCGGCAAAGCCGCCGCCCGAAACCCAAAAAATGAGCTCAAACAAATGCTGCAATCGGGGCTAGGTGGCAGTCGTTTATTTAAACATTTGAAAATATCCATAAAGTCTGTCATGCTGAAAGCGTCTAGGCTCAAATCTTTCCAGACTATTTCTAATCCTATACTTAGATGCTTTCAGCATAACAAACTTTGCGGAAATGGTGAGAAAAATACAAACCAAAATTTAAGAACATTATCAAATCAAAGGATAAGATGATTATATATCAATCAGCTTAAAGCAGGATAATCATAAACCTGAGGAAAATTATATGTTTTTGTTTGTTCCTGCGGGGCAATTTTTTTACTTTTAGCAAAACAAAAATTTACAATGCAAGAGACATTAAATTACATCAACGAAAACAAGCAGCGTTTCGTGGATGAATTATTCGAGTTATTGAGAATTCCTTCTATTTCTGCAGATCCGGCGTACAAAAATGACGTATTGAAGTGTGCGGATGTCGTAGCGGGATACCTTAAAAATGCAGGAGCCGACAATGTGGAAATCTGCCAGACAAAAGGATATCCTATCGTTTTTGGAGAAAAATTTTTAGATAAAAGCTTGCCGACGGTTTTGGTTTACGGACATTATGATGTTCAGCCAGCCGATCCTTTGGAATTGTGGACAAAACCACCTTTCGAGCCTTATATCGAAAAAACTGAGCTTCATCCGGACGGTGCCATCTTTGCAAGAGGTTCTGCGGACGATAAAGGACAGTTTTTCATGCATTTAAAGGCTTTTGAAGCGATGATGAAAACGAATTCTCTTCCTTGCAATGTTAAATTTATTTTAGAAGGAGAAGAGGAAGTTGGTTCTGTAAGTCTGGGAGATTTTGTTAATGAAAACAAAGAAAAATTATCTTGCGACTGTATTTTAATTTCCGATACTCACATTTATAGCAACGAGCAACCGACTGTTACAACCGGTTTAAGAGGGTTAAGCTATGTAGAAGTAGAAGTGGAGGGACCAAACAGAGACCTGCATTCCGGGCTTTACGGTGGAGCCGTTCCAAACCCGATTCATGTGCTTTCTAGAATGATTGCAAAGTTGATCGATGAAGACGGGCAAATTACGATTGACGGTTTTTATGACAATGTGGAAGATGTTTCAGACGAAGAAAGAGCTGAGATGAATAAATTAAAAGACAATCCTGAAGAATTCAAAAAATCTATCGGATTGAGCGGAGTAGAAGGTGAAGAAGGCTATACAACGCTTGAGAGAACCTCTATCCGTCCTACTTTAGACTGCAACGGAATCTGGGGTGGTTATACTGGAGAAGGTGCGAAAACAGTGATCCCTTCAAAGGCATTTGCTAAAATTTCAATGCGTCTGGTTCCATATCAGACTCCGGAAGAGATTACGGAAAAATTCACAGCATATTTCAAAAAAATAGCTCCAGAAAATGTAAAAGTGAAAGTTACACCGCATCACGGAGGTATGCCTTACGTTTTACCGACTGATACAAAAGAGTTTTTAGCAGCAAAACAGGCCATGGAAACGGCATTCGGGAAAGAGGTTCTTCCGTACAGAGGAGGAGGAAGTATTCCTATTACATCAATGTTTGAAAAGGTTTTAGGTGCTAAGTCTGTTTTAATGGGATTCGGGCTTGATTCTGATGCCATTCATTCCCCTAATGAGCATTATGGATTATTCAATTTCTACAAAGGAATCGAAAGTATTCCGCTGTTTTTTGAGAATTACGCGAAATAGTAAAATTAATTTTACCTTATAAAACGCTCCGTATTCCGGGGCGTTTTTTTTATTTTTTTCACTTTAAATATTTTATATATGAAAATTAACCTATAAAAAAACATATTAATACTTAATTTAATTAAAAATCACATTTTTTAGAATTAAAAGTTTGTTTTTATTATCAGTTAAAATATTTTTGCTGCTGAAGATTGCATAATAAAAGAGTTGTTTTAATGCGGAACTCTTAGTAAATCTTCTATATTTTAATATTATAAAAAGGCTTAATCTTTTAATTATTACATTATGATGAAATCACTTTTACTCTTTGGAGCATTAACTGCAGCGGCTGTAAGTCTAAATGCTCAAACAACAATTTTTAATGAAACATTTAGTTCTGCTACACCCGGTGTGATGCCAACAGGCTGGACGTTAGCAGATCTTGATGGTGACGGTTTTAATTGGGTTCCAGTTATTCCTCCCTCTTCATTTGATCCGGATGCTATGGGCTTTTCAGGTAACTGCGCATATTCATTTGGGTTTGGTGGCGATAATAATTTATTGATATCACCTCTTATTACCTTGCCTGCAGGATCTTTAACGTTAACGTTTCAGGTGGGAGAGTTTACTTCAGATGGATTTTTAACACCTAATAGTCGCTATGCTGTTTATGTATTGCCTGCTGCAAATACTTATACAGGAACAGAGACGCCAATAATTACAGAAACGATTACAACAGGTGATGTAGCAATTACAAAGACAATCGATATTTCCTCTTTTGCAGGACAATCTGTTAAATTATATTTCCGACATTATCCAACCGATTTGCAAACTTTGCTTTTAGATAATGTTACAATAACTTCTGCCACATTGGGAACTTCTGAAACCGGTAATAAAGAACAGGTAGGTATTTATCCAAACCCTGCAACAGATTTTATTACTATTAAATCAAAATCTGAAATCATCAGCACAGAAGTTTATGATGCTACAGGAAGAAAAGTAGGCAGTCAGCTGAAATCTGATAAAGTAGATGTAAGAAACCTTCTTCCAGGAAACTATATTTTAAATATAAATACGAAAGAAGGGAAAACCTCTTCAAAATTTATTAAAAAGAACTAGAATCTTTTAAATCTGAATTTTAGGGATATTAATCTCTATATAAAAAAATAAAACTTTAATTATTACATTATGATGAAATCACTTTTACTCTTTGGAGCATTAGCTGCAGCGGCTGTAAGTCTAAATGCCCAAACAACAATTTTTAATGAAACATTTCAAACATCTTCCGGAACTTTAGCTCCGGGCTGGGCTTTTCAAAATCTAAACAACAGTACATCCTCAGTAGGTTGGAGGAGTCAAGATGAAACAGCTTCAACAGATCCAATGGGATTCTCCGGTGATACTGCAGGGTCGGGCGGATCAGATCTTGATAACTTACTTATTTCTCCATCAATCGTATTGCCGGCAAGTTCTTCTACTTTGACTTATAAGGTAGCCGCATTCGAATCTTCTGCTTATTTTACACCTATTATAGCTAATAATACTTATATGGTCTATGTGTTGCCAGCTTCAAGTACCTTTACTTCAACTCTTACGCCAGTGCTTACAGAAACTATTACTACAGGAAATACGGCTATAACAAAAACAATAGACCTGTCAAGCTTTGCAGGTCAGGCTGTAAAACTTTATTTCAGGCATCTCAGCACTGCTTTTCAGATTCTTATACTAGATGATGTAAATGTAACCTCATCTATGGTACTGGGAACTTCTGAAACTAGCAATAAAGAACAGGTAGGTATTTATCCAAACCCTGCAACAGATTTTATTACTATTAAATCAAAATCTGAAATCATCAGCACAGAAGTTTATGATGCTACAGGAAGAAAAGTAAGCAGCCAGCCGAAATCTGATAAAGTAGATGTAAGAAACCTTCTTCCAGGAAGTTATATTTTAAATGTAAATACGAAAGAAGGGAAAACCTCTTCAAAATTTATTAAAAAAAACTAGAACTTTTAAAATAGCTAAGGTGCTTCGAAAGGAGTGCCTTTATTTCAATTAAAAAATAGCAATAAAAAATTCTGTATTAAGTTTTTGATTATTGATCTTACAATAAATAGTTTAAACTTTTTAATATTTATACATTATGATTAGACAAATACTACTTTTGAGTGCATTTTCAGTTGCATTTTTGCATGTAAAAGCCCAGACAGTGCTTCTTAATGAAACATTTACAGTGGCTGCAGATGATAACAGTCTTCCACCAGGTTGGACCAGCCCGGATATGGATGATCCTTGGTATTCTTCTATTACAGCAGTTAATAGTTTATTGAGTCCTATGGGATTTACGGGGCAAGTTGCTTTGTCAAATACAAACAGTACTAATCCTGAAGATCTGTTAATTTCTCCGCAGGTAAATTTACCTCTTGGAGGAGCTTCTACATTAACATATAAAGTTGGTGTTATTACATTGGGAGGGCAGTATCCGGGTAATGCACATTATGCACTATATATATTGCCTGCCGCAACTACCTTCACAGGCTCTGGAACACCTGTGCTGGAAGAGGTAATTACTGTTCCTGATCAGGCTATTACAAAAACTATTAGCTTAGCTTCCTTTGCAGGACAGAATGTTAAACTTTATTTTAGGCACAGTAATACCTCTGAAATGTATATGGCTTTAGATGATGTAAATGTTACTGCACCTACAGTATTAGGAACTTCTGAAACGGGTAATAAAACTCAGGTAGGTATTTATCCAAACCCTGCAACAGATTTTATTACCATTAAATCAAAATCTGAAATCATCAGCACAGAAATCTATGATGCTACAGGAAGAAAAGTAGGCAGCCAGCTGAAATCTGATAAGGTAGATGTAAAAAATCTTCTGCCAGGAAATTATATTTTAAATGTAAATACCAAAGAAGGGAAAGCCTCTTCAAAATTCATCAAAAAAGATTAGAGATTTTCTGTAATCTTTTAAAATATCTAAAGCGTTTTCAAAAGGAACGCTTTTATTTTTTTCAATAAAAAAGTTAATATGATTAAAAAATAACAACAAAAAGCCTTTCAATTAAGCCTTTTCGTAGAAAATCACAATTTTTTAAATTAAAAGTTTGTTTTAGTAATCCGATAAAATATTTTTGTCGTTAATCTTTATACATACATTATGATGAAATCAATTTTACTTTTTGGAGCATTAACAGCAGCTATTGCGGGTTTAAATGCTCAGACAACAGTTTTTTTAGAAGAGTTCAATACAGTGGACGGTTCCACCATGTTAGCCCCAAACTGGGCTTGGCAAGACCTTAATGGTAATGCAGGCCGCTGGCGCAGCGGTGATTTTACAAGTGCAACAGCTGCAATAGGTTTTTCAGGTAATACTGCGTATTGTTCTGGCAATAATTTTGATGTTTTACTTGCGTCTCCTGCGATCAGCATACCGGCGGGAGCATCTACTTTAACATATAAAGTGGCATTAAGCTCATTTTTTGGTTCAGGATCAGCAAACAGTACCTATAATGTTTATGTATTGCCGGCTTCAAGTACATTTACTTCAACACTTACTCCGCTATTTACCGAGACTATTACTACGGTAGATACAATTTCAGAGAAAACCATTGACCTGTCAAGCTTTGCAGGGCAAGCTGTAAAAATATATTTTAGACATTTTAATAGCGGAATTAAGTACCTTTTTATGGATGATGTGAAAGTTACCTCATCTTCTGTATTAGCGACTTCCGAAACTCAGAATAAAGCTCAGACAGGTATTTATCCAAATCCTGCAACAGATTTTATTAGTATTAAATCAAAATCTGAAATCATCAGTACAGAAGTTTATGATGCTACAGGAAGAAAAGTTGGCAGCCAGCTGAAATCTGATAAAGTAGATGTAAGAAATCTTCTTCCGGGGAGTTATATCTTAAATATAAATACCAAAGAAGGGAAAACCTCTTCAAAATTCATCAAAAAAGACTAAAATTTTCTAAATTTTGTTAAAATAACCAAAGCGCTTCGGAAGGAGCGCTTTTATTTTTTTCAATAAATAATTAAATCCGATTAAAAAATAACACCAAAAAAATGCAAAAGGAAGTTTTTTGTGAGTGATTCACATTTTTTAGAATTATAAGTTTGATTTTATAATGAGTTAAAATAATTTTATTAAGAAGGAATACGTATAAGAATATTATATTAAATATTTCTTAAATATATTCTGTTTTTAGTGAAAAAAAAATAATCTTTTAATAATTACATTATGATGAAATCAATTTTTCTTTTTTGCACTTTAACAGTAGCAAGTCTAAGTGCACAGACAACAATTTTCGACGAAACTTTTGATACTCCTGTGTCAGATCAATTACCTCCAAACTGGAGTACACAAAACCTTAATAATGGTGATATCACAAATCGTTGGCAAAGCGGAACAGTAAGCTTAGCAGGTCCAATGGGTTTCTCGGGCGATGTTGCAGTTTCTTTCGGAGACAATAATTCACCTTTTGATAATTTATTGGTATCTCCTGCGCTCACCTTGCCAACGGGGTCATCTACCTTGACTTATAAGGTAGCAGCATACGAATCTCCCGGTATAATCATACCTGATAATATCTATAATGTTTATGTATTGCCGGCTTCAGGTACATTTACAACAGCACTTACACCAGTATTTACAGAAACAGTTACTACAGGAAATACGGCTTTGGAAAAAACCATTGACCTGTCAAGCTTTGCTGGGCAAACTGTAATACTTTACTTTAGGCATTATGGAACTGAATTGCAGTATTTATTCTTGGATGATGTAAAAGTAACTTCTCCTACCATATTGGCAACTTCTGAGGTTGGAAATAAAATTCAGATAGATATTTATCCAAATCCTGCAACAGATTTTATTACGATAAAATCAAAATCTGAAATCAGGAATACGGAAATTTATGATGCTACAGGAAGAAAAGTACACAGCAAATTAGATAACAATGTAATTGATGTAAGACATCTTCAATCCGGCAGCTATATTATCAGTATTGAAACTAGGGAAGGAAAAAGGGCGGCCAAATTTATTAAAAAATAATATTTACCCTTTATAAAGCGTTCCTGAGGAGCGCTTTTTTAATGTGTTTTTTCGTTCTACGTAGAAAATGGATTAAAATTAATCTACACAAATTATGATTTAATTCTTTTTTAAGGTCAAAAATAAATTTTATGAAAATGGATTTGTTTTTTCCTTTATGTAAATATATTTTCGTTTCAGAAATATCTGTAATAAAAGATTACAAAATCAAATTAAAAAAAACAAATGAAAAAAAAATTATTATTTGGAATGCTTGCATTCGCATCTTTAGCAGCAAATGCTCAAACAACTATTCTTAACGAAACCTTTGAATCCGGCGCGGGTACTACAATGCCTTCGGGTTGGGTTGCCACAGGTATAGGTGCAAGTTCGGGTAATTTAGGATGGCGGGTTTACAGTTTGTCACAGCTAGCCAATCCTACGGGATTTAGTGGTAAAGTTGCTGCCACACAAGCCCTAAGCGCAGACAATCTTTTGTATTCTCCTACCATAACCTTGCCTGCCGGAAGCTCATATACTCTTACTTTCCAGGTAGCGTCAAATACTCAAGAAGACTCATATGAACCTGATAACAATTATGCTGTCTATGCAGTGCCTCCTACAAGCCCATATAACGGAACCCAGACACCTGTTTTCCAGGAACTGCTTACAGTGGCCAATGTAGCACAATCAAGAACAGTTGATCTATCTGCTTTTGCAGGCCAGGATATAAGATTAGTCTTCAGGCATTATAATACTTCTGCAAGATCTCTTATAATTGATAATGTAAAGGTTACTCAGATGGGTACATTAGGAACATCGGAAGTTTCAGGGAAAAATCAGGTAAGTGTTTATCCAAACCCGGCAACAGATTATTTAATGATTAAATCAGAAGGGAAAATTAACAGTATTGAGACTTTTGATATGATGGGAAGAAAAGTGGATACAGTGCTTGATGGTAATAGAGTAAATGTAAAAAACCTTATTCCAGGTGCTTATATTATTACTGTTGATACAAAAGGGAATAAATTTTCTCAAAAATTCATCAAGAAATAATTATTTATTTTAAATAATCCAAAACGCCTCAGAAATGAGGCGTTTTTTTATTTAATGATAAAAAAACCTAAAAATAAAAAAAAACTGATCATAACGTGTTAATTTTTAATTATTTTTGTATATCACCAAATAGAAATATTATGAAAAAAAATCTAATAATCTCAGCAGTTATTACAACTTTCTCAGTTGTTTTTATGAATGTGTTTGCTCAAGTAGGGATAAATACACCTACACCGTCTGCTTCACTTGATGTTATTTCTCAAGGTAACACGGCAACCACCAAAGCATTGGAAATTAATAACTCTTCGGGTACTGAAATGCTTACTGTATTGGATCAGGGAAATATAGGAATAGGTGTGGCAAACCCTCAAAGAAAACTCGATATAAACTCAAATAATGAGCCTTTGAGAACCCAAAATTTACTCAGTACCGATAGGACTTATAATACAGACGGAACAATGAAATATTTGGCTTATGATACCAGTAATGGAGATGTAACTCAAAAGATTCATAGGTATTCAGAATCAGTATCACTGGCACAAAATGCGTCGGCTACTATCACAGATCCTAGTTCAGGCATAAATGGGCTTTTTCATATCAGATGTGCCCTAAACAGTACTGCAGCCGGAGCCAATATAATGGCAACATTTAATTTTGCTAGGAAAGGATTTGCTGTAATGGGAGTTGCTATCGATGGGGCAGCTGCAACTGCAACGCGTGCAGTGGCAGGAAGTGATGTTACATATACAATTACTTCAGGATCAATTACTTTTAGAGTAACAAAACTCGCAGCAAACCAAATTACCATAACCAATCTCTCTGGAGCTACAAGAACATTCTTCATAATTATTGAACCAATACTATAAGAAGATAGAATCTATCCAACCGGATTTAAATAATAATAAATCTTTGTATAAATAAAACGTCTCAATTGGGGCGTTTTTCTTATTTTTAAAAACTTAATGTTATTATTATGTTAGAAAATAAAGTCGCTTATATAACAGGAGGAACCAAAGGAATCGGTTTCGGGATTGCTAAGATTTTACTTGAAAATAAAGTTTCAGTGGCATTTTCCGGTAGAAAAAAGGATGATGTTGAAAAAGCTGAGAATGAGCTAAGGATATATTCTGAAAATGTTTTAGGAGTTGTTTCAGATGTAAGAAGTCTTGAAAATGAGCAGGAAGCAATTAAAAATATTATTGAAAAATTCGGAAGGCTGGATTTCGTAATTGCAAATGCAGGGCTGGGAATTTTCAAACCTGTAGATCAATTATCAGCCGAAGAATGGAATGATATGATCGAAACGAACTTAACAGGTGTTTTCTACACATTAAAGGCATCGGTGGAAGAACTAAAAAAGACGGCAGGATATTATATCACCATTTCAAGCTTAGCGGGAGCCAATTTCTTTGAAAATGGTGCCGGTTACAACGCTTCAAAGTTCGGAGTGGTTGGTTTTACTCAGGCTGCGATGATCGATTTAAGAAAATACAATATAAAATCAACGGTCATCATGCCGGGCTCGGTGGCAACCAACTTCAACGGGAATATTCCCTCAGAAAAGGATGCCTGGAAGATCCAGCCTGAAGATATGGGAAATCTGGTTCTGGATATTTTAAAAATGAATCCGAGGGTTTTACCGAGTAAGATTGAATTTAGGGCATCACAACCAGGCTGATACGCAATCTAATGCACTGAATAGTAAATTACTAGGTGTTATGCATGCATAATATATTTTTTAATTATATTAGCAAAATTAATTTAACTAAAAATAGCTTCATAAAAACAGTACGATCAATGAGGCAAAAAATAAATAAATAGTACACATGAAAATATTAGTTTGTATTAGTAGTGTTCCGGATACTACTTCCAAAATTAACTTTACAGCAGACAAATCTGCTTTCGACAAAAATGGAATTCAGTGGGTAATCAACCCATTAGATGAGTTTGCGTTGACGAAAGCAGTTAAACTTCAGGAATCTCAGGGAGCTACTGTGACGGTAATCAATGTAGGGGATGCTGGTACGGAACCTGTAATGAGAAAAGCATTGGCCATCGGTGCAAATGACGCGGTAAGAGTAAATCTAGACCCGAAAGACAGCTATTCTACAGCTAAAGAAATTGCAGCTGTTGCTCAGAATGGCGGATATGACCTTATTCTTTGTGGTAAAGAATCTATCGATTACAACGGTGGTTCTGTTCCGGGAATGGTTGCTCAGCTGTTGAATCAGCCTTTCGTAAATGCATCGGTAGGGCTTGACGTAAATGGAAGCGAAGCTACTGCAGTAAGAGAAATTGAAGGAGGAAAAGAAACTATTTCTGTAAAACTGCCTGCGGTAATCGCTGGTCAGAAAGGATTGGTGGATGAAAAAGACCTTATTATTCCAAATATGAGAGGGATTATGTCTGCAAGAACAAAGCCATTGCAGGTTGTAGAGCCTACATCTTCTGAGGTGAAAGTTCAGGGAGTTTCTTACGACAGTGTACCTCCAAGAGCTGCTGTGAAATTGGTTTCTCCTGATAATTTGGATGAATTGGTAAGACTACTTCACGAAGAAGCTAAGGTAATCTAAAAGTTGGAAGCTGGAAGTCAGAAAAGGGAAGTTTAGTTCCTGATTTTGAGTTTAATCTTTCAATTATTAAATTTTTTAATCTTTAAATTAATTAAAATGGCAGTATTCGTATACGCAGAAAATATAAACGGAGTTTACAAAAAAGCGGCTTTTGAGGCAGTTTCTTATGCTAAAGCTGTTGCAGACCAGGCTGGTGAAACAGTAACAGCGATCTCTGTAAACCCAACAGATTCTTCAGATTTATTATACAAATATGGAGCATCAAATGTTATCAATATCAAAGACGAAGGTCTTAAAAGCTTTTCAGCTAAAGCATTTGCGCAGGCTGTAAATGAAGTAGCAGACGGAAACATCATCGTTTTCCCTCATACTACGGACGCTTCTTCGGTTGCTCCGATGTTGGCGGTAATGAAGAATTATTCATTAATTACAAATGTTTTGGCAGCTCCGGAAAGCCTTTCCCCGATTCAGATCAAGAGAAAAGCGTTTTCAGGAAAAGGTTTCATGCATGCAAAAGCAGAAGGAACGGGTGTAATTATCACGGTTTCTCAAAATGCTTTCGGTGTTAAGGAAAATACAGTTTCAGGTTCAGAAGAAGTGAAAAACTTATCTGTTGCCAATGAAGATACTAAAGTGATCTCTCACGAACAGAGTTCTGGTAAATTAGATTTAAAAGAAGCTGAAATCGTAGTTTCTGCAGGTAGAGGGATGAAAGGTCCTGAAAACTGGGGAATGATCGAAGAATTGGCTAATGTTTTAGGTGCCGCTACAGCTTGTTCAAAACCGGTTTCAGACATCGGATGGAGACCTCATACAGAGCACGTAGGACAAACGGGTAAAGCAATTTCTCCGAATCTTTATATTGCAGTTGGTATTTCGGGAGCTATTCAGCATTTGGCGGGAGTTAACTCTTCTAAAACCATCGTTGTCATCAACAGCGATGCCGAAGCTCCGTTCTTCAAATCAGCAGATTATGGTGTGGTAGGAGATGCCTTCCAGATTATCCCTGCATTAACAGAGAAAATTAAAGCCATCAGAGGATAAAAGAAGTGAATTGTGAATAGTCAATTCGCTTTGCTCGTCAGTTTTTTACTTAAATTAAATCACTGCCAAGCAAAATTCACTATTGACCATTAACAATCCACAACAATATAGATAAAAGCTCGGCTTCCGGGCTTTTATTTTTGTCTAAAAAGTAAATCCTACAATAAAAAATTAATTTATATTTGTAGTTATGGATTATAAACAGCTAATTATTCGCGGAATATCGTACAGCCAGACACAATCAGGGGCGTACGCTTTGTTATTGGAACATGAAGAAACACACATAAAATTACCTGTTGTTATAGGAAATTTCGAGGCACAATCCATTTCTCTAGGTCTTGAGAAAGACATTCATCCGCCGCGTCCGCTTACCCACGATTTATTCACAAAATTTATAGTTTCTACCAATTATGAGCTTGTCTCTGTGATCATTTATCAGATTGTAGACGGAGTTTTCTTCTCTAATATTAATTTTAAAAATAAAAGCACAGAAGAAGAATTAATTCTTGATGCAAGAACTTCAGATGCAGTAGCGATGGCAGTAAGATTTGATGCCCCTATTTTTACAACTCAGCAGGTGTTGAATGAAGCGGGAATCCTTTTGGAGCTGGAAGATGTATCGAAAGAAGAGGAACCCTTTTCAGAAACCGTTGAGACGGAAGACAACCTGAAATCCGTTTCTATGGAAGAGCTTCAAAAATTACTGGAAGATGCGGTAAAAGAAGAAGATTATGATACCGCCCTGGAGATTCAGGAGGAAATCAAGAGGAGGAAAAAGAGAATTGATTAAAGAGATATTTAATAACTATGAATTTAAAATTACGACTTACCATCCTCAGCTTCCTTCAATTCTTTGTTTGGGGAGCATGGCTGATTACGATGGCTAATTTTTGGTTCGGTACAAAGCATTGGGACGGAGCTCAGTTTGGAGCCGTATTCGGAACAATGGGGATCGCATCCATTTTTATGCCTACCATTACCGGAATCATCGCCGACCGATGGGTAAACGCCGAGCGGATTTTTTCGGTTTTACATATCCTGTACGGAATTGTGCTTTTCATTTTGCCACATTCTGCCGATCCCAATTCTTTCTTTTCGATAATGCTCGTTGCGATGTGCTTCTATATGCCCACAATTGCTTTGGCTAATTCAATTTCCTATACCGTTTTGAAAAACAGTGATCTGGATGTTGTAAAAGATTTTCCTCCAATCCGTGTTTGGGGAACTATAGGTTTCATTGTGGCCATGTGGATTACCAATTTTACAGGAAATAAAGCGACGGAAGGACAGTTTTATATCGGGGGTGTAGCCGCAATTTTGTTGGGAATTTATGCATTAACATTACCAAAATGCCCTCCTCAGAAACTTATAGATAAAAATGCACCTTTATCAGAGCAATTAGGATTAAATGCTTTTAAATTATTTAAAAATTATAAAACTGCATTATTCTTCTTATTCTCAATGCTTTTGGGCGCAGCTTTACAGTTGACGAACGCTTACGGAGATGTTTTTCTGAGTGAATTTGAGCATTTTCCGAAATATGCAGATTCATTTGTAGTGCAGAGATCTACGATTATCATGTCAATTTCTCAGGTTTCCGAGACATTATTCATTTTGGCCATACCTTTCTTTTTAAAGAAATTCGGGATTAAAAAAGTAATGTTGATGTCCATGTTGGCTTGGGTGTTGAGGTTTGCATTCTTTGCTTACGGAGTTCCTGACGGTTTTGGATTAAGCTTAATTATCCTTTCGTGTATCGTGTACGGGATGGCTTTCGATTTCTTTAATATTTCAGGGTCACTTTTCGTAGAAACTACCACAGATAAAAAGATCCGTTCTTCAGCACAAGGTTTATTTATGATGATGACAAACGGTTTTGGGGCAGTTTTCGGAAGTTATGCTGCGGGTTGGGCGATTGATAAGTTTTTCACTCATAAATTCACAACAGCTTCATCTTTGTCGACCTATCTGGAAACAACACCTGATAACCCGACCTTTATTAATATTCTTAAAAAAAGTTTTAATTCTGCAATAAATCCGGACGGAACTTTATCATCTATTGTAATGGTGAAAGATTGGCATAATATCTGGCTTTCTTTTGCGGCGTATGCTTTAGTTTTGGCAGTTTTATTTGCCATTTTATTCAGGCATAAACACAACCCGAATGAAGTTTCAGAGATAAAACATTAATTTTATTTAATTGATTTTTAAAATATTAAATTGCATTTTCAAAAAAAGTGCAATTTTTTTTGTTTTTCAGGCAACCTTTTGAAAAATATTCTGTCTTATAGATAGAAACTGATACATGAAGAATTTAGAAGAGAATTTTAAACTAGCAAAAAAGCAGGATCGGAGAGGGCAACAGGCTCTTTACGAGATGTTTTCGGCAAAAATGCTTGCGATTGCGAATTCTTATGTAAATAATATCCATGATGCAGAAGATATCCTCATGAATTCTTTTTTTACCTGTTTTTCAAAAATAGATGAATGTAGGGAATGGAAAAGTTTCCAGTTTTGGTTAAGGAAAATTGTCGTGAACAATTCCATCAATTTTATCAGGAAAAGTAAAAATATTCTTTACACTGATGTTGAGGTCAACGAAATTGGAAATATCGATGAGAGTTTGGAAGAAGAAATGGAAGAACTCAATATGGATGAAATTTTTTCTAAAATGCCAGACGGATATAGATTGATTTTTAATCTTTATGTCTTTGAAGAGAAAAAACACAGTGAGATTGCAGAAATTCTCAATATTTCTGAAGGAACAAGTAAAAGCCAGCTGAGCAAATCCAAAAAATGGATCGTAGATTTTTTAAAACAAAAAAAAGATGAAAAACAATATGCTAAATAAATTGAAGTCTGACTATGAAGAGCTTGAAATAAAGCCTTCTCCCGGTCTTTGGGACAGACTGGATCAAAAGCTGGATCAAACGCCTGAAATAGCGTTAAAACCATCTTTTCAGTGGTGGAAATATGCAGCTGTTGTTTTGGTGCTTGTTTCTTTGGGAACCATTATTTATTTTAATAATTATAAAAACAGTTTTGATCATAATAAAACCGATTATATCGCTAAAAAAGTTCTTGAAAAAACAGCCAATCCCATCAATCTCGACACTGAAAATCAATCTGTTATTCCAAACAACAACCCAATTGTGAAGAATGATGTAAAAACACTTGCTGAGAATCAAAAAATAAATTCCGACCAGGTCTTTGTTTCAAAAGAAGAAAAAGGAATGATTCAACCTCAAATTTCAGAGTTTAAAAACCAACCGACTACAATTGGACAACCTTTAAATAATAATACCGAACCCACAAAAACGGAGAATAATATTCTCAATACTCCTGTAATGGCGGAAATAAAAAAATCAAGCTATATCAGCGCGGATGAGCTTCTTTTGGGGCGAGAGCTGCATAAAACTAACGAAAACTCTCAAAAAGATGTAAGGAAATTCGGGATTTTCAGATTTAATAAGCCGCATGCAAATGTTGATAATGTTACGGTTTTGGGAGTAGCGGTTTACATCGATTCTAAGTAAATCTTTAAACTTTTAATAAAAAATTTACTGTTCAAAAATAAGAACAGCGCTAAAATATTGTCTAAAAATTAAAAAAAATATGAAAACTAAATTTGCATTAATGACTGCTGTAATGGCTTTTTCATACACTTTTGCGCAGGAAATACCGCTAAGTGCAGAATTAAATACCTATTCAAAAAAAGTCGACAGCATTGTAGTTTCCGAGAAAACAAAAATGAATGTGGAACTGGATGAAGTGGATAAAAATTATCAGGAAAACAAAATAACCTCAGATGAGAAACAAAAGCAAAGCACTGAAATTGCTTCCAGGTACGAAAAAATCATCAACGAGAAGGTAAATACCCAGCAAAACGACCTTGAAATTGCTACTAAGGAAATAGTAAAAAACGCTGTTCTGGGTAAAAATGACACTATCCAAAATCATGGGAAAAATGAAGTGCAATTGGGCTTTAACGGAATTAAAATGAAGGTGAACGGAGAGAAAAAAGAACCGAAAGATTACCTTCATTCCTGGGATTTTAATGTAAGTTTTGTCGGGGCAAACCTTACTTCCAAAGATGAACCCTTCAAGTTTTACAGTAAAGCTTCTGATGTGAGAACGACGGTTTATAATTCTTACAGTATTGCTTTAAGATATGAAGATCAGTTAGGAGGATTTAGGAGCCCGGTATTTTATAGAATAGGATTGGGAATGCGTTCTGATAACTTCAGACCAAAATATAACCAGGTTTTCAGCCAGGAAGAAAAGACATTGGTGGTAAAGGATTTTACAAAAGGAAATCTTCGTGATACCCGTCTAAGTAGCACTTATATCTATATTCCGGCAGATTTAAGGTTTGTTTTAAACCCAAAATATATTGAGCATAACGGCGTAAAATATCTTGACAACAAACAACCCCAGCTGAACATTATAGCGGGAGTTTACGCAGGAGTAAGGGCAGGAAGTGTTATTTACAATAAATATTCTACGGAATATACCAAAAGAGTTGTTGAGCGGGAAAGGGTAATGTACGGGATGAATGATATTATTTTCGGGGCAAAATTAGGAATAGGGTATAGAGGCTTTAATCTGTTTGTTCAGAAAGATTTAACGCCTACGTTTAATGATAATGCACAGCTGAAGAAGAAATACGGATTACAGATTGGTATTGAAATCGCAAATGTTAATTTTTAAATTAGTAATAATGTTTGGTTTATTTTACGAAATATTTAAAATTATAATCAATATTTTATTGTCTTTGATTAATTGATATAAAAAATCTATTTTTAAAACACACTGTTTTTAAGTGTGTTTTTTTTCGTATTTTGGCACTTTAGAAATATGAAAAATATTCAGATAATAGGATTGTTTTGGGTAGTTATAGGAAGCTTTCTGCCGTTAGTTCATGTTCCGCTGATAGGAAATTGGAACTACTGGCAGGTTGATCATTTTCTGGCCATTACCTGTTGGATTTTCTCAGCAGGCGCGCTTTTCGGAATTTTGAATAACAAGGGCAAAATAACGAAGATTTTTGCAGTTCTTTTAATTCTTTTATTTCTCTTTACATTATTTGCCATTAAAGTTCAGGCTTTCCAGTATTTTAGTTTTATGCCTTTTAAATCCTGGCAGGAAAAGCTGGCGGGTATCGTAAAATTAAGATGGGGCTGGATTGTAGAATTTTTAGGTGCTTTTATGATATTTTTTTCAAACAGTAATAAAATAAATCAGACACAGATATGAATTGGTTAAAAGTATTTTCAATCGCAGTATTATTTTTAGGTGTTTCCCAGGTTGATGCACAGAAAAAGGATACAAAAACAGCTCAAAAAGAGGCTCCAAAGCAAAAACCTGTAGATAATCCTACAAAATGCAGCAATATTAAAGAAGGAACATTTTTAAGAACCAATTATCCTAAAAATCTTTGGTACATGACTGTGAAAGACAATGTTCAGACAGAGTATTATAATAACGGTAAAGATTATATTAAATCAAGCATGGTTTTCCTTGATGACTGTAATTATAAGCTGATTGTGCTTGAGGTAAAGGGTGACGAAAATCGTATAAAAGTTGATGATGTTTTCACAAATAAAGTTCTGGCCACTCAGGACAATTATCTGAAAATAGAATCCCAGATTGCTGGGGATAAGTATAATCTTGTTTTAGTAAAAGTAAAAGAAAACAAAAAATAGAAATATAAAAAATGAAGCCGTAAGGTTTTATTGAATTTAAAATTAAGTATAATGAAAGAAGTATTCATCGTTTCCGCAGTAAGAACTCCTATGGGAAGTTTTATGGGAAGTTTATCAACGGTTCCTGCCACAAAGTTGGGGTCTGTTGCAGTAAAAGGCGCATTAGATAAAATCAACCTTGATCCGAAGCAGGTTCAGGAGATCTACATGGGGAACGTTTTACAGGCGGGAGAAGGACAGGCTCCGGCTCGCCAGGTAGCTTTAGGAGCGGGACTTTCTATTGAAATACCTTCTACTACGGTAAATAAAGTTTGTGCATCAGGAATGAAGGCCGTGACAATGGCTGCACAGGCGATCAAAGCAGGAGATGTAGACGTAATCGTTGCTGGAGGTATGGAGAATATGTCTTCCGTTCCTCACTATTATAATGCAAGAATTGCCACAAAATTAGGCGATATCAAAATGCAGGACGGTATGGTATTAGACGGTCTTACAGACGTTTACAATAAAGTTCATATGGGAGTTTGTGCAGAAAAATGCGCAACTGACTACAATATTTCAAGAGAAGAGCAGGATAATTTCGCTATTGAATCTTACAAAAGAGCTGCAAAAGCTTGGAGTGAAGGAAAATTTGCTGAAGAAATTGTACCGGTAGAAATTCCTCAAAGAAAAGGAGATCCTATCGTTTTTGCAGAAGATGAAGAATATAAAGCTGTAAAATTTGATAAAATCCCTACCCTTCCTACAGTTTTCAAAAAAGAACAAGGAACGGTAACGGCAGCAAATGCTTCTACTCTTAATGACGGGGCCTCTGCATTAATCCTTGTTTCTAAGGAAAAAATGGAAGAATTAGGTCTTAAGCCATTAGCAAAAATCATTTCTTATGCTGATGCTGCTCAAGAGCCTGAAAACTTCACAACTTCACCTGCAAAAGCATTACCGATTGCTCTTAAAAAAGCAGGATTGGAACTTACTGATATTGATTTCTTCGAGTTCAATGAGGCTTTCTCTGTAGTAGGTTTGGCAAACAATAAAATCTTAGGATTAGATGCATCAAAAGTGAATGTAAATGGTGGAGCAGTAGCTATTGGACACCCTCTTGGAAGTTCAGGTTCAAGAATTATTGTTACTTTGATCAACGTTTTAAAACAAAACAATGCAAAATTAGGAGCTGCTGCAATCTGCAATGGTGGTGGCGGTGCTTCTGCTATTGTTATTGAAAATATGTAATAATATTTCAAGCTAAATATTTAAAAATCCGGGAGTTTTGCTTCCGGATTTTTTTTGTTTTTAAATTATAAAGATGAATTATTTTTTTAGGAGCTATTTCCCGCTTTCCGCACTCGCTATTTTTTTTATTTCGGGCTGCGGCGGCAAAGCCGCCGCAGCCCGAAATAAAAAAAATGAGCTCAAACAAATGCTGCAATCGGGGCTAGACTTTCTGTTTTTAATTTCAAACATTCACAATCAATTCAACATTCAGTCTGTCATCCTGAAAAGATCTCAATGCAATTTTAAACTAGGTCTGGATCCTTCCAGGATGACAACAGTACGGAAAACTACTGAAAGATTCTCATCCACTTCACTGTTCAGAATGACAAAAGCGAGTTCATAGCTGTGTGAAACGCCCTTGCGACCGAAAAATATCCTCAATAATTAAAAAAAACATTGCGCTCTTTGCGTTAAAAAATCTTACTTGACAACATCCCAATTTTAACAAAATAATAAAATTTCACCGAAAGGAAATAAAAACCACCGAATATTCAATGGTTTTTTTATTTTTGTGCTACTAATATTTATTTGAAATGTCTGAAATTGAGAATCAACAGCCTCAAAACATAAAAAACAATCCAAAGATAATGAAGGCTTGGGCGGTCTATGACTGGGCAAACTCGGTATATTCTTTGGTAATTACTTCCACCATCTTTCCTATTTATTATTCCATTCTTACCACAGCTTATGAGAAGAAAGAATATGTGGCAGAAACAAAATCTTGGATTGATGTTCCCGTAAGGCATATGATCAAAATTTTTGGGAAAGAATATCAGCCGGATGCGGTTTATGGGTATTCCCTGACGATTTCATTCTTTATCGTGGTTTTATTGTCGCCGTTTTTGTCGTCACTGGCAGATACCATCGGCAACAAAAAGTCATTCTTACAGTTTTTCTGTTATCTGGGAGCTACATCGTGTATGGGATTGGCGATGTTTACAGGAATGCATAATGTTTTTCTGGGATTACTTTTCAGTATTACGGCGAGTGTCGGTTTTTGGGGCAGTTTGGTGTTCTACAATTCATTTTTACCGGATATTGCGACGCGCGACAAACAGGATGCGCTTTCAGCAAGAGGGTATGTTTACGGATATATCGGTTCTGTAGTTTTGGTAGTGATCTGTTTATTATTAATTCAGGTTTTTGCAAAAGGAGCGGCTCAGCAATTGTTATTTACCAGAATAAGTTTCTTATTGACAGGAGCCTGGTGGTTCGGTTTTTCTCAATATACTTTCAAGCATCTTCCTCAGTTTGGGGATGTGAAAGAAAAGCTTCCTAAAGATTTGGTATTGTTAAACTATAAAAATATATTCAAAAAGCACGAAGATCAGGGTGGATTTTTTGAGGTTTTAAAAGATAATCTAAGCTTCTATAAAGACATTGCAAAAGAAAGCTTCCATGAATTGTTTAAAGTAGGAAACGAGCTTTTTAAAGATAAAAATTTAAAGTTTTTCCTTTCCAGCTTTTTCTTTTACAGTGTGGGAATGCAGACGATTTTCCTGATGGCAACGTTGTTTGGAAAGAGTGAAATCAATCTGGCTCAGGACAAATTAATCGGGACGTTGTTGGTTATCCAGATTGAAGCCATTATCGGGGCTGTGATTTTCTCAAAATTATCAAAAAGAATAGGGAACAAAAATGTTATCTCAATTGCGATTGTACTTTGGATAGTAGCTTGTTTATGGGCATATTTCTTAAATAAAGAAAATCCTACGGTAGAATATCAGTTTTATGGAGTAGCGGCAGTTGTAGGGCTTGTAATGGGTGGTCTTCAGGCGATGTCAAGATCTACTTATTCCAAGCTTTTACCGGAAAACTCTATGGAAAATACTACGTTTTTCAGTTTCTATGATGTATTGGAGAAAATTGCGATCATTATCGGAACGTTTATCTTCGCTACTTTGATTGAGCATTTCAACAATATGCGTTTTGCAGCACTTTCCATGACCCTGTTTTTTGCTGCGGGATTAGTTCTCATACGTTTTCTTAAGCTTGCATCAAATAAAAGTGAATAATTAAATAAATAGAGACGCTAATTGTAGCGTCTTTTTTTATTTATAAATGTGAAAAATTTTAATCTAATTTAAGTTTTTGAATCATTTTAATTTAAAATATATGAAAACTCTATCATGTTTTTAATATGTTTGGAAATTTTTTGTTTATTTGCAAATTGTAAATAAATAATAATAATGATTAAAAAACTTCTACTTCTTTCTATTTTGCAGTTTTCCCTTTTGGGTTTTGCTCAGAATATGAAGCCGGTTGCTCAAAAAGTTTCTGAGTATCACGCTCAAAAGAAAGACTTTGAAAAATATGATTTGTTTGAAGTCAACAAAGCTTCCGAAAAATTAGCTGAATACAAACGAGCAGCAACAGATATTACAGTTATTAATGTTGATGCCAAACAGCTGAAAAAATTAGTTCATGACAAGCCGGAATTCCTGGAAATCTCTTTCCCTTTTGATGGAAAACAAATAACTCTTGAACTGTATAAAAATCAGATTTTCACAAACGATTTTAAAGTGACAACTAATAAGGGAGAAATCATAAACTATACTCCCGGAGCCTATTATCAGGGAATTGTAAAGGGTGATAGCGGATCAATTGTTGCCTTCAGCTTTTTTGACAATAATATCGTAGGAGTAGCTTCTACACCGGAACTTGGAAATATTGTAGTAGGAAAAGTGAAAAATTCTGAAGATTTTGTAAGTTATTCAGACTCAAAATTAACAGGCGCAAATCCTTTCGTTTGCGGTGTCGATGAATTGACGGACAACCACAAACAAAAAGTTTCCTTCGACCCGAATGCAAAGCAGAATACAGGAAAAGTATTGACCCAAAACTGCGTGAGAGTCTATTATGAAATTTGCTATACACCTTACGTAAACAACGGTTCAAGCACGACTACAACAACAGATTGGTTAACGGCTATTCATAACAATATTTCAACACTTTATAACAATGATGATGTAAGAATTGCTTTAAATGAGATTTATATCTGGACTACACAAGACCCATATTCGGGAACTCCGAACGCGAATCTTGCAAGTTTCAGAACAAACAGACAATCTTTCAACGGAGATTTGGCGCATTTAGTAAACCAGCCGTCTACTACAAGTGTAGCCTATGTAAATTCTTTGTGTACAGCAAACAGACATGCCTATTCTGGGGCTTCACAAACATATAACAACGTTCCGGTATATTCATGGACAATTATGGCAATGACTCATGAGATGGGACACAGCTTAGGATCTCCTCACACACATGCTTGTGCATGGAACGGAAATAATACGGCAATCGACGGATGCGGCCCTGCTGCAGGAGCAAATGAAGGCTGCAACGGTCCTATTCCTTCAACCACGGTAAAAGGTACCATTATGAGCTATTGCCACTTGATTTCAGGGGTAGGAATTAACTTCGCTAATGGCTTTGGCCCTCAACCGGGAGCTTTAATCAGAAATACGGTGGATTCTAAAGCTTGTCTGGGTACAGACTGTATTACAGCGTGTGGTACAACAATTACCGGGTTAGCTATTTCAAATATTACCCAAATTTCTGCAAATGCAGCATTTACAGATGCAACTTCTACCTCTTGGAAATATAAGCTTACGAAATTTGACGGAACTCCAGTTACTAACGGAACTTCATCAACTCAGTCGTTCAACTTTTCAAATCTTCAGCCTGCAACATATTATCTTTTATCTGTAGGGACGGATTGTTCTGCAGGATATCAAAGAACACAGCTGTTCATGACAGATGCAGACTGGTGCAACGGGGCACAGTTTACGGACACGGGTGGTGCAACTGCAAACTATGGACATAATCAGACCATTGTAAAAACTTTCTACCCGAGTTCAGGAGCTTTAACAATGAATTTCACAGAATTTGCTTTAGAATTAAACTATGATTTCATGTACATTTACAATGGCCCGTCTACGAGCTCACCACTGTTTACGGGTGGAAATAATTTAACAGGGAACACTTTACCAGGATCATTTACTTCAACACATCCTTCGGGAGCTATTACGGTAAGATTCGTTTCTGATCCTGCAGAGAATGCAAGCGGATGGAAGGCTAATTTCTCTTGTGCTGTTCTAGCGGTGGAAGATGTAAATACAAAAGATAACTCAGTAAGTATTTATCCGAATCCTGCCAAAAACATGATCACAATTTCGTCAAAAGATGCTTTAAAATCGTTTAAAATCTATGACGAAGCAGGAAGGTTAATTAAGTCAGAACCGTCTTTAAAAGGGACTAAATTTGAAGTTAATATTTCCTCAATGCAGACCGGAAATTATGTGGTAACCGTAGAGACAGAAAAACAAAAAGTCACAAAGAAATTAATTAAACAATAATTTTTAAATATTTAATAATAAAAGCCTGATTATTCAGGCTTTTTTGTTATCTTTATTGTATGAAGCACAGATTTTTGAGATTAATTAAAAATCTTAAATTATTTCAAGGTAAAATAAAGTAGAATTCGGCGCGGATTTTGCTAATATTCAGCGGAATAATTTTAAATTTGCAAAAAAAATTATTTAATATAAAATGACAAACCCTTTATTTTACGCAAAAATCCTTTTGTTCGGAGAATACGGAATCATAGAAGATTCCCAAGGTTTGACATTACCTTATAGTTTTTATAAAGGTACCCTCAAGTTCTCATCATTAGATTCTGATTTTGAAAAGAAATCTAATGAACATCTTACAAAATACTCAGATTATTTACAGAATTTGGATCTTCCCGAAGGTTTTGAGCTCAATGTTTCAAAATTTAAAGAAGAAATTTCCAAAGGATTATTTTTCGACAGCAATATTCCGCAAGGTTACGGAGTAGGAAGTTCAGGCGCTTTGGTGGCGGCTATTTTTGAACGATATTCTATTTCTAAACATGAACCTGAAAACATTTCTAAAGACGAATTAAAAAGCCTCAGAACTGTTTTTGGTTTAATGGAAAGCTATTTTCACGGAAAAAGTTCCGGAATTGATCCATTGATCTGTTACATGAACCTGCCCATTCTTATCGAAAGTAAAGAAAGCGTTGACAGGGTTGCCATTCCGGAAAGCGAAGCCGGAAAAGGTGCTATTTTCCTGATCGATTCAGGAATGACGGGAGAAACCGGGCCTATGGTTCAGATTTTCTTTGAAAAAATGAAAACAGAAGGTTTCCGTAAAACCCTGAAAGAAGAGTTTATCCGTTACAACAACGCTTGTATTGATGCTTTCCTCAAAAAAGATATGAATCCTTTCTTCAGAAATCTTAAAAAGCTTTCACATTGGGCTTACGAACATTTCCGCCCGATGATTCCTGAAAGTTTATTTAATGTCTGGAAAAAAGGACTGGATTCAAATGCTTATTATTTAAAACTCTGCGGAAGTGGCGGCGGAGGTTATATCCTGGGTTTCACCAAAGACTATGAAAAGGCAGAAAAAATGCTTGACGGTTTCCATAAAGAGGTGATTTACAGATTCTAATTACGTTGGAATGAATTCTGAAAAAGAAAATTTCCAACAGAAAAACTATATCCAAAAATCTTTTTATTACAGATTTTCACAATTCGTGGGCTTTCTTCTGGGAGCTCGCTTTTTTGTTGCTATTCTGCTTACTTTTGCATTGTATGTTTCGACATTTTTTTTGTTTAATCAAGATGAAACTTTCAGAAAATTTGTTTTTGACTTCAAAGTGCACGGCATTATTTTCTGTACCGTTCTCACGATTCTGGCGGGAGGAATTATCAATCAATTTTATGATTTTGAAAAAGACCATATCGTAAAGCCTTTTAGAACAAGGATTCAGAGCTTTATTAAGCAAAAATATTTTCTGTATGCTTATTTGATGTTAAGTATAGTTTCTTTGGGAGTTGCGTGGATGATTTCGCATAAAGTTTTTGCTTTCTTTGTTGTCTATCAGTTCTTTATGTGGTTTTATAGTCATAAATTAAGCCGAATCTTAATTTTAAATAACCTCACTTTTGTCAGCCTCACTTTATATCCGTTCTTCGGAATGATGGTGTATTATGAAACCTTTTCGAAAAAAGTTTTGCTAATGGCAATTTTCCTTTTTTTAATTCTCCTGTGTATTGATATTGTGAAAGATACATTGACAAAAAGTGTCGACAAAGCATTTGGTTATACCACGATCCCGAATTATTTTAAAAGCAAAAATACCAAAATTATTATCATTTCTCTGCTGATCATTACAATAGCAGTTTCTATGAAACTGATCCTTAGAACTGGGATTTCAGGCTTTATGGCATATTATTTTGTGGGTGGATTATTTGTGTTCATTCTCTGTATTTATCTTCTTTTAAATTATTCGAGAAGGAGTAAATTCATGACGCTCAATATCTTAAGATTATGGGTTTTTGTAGGAATTATCGCAATGCTTCTAAACGGACTGGAAGGTAAATTGTAGAAAATTTTCTCGAAAAAACCTTACATTTTCTTATCTTCGCAGAACCTTAAATTTATATAAAGTAATGCCCATTTTTAACGATACTAAAGTCGCATTTGCAGACAAATCTGATGCACAGTTAAGAAAAGCGTATTGGATGTTCAAGTTGATTGAGCAGCCTTCACTTACAAAAGTTGGAACTTCGGTTCTTAATTTCACGGTTCATAATAACTTTCCTTTCGTTACCGGAATTGTAAAAAACACCTTGTTTGAGCAGTTTTGCGGTGGTGAAACACGTGAGGAAAGTATGAAAGTAGTGAAGCAGCTTTTCAAAAGAGGAGTTGGAAGTATTTTCGACTATTCTATTGAAGGTAAGGAAGATGAAGAAACTTTTGACGCGGTTTGCAAGGAGATCAAAGATATCGTGAGATTTTCTGTAGGAAATCCGGCGATTCCCTTTATTGTTTTTAAGCCTACTGCCTTTGGTAGAATTGATCTGTATGAAGCTGTCGGGAAAAATAGTGAACTTACTTCAAGCCAGAAAGAAGAATGGGAAAGAGTGGTGAAAAGATTCGATGAAGTATGTAAACTCTGCCATGAAAATGATAAAAAGGTAATGGTAGATGCTGAAGAAACCTGGATGCAGGACGCAGCAGATCATTTGTGCGAAGAAATGATGGAGAAATACAATAAGGAAAAACCTATTGTCTGGAATACCATCCAAATGTACAGAACCGGAAGGTTGGAATATATGGAAGGAAATCTTCAAAGAGCGAGAGAAAAAGGCTATTTCATTGGTTATAAGATCGTCCGTGGAGCATATATGGAAAAGGAAAGGGCAAGAGCTGCGGAAAAAGGCTACCCGGATCCTATCCAGCCAACCAAAGAAGCTTCCGATAAAAACTATAATGCAGGAATTGATTTCGTGATGAATCATTTGGATAAAGTTTCAGCTTTTTTCGGAACTCACAATGAAATTTCCTCCGAATTGATAATGGATAAAATGAAAGCAGCAGGCCTTCAGAATGATAATCCACATGTATATTTCGGGCAGCTTTACGGGATGAGTGATAATATTACCTTCTATTTGTCAAAAAAAGGATATAATGTAGCAAAATATCTTCCTTACGGCCCCGTGAAAGATGTAGTGCCGTATCTTACGAGACGTGCCCAGGAAAATACTTCTGTAGCCGGACAGACTGGTAGAGAATTAGGTCTTATTAAAAAAGAACTAGACCGAAGAAAGAAATAACAATATTTGAATATATAAACCAACTTCACCTATCTGGTGAAGTTTTTTTATTTAGGATAAATATTTATTTTTGAAGATTTATGAAATTATTCATAAAACTGAAATTTTTACTATCAGTTTTCTTTATTATATTTGATTTTATAATAAAAGTTAATATCATGAAAAAAACTTTACTACTTACTATAAGTTTTATAGCAAATTTTTCTTTAGCACAAACCTATAATAATGGAGGTTTAAGTACCGGACCTACTTCAAAAAGCGGAGTAGCTGCACCCACCGGATACACATGGTCTGAACTTCAGAATAATACGGGAAATACTACAGAGTCCAACACAAGTGCTGGGTTTGGCGGGACTAATAGTTCGGCTACAACTAATTTATTTGTTGCAGATGACTTTACAATTCCAGCAGGTGCATCATGGCAGATTACCAGCATAGATTTTTTTGCTTATCAGACAAGTTATTTAGGAACAACTTCACCGTTTAATACGGTTCGTGTGAATATATTTAGTTCTGATCCTTCGGTAGCGGGTGCAGTAAGTGTTTTTGGAAATGACACCACCAACAGATTCGCTAGCAGTGTGGATGCCAATATGTACAGAATATTTAATAGCGCAGTACCGAACTCAACGTCTATCCCGGGAACGACAAGGAAGATATGGAAAATTACGGCCACTACACCTGTTACCTTAGCTGCAGGTACTTACTGGGTAAAATATCAACTGCAAAACGTAATAGCTACAAATGGAGGCTTTTTACCTACTGTTACAATCCCAGGATCGAGAGGGCTTGCCACTTTTAACGCGAAACAAAATGATGCGATTACGGGAACATGGAGTCCATTAATAGATAACGGAAATCCAGCAACTGCACCGGATTATACCGTAGATATGCCATTTATCATTAATTTTACTTCAACAACTTTGGGGACAAATGAAGCAATGCAGTATGATAACAGAGTTCAGGTATATCCAAATCCGGTTAAGGATAATTTTAAAATCAATAATCCTGAAAAGGTTAAAATCAGCAGTGTTGAAATAATCGACCTTTCCGGAAAACATATAAAAACTTTAAATGGAGCTGAAGAATATAATGTTTCAGATTTACCAAAAGGAAACTATATTTTAAAAATAAAAAACAACGAACTTACAAAAGTTACAAAACTTATAAAGCAATAACTTTAGTTTTAATTAAAATTTTAAACCTGATCATTTCCTGATCAGGCTTTTTTATGGCTCAAAACTTTCAAATTTCCCGTTTTCGTAAAAAAGAACAATGCGTTTTATTTTACTTTGTTGATTATCAACTACTTGTTTGATTTTTTGTTCATTTGTTTTCTCTAATTGCTGAGAATTGGATATTTTTTCCTGAGCAGTACTTTGGGACGGTATAACTGATTCTCGGGTACTTATTTTTGGAGCCTCAATTTCGCTTTCTTCCGTTCCAAAATCTTCGTCTTCATTCATCATCGTAAAAAGATCTGGTAGAGAAGTTGGTTTTGTCTTTTCCTCATCTGTAGTTTGTGGAATCTCTTCAACTCCGACAGTTTCCGACAGCTCAGATTTCAACATTTCACCTTCGCCCGTTACGAGCCAATCCCAAAGAATCTCGGGGAAGCGGGCTTTTATTTTAATAATAAATTCCAGCGACGGCTTATTTCTTCCGGAAGTAATATGCGAAATAGAGGAACGCTGTACATCAATTTCATCGGCAAATTCAGATGGAGTTAATCCAGAGTATTCAATAACCTTAGAAATTCTTTCATTTAAACCCATATAATTAGTTTTAAATTCACGTTACAAATGTAAAAATATAATTTACAAATGCAAAATACAAATGTAAACAAATGCGAAATGATTACATATACAAATGTAAACATCATATTTAATTGATAAACAACTATTTATATGATTTATAAGAAATTGTCAAAAAAATTATTCAACAAATTTCCCCCAATTTAATAATTATCTTTTTTTACTTCATTTATTACTTGAAGTAAACGACGTACTGTTAAATTGTGATTATTCTGTCTAAGTAAACCTCCTATTAATAACAATTGCCAACGTTTTTAGGCTTAAAATTTTCTAAAAAGAGTAGGAGACAGGTGAAATACCTGATTATGTATCAAATGGGATAAATCACTGTTAAACTTTCTCTCTAATCTACCATTATAAGGTAGTTTTAACATTAAATTATGAATACCGATTTTTACTTATTATAATAATTACAGCTTTAGGTTACATTTTTAAAGTGAAAAAATAAATGATTAAAATTTCATGATTAAAGTTTTAAATTATCAACAATTCACAAATGTATATTGGTATTAAATTTCGTTTTTCCACACATTTACGCGTTTAACGTATTTACGCCCAAATGCGGATAAACAGTACTTTTATAGCTTAAAGTAAACTTAAAAATATAGTTTATATAAAATCCGTATGTATTTGATTTTAAATATATTGATTACAACCAATTAAATTATTGTTAATCCACAATTTTATCCACAGACTTTTTGTCAATTTACATTGTTTAATCTTATTACAAATGTTAATTTTATTTTTAACTCAAAAATGGTTAAATTTGACTCTTGTAAACTATTCCACAATGAATTTTGAACAGATTTATTTTCCCAATCCTGATTTCCCAAACCGTTATATTTCCCCTGAAAAATTATTTTCTTATTTACAGGCAAATCTCAGCGATTACATTCAGGAGATTGGAAAGTCATATTTGGAAAAGCCTATTTATAAATTATCTGTCGGAAACGGTGACATTAATGTTCTTGCCTGGTCGCAGATGCACGGAAACGAATCGAATGCTACACACGCCATGCTCGATTTGCTAATAACTTTAGATAAAGCTCCGGAGCTCAAAAAAGAATTATTCGGTAAGATAAAACTGGATTTTATTTTCATGCTAAACCCCGACGGATCCGAAAGATGGACAAGATTGAATGCTGTAGACATAGATCTGAACAGAGATTTCCATAATGAATCGAGTAAAGAGATCAAGTTCCTGAAAAGTATGGCGGCTTCTAAAAAGTACGATTACGCGCTGAATCTTCACGAGCAGAGAACAATCTTTACGACGGACGGAGTTCATCCCGCTACACTCTCCTTTTTGGCGCCGTCGGAAAATGTAGAGCGTACCGTTACTGAAAACAGGAAGAAATGTATGGCTGTAATTGCCAACGTTTACAATCATTTAAAAGAAATGATTCCGAACCAGATCGGTAGGTATTCCGATGAATTTTATCCGACTTCTACAGGGGATAATTTTATCAAGGCCGGAATGCCGACTATTTTATTTGAAGGTGGGCATTTCGTGGATGATTACACCAGAAAAGGAACGAGAAAATATTATACGGTTGCGCTTTATTATGCTTTGAAGGCAATCAGTGAATTAAATTCAGAAACTGACGGATGGGAAACTTATCTCGATATTCCTGAAAATAAAGAAACACATTACGATATTGTTTACAGAAATGTAAAACTGAATACGGAGCATGAGTGTATTTTAGATGTGGCCGTTCAGTACCGCGAAATAAAAGAAGAAGGTAAAGATGACATATCTTTTGTGCCTTTTGTAATGGAAGTTGGAAGTGTAAAGCAGCGCAAGGGCTGGCTGGAAATAGATTGTACCGGGAAGAAGTTTGTTTGTGAAAACAAATACCCAAAACTGGATGCAGAAGTAAATTTTACTATAGAAGACTAAAAAAGCGGAACAATGTTCCGCTTTTGTTTTATATAAATGATTTTAATCGTAAGATCAATTTACAATTAGTTTACCACTTTGATTCCGTTTGCTACAAATCTGATTTCTTCTTTCGGAGTTGTGATGGCATCGATTTCAGCCTGAGGCTTTTTCGCATCTTCTGCATAATGCTTTTGCTCGTCAACAGAAGTTACTTTTCTTTCGGCAGTTCCGTCTAATACGACAGTTTTTCCTTTTAAAGCAGTTGGAACGAAGAATGCATAATCTTTCATTTTTACAAAAAACTGAGTATTATCCTCTGTCTGAATAGTCAACCAGCATCCTTTTTTCTCACAAACATCTGTTACTTTACCTTTTACGGCAACGTTTTCTACTTTTTTGTTTTCTTTTTTAAGCTTTTTGCTTAGTTTATCTACAGAAATTGCTTTAGATTCAGCATTTGAAGCAATTCCGCCACCATAAGTGTCACCAACAACAGCATTTCCAGCCGGAGGTCCGAATTTTTTTGATTCCTGTGCAAAAGCTAAAGTAGAAAAACCTAAAGCTGCTGCGAATAATATTACTTTGAATTTCATTTTTAATATTTTTTTCAAAAGTACTAATAAAATTTGAATCATAAATTGCGAAAAAATTGATAAAAAACAGGTTATTTTTTCCGTTGTTTAAAATGATTTTAAATGGATATGTCAATAAATTTATTTTAATGCTATGCTCGAAAGGCAATTTTCAATTAATCTTGAAAACAGTTTTGATCGCAGGGCGTTTCACTCAGCAAATGATAGCAACAATCTCTAACTTAAGAAATGTGAAAATTTTTAAGTTTAATTTACATAAGCATTATATAAAAAATAATGTACTTGATGCTATCATTTGCTGAGTGAAACGCCTTGCGATCAAAAAATAAAAATCCATTTATTACAAATAAACCTTGCGAGAATAGCGTTAAGTATTTAATACACTTTTCTTAATTTCACAACAAAATTTAAATTCAATGCTATATTTATTTATATTTGACATCTATACTCAACTATGCAAAAAAAACTAAAACTTTGGGACGCCATTATGTTGGTAATGGGTTCAATGATCGGAAGCGGGATCTTCATTGTGAGTGCTGATATGATGCGAAACCTGGGCTCAGGATTCTGGCTTATTGTCGTTTGGGTCATTACCGGAATTATGACTGTTGCAGCAGCAATCAGCTATGGAGAGCTTTCAGCAATATATCCGAAAGCGGGCGGGCAATATACTTATCTTAAAGAAATCTTTGGTAAAAAGATGGGTTTCCTTTACGGATGGGGATTATTTACGGTGATTCAGACCGGGACGATTGCGGCTGTTGCGATGGCTTTCGGGAAGTTTACGGCGTATTTGGTTCCGGCCCTTAATGATGCTGCTCCCATTATCCAAAGTGGAGAATTTAAAATCACTTGGATTCAGATTTTAGCTATTGCGATTATACTTTTGCTTACTTATATTAATACAAGAGGGGTAGAAAGCGGAAAATTATTACAGAATGTCTTTACAGGATCGAAAATTATTGCCTTATTGGGGTTAATTGCTGTAGGATTTATTTTAGTAGATGTTTCCCACATGGCAGAAAACTTCAGTTTTGGGATGGATTCTTTTAGTAATCTTAAAAAAGATGTATTTGGAAACTTCTTAAAAGAAGGCTGGGAACCGATTGGCGGAATGACTCTTTTAGGTGGAATTGCTGCAGCCATGGTAGGCTCTGTATTCAGCTCGGTGGCTTGGGAAAGCGTAACTTTCGTTTCCGGAGAGGTAGAAAATCCTAAAAAAAATATTGTAAAATCAATGATTTTCGGAACTACCGCCGTTATGATTTTATATATTGCAGTCAACTATGTGTATCTGAACGCTTTAGATCGTGACGCAATTGCCTTTGCAGAGAATGACAGGGTAGCGGTTGCGGCTTCACACCATATTTTTGGAAGCGCGGGAACGATCATTATTGCTTTATTGGTCATGGTTTCTACTTTCGGATGTGATAACGGTCTCATTCTCGCCGGAGCAAGGGTTTTCCAGACGATGGCCAAAGACGGAATGTTTTTCCAGTCCGCTGAAAAAAACAACAAAAATGAAGTTCCCGCCAATGCGCTTTGGATGCAGGGAGTCTGGGCTTCTTTACTTTGTCTGAGCGGTCAGTACGGGAATCTTCTGGATATGATTTCTTTTGTGATCGTATTATTTTATATGATTACTGTTTTTGGAGTTATTTATCTTAGAATCAAGCAGCCGAACCTTGAAAGGCCTTATAAAACATGGTTGTATCCTATTACCCCGATCATTTATTTATTGATAGGCGCAGGTTTTTGTATTTTACTTTTAATTTACAAGCAGCAATATACATGGCCAGGATTCGTAATGGTGTTACTCGGACTTCCGGTATATTATTTTATTAATCGGAATAAGAAAATTAAAGAATAAAATTCAAAAGCTGTTTGACTGATCAAACAGCTTTTTTATTAAACTGATAATTAATAACTAATAACTCATTTAGAAGCTTAATCCCGCTTTCCGCACTCGCTATTTTTTGTTTTTGGCTGCGGCGGCGAAGCCGCCGCAGCCAAAAACAAAAAATGAGCTCAAACAAATGCTGCAATCGGGGCTAGGTGGTAGGATTGGTGGCTTCGGGAGCCTCAGCCACCATGGAAAGTCAGCCTTTTTTCTTAGATGTTTTCTTTTTAAAATTCTCTATACGCAAAGAATTCCCCTCCTTTGGAGACGTGGCGAAAATTTCAAAGAAATTTTTGACGGGGTGGTTCTATAATTTCACCAATAAAAACATTAATTTTTAAATTAAAACTTTAAATCATAATTGAAAATATTATCTCATTTTATATCGTGAAAAATGCTTAATTTGGTATTTCTTTTTAGGTAACGGAAGTTATGAAGTAAAAAATTAAGAAGCTGATCATGGACACACCAAATTACAGAATGCCTTTTGTTCCATCAACATTAATGACGGAAGGGGGAAGTATCGACACCTGCGATATGGGTGAAAGTATTGCCCACAACATTATGCTGCTGATCACCACCAAAAAAGGCGAAAACAGGTATGATGAAAACTACGGAAACGATGTTTGGAACCTTGAATTCGACAATGGAGTTACCAGTGCCGTTTGGGAAAACGTTTTTATAAAAAGCTTAAAAAAGCAGATACAGGAATACGAACCCCGGATTATTCAGCCGCAGATCGATGCGCATATTCTGATTGTGGAACATAGCTACGACACAAAAGAACATACGGAAATCAAAAAGAAAGTAAAAATTGCCATTAATGCAAAAATGGAGGCAACGGGAGAACGTTTCAGCTTTTCCACGGAATTGTTCCTGAGCCCGATGTCGATTGATTAAATATTGTAAACTGTAACCAGAATTATGAACTTAGACCAGAATATATATTCCAAAGAATCCGTAAAAGCGAGAATGCTTCAGAATGCGACAAAAGTTTGGGGACTGAAAAGCCCACAGTCTTTGGACCCATTCGTAAAATTGCTGATTGATGCGTTCAGTACAGAAGTTTTCAAAGCAAACAACGAGATACAAACGGTCAACGCCAGGATTTTAGAAAAGCTGGCTAAATTATTAACACCGTCAATTTATACACATCCCATTCCGGCCCATGCAATCGCTTTCACACAGCCTTACGAATCATCAGAAATTTTGCTGGAGCATACAGAGTTTTTCTTCAGAAAACAGATGACTTCCACAGTGAAATCAGAGTCGGATAAACAGATTAACATTCCTTTTACCCCGGTTGGAAATGTAAGGATCAATAAAGCTCAGACTTCCATCATGTTTGTGGGGAACACCTGTTACAGTGTTGATGAAAGATTAAATAAAATCCCTATTGCAAGATTTCAAGGGAAACCGGAAGACTACAGAAAGATTACCATTGGTATTAATGTTTCAAAGTATGAAAGCGAAAATTTTCCTAAATATATAAGCATTTACTGCTCAAATCCTGCTTTTGAACACCTTGATTTTGTCTACAAATTATTACCATACATTACGGTTTCAAGCAACGGAAATCCTTTGTTTATAAGAGAAGGATTAACTTATCTTAAAAATAATCAGACAGACGGATATGAGCAGATGTTCCGTGAACAGTCGATTCAGAATAAATTAATTGAAGACGTTAAAAGTATTTACCGTCACAAATTCATTGAAATCACAGGAATTTCCGACAGTCTGTTTTCTGAACCCGGCAAGCTTCCCGAAAACCTGGATTTTGTAGATTATAAAGAAGAAATTACAAAACATATTGAAGGAAAAAGATACTTATGGCTGACTTTAGAATTTCCACCACAGTTTTCGGCGGAGATTTTAGATAATTTTTCATTTGTGTTAAATGCTTTTCCAATTTACAACCGAGGATGGAAAAAAACAGAATATAGTCTGGACATTATGGGAAATAATATCCCTTTGGTGACCGATGAAGGCGAACATTTTTTATATGTTGATGAAGTTCAGGACGGTGACGGCAGAAGATATACCGAAATCCCTTTTACGCCGAGTGATGATCTTAAAAAAGGATTATATACCGTAAGAAAAGGCGGAATGGAGCGTTTTACCAACAGAAATGCAGTCGATATGATTGCCAATGTGCTGGAGCTGACGCGAGATGAAATTGCAGCATTTTCTTTATTAAACAGGGACAATGTAAAAGGCCTTCTAAGTGAAATGTCGGACAAGATGAGATCAATGGTTCAGAAAGTGAATAATGCGAAAAGAAGCATCAAGCAGGAACTGAATTACGTGATCATGGAACCGGTCGAAAAAACAGATCATACGTATGCATCGTTTTGGGTAACTCACTGTACATTAGCCAATCATATGCGTCCCGGAACCGAACTTTCCAATCAGTTGAAATCGCAGACTCTTGTTCTTTTAACAGAAACAATCGGGGGATCGGAAGAGCAAAAAGGAACTGACAGCATTCAGGCTTATAAATATGCTTTAACGACCAGGGATAAAATCATTTCTCTTGAAGACGTTAAAAATTATTGTAGAATGGTTTTGAAAGATGAGCTGAAAGATGTCCGTGTAAAACGCGGAACCATGATCAGCAACAGGCCGAAAGAAGGTTTTATCCGAACAGTTGAGGTAGAAATCATTCCGCAGAATTATTCTTTTTATGGACGGGCTTATTGGGAAAATATGGCTAATATCCTTAGAAATCAAATTATTTCAAAAGCTATCGACGGCATCGAATATCTAGTGAAAATCACCAATGAAGATTCTGACTTTGGAGATTAAAAATAAAAGTTTCGGGAAAATCAAAGATTTTCCCGAAACTTAAAAAACACATGATTAAAATAATCGATTCATAAGAATCACCTCCCTGTTTTCCAGCAATGGAACAACCTGTTCCAAAACTATAGTTTTATAATGCTCAGAATTACGGTGCATCTCAACAGCATTAGCATCCACATAGCCTTCATATAGAATAATCGTATTCTGATCTTCCTGGCTTTGATGCAATGTATAAAGCAAATTTCCTTCTTCCTGAACACTTTTTTCTCTGGCTTCTTTCATTAATTGCAGAACAATATCCAGTTTTCCCTCTTTCACCTGCCATTTGGCATGCACAAATACATTTTTTTGATCCATTTTAAAGCTTTTTTAATTTAATTATGCTTTTTTAGCTTCCAAAAGAGCTACAATTTTTTCACCCACACCTTTTGCCGAAGCAGGATTTTGCCCTGTTACGAGGTTTCCATCTGCAATACTGTTTGCAGACCAAGGTTCAGCAGCATGAAAAATCGCGCCTTGTTCAGTCAATGCAGTTTGTAAATCAAAAGGTACGTCCTGTCTTGCGTAATTATCCTCTTCTTCCGTTGTAAAAGAAGTAATATTTTTACCGTTTACGATATAGCTTCCGTCAGTCAGTTTTACGTTTAAGAGTGAAACAGGACCGTGACAAACCGCTCCTACAATACGATCGGTTTCATAGAATCTGGCAATAACTTTCTTAAGTTCAGGGGCTTCCGGCATATCTGCCATCGGTGCGATCCCTCCGGGAACAAAAACAGCATCGTATTCATCGATATTTACATCAGAAAGTTTTCCTGCATTGTGCATGTCTTGCCAGCCTTTTCCCGTTAAAAATTTTAAATTATCAGGATCATCAGCTAAATTTAAAGCATCTAAAAATGGGGATTCGCCTGTTAAGCTTACAAAATCAACCTCATAGCCTGCTTTTTCAAATTCTGCATAAGGATGAGCAACTTCAGATAAGAAAGTTCCGGTTCTTCTGTGGTTGGGCCCGATTGAGTTGGCATTCGATACAATGATTAATACTTTTGGATTCATGATATTACATTTTTAAGTTAATTAAATATTTTTGTTGATCTTTTTGAAATCATTTAATTTCTATAGCAAATGTAGGTGTATCCGACGCCTAAACAGAAGGAGTGAAGTCACAAAAAAAGTGTGACCAAAATCACACTGAATTATTTAATGATAGTCTCTAAAAGTTTTTTTTGGAGCTTTATCCCGCTTTCTGCTGTATCTTTTTTGCGGGCTTCGCTTTGCTCCACCCGCAACCAAAAAGGATGTCGCTTCAATCGGGGCTAGGATTGCAGTCGTCTATTCAAACATTGGGAAAATGTCCACAAACTTAGTCATCCTGAAAGGAAGCAAACATAATAATATTAAAAACCAGGTTTATCTGTAATATTCGTGTGAAAATTAGTGTCATTAGTGTTTAAAAAAGAGATTGCTTGCAATTACTTATTCGTATTTGAATATAATCTGCTCAGTGTTTCCCGGCTTACTCCCAGATATTCCGCAACATATTTTTTTGGAACCTCAGAAATAAGATCCGGATATAATCTCACAAATTCTTCATACCGCTGTTGGGGTGTGCTTGATAATAAAAGAATAATTCTTTGTTGTAAGGCAATATAACCATTCATTAGTTTTACTCTGAAAAAGTGCTCCATTTTATGAAGTTCTGATGATAATTTTTCCCGTCCTTCCAAAGTAAGGCAGACAACGGCTCCGTCCTGTATACATTCCACGAACATGGTAGCATTTTTTTGTTTAAAAAATCCTATATAATCTGTCATCCACCAATTTTTTTTCGCAAATTGAAGAATATGTTCTTTTCCGTTTTCGTCAACGTAGAAAACTTTATAAATACCATCCAAAGTCAGGAATTCATATTTTACTTCATCACCTTCATGGACTAAAAACTGATTTTTGCGAACATTTTTAAGGATAAAAAAATCTTTAACATAATCAAATTCCTCATCCGTGAGTGGAGTTATAGCTTCTATATGTTCGCGCAGTCTGTTCATAGTTGGTTTTATGAGATGTAAATGTAATTAAATTTTTAAAGCAGTTAAAACTTAAACTTCAACAAAACCTTTTGCATCTTCGCACTAAATAATCTAACAATTTTTAACATAAAAAATTCCGTAAAATTCCGTAATTTTGCACATCGTGATTTTCATGCAGAATCACACCGAATTATGAGTAAATCAACAGAATATATAGAAGTTTACGGCGCACGTGAGCATAATCTTAAAAACATTAACGTAAAAATTCCGCGCAATGAATTGGTCGTGATTACCGGGCTTTCGGGAAGCGGAAAATCGTCATTGGCTTTTGATACGATTTTTGCGGAAGGACAGCGTCGTTATATTGAAACATTTTCAGCGTATGCACGCCAGTTTTTGGGAGGGTTGGAACGTCCGGATGTAGATAAAATCGAAGGACTTTCACCCGTAATTGCAATCGAACAAAAAACTACGAATAAAAATCCACGTTCAACTGTAGGTACCGTAACAGAATTATACGATTATCTGCGTCTGTTGTACGCCAGAGTTTCCGATGCCTATTCCTTAACGACGGGAAAAAGATTGGTAAGCTATACCGAAGAGCAGATCCTTGACGCTATCAAAGAAAATTATAAAGGCGAGAAAATAATGCTGTTGGCGCCGGTTGTGCGTTCCAGAAAAGGACATTATCATGAGCTTTTTGTTCAGATGGCAAAAAAAGGATACGGACAGGCAAGAATAGACGGTGAATTGCAGGATATTGAATATGATTTAAAGCTTGACCGTTACAAAACCCATGACATTGATATTGTCATCGACCGTTGGATCATTGGGGAAAGCGCGTCTGAAGGCAGAATGGAGAAATCGCTCAGAACGGCAATGGAAATGGGTGAAGGAATTATCGGGATTCAGAAGCTGAACGGAACAGAAATAGAATATTTTTCTAAAAATCTGATGGATGCAGAAACAGGACATTCATTAGCGTTACCGGAGCCGAATACTTTTTCGTTTAATTCCCCGAAAGGAAGCTGCCCGAATTGTAAAGGATTGGGAACCATCAAAAAAATCAATACTGATTATTTTGTTGAAAATCCGAAATTGTCAATCAATCAGGGAGGTTTGTTGCCGCTGGAAGACATTAAATCAAATAAATGGATCTTATCTCAGATTAAAAATATCCTTGAAATCTTCGGGTTAGGTTTTGCTACTCCAATGAAGGATATTCCTGCAGAAGCATTAGACTATATTTACAACGGTTGCCATAAAGAATTTAATAAAGATTTAAAATACGCTGGAATCGCCAAAAAAATTAAAATAAGTTTTGATGGTTTAATTCCTTTCATGGAAGAACTGATTGAAGAAAGAGAATCCTACGAAGCTATTTTGCTAGAAAGACATTTCACAACAGAAGAAACCTGCCCTGAATGTAAAGGTGCCCGTCTTCAACCGGGAAGCTTAAGTTTTAAAATTGACGGAAAGAATATTGCAGAGGTCAACGGTTTAAGCTTATCTGATTTAAAGGAATGGTTAGCTGATATTAAAGATAAATTTTCAGAAAAAAATTCGATCATCGCTCATGAGATTTTAAAAGAAATCGAAACAAGGCTTCAGTTCTTATTGGATGTCGGTTTAGATTATTTAAGCCTGAGCAGAAGTTCAAAAACCCTTTCCGGAGGGGAATCTCAGAGAATCCGTCTGGCGACACAAATTGGTTCTCAGTTGGTGAATGTCTTGTATATTCTGGATGAACCAAGCATCGGGCTTCACCAAAGAGACAATGAAAGATTGATTAATTCATTAAAAAATCTTCGTGATATCGGAAACTCTGTGTTGGTGGTAGAACACGATAAAGATATGATCCTGGAAGCCGATGAGGTGTTGGATATTGGCCCGAGAGCCGGAAAATTCGGGGGAGAGATCCTTTGGCAGGGAAAACCAAAAGATCTATTGAAAGCCGATACCATTACTGCTCAATATATCAACGGAAAAAGAAAAATTGAAGTTCCTGCGGAAAGACGTAAAGGAAACGGTAAAAATATATTGTTAAAAGGAGCTACAGGAAATAATCTTAAAAACGTAACCCTCGATATTCCTCTTGGAAAACTGGTCGTAGTAACCGGGATTTCCGGAAGCGGAAAATCTTCTTTGATAAACGGAACCTTATACCCGATTCTTAATAAACACTTCTACAGAGCCGTTCAGGAGCCTTTGCCATACAAAAAAATCGAAGGTCTTGATAATATAGATAAGATTGTAGATGTAGATCAGACCCCGATCGGTAGAACCCCACGTTCAAACCCTGCAACATACACCGGAATGTTTACAGATATCAGAAATCTTTTTGCGGAACTGCCGGAAAGTAAAATCCGTGGTTACAAGCCCGGAAGATTTTCTTTCAACGTAAAAGGTGGAAGATGTGAAACCTGTCAGGGAGGTGGTTTGAAGGTGATTGAAATGAACTTCTTACCGGACGTTTATGTTCATTGTGAAACCTGCAATGGAAAACGTTTCAACAGGGAAACGCTGGAAGTTCGATACAAAGGAAAATCAATTTCAGACGTGTTGGAAATGACCATTGATGAGGCGGTAGAATTTTTCCAGCCGATTCCTAAAATTTATTCCAGGGTAAAAACTTTACATGATGTTGGGTTGGGATATATTACCTTGGGACAGCAGTCTACAACACTTTCAGGAGGTGAAGCCCAGCGTATCAAGTTGGCAACGGAACTTGCAAAAAGACAGACAGGAAATACCTTATATATTCTTGACGAACCTACAACCGGACTTCATTTTGAAGATGTGAAAATCCTGATGGAAGCTATTAATAAACTGGTGGAGTTAGGAAATTCATTTATTATTATTGAACATAATATGGATGTCATTAAGCTTGCCGATTATATTATAGACGTTGGTCCGGAAGGTGGAAAACACGGCGGACAGATTGTTGCACAAGGAACTCCGGAGGAAATTGTGAAATCAAAAAAGAGTTTGACAGGGAAGTTTTTAAAGAGGGAATTGGAGTAACACTTTGTCAAAGTTAATCTTTCAAAATTTAAAGATAATATTAGGCTAAACCAACAAAGTTTAGCCTTTTTTATGCTCTAATTTAAACTCCAATGTTAAATTTTCAATTATTTTAAAATTTTATATTACTGATTATCAGTTGATTAATTCTCAATGTTAACTCAATGTTAACTGTATGTAAAATTAGTATGAATTATTTTATTTATCTTTGGTAAAGAAATAGTAATAAAGTTTAATATAACATTTAAAACCAAAGAGTTATGAAAAATAAAATTCAAATATTGATCGCTTCAGTTTTCGTTTGTGGATGTATGGCTGTAACAAATATGGCTAAAGCACAAAATTCAAATAATATGATTCAGGAAGTGCAGTTGAATAAAAATGACGCTTTCAACGAAATCAGAAATCTGCTGATGGCTAATTTCGACTTCACCAATTCTGATTATAAACAAGGAATCGTTAATTCAGAAGTAAAATTTGATATCGCTGAAAACGGAAAAATCGTTAACATTCATTCTAAAGGAGACTGCAAAAACGTAAGCAAAGAAATTGAAAAAGTTCTGAGCAGCCTGCAGTATAAAGTTGACAGCAGAAAAATCAACCAAAATATGATTGCTTCTACCTACGTAATGCCGGTAAGAGTGGATATCAACAACAGATAATATTCATAAAGATATGTAGATAAAGCCATGCAATTCTGTATGGCTTTTGTTTTTTAGATGTGAATAGTGAAAATTTTAAACATAAAATTGTAATAATTGGTATTAATTTTCGTTTTATATTTAATACGCAAAATTAAAACGATATGAAAAATTTGAAGAAACTAACCAAAGACGAGTTAAAAGCAGTAAACGGAGGAGCTCCGAAAAAATACTGCGTCTATTGTGAATGGATGAATGCTGTAGTTTGCAGTGAAATTCCAATTTCTCAATGTCCTTAAAAAGCAAAGCCGCTCAGTGATGAGCGGCTTTATTTATTGTTTGACTTTTATTTTGTAGTTTTAGCACCTTCCATAAAAGCTTTTAAACTTTTCTTAAGATCCGAATCGGTTATCTTTTTATCAAAATTAATATTATCAATCTTCCATCCATTGCCGGAATTAATTAGATTTACCTTATCTGTCCAGGTAATTTTTGGGGTTTCTTTTGAATTTTCAAATTCTACACTTACTTCTGATTTAGCCGGGTTTGAACCGTCAATCATTTTCACGGAAAGGATTTTATAAGTTGTATATCCTTCATAAAGACTTGTGAATACTGACCCCTCGAATACTTGAGGCTTATCCTCCGGATGTGCACTTTTCTTAACTTTTTCAATATCCTCATTGGAAGCTTTTACGGCTTCATCAAGAGTTTTTTTAAGACCGGATGAAAAAATTGTGTCAGAAAAAGGATTGTCATACATGGCTTCGCTTGATTTACCATAAACGCTGTACATCTGGTTTATTTTTTGTGTAATTTCAACATCGCTGTTTACGGCTTTTGGTGCGTTTTCACTTTTTTTACATGCAGTAAGTGTCAGGAAAACTCCTAAATAAAAAAATAATTGTTTCATAATTTGTGCTAATTTTTTAATAATTATTGATGATCGTGCGTCAAATTGTATGCCAATAATATTATTTTCTTTCATTTCGTAAAAATAATTCAAAACAAGTGCAAATATTTTTTACATTTGATATAAATAAACTATTGTGAATCCCATTCTTGATGTAGTGCTCCGCTCACTCTGCGTTTATCTTTTTATGATGATTGCAATCCGTGTTTTCGGTAAAAACCAGCTTTCACAGCTTAATGCAGGAGATGTCGTTTTGTTATTGTTGATTTCAAACGCGGTTCAGAATGCAATGGTGGGTCCGGATACTTCTTTGCAGGGCGGTTTAATTGCCGCTTTGGTTCTTTTTGCTGCTAATTTTATTGTTAAAAGATTTATGTTTTTCAGTCAGAAATTTGAGTCTTTGATGGAAGATGAGCCGGTCATTCTGGTAAAGGACGGAATGATTGACGAAAAGGCTTTGGATAAAGTGAAAATTACAAAAGGCGAATTAGAGGAAGCAATCAGGGAGCACGGTGTCGACGGAATTGAAAATGTGAAGCTTTGCATCCTTGAAGTTGACGGTAATATCAGTGTAATTTCCGAAGATGAAAAAAATAAGCAGACCCATTATTCAAGAATTAAAAGAAAAAATAAAAGAAAATACCTCAGATAAATGAACTACGAACTTAGACATATGCTTCCCGCCGATGAAAACAGGGTACTGGAAATATTCAGGCAAGGCGTTGACAGCGGAATTGCCACCTTTGAAACAATCATTCCTACCGCCGAAGCCTGGAATATGGAATATTTTAATGATTGCCGGTGGGTTTTGGAAAATGAAAACAATGAAGTTGTCGGCTGGTGTGCCCTTAAACTGGTGAGCAAAAGAGAATGTTACAAAGGCGTGGCAGAAGTAAGCATTTATTTCGACAATAATTATCAGGGGAAGGGATTAGGTTCGGTTTTACTTAAAAAGATGATTTTGGATAGCGAAAGCCACGGATTTTGGACTTTACAGGCAAATATTTTCTCCGAAAATGAAGCTTCAGTTAAATTCCATCAGAAAAACGGGTTTCGTATGGTGGGAATCAGGAAAAAACTAGCAAAGCTCAATGGCAAATGGAAAGATGTTATCATGCTTGAAAAAAGAAGCGAAACAGTAGGGAATGAATAATGAGTAATTGGTAATTTTATTAATAAATTAAAATAATATTTTAAACAAAACAGCCATAATACAAAACTTTAAAGCCGTTTGTTTTAAATCATAAAAACTTTGTAATTAAGTTTGGCATTAACATTGATATTTTTCACTTCGAAATTTGAAAAAGTGAAAAAATGAAAGGTTTGATTAAAATTGTCGGAGTCACGACGGTTATGTTGATGTTGACTTCATGTATAGTTCATGAGCATCACGGAAGAAGAGGATTACCTCCGGGACAAAGGAAAAAAGTGTTTATCTATGAAAAAAGAGGTCACGGGCACGGTCATTACAAACATAGAGGCAGAGGACACGGACATCATTAATGAATTGAAAAAAAATAAAAAGCGCTGAAATTATCAGTGCTTTTATTTTTGTTAAACATTCATTTTTAAAGTATTGAGATTGGCACTTAGCTTGATGGTTTTATATTACCAAAAAATGAAGATATGAAAACCTTATCTAAAATTATTACGGGATTAGCTTTGGTAGCTGTGTTTGCTTCGTGCCTGCATCACCCACCGGCTCCTCCCAAGCCTCCTGAACCTCCACGGCCTCACGGACGATAACAAATTATAAAAGCCCCGAAACTTCAGGGCTTTTTTATTTATAACGGATAATTGTATCAGTATATCTTTAATCAAAATTTAAAACTCATTAATATTAGCCTCAACCTTAATCCTAACCTTAAAACCTGGACTTCTTCGGATTTAAAAAAGTATTAAAAATCATCACTTCCTGCCCGAACTTCATTTCAATTCTGTCAGTAATATTTTCCAGTTCGCTTTTCACAAAATCTTCTCTCAGGTCGTCATTGTCAAACATTAAAAGAAGATTATAATTTTTTCCATCTTCAATATAATCGCTGTGAACTTCGGAAAGAATATATTTATCGACATCCATCAGATTTTCAGTCATTAAAACCAATGTTTCGTCGATATAATTTTCCCATTCATCGGGATTATTTTTTGTGCAATGGAAAGTTATACTTAATACGCTCATATTTTATGAATTTTTAAGATTTTGTGGATAAATTCTACCACAAAAATCGGCAAATTTTTCGTAAATTAGCCCGTTAATAAAAAATCAAAAAGAATAATTTTCAGACACACAGCTAACGGTCTGACTTTCATTATAATAAAATTTGTTTATGCAAAAAGAAGGAGAAAGATTGATTCCTATCAACATTGTTGATGAAATGAAGTCGTCTTATATCGATTATTCGATGTCGGTTATCGTTTCAAGAGCGTTACCTGATGTAAGAGACGGCTTGAAACCCGTTCATAGAAGAGTGCTTTATGGTATGTATGGATTAGGGGTTTTTTCTAATAGAAAATATTTAAAATCTGCGAGAATTGTTGGGGATGTTTTAGGTAAATACCACCCGCACGGAGATTCCTCTGTATACGATGCAATGGTCAGAATGGCTCAGGACTGGAGCCTGCGTTATCCCCAGGTAGACGGACAGGGTAACTTCGGTTCCATGGACGGTGACCCGCCTGCAGCAATGCGTTATACGGAAGCAAGATTAAAAAAAATCTCGGATGAGGTACTTTCAGACTTAGACAAAGAAACGGTAGATTTCCAGAATAACTTCGATGACAGCTTAACGGAACCAACCGTTATGCCTACTAAAATCCCAAACCTTCTGGTGAACGGAACTTCAGGTATCGCTGTAGGTATGGCAACAAACATGGCTCCTCATAATCTTACAGAGGCCGTAAATGCCATCTGTGCTTTTATCGATAACAGAGACATCACTATTGATGAATTGATGCAGCATATCATTGCTCCGGATTTTCCTACAGGAGGGATTATCTATGGATATGACGGAGTAAGGGACGCTTTCCATACAGGAAGAGGAAGGGTAGTGTTAAGAGCTAAAGTTGCTTTCGAAGAAATAGGAAACAGAAGCGCCATTATCGTTACGGAAATTCCTTACCAGGTGAACAAAGCTGAAATGATTGCCAGGACAGCAGAATTGGTAAAAGACGAAAAAATCCCGGGAATCTACGAAATCAGAGATGAATCGGACAGAAGAGGTCTTCGTATTGTTTATGAATTAAAGAACGATGCAATTCCTAATGTTGTCTTAAACTTATTATATAAATATACCTCACTTCAGACATCTTTTAGTGTTAACAATATTGCCTTGGTACACGGTAGACCGGAACAATTGAACTTAAAGGATATCATCCACCATTTCGTGGAGCACAGACATGAAGTTATCGTAAGAAGAACTCAGTTTGAACTTAGAAAAGCAAAAGAAAGAGCGCATATCTTAGAAGGTTTCATGAAGGTGATCGGAACGCAGGATGCTTTAGACAAAGCAATTTCCATCATCCGCCACAGCGCCAATCCACAGGCTGCGAAAGAAGGATTAATCACAGAATTTGAGCTTTCTGAAATTCAGGCTCAGGCGATTCTTGATCTTCGTCTTGCGCGTCTTACAGGAATGGAGCTTGATAAGATCCGTGATGAGTATGATGCTATTATGAAAGAAATTGCAGATTTGGAAGATATCTTGGCTAATGAACCGCGAAGATTCCAGATTATCAAGGATGAATTAATTGAGGTTAGAGAAAAATACGGCGACGAAAGAAGAACTGAAATCGATTATTCAGGAGGTGAAATGTCAATTGAAGACATCATCCCTAATGAATCTGTGGTTCTTACGATTTCTCACGCAGGATATGTGAAGAGAACGTTGCTTTCGGAATATAAAATCCAAAGTAGAGGCGGTGTAGGAAATAAAGCAGCGACAACAAGAGATTCAGACTTCCTGGAATATATTGTTTCTGCAACCAACCACCAATATATGTTGTTCTTTACTGAAAAAGGAAGGTGTTATTGGTTAAGAGTATTTGAAATTCCTGAAGGTTCCAAAACAGCCAAAGGTAGAGCAGTACAAAACTTAATTAACATTGAACCGGACGATAAGATTAAAGCATATATCAGAACCAATAACTTAAAAGATTCCGAATATGTAAATCAAATGAGCGTTGTGATGGTTACTAAAAACGGTACGATCAAGAAAACGTCTCTTGAAGCATATTCAAGACCGAGGGTAAATGGTGTAAACGCTATCGAGATCAGAGATAATGACCAGTTGTTAGGTGCTTATTTAACGAATGGAACTTCCCAGATTATGATCGCTACTAAAAACGGTAAATGTATCCGTTTCCCTGAAGAAAAAGTGAGAGAAGTAGGTAGAGGGTCTATTGGGGTTCGTGGTATTACGATGGAAGATAATGATGAGGTAATTGGTATGATTGTTGTGAATGATGTGGAGAAAGAAACCGTTCTTGTAGTATCTGAAAAAGGATACGGTAAGAGAACTGCAGTGGAAGATTACAGAATTACCAACAGAGGAGGAAAAGGAGTTATCACCCTGAACATTACCGAAAAGACAGGAAATCTGATCGCTATTCAAAATGTAACAGACGAAGACGGATTGATGATTATCAACAAATCAGGTGTTGCTATCAGAATGAATATGGATGAGATGAGAGTAATGGGTAGAAATACACAGGGAGTAAGAATGATCAATCTTAAGAAAAATGACGAAATTGCAGCCATCGCAAAAGTAGAAATGGATAAGGATGTAGCAGAAGAAGACGAGGAAAATGAAGAAGGAACAGAAATTATAGCGGATAACCAGGAAAACAATACAGAAGCACCTCAGACGGAAAATGAAAACCCAAATGAGGAAACTGAGAGTTCTGATTCGGAAGAATAATATTGTACAATTAATATAAATAGTTATTATGAAAAAGCTAATTTTAGGGATGGCTATCGTAGCATCAGCTTTTGCTTTCGGGCAGAAAGGAGATGTGAACGCTCAGCTACAAGAAGCTAACAAAGCGGCAATGGATGCATATAATGCAAAAAATTATGCTGTGGCGGCTCCAAAGTTTATCGAAGTTTACAACTTATTGAAAACCAACGGACAGGATAATAAAGTATATATGTATTATGCAGGTCTTAATTATGCTTTGGCAAATGATATTCCTCAGGCTACAAAAATATATACAGATTTGATCAATTCCGGTTATACAGGCGTTGAAACAAACTATACGGCGAAGGAAAATAAAACAGGTCAGGTTGCCAGCTACGATAAAGCGACTTGGGAATTGTTGAAAAAATCTTCATCAAAAGACTATTCAGACTTTAAAACTGAGCAAACGCCAAGTGTAGAAGCTGATTTGTATGAAACATTGTCAACGTTATTGTTAAATGCTAAGAAAAATGACGAAGCTTTAGCAATTATTGAAAAAGGATTGGCAAAATTCCCGAACAATGCGAAATTAAAGGAGTATCAAGGGACTGCGTTGTATGCATCTGGAAATACAGATAAATTCATGCAGAATTTGAAGGATCAGCTAGCGAAAAACCCTAATGATGCTACCAATTGGTACAATTTAGGAGTTCTTCAGGCAAAAAATCCAGCATCTGCAAATGAAGCGATCACTTCTTTCCAAAAAGCAATTGAATTGAAGCCGGATTTTTCTAATGCTTACCAGAACTTGGTGTACACAACCATTGGTGATGATGATGCAGCTGTAAAAGAAATTAATACGCTTAGAAAAACAAAGCCGGATGATGCTACAAAATTAATTGACGCGAGAAAGGAAAAGTTTAACAAAGCTTTACCTTATGCTGAAAAATGGTATCAAGCTGTACCAACAGATATAAATGCTGTTCAGACTTTGAAAGATATCTATAATATCACAAAAAATACAGCTAAATACAATGAACTGAAAGCTAAAGAAGCTGAATTGTTAAAACAACAACCAGCTGCTGCTAAATAATTTCAAACCATTGAAATTAATATAAAACCGGAACATTTTGTTTCGGTTTTTTTTGACACTTATTTTAATGTTTTTTAGGAGCTATTTCCCGCTTTCCGCACTCGCTATTTTTAGGGATTTGGCTGCGGCGGCTTTGCCGCCGCAGCCAAATCCCTAAAAATGAGCTCAAACAAATGCTTCAATCGGGGCTAGATCTTTGTCGGCTTATCAATGTATTATATTATTTATCAATGTTGTTATTCCGATGAAGAAGAATTTAATTTATTCAGATTATTAAAAAAGATTAATAGAACGGGCCTTAACTCGTTTCAAGATAAAGCATTCAATTTAGTTTTAGCCGAAACTTAAATTATAAATAAGAATTTATATCGGAGACTCTTCCTTCAGTCAGAATGACACGGCTCGTTCTTAGTTGAGTGAAACGCCCTTGCGAACTTTAAAAAGTCAATTCGCTTAGAAAAAACCTTGCGAACGTTGCGTTAAAATTAATCCATTCAAAACTCTTAATGATTTAAAAATTATTTAAGCAGAAAACTCAACAAATTTCCCAACGATTATCATCAAAAATCACCTTAAAAATTCTCTGCAATTCCGTATCTTTGAGAAAAATTTTTACAAAAATGATTGAGTGGAAAACCGCCAAAGAATACGAAGATATTACATACAAAAAATGTAATGGTGTAGCGAGAATTGCTTTCAACAGACCCGAAATTCGCAACGCTTTCAGACCAAAAACCACTTCCGAATTATACGATGCTTTTTATGACGCTTACGAAGACGCTTCGATAGGTGTTGTTTTACTTTCAGGAGAAGGGCCAAGTCCGAAAGACGGAGGTTGGGCTTTCTGCAGCGGAGGTGATCAAAAAGCCAGAGGGCATCAGGGATATGTAGGAGAAGACGGAAGACACCGTTTGAATATTCTTGAAGTTCAGCGTTTGATCCGTTTTATGCCCAAAGTAGTAATCGCGGTAGTTCCGGGATGGGCAGTTGGCGGAGGACACTCTCTTCATGTGGTTTGTGACCTTACTTTAGCGAGTAAAGAGTACGCTATTTTCAAACAGACAGATGCAGACGTTACCAGCTTCGATGGTGGTTACGGCTCAGCTTATTTAGCAAAAATGGTAGGACAGAAAAAAGCTCGTGAAATTTTCTTTTTAGGTAGAAATTATTCCGCTCAGGAAGCGTTGGATATGGGAATGGTAAATGCTGTAATTCCTCACGATGAATTAGAAGACACGGCTTACGAATGGGCGCAGGAAATTCTGGCAAAATCCCCGACATCCATCAGAATGCTGAAATTCGCCATGAACCTTACAGACGACGGAATGGTTGGGCAACAGGTTTTTGCAGGCGAAGCAACTCGTTTGGCCTACATGACGGAAGAAGCAAAAGAAGGAAGAAACGCATTCCTTGAAAAAAGAAAACCTGATTTCGGAAAAGATCAGTGGATATCTTAAATAAGAAGTTAAAGGTTAGAAATTAGATATCAGACTTATGCGGTTTAAAATCTAAAATCTAACTTCTAATTTCTAACATCTAAATAACTATGAAGGATTGGATAAAAGCCGCAAGGCTACGAACATTACCGCTTTCCCTGAGCGGAATTATCATGGGAGCTTTCATTGCAAAATGGAGGCTTTACGGTGAAGGTGGAATTTGGGACTGGAGAATTTTTGCATTGGCATTGTTGGTGACTTTGCTGTATCAGATTCTTTCAAATTACGCGAATGATTACGGGGACGGAATAAAAGGAACAGACGCAAAAAGAGCTACAGAGGCTGAATCCAGAGCGGTTGCATCCGGAAGAATTACGGCAAAACAAATGAGAAATGCAGTCGTTCTATTCTCAGTTTTATCTTTTATAGCAACAGTTGCCCTTTTATACGTTGCTTTTATCCCAAAATATATGAATGAATTTTACATTTTTATAGGTTTGGGAGTGGCGAGTATTTTAGCAGCAATTGGTTATACGGTTGGTAAAAAACCTTATGGATACATGGGATTGGGAGACCTTTTCGTGTTTATCTTTTTTGGATTGGTTTCTGTTTGTGGGAGCTATTTTTTATTTACTAAAACTTTCAGTTGGGACATGTTATTGCCAGGAACAGCAATCGGAATGATGAGCATGGCAGTTTTGAATCTTAACAACATGAGAGACATCGAAAGCGACAGATTATCAGGAAAAAACAGCTTTGCATTAAGAATCGGATTCAAAAATGCGATGATTTATGAAATGATTTTATTGCAGCTTCCGTTAATTTTAATTCTAATATTTTTAGGAATAAACGGATTCTTCCAGACTCAGAATTATTATGTTTTTATTGTTATGATTTTGCTGCTTCCATTGATGAAACTGAGAAGAAAAATCATGGCTGTAAAAGAACCGAAAGAGCTTGATCCATTCTTAAAACAGGTCGGAATAATGACTTTTGTGATGGCAGTTCTTACCGCTTTTGGACTTAATTTTTTTAACTAAAATATTTCTATCATGAATTCGAACGTGTATGTTGAAGCTCAAATGCTTATCAGAAAGCCGGTTGAAGATGTTTTTGAAGCATTTATCAACCCGGAAGTAACGACTAATTTCTGGTTTACAAAATCTACCGGAAAATTAGAAGAAGGCAAAACCCTGACTTGGGAATGGGAAATGTACGCCGTGAAATCTGATGTTAAAGTGCTGCAAGTTATTCAAAATCAGTTGATAAAAACAGAGTGGGGCGAACCTTCAACAAATGTAGACTACGAATTCAAACAAATGGAAAAAGGAACGTTAGTTATCATTAAAAGCTATGGATTTTATCAGGAAGGAGAAGACCTGTTAAAAGTAATTAATGACAACACGGGTGGTTTCACTACGGTTTTAGACGGCTGCAAAGCATATCTGGAACACGGAATTAATTTGAGATTAATTGAGGATAAATTTCCATCGAAATAATTTAAGTACAACAAATAACTCAAATATTTTTCACAAACTTCCACTAATATAATTGTGCTATATAAGCAGTTAGTATTAGCGTTGTCATGCTGAGCTTGTCGAAGCATCTCATAAGTTTAAATTTCAATTGTATTATTCGTGAAAAATTAGTGTCATTAGTGATTAAATAAAATCAAAAAATAAATTAAAAATGAAAATAAAATTCTTAGGACAAAACTGTTTTTTGTTCACTTATAAGGACAAAAATATTTTATGTGACCCTTTCTACAACTACAAAAAAGTAGAATCTGGGTTTGATATTACAGCTCAGAAAATTGATTATATTTTACTGACTCATGCTCACGGAGATCACATTGCAGACGTGGAAGAAGTGTTGCAGTATCATCCGGAAGCTACTATTATTGCGGTTCCTGAAATTTGTGGTCATTTCAAAATGGCAAAAAATACAGACGATGTCAACTTAGGAGGATCGGCAAAAATCGACGATCTTAAAATCTCTATGGTTCCGGCTCATCACACAAGTTCTTTCCCGGATGGAAGCTACGGCGGTGTTCCTGTGGGATATATTTTCAGATTGCCTGAAGGTAAAAACCTTTATTTGGCAGGTGATACAGGAGTAATGTCGGATATGGAATTATTTCCAAGATTATACGGAAATTTAGACTTATCAATCTTGCCAATCGGAAGTCACTACACGATGTGTGCGAGAAAAGCGGCTTTTGCAGCAGCAGAATTATTGAAAACTCCAAAAGTTATCGGATGCCATTTTGATACTTTCCCTGCGATTGAAATCAACCATGAAAGTGCATTAAAGCATTTTGCAGACAAAAATGTAGAGCTTGTTTTACCAAAACTAGGTGAGGAGTTCGAATTTTAAATAAAAATGGGAGGTAATTTGAAAACTGGAATTAAAATGTTGAAAAGTTTAGAAACAAAAAAAGATAATCTTCAAATTACCTCTCTTCAACTTAAACCAATAAAAAATGGCAAGCTACCTAAATCACACCGCTACGACCAATTACCTTTGCTGCGTTCCCACCCTGGAGGATTCTCAGGAGCTGGTTGTTTAGGACTTGCCGGTGCAAAGATAGCAATATTTTATAAATTTGAAAACTTATTAAAGAAAATTAGTTGAAAAAATTACTGCAATACAAGTAAACAATTGAATTTTAGAACGATAATTTTTCAACTTTTTTCTAAAAAATTAAATATGACGAAAAGTCCATCAACATTAGGAATTATACTTTTTATCGCTACAATGATCGTTTTTTTTGTAGTGTATTCTTTTTTCTCAGGAATCAATTATTTTGATATATCATTGAAGGCCAATGCTTTTGTGTTGCCGCTACTGTATGCTGGAGCAGCATTCTGGTCTGTGAAAACATATTGGAACAACCATCGAGTGGTAAGTTTTAAACAAGCGTTTAAGAGAGCTTTCGTACCCATGTTTATCGGGGGAATTCTTTCGATTTTCAGCATTTATGCTTACCTTAATTTTGTAGATACCGATGCAAAAAAGCTGTTAAATTATCAATACGTAACAAGACAAAAAGCAGAATTGGACAAGGAATATACTTCTGCAAGAAAGATTTTAAAACATCAGAAAGATATCGACGAGCTGGATCAAAAATATAAAGAAAGAAGCCAAAGTTTTACGCCGGAAGCGGTAAAGGGGAAAGATATGCTTACGGCAAGTCATTTTTCGGGATATTTTGCAGCAATTCTTATATTTTACGTAGTTTTGTCAGTGTTTTTCGGGGCGTTTTTCAGAACGAAAACTATTTATCAAGAAGAACAAAATCAAGAATAATTTTATTAAAATTAAATGAATTTATCTATAGTTATTCCGTTATTGAACGAAGAAGAATCTCTGGAAGAGCTTTTTTCAAGGATTGATAATGTTTGCAGGTCAAACAATTTATCGTACGAAATCTGGTTTGTGGATGACGGAAGTACAGATTTGTCCTGGAGTATTATTGAGAATTTAAAAATTCAGAATCCTCAGATTCATGGAATTAAATTTTCAAAAAATTACGGAAAATCACAGGCACTTCACGCAGCTTTTGAAAGGACAAACGGAGATGTAATTATCACCATGGATGCTGATTTACAAGACTTTCCGGAAGAAATTCCTGAGCTTTATGATATGGTTGTCAATGATAATTACGATATTGTTTCCGGCTGGAAGAAAAAACGTTTTGATAATGTAATGACGAAAAATGTTCCGTCAAAATTATTCAATGCGGCGGCTAGAAAAGTTTCCGGAGTTGAGCTCCACGATTTTAATTGTGGTTTAAAAGCTTACAAAAAACAGGTTGTAAAAACAATTGATGTGTACGGGGATATGCACCGTTACATTCCGGTTTTGGCTGCTAATGCAGGTTTCAGAAGAATTACGGAAAAAGAAGTTCAACATCAGGCGAGACCTTACGGAACTTCAAAATTCGGAACAGAAAGATTTATCAGAGGTTTTCTGGATTTGGTAACTCTTTGGTTTGTAAGCCGTTTCGGTGGAAGACCAATGCACTTTTTTGGGGCGGTGGGAACGTTGATGTTCATTTTTGGTTTCCTTTCTGCGCTTTGGCTGGGAATTTCAAAATTAATTGATGTTTCAAGAGGAATTTACGGACATTTAATTACCAATAATCCTTGGTTTTTTATAGCTTTAACGATGATGATCATGGGAACTTTGCTTTTCATTGCAGGGTTTTTAGGAGAAATGATTATCAGAACAAATAGAGAGCATAAGAATTACAATATTGATGAGGTGATTTAAAGTAAATGAATAAAAAAAGTTGTTTGAACTGCGGTCATTCAATCTCCGATGAGTTTTGTCCTCATTGCGGACAGAAATCCGACACAGCAAGAATAACTCCATTTTCACTCGTTAAAAATGATATTCTTGAATCAATCTGGCCTGTAAAAGTAATATTATTTCTTCCCGGCAATTACTTATTGGAATGCTTTTAAAAATTCATACTCAAAACCAGGTTATTCTGGAGGGTATTAATTCTTTATGTTTTAATGGGAATAGAAAGTCTTATTATCATTGCGGTTTTATTTAAAAATATTTTAAGTTAAAATGAAAAATATATTATATACATTCATGCTGCTGGCAATTGTTTCCTGCGGAAAAGTTTCTCCAAAGGGAAATATCGAAAGGAAAGATGTGGAAGTTCCGGAATTTGTAAATCTTGATCTGGAAGGGAAGTTCCGGGTATTTTACGCAAGAGGGACCAAAAACTTTGTTGAAATAGAAACCTACCCGAATATCGCTGATAATCTGGATGTTGATGTAGATGATAAAACACTTTCCATCAAAGAAAAACGGGGGACAAAAGGTGTTGATTTCTACAATGTTACTGTTTATTCAAAGTATAATCTCGAAAAAATATCTATTTCCGACTCTGTGGAAATGAATATTTCGAGTGAAATTAAGACCGATAATTTTAGGCTTAATTTAAAAAATAACGCTACTTTTATGGGTTCAGTAAACACAAGAAGAGCGGAAATTGAAATGGCGAACAGAAGCAGGGCAAATTTTCTGGGACTGACAAAAGATGCAGTGATAAAGATCTCTGATACAGCAAGTTTGATCGCTCCATATTGGAAAATCGAAAACCTGAATATCGATTCTAAGAATGGAAATTATGCAGAAGTTAATGTAAAAGATTCATTGAAAGGTCATATTCAGAATACGGCGAAATTTATTTATTATAATGATCCAATTCGCGCTTTTAAAATTGATAAAACGACACAAGTGCAGAATAAAAAATTGGATTAAAGGCTGGAAGAGGGAAGCTGGAGGATGGAAGTTGGAGGATGGAAGAAGTATACAACACAAATTAAATGATGGAAAAAATATTAATTGATGAGTTTCAAATTTGAAAAGTTGATTATTTGGCAGAAATCTATGGATTTTGGTGAGATTATTTTTAAATTATCTAGGAATTTTCCAAAAGATGAAGCATTTAATTTAACTTCACAAATTAGAAGAGCTTCTGATTCTATTGCACTTAATATTTCTGAAGGAAGTATTTTACAGTCAAAATTAGAATTTAAAAAATTTTTAGGATATTCAATTCGTTCTTTGGCTGAAGTTGTAACCTGTCTATATAAAGCAAAAAACAGGCAATATATTTCAGAAGAAGATTTTAATAAAATGTATACTGAAAGTTATAGTCTTATGAATCAAACTATAGCATTCAGAAATCAAATAAAAGAATGATAAGCAGGAAGCCAGGAGCTTGAAGCTGGAAAAACTTCCAACTTCCATCTCCCAACTTCCGATCTAAATATAAAATTACAAAATAGGAAATACAAATATGACAACATTAGAAAAAGCAAAACTTTGGTTGCATGAATCATTTGATCAGGAAACGAGAGATGCTGTTCAACTTTTAATTGACGGCAATTCGCCCGATTTGGAAGACTCTTTTTACAGAGAATTGGAGTTTGGAACAGGAGGGATGAGAGGAATTATGGGTGTTGGAACCAATCGTTTAAATAAGTACACGTTAGGTCAAGCTACACAGGGACTTGCGAATTATATGTTAAGTCAATTTCCAGGTGAGGAAATTAAAGTAGCGATTGCTTATGATGTAAGACATAACTCAAAAGAATTCGGGAAATTAGTGGCGGATGTTTTGACGGCAAACGGAATTAAAGTATTGCTTTTCAAAGACCACAGGCCGACTCCGGAATTATCTTTCACGGTTCGCGATAAAAAATGTAACGGAGGAATTGTGTTGACAGCTTCTCACAATCCACCGGAATACAACGGCTATAAAGTATATTGGAACGACGGGGCGCAAATCGTTCCGCCACATGATGAAGCAATTATCAATGAAGTATATTCTGTGAAATTTAACGAAATTAAATTCAACGGAAATGATGATCTAATCGAATGGATCGGAGAGGAGCAGGATGATGTATATATTGATGCCTGCATCGAAAACTCTACGTATCAGAACGTTGGAAAAGAAAATTTAAATATTGTCTTCACATCGATTCACGGGACGACTTATACAACGGTTCCTAAGGCTTTAGAAAAAGCAGGTTTTAAAAAGATCGATCTGGTAAAAGAACAGATGATTCCGAGTGGAAATTTCACGACGGTAGAATCTCCGAACCCGGAAGAGCCTGCAGCGCTGGAAATGGCAATGGACTTGGCAAAAATTACCAATGCAGACATCGTTATCGGAACAGATCCGGACGGCGACAGATTGGGTATTGCAGTAAGAAATCTTGACGGAGAAATTCAGTTATTGAATGGAAATCAGACCAATACAATCCTGACCTATTATATTTTGAACGAATGGAGAAAGCAGGAGAGAATTACCGGAAAAGAATTTATTGGTTCCACGATTGTAACTTCTGATATTTTCTTTGATATTGCTCAGAAATTTGGTGTTCAGTGCAAGGCCGGGCTTACAGGATTTAAATGGATCGGAAAAATGATTCGTGAAGCTGAAGGAAAAGAAAAATTCATTTGCGGTGGCGAAGAAAGTTTCGGATTTATGACCGGAGATTTTGTTCGAGACAAAGATTCTTGCGGAAGTATTGTCCTTGCCTGTGAAATCGCAGCTTGGTGCAAAGCCAACGGGAGAACGATGTACCAATATCTGATCGAAATTTACCAGGAAACAGGAATGTATTATGAAGGTTTGGTAAATCTTGTAAGAAAAGGGAAAGACGGCGCAGAGGAAATCGAAAATATGATGAAAAATTTCCGCGAAAACCCTCCAAAACAGTTGGCAGGTTCTCCGGTTGAAGAAGTGAAGGATTTCAAAGAGCAGACGAATTTCATTGTTTCAAAAGGCGAGAGAAAAGTAATGAACGACATTCCAAAGTCTAATGTTTTGATTTATTACACCCAGGACGGCACAAAAGTTTGCGTAAGACCCTCAGGTACAGAACCAAAAATAAAATTTTATATCTCAGTAAAAGACTCTATTACTTCCGAAGCAGATTTCAGGGATAAATTAAAATCTCTGGAAGCAAAAATTGAAGAAGTAAGAAAAGACTTACAATTAAATTAGACAATGAGTTATAAGTTTTGAGTTATGAATTATGAGTGATAGCATTATTGGTAAGAAGAGTTTTGAGTTTGCAATACAAATTGTCAATTTTTACAAAAAATTCAGTTCAGAAAAGAAGGAATTTATTCTCTCCAAACAAATTTTGCGATCAGGAACTTCTGTTGGAGCCAATGTTCGGGAGGCTTTAAATGCTCAAAGCAGAATGGATTTTATACATAAATTATCAATTTCACAAAAAGAATGTGATGAAACAATTTATTGGCTTGAATTATTATTTGCAACAGATTATATTTCAAGAGATGAATTTGAAAGTTTAAAAAACCCGGCTGCAGAAATATTAAAAATGATAAGAAGTATAATTATAACGACAAAGAGTAAAACTCATAACTCATAATTAATAACTTATAACAATAATAAGATAACAAAAAATAAAAATAAAGTGAAAGTTTCAAAATTAGCGGCGAACCTGATTGGTTCTGAAATTGTAAAAATTGGTAACGAAGTAAATGATTTAAAGGCAAAAGGAGCGGAAATTGCTAACCTTACCATTGGTGATCTAAATTCTAATATTTATCCTATTCCTGCCAAGCTGAAGGAAGAAATTCAGAAAGCCTATCAGAACAATCTTACTAATTATCCGCCGGCAAACGGACTTTTATCTTTAAGAAAAGAAGTTTCCAGAGACTTAAAAACAAGATGGAACCTTGATTATTCACCCAATGATATTTTAATTACAGCGGGTTCAAGACCTTTGATTTATGCTGTTTATAAAACAATTGTTGATGAAGGTGATAAAGTTGTGTACCCGACACCATCGTGGAATAATAACCACTACGCTTACCTTACTTCAGCAGAAGCGGTAGAAGTGAAAACGACACCTGAAAATAATTTTCTGCCAACTGCTGATGATTTAAGACCACACTTGGGCGGAGCAGTTTTACTGGCTCTTTGTTCACCACTAAACCCGACTGGAACGATGTTCACAAGAGAACAACTTTCAGAAATCTGTGAATTGGTGCTAGAAGAAAATAAAAAAAGAGGTGAAGATGAAAAGCCGCTATACCTGATGTATGACCAGATTTATTCTAACCTTACTTTCGCGGCAGAACACGTTGATCCCGTTTCTCTTTTCCCGGAAATGAGAGAATATACAATTTATATTGACGGTATCTCAAAATGCCTTGCTGCAACGGGAGTTCGTGTAGGTTGGGGATTCGGGCCGGCTCACATTTTGGATAAAATGAAAGCGCTTTTAACGCACGTTGGAGCCTGGGCTCCAAAACCTGAACAGGAAGCCACAGCAAAATTCTTTGAAAATCATGAAGATGTAAATATTTTTGTTGAAGATTTTAAAGCAAAACTGGAAGAATCATTAAAAGTTCTTCACAGTGGAATTCAGGATTTAAAAGCAAAAGGATTAGCAGTAGACAGCATTAAACCGATGGGGGCGCTTTATCTTACCATCAAATTAGATTATATCGGAAAAACAAAGCCAGACGGTTCTGTGATTGGAAATTCTTCTGATTTGGTATTCTACTTAATCAGTGAGGCCGGAGTTGCTTTGGTGCCATTCTCCGCATTCGGGGAAGAGAAATCTGAGCCTTGGTTCAGAGCTTCTGTAGGTGGTTTAGCTACTGAAGAAATTTCAGCAATGATGCCGAAATTAGAGAATGCTTTAAACAAATTAAAATAATTTAAAATAGAGATGCTTCGATGGGCTCAGCATGACAATCCTAAATACAATTACTTATTTCACAGTATATTTTTAGCGAGGTCATGCTGAGCGAGGTCGAAGCATCTTTTATTACTCATAATTAAGAATTATATAAAGTGAAACTTTTCAAAAAGTCCTTTCTTGAAACCAAATTATTGTGTTTTTCTACTTTGGGAATTATTGTTTTGGTTATTGTAAGTGTTTGGATTTCAGGAGAAAATTCTCACAGGTCTTTATTTCAGAATTCTATTCTATCGACTTCAATTTTAGCCATTTCCTTTTTTCTGTTTATCAGTTTAGGTTTATATTTTGGTTTGAAATTAAAAGATAATGTTGGACCTATTTTAACAAAAGAAAGAGTTAAAAAATTGTCAGATAAAACTCCTGAAATTGGTAGTTTGGACTTGGATATTCCGGCTGTTGGTGACAGCATTGGTGGTATTATAATTTCCATTATTTTGTGGATATTATTTACTATTGTTCTTGTTTTTCTTTTATATTTTTTAGGAGTCTTCTTTTGGGCAACAATTTTATTTTTTGGAGCCATGTTATATTGGATTTTTTTCCGAGCTTTACGTCTGGTATTTAAAAATTCAAAGCATTGTAAAGGAGATTTATTAAAAAGTTTTGGTTTCGGATTTTTTTACTCATTGTTGTATATTTCCTGGATTTACGGAATTATTTTGTTGGGTAATTATTTAAACTCATAATTAATAACTTATACTATATCACATGAAAATCATCGCAGTCATTCCCGCACGTTACGAAGCCAGTCGTTTTCCTGCTAAATTAATGCAGATGTTGGGAGAAAAAACGGTTATTACAACAACCTATCAGAATGTTGTGGAAACAGGGTTGTTTGACGAAGTTTTTGTAGCGACGGATTCGGAAATTATTTTTGATGAAATTGTAAAAAATGGTGGAAAAGCTGTCATGACCGGACAACACGAAACGGGCAGCGACCGTATCGCAGAAGCTGTGCAAAATATTGATTGTGATATTGTTATCAATGTTCAGGGGGATGAGCCTTTCCTTAAATTAGAGCCTTTAAAGCAATTAATTGAAGTTTTTTACAACGATGAAAATCAGGAAATTTCTTTAGCTTCATTAAAAATAAAACTGACCGAAAAAGAAGAAATTGAAAACCCGAATAACGTAAAAGTTATTACAGACAACAATGGTTTTGCCTTATATTTCAGCCGTTCCGTGATTCCTTTTCATCGGGAGATTTCTTATGATATTAATTATTTTAAGCATATTGGTGTTTACGCTTTCAGAAAACATGCTTTACTTCAATTTTCAAAACTGGAAATGAAGCCTCTGGAAATTTCAGAAAAAATTGAATGTATCCGTTATCTGGAATATGGTATGAAAATCAAGATGATAGAAACAAATTTTGTAGGAGTGGGAATTGATACGCCGGAAGATCTGGAAAAAGCGAGGAAGCTTATTTAGGTTAATCTACAAATTAGCTTATTTGCCTTTTGATGTTGTATTAAAAGCCTTATATTTGAATTTATAAAAAGAATTAATGAAGAAATTATTGTTAGTATTCGTCCTGATATTTTCGCAATTATTTTTTGCCCAAACTGCGAAGGAAATTATAGATAAGAATATCGAAATGTCCGGAGGATTAACGAATTGGAAGCTGTTAAATTCAGTATTACTTCAAGGAAAAGTAATTTTGGGGGTGAAGGATGAATATCCCATTAAAATCTACCAACAACGCCCGAATCTTACAAAAACAATCATTACAATCAGTGGGAAAGATACAGCAATTGAAGGATATGACGGGGCGAAAGGCTATGCAATGAATTATGCAACCAACAAACTTCAGGTATACGCAGAATATGTTCCCGAAAGTTTCGATAATGACTTTATAGACTGGGAAAGTAAAGGTTTTGAGGCCAAATATTTAGGAAAAGAAAAAATTGGTAATATTTACTGTCATAAAGTTGAATTAACGAAAAATGTTAATAAAAACATCTACTATTTCGATACAAAAACATACATGCTTTTGAGGGAAATTAAAAAAGATGAAACGTTAGATTATTCAGATTACAAAAAAGTAGGAAATTTATCAATGCCATTCAGGATAGAATCTTCCAGTACAAAGAAGGACGGAGATTTTGTGATGTTGATGAACAGGATTGATATTAATAAGGTATTTCCTTCTAATACTTTTAAGTTTTAATTAAAAATAAATTTTAATATGAAAAAATTCTTTTTAGTGCTGCTTTCTTTTGTGGCGTTTTTCAATAGCTGCGCTCAGAAAAAAAGTGAAGCATCTAAAGCTAAAACCAAAGAACTTATGGGAAAATCAATATACGATTTCAAAGTAGATGCCTTGGAAGAAGGTAAGCAAATCAATTTTGCAGATTTTAAAGGAAAGAAAATCCTTGTTGTAAACACGGCTTCAGAATGCGGATTTACACCGCAATATGCTGATCTTGAGAAAGTTTCAGAAGAGTATAAAGATAAATTGGTAGTTATAGGTTTTCCGGCGAATAATTTTGGAGGGCAGGAACCAGGAACCAACAAAGAAATCGGTGCTTTTTGCCAAAAGAATTATGGGGTAACTTTCCCAATGGCTGCTAAAGTTTCTGTAAAAGGTGATGACACCGCTCCAATCTTTAAATATTTAACTGAAAAAGATTTAAATGGAGTAAAAAACACCAAAATCCTTTGGAATTTCACAAAATTTTTAATTGATGAAAACGGAAAGCTGATCGATTCTTTTGTAAGTACTACAAAGCCTACGGACGAAGCGATTACAAAGTATTTGAAATAAAAATTATAATAAATAGAAACGCTTCATGAACATTCATTCGTAAACTCTTACAAAGAATTGTTCATGAAGCGTTAATAACTTCTAACTCATAATTGGAAACTCATAACTAATCGCTCCTTTTCTCCGCAAAACAAAAAATATTTCCCAGCTTAATACTTGAGTAGCCATTACTTTTAATTTTTGAAGAATTAATCATCGCTTTAGCTAAAACATCGGTAGGTAAAGGTTTTTGACTTTCCAAAAGGCCCAGTTTATTAGCAAATTTTATAATCCGGCTTCCCAAAACTTCTCCTGTTCGTTCAGAATTTTTCCTTTCGAGCATTCCGGGTTTGAAAATCGTGATTTTGTTGAAATGTAGCTGTTTTACAGCCTCTTCCAATTCACCTTTCATTTTAGAATAAAATATTTTTGAACTCGGGTTGGCTCCGTAAGCGGAAACCAAAACGTAATCTTCCACCTCATTTTCTTTGGCAGCTTTCGCAAATTGATACTGATAATCAAAATCTACTTTTTTTTGAGCTTCTTTACTTCCTGCATCCTTTAAAGTCGTTCCCAGGCATGAAAAAGCCACATCGCCCTTCACCAGATCTTTCCATTCATCAGGTTTTTCAAAGTCTACAATATGAGTTTTTAGTTTTTCATTTTGAATATCAACAGGTTTCCTTACAAAAATATCAATTTCCTCAAAATCCTTATCGTTAAGAAGTTGGTGAACTAAATCCTTTCCTGTAGCGCCTGTAGCACCGATTACTAGAGCTTTCATAATATATCGTTTGTGGTGATGATGTTTGTTTCTTAAATTTACTAAATTTGAATTAAAGTAAAAAATATTACTCATTACTAATTACCAATTACTCATAAAATATGGATGCCAACGAAATTTTAGATTATTGTCTCGCCAAAAAAGGAGTTGCAGAGACCTTTCCATTTGATAATGAGACACTTGTCATGAAAGTAGGAACAAAAATGTTTTTATTAATAAGTCTTGAAAAACAACCATTGTCAATTAGTGTAAAAACAGATCCGGAATGGAGTGCAGAGCTTCGTGAGCAGCATCCACAGATCACAGGCGCTTATCACATGAATAAAACCCATTGGAATTCCGTGTTGCTGGATGGTTTAAAAAAAGATTTGATTTTAAAGCTGATTGATCAGTCGTATGAATTGGTTTTTAAGTCTTTAACAAAAAAGGAGCAAAATGATATAAATTCATAAGTAATTTTAAGGCATAGAATTTGCCGGTTTGTAGTCAAATTTTAATTAAAAGCTAACAATAAAAAGATACAAATGAGAAAACATCTTTCATTATTTATAATAGCAGGAGTTTTATCAGTAACAGTAATAAGCTGTATGGTAAACGAAAAAAAGAGGAATTCCGAAAATAAAATAGCAGCTTCCGGGCAGGATCATTTAACATTGGAATTCACGGGAACAGAAAGTTTCAACATAAAAAATCCTAAATTCAAAGTGAGTTTATATGGATCTGATCCGAATTTAATGGATGTTAAAGCCACATTGATTACTGAAAAGGAATTTGAACAAAAATCAGTACCTTTTACTATTGATTTACCAATTCCAAAAAATCCGGAGAGTCTTATCAATCCTAAACCCGTTAATGGAGTAAAATATTATGTAACAACGGAATGGGATTCTGACGGGAATGGAAAAACCCGTGAAAAAGGGGATATATTTATTGATTATGATAAGAAATTCCCTAACGTAGAATTAAATAATCAGACACAGAAAATCTATCTTAAGATTTTAAAATAAAATATTGATTAACTGTTTCATAGCCAATATGAAACAGTTTTTTTTAGAAATTAAATTCCTCAGTTAATCTTTTATCTTCGTCTAACCTTTCAATTAATTTTTCCAGCCCTTCGAATTTAATTTCATCATGAAGAAAATCCCTGAATTTTACGGTAATATTTTCGTCGTAAATATCTCCTTCAAAATCAAGAATATACACTTCAACGGTTAGTTTTTCTCCATTTACGGTCGGATTCGTTCCAACGCTCAACATCCCTTTATATTGTTCACCTTTTACATTAACTTCAACAATATAAGCTCCTTTTTTAGGCAAAAGTTTAATAGAATCCGTTTCGATATTGGCGGTAGGATAACCAATCGTCCTCCCGATTTTCTTCCCATGAGCCACTGTCCCTGAAACAGAGTAGGAGTAACCTAACATTTCATTGGCAGCCTTGATGTTTCCTGCTAAAAGGGCATTCCGGATTTTGGTTGAGCTGATATTATTTTCGTGAATATTAATGGCTTCCATTTGTTCAACCTCAAAATCAAGTTCTTTTGAAAGCTTTTGAAGCAATTCAAAGTTTCCGCTTTTATTTTTTCCGAATGAATGGTCGTAACCAATAATTAAATACTTTATATTCAATTTTTCAATTAAGATCTGGCGGACAAATTCTTCTCCCGTCAAATTTCGGAATTCGTCATCAAATTCTTTTAAAAATAAATTATTGATCCCATATTTTTCCATCAAGGATTTCTTTTCATCCAGAGTATTCAGGAGTTTTAAGTCTTCATTAGGATTAAAAACAAACCTCGGATGTGGCCAAAAAGTAAGTACTGCGGTCTCCAAATTGTTTTCAGAGCCTATCTTTATTAATTCATCAATAATACTTTTATGACCAAGATGCACTCCGTCAAACATACCTAAAGACAATGCTAAAGGCTTCTGAGAGGAATAATCTGTAAAATTCTTGAAAACTTTCAAAACGGAAAAAATTTGACTGCAAATATAGAGATAATGTACCAATGTATCAATATAACAGTATATCAATAATATCAATGATAAATATTGTTGGATTGGGAAATTGTTATATTACTAAATTAATACAAAAAGCATGATAAAAATCTTTTTTTTACCAATTGTAGGTTTATGAAGAATCATTATATTTGCACCAAGAAAAAATTTAGCAATGGCAAACCAAATTAAAGGTAAAATTTCTCAAATTATTGGTCCGGTAATCGACGTTGTCTTTACTGATGTGGAAGCAGTTCCAAGCATTTATGACGCGTTAGAAATTACAAAAGATAACGGTGAAAAAGTAGTTTTAGAGGTAGAACAGCATATTGGAGAAGATACAGTAAGATGTATCGCAATGGACGCTACTGACGGTCTTAAAAGAGGGCAGGAAGTAATTGGATACGGAAATCCTATTACAATGCCAATCGGTGAGGCTGTGAACGGAAGACTATTCAACGTTGTTGGTGATGCTATCGACGGGCTTCAAAATATTTCTAAGGAAGGAGGTCTTCCTATCCACAGAGAAGCTCCAAAATTTGATCAACTTTCAACTTCTGCAGAAGTTTTATTTACAGGTATCAAAGTAATCGACCTTATCGAGCCTTACGCAAAAGGAGGTAAAATTGGTTTGTTCGGTGGTGCAGGTGTAGGTAAAACGGTATTGATCCAGGAGTTGATTAATAATATTGCAAAAGGACACGGAGGTCTTTCGGTTTTCGCCGGAGTAGGTGAAAGAACGAGAGAAGGAAATGACCTTTTGAGAGAGATGTTGGAATCAGGAATTATCAAGTATGGTGATGATTTCATGCACTCTATGGAAAACGGAGGTTGGGATCTTTCTAAAGTAGATTTAGAAGTTATGAAAGATTCTAAAGCGGCATTCGTTTTCGGACAGATGAATGAGCCACCTGGTGCAAGAGCGAGAGTAGCACTTTCTGGTCTTACATTAGCTGAGTACTACAGAGACGGTGGAGAAAGCGGACAAGGTAGAGACGTACTTTTCTTCGTAGATAACATCTTCCGTTTTACACAGGCTGGTTCTGAGGTATCTGCACTTCTTGGTCGTATGCCTTCTGCGGTAGGTTACCAACCGACACTTGCTTCTGAAATGGGTGCGATGCAGGAAAGAATTACTTCAACTAAAAATGGTTCAATTACTTCAGTACAAGCGGTTTATGTACCTGCGGATGACTTAACTGACCCTGCTCCTGCAACAACGTTTGCCCACTTGGATGCAACAACAGTATTAGATAGAAAAATTGCTTCATTAGGTATTTATCCAGCGGTAGATCCATTGGCTTCTACGTCAAGAATCTTGGCTCCGGAAATTATCGGTGAAGAACATTATAACTGTGCTCAGAGAGTGAAAGAAATTCTTCAGAGATACAAAGCTCTTCAGGATATCATCGCGATCTTAGGTATGGAAGAACTTTCTGAAGAAGATAAGCTTGTAGTTTACAGAGCTAGAAAAGTTCAGAGATTCTTATCTCAGCCTTTCCACGTAGCTGAACAGTTTACAGGTATTCCGGGATCATTGGTAGATATCAAAGATACGATCAAAGGATTCAACATGATTATCGATGGTGAATTGGATCACTTACCGGAAGCTGCTTTCAACTTGAAAGGAACTATCGAAGAAGCTATCGCAGCTGGACAAAAAATGTTGGCTGATAACGCTTAATAAATTAATTAGACACAAGATGTCAGATTCTAGACATGAGACTTTTATGTCTGAAATCTGAATTCTGAAATCTTTAAATCTAAATTAAAATGAATATAAAAATTTTAACACCAGAATACGTAGTTTTTGAAGGAGAAGTAGACTCAGTATTGCTGCCTGGAAAAAATGGTGAATTCCACATCATGCAAAATCACGCAGGAATCGTTTCTTCTTTGAGTGGTGGTAAGGTAAAATTATATGCAAAGTCTGTTGGCGAAGCGTATGCAAAATACTTTACTAAGGAAAATGAGAAAGATTCAGTTTTTTCTTATCCTATCAAAAGCGGTGTTGTAGAATTTAATCATAATAAAGGAATTATCCTTTGTGAATAATTAAATGAAAAGCTAAATATATTTTCAAGAAAGTGTAACTTTGGTTACACTTTTTTTATTTATGTAAGAATCTGATTTTATGAAGAGAGGTTTAATCATTTTATTTACAGTTTTGGGAATCCTGGTTAATGCTCAGATCATTAAAACCAAAAGAGGAATTGTAACTCTTGACGGAACCCATGTTGCAAAAATTTCTAATAAATCAAATGTTTATACTTTCATGGATTTGAAAGAAACACCGATTTACACCATAGAATTTGTTGATAAAAGCATAGTTGATTCTGTACGAGATAGTTATATCAAATTAAAAAGAATTTACAATCAGGAAAAAGTACTGGAATTGGATTATATTTCCCCGTCAGCATTTTCGGGCGAAGAAAAATCTGCCGTATATACTTCTGTAAAAGGATTAAAAATTATTGATAACAGAGGAATTAACATCAAAAATTTGGATGATCTTTTTTCTAAACCTCCCAAAAGAAATTTAGATGCAAAAACTAAAGAAGCATATTCTATCAGAAGTAAAATTGATAAGCTGAATATTACGGTTAATAATGTGGGTGAAATTCTAAGCAACGGAAGACCAGTAGGTTACTTTACAAATCTACCGATAAGCTTTGGTTCTGAAGATACGATCATGGATAAAACTTTTGTGGATATTGAAATCTACGATGCCAAAAGTAAATATATCGGAAGGTATATTACGACAACAAAACAATTGAAATCTGCCGGCGGAAAAACGTTTACGATTTACAGGGAAATATCGGGTAGGGCTTCCATTTTAAAGTTTCCAACTTATAAAGCTATCGCAGAAAGAATGGCTATTATGGATCCGAACTTTATTAAAATTCAGGGAAAGGTAGAAGCTGGTCTCGTTTTGAAGGATGGCATTGAAAAATAAGATTAAAAATTAAAAATTTTACAAACTCAAAATCACACCATTTTCTTTCAATTGCTGGACAGGTTTTGAAAACCAAAATAATTCAAAATCTTCAAAATTCTCTTCAAATTTTTCCTTAAGTTGTTGAAGTGTAATCTTTTTTGATTGATCTGTAGAATTTTCTTCAAACATTTTTATCAGCCATTCCGCCTTTTCCGGTTCCAAATCTATACTGATAATATTAGTTTTTAAATGGATTGTAATTTTTGTATACGGGTAAACATATTTCTTTTTTGTTTTTACGCGATTCTCAGCGATTACATTTTTTGTTAAAAATATGACTTTTGAATTTCCCTTAAATTTAAAATCATCTTCTTCCAGTAAACAATCATGAATGTAATCCGGATGAATTGTCGTTCCCGGAATTTTAAAATCAAACCACTCCTGAAGCGGAAGTTCAAAATTAACTCCGTGCATATAATTGAACAAAGATTTTTTTAAACCAAAACTAAATTTTCCATGATCGATTCCGGTTTTGTCTGTAAAATCAATATCATTGTTAGCGAATAAAATTTCTTGCTTGATCGGAGTTACTCCAAATTCTTCGGGACTTAAACCAACCGGCGAATGAGCAGTCATGGCAAACTGATGCCAAAACCCACTTTGCAGAATTCCCATCTCAAACATTTGCCGAACCATTTCCAAAGAATCAATTGTTTCCTGAACAGTCTGGGTCGGGTATCCATACATCAGATAGGCATGAATCATGATTCCGGCTTCCGTAAAATTTCTTGTCACCTGTGCAACCTGTTCTACCGAAATTCCTTTGTCTATTAATTTTAATAATCGGTCACTTGCTACTTCAAGCCCTCCAGAAACGGCAACGCAACCGGAAAGTTTTAACAGAAAACACAAATCTTTAGTAAAACTTTTTTCGAAACGAATATTCGTCCACCAGGTTACAACTAGATTTCTTCGTAAAATTTCCAGGGCAACTTCTCTCATCAAAGCGGGTGGAGCAGCTTCATCAACAAAATGGAATCCGGTTTCACCCGTTGTTGCAATGAGCTCTTCCATTCTGTCAACCAAAATTTTGGCAGAAATTGGCTCATAAATTTTTATGTAATCTAAAGAAATATCGCAAAAAGTACATTTTCCCCAATAGCAACCATGCGCCATTGTGAGTTTATTCCATCTTCCGTCGCTCCACAAACTGTGCATCGGATTAGCAATCTCAATGACGGAAATATATTTATCTAATTGTAAATCAGTGTAATCTGGAGTTCCTATATCGGCTTGTCTGTAATCGTGCTTTGTGGAATTATTTTTATAAATAACTTCTCCATTCTCAATTAAAAAAGTTCTTTTAGCTTCGACAGGCTCAGTCACCTTACCTGTAATATTTTGATAAAGCAGTTCAATCGGAAGTTCGCCATCATCCAAAGTGATAAAATCAAAAAACTCAAAAACTCTTTTGTCTTTAATTTCTCTCAATTCAGTATTTGGAAAACCGCCACCCATTGCAGTTTTTATGTGAGGGTAATTTTCTTTAATAAACTTTGCGCATCTAAAACCTGCATATAAATTTCCGGGGAATGGAACAGAAAAACAAACCAGTTTTGGCTGAATTAATTCTAATTTTTCCTGGAGAATTTTTAAAGTAAAATCATCAATAAAAGTTTGATTTTCACAAATTTTTAAATATAATTCATCAAAAGAGTTGGCACTTTTTCCGAGTCGTTCGGCGTATCTGCTGAAACCAAAATCTACATCGATACATTCAACTATATAATCAGATAAATCTTCTAAATATAAAGTAGCCAGATGTTTAGCCTTATCTTGCAATCCCATGTTCCCGAAAGCAAATTCCATATCATCCAGTTGATTGAATCGGGAAGCCTCCGGTAAAAAATTCATTGAACAGATTTGTCTTGCAAGGGTTGGAGTTTTACCTTGTAGAAAAGAAATAACCTGATCGATGGTCTTTATATATTCATTTCTTAAAGCAAAGATCCGTTGAGAGTTTTCAGAAACGCTCTGAATATCAATCTCTTTACTGAAAATTTTCTGAATTCCGTTTTTTGAGAACAACTCCAAAATCACTTCAATTCCCAAATCCAGCTGATAGCTTGAAATATCTTTTGTATTCAAAAAACCTTTGATATAAGCTGTTGCGGGATAAGGAGTATTTAGTTGGGTAAAAGGCGGAGTGATAAGAAGCAGATCTTTCAACAGTAAAATTTTTGCAAAGTTATTTTAAATATTTTAAATTTTAAGAATGAACAATTTTTTTACTTCCCGCAAGAACGTTTAAAATTACTCCAAAAAGTATTAAGATAATTCCTATTAATAAATTGAAAGTAAATTTTTCATGGAAAATCAAAACACTTACCATTACTGCAACTACCGGTTCCAGGGCTCCTAGAATTGCTGCAGAAGTTGAACCAATACTTTTGATCGCAAAAACCAAACACAATGTGGAAATTACCGTAGTTAAAAAAGCAAAAATAATGAAATTAAAAAAAATACTTGTTGAAGGAATTTCAAAGGATTCTTTTCCTATTAAAGCTTTAATCATAAAAAAAATGGAAGTAAAAACCATGGAATAAAAGGAAAGTTTAAAACCCGAAACTTTTATATTTGATTTATTTACAATAATCATATAAAGTGCGTAAGATAGCGAACTTAACATTACAATTCCCAAACCGGCATAGTTGATTTCCAATCCTTTGCCTTTTAAACATAAAACAATTACACCCGCAAATGCAAGAAATAATGAGATAATGGAAAGTTTATTTAATCTCTCTTTATAAAAGAAAAACATGATCAATGCTACCATAACCGGATAAATAAAAAGCACAGTCGAGGCGATTCCAGGAGTGAGATAGTCGTATCCTAAAAATAAAAATTCTGAAGAAAGGGCATAACATATCCCGAGTATAACTAAAATTAATCCTTCTTTCTTATTGATAGAAAAATTTTCTTTGGAATAGAGTAGATATCCACCAATCATTAAGGCAGAAAATAAGAATCTATAAAATAAAGTAATGTCTAAAGAAAAGTGTGCTTGCTTCACAGGCAGGATAAAAATCGGAATCAATCCGTATGAAACTGCTGAAATAATTCCTAAAGCGTAACCCTTTAATTTCATTATTGTATTTTATAAAAAACCACTGATAATTTCAGTGGTTTTTAGTTTATGATAATATCGAATTACATTTGTTTGTATTCGATGTTCATTTGCTTTTCCATTTCTGCGTATGTGCCCGACTCTAATTTTTCTTTGATGCCTTCGAAAGCAGCTAATGTTTCGTTAATTTCCGAATCAGTATGAGAGGCTGTCGGGATTAATCTCAACAAAATCATTCCTTTTGGAATCACCGGATATACAACAACTGATGTGAAAACGCCATAGTTTTCTCTTAAATCTTTTGCCAAAAGAGTAGCTTCAATTGTAGTTCCCTGGATAAAAACAGGTGTTACACAAGTGTTTGTGTTTCCAAGGTTGAAACCTCTTTCTTTCAGTCCGTTTTGAAGTTTATTTACGTTTTCCCACAATTTCTCTTTAATTTCCGGACGTGTTCTCAATAGCTCCAATCTTTTTAAACCTCCAATTACCATTGGCATTGTTAAAGACTTAGCAAAAATCTGGGAACGCAGATTGTATTTTAAGTATCTGATAATCGTTTCATCTCCCGAAAGAAATGCTCCGAAACCTGCCATAGATTTAGCAAAAGTTGAGAAGTAAACATCAATTTGGTCCTGACAGCCCTGCTCTTCACCAGCTCCGGCTCCGGTTTTACCTAAAGTTCCGAAACCATGTGCATCGTCCACTAATAGCCTGAAATTGAATTTTGATTTCAATTCACAGATTTCCTTCAGTTTTCCCTGCATTCCTCTCATTCCGAAAACTCCTTCAGTAATCACCAAAATTCCGCCTCCGTTTTCTTCTGCTACTTTAGTTGCTCGGGCTAAGTTTTTCTCTAAACTATCAATGTCATTATGTTTGAACGTAAAACTTTTACCCATATGAAGACGAACTCCGTCTACGATACAAGCGTGAGAATCAGCATCATATACAATCACATCATGTCTTGTAACCAATGCATCGATAGCTGAAACCATCCCCTGGTAACCGAAATTTAAAAGGTAAGCAGCTTCTTTTTGGGTGAATTCTGCCAATTCTTTTTCCAACTGCTGATGTTGTTGTGTTTCACCTGACATTGCTCTTGCGCCCATCGGATAAAACATTCCATATTCTGCAGCGGCTTTAGCATCAGCTTCCAACACTTCCGGGTGGTTGCAAAGACCTAAATAATCATTTGCACTCCAGAAGATTACATCTTTACCCTGAAATTTCATTCTTGGACCAATAGGACCTTCCAGTTTTGGGAAAACAAAATATCCTTCAGCATAATCAGCAAATTGTCCTAATGGACCGGGATTTTGTTTAATACGATCAAAAATATCTAACATTTTATTAATATTTAAGTAAAAAAGCCTTTTGTGATCTACAAAAAAGGCTTGATTTGTATAGATTTATTTATTTTTATTTAATGAATTCTGTTTTGAAAACTTCATCGTAGTTATGTACACAATTGTTAATGAAACCCTGCTCAGCCATCCATTGATCACTGTAAACTTTTGTGATATATCTTGATCCGTGGTCAGGATAAATAAGGACAATTACATCGCTTTCTGAAAACTGATGAGATTGTGCGTATTGCAATAACGCCTGGGTAACAGCTCCTGTTGTATAACCGCCCATGATAGCTTCTTTAAGAGCTACTTCACGGGTTCTGTAGGCTGACATTTCATCATTTACCCTTACAAATTCGTCTACTTTATCGAAAAGAAGAGCAGAAGGGATCAAATTTTTTCCCATTCCTTCGATCTGATAAGGATGAACATCTTCTTTGTGAATTTCTCCTGTTTCGTGATAACTTTTCAGGATAGATCCGTCAGCATCCACACCAATGATTTTTATAGCTGGATTTTTTTCTTTTAAGAATTTTGCAGAACCGGACAACGTTCCTCCCGTTCCTGTACATGCAAAAAGGTGAGTTATTTTACCTTGAGTCTGTTCCCAAATCTCTGGCCCTGTTGTCTGATAATGCGCATCAATATTCAGTTCATTGAAATATTGATTGATATACACCGAATTCGGCGTTTCTAAAGCGATTCTTTTGGCAACTTCATAATATGATCTGGGATCATCCGCAGGTACATTTGCAGGGCAGACATACACGATAGCACCCAGAGCTTTCAAATACGCGATTTTCTCGGGCTTCGTCTTGTCGCTTACAGCAAGAATACATTTGTACCCTTTGATAATGCACACCATTGCAAGAGAAAAACCGGTATTTCCGGAAGTAGTTTCTACAACTACGGAATTTTCATTTAATAAACCTTTTTTCTCAGCATTTTCTATAATATGAAGTGCAATTCTATCTTTTGTGGAATGTCCAGGATTATATGATTCTAACTTGGCATAAACGGTTGCAGGAATTTCTTTCGTCACAGTATTAAGCTTCACCATAGGAGTATTTCCTATCAGGCCAAGTATATTATCGTAAACATTACTCATTATTTGTTATTTTTCAATAAAAATCTGACGGCAAAAATACAAAAAAATAAATTATTTCTAAACTTTTGTTTGATTTCTCACCTCTAAAATAGCTAAAATTTATTTTTCTATCGCCATCTAAGACCAAAGTTTTCAAAAAGTGAGCCAAATTTTTTAAATTTTGTTAAAAACCATCTTAAATCATATAAAAGCGTTATTTTCGCGTAATTGATTTAATACTATGAAAAATTGGACTTTTAAGCAATGGAATACCGTCCTTGGATGGGTGATTTTTGTCATTGCATTTTTTACGTACTTGTCCACCATAGAACCCAATTTCAGTTTTTGGGATTGTGGCGAGTATATTTCCTCTGCTGTGAAATTAGAAGTGACGCACGCTCCGGGAGCTGCATTGTTCCAAATTGTGGGTGCTGTAGCAGCCATTTTTGCTTTAGGAAAAGGTGAGAATTATTCTATCGTTATCAATGCGATGTCTGCATTGTTCAGCGCATTAACGATTTTATTCCTTTTCTGGACGATCACTCATTTTGTAAGACGGTTGTTGAATAAGGATTTTGAGGAAGTAACAAAGCATGAGGAAATTTCTATCCTTTTTGCGGGTGCTGTAGGAGCTTTATGTTTCACCTTTTCGGATACGTTCTGGTTTTCAGCGGTTGAAGGTGAAGTTTATTCAATGGCATCAATGTTCATCGCTCTTTTAGTCTGGTTGATCACAAAATGGGAAAATGAGTATCTGGCGCCGGACAGCGACAGATGGATTATTCTTATTTTCTTTATTTTAGGACTTTCTGTTGGGGTTCACATGATGTGTATGTTGGCTATTCCTGCAGTTTGTCTGGTATATTATGCAAGAAATTACAAATTTACCTGGAAGAATTTTCTTTGGGCAAATGCCATTACTTTATTAATATTAGCTATTGTATTTAAAGGAATTTTCCCTTTTATCATGACGATGTTCGGGAAGCTGGAGATTTTCTTTGTTAATGGTTTAGGTTTACCTTTCCATTCGGGAACAATTGCAGCATTTATTTTAATGGTTGGAATCTGTTATTTCCTGATTACTTATGCAAGAAAACTGAAGAGAAAAGTATATCAGATTACTGCATTGTCGGTTGTTTTCATGATGATCGGTTTTTCATGCTGGATGGTAATTCCTATCAGGGCTAATGCCAATCCACCAATGAACCTTAATGATCCGGATAACGCAATCGGGATGCTGGATTATTATAACAGGGAACAATATGGTGACTGGCCGACAGCTTATGGCCAGAACTATACTTATAAGCTTGATGCTCATGGAATTGAGAAGAATGAAGACGGAAGCTTTAAGACTACAAAAACAGGCGAAATTTATGAAAAAGATGAAAAAACCGGAACCTACAGAAAAACAGGAGACCGATTCAATTATGTTTTCAATAAAGCTCATGTAGGATTCATGCCAAGAATGTTTAGTGACGATGATGATGTAATCGCCAACTACATTTCAATGTACGGAGCACCGGATTTTTCATTTAATTATGAAAATGACCAAGTTGCTGATAATCCTCAGGCTAAGCAGATATTTGATGAATTAAGACAAAAATATGAAGACGGGACTATTACGGCTTCTGATTATATGAAGGTAAGAGATTATGATTTAATCAAAGTTCAAAAGCCTTCTCTGGCTCAGAATATGGATTATTTTATCACTTTTCAGAACGGGTATTACTTCGTAAGATATTTAATGTGGAACTTTGTAGGACGCCAGAATGACCTTGAGGGAAACATGGAAAGCACAAGAGGAAACTGGATTTCCGGAATTCCTTTCATCGATAATACTTTGGTAGGAAACCAGGATAAAATGCCTGCAAAATTTAAAAATGAAAGTACGGTAAAATTCTTCTTTTTACCTTTAATTTTAGGGTTAATAGGATTCTTTTTTCAATTAAACAGAGACTTCGGAAGATTTTATGCTTTATTGTCTTTATTTGTTTTAACAAGTGTTGGAATTGTTTTCTACACGGGTGTAAAACCTTTCGAGCCGAGAGAAAGAGATTACGCAATGGTAGGCTCATTCTACGCATTTGCCATATGGATCGGAATGGGAGCCGGAGCAATTCTTTGGTTCTTACAGTCTAAAGTAAAGTCAAATGTAGCCAATATTGTAGCCGGAGTTGTTTTATTGGGAGTTCCTTTTATGATGGGCTTCCAGAATTATAATGTCCACAACAGAAACAACAGATATACTTCTTACGATTATGGTTATTCCGTATTAAAATCATTACCGAAAAACGATATTTTGTTTGTTTATGGTGATAATGACACGTATCCGGTTTGGGCAATTCAGGAAACTGAAAGATTCCGTGATGATGTGAAAGTAGTGAATTTTACATTAGCTTCAACTCCTTGGAATATCGACCAGATTAAGAGAAGAACGTACAATGCAGCACCGGTTCCGGGCGTATTGACTCATGATGATTACAGAGACGGCTCGAATGACCAGATCTATATGATGAGAAAAGAAAATTGGGAAGAAATTTTCTCAATGCTTAAAGATCAGGGGGCCCCGGAGACCGAATTTGCAGAATTCAGAAAATACCTGACACAGGATTCTATGACAATGAAGGAAGCTATTAATTTCCTTAAACATAAATCTCCAGCAAAAGATGAGCTTCTTAAAATGTATTTTGGGGAAGAAAAATATGAGAAGTACAATATCTTACCTGTAAACAAATTTATTTTACCTGTAAATAAAGCCAACGCATTACAGGCAGGAATTATCAATCAGGCAGACCTTCCGAACACGGTAAACCAGATTATGATCAATTATAAAGGAAATACATTGTATAAAAATAATCTGATTATGCTTGATATTCTGGCCAATTTCGACTGGAAAAGGCCGATAAATTTCTCTTCAGGAGGAATCTATGACAGCGAAAACGTTTTCTATCTTGATGAATATCTTCAGTTCGATGGATTCAGCTACAGGTTGATCCCGATCCATACGCCCCAGACTCCGGATGGAGAGATGGGTAGAGTAGATGCCAATTCTTTATATAATGTGGTGAAAAACTTCAGATGGGGGAATTTCAAAGACCTTAATACTCATTTTGACGAAACAGCCACTTCAAACATTATAAGCTATAGAAGTTCAGCGAGTAGAGCCGCCGCGGCATTAGCAACAATGGGCCAAAAAGGAAAAGCTGTTGAATTATTAGACCTGGCTTCCAAAGAAATTCCTGCTGAAAAATACAACGATCCACGTTCATTAAGCTCAATGGTTTACGGATACATCGTTTCAGGACAAGAACAAAAAGGATTAAAACTGGCAGAAGTCCTTAAAAAAGGAATTTTTGAAGAATACGATTATTATATGAGCCTTAGCAAAGCAGATCAAAGCTATCTGAGAAAACAAATCAGAACAAAACCGATGGAATATTCTCTGGTAATCTCTGCTGTTACGGACGCTTATACAAGAATCGGGAAGAAAGATAAGGCGTATGATTACCTTGTGAAATCCATAGAGCCGATTGATAAGAAATTCAACACATTTGTAGAAAATCTTAAAGAAATGGGCAAGGAAAAAGCAATGAGTGAATCTGAACAAGTTCAAAAGATTACACCATTCTACCAATATTTATTTGATATAATGGAGCCTTTTGATTCTACCTATTCGAAGGAAAAGGAAAATCAGATTACCAACGCGATTATAAAGGCAACGCAATAAAAACAAAATTTAAAACGGAACTTCGGTTCCGTTTTTTTATTATTGTGCTTCAGAAATTTTAAGATTATATTTGCCAAACTAATGAAGCACAATGACAGAGACGGAAAATAAAAAAATCCCGATATATGCTGTAGCATTTACAGTTGTTTTTAAACTTATTTTTTTACTGACACATTACATTCAGGAAGATGCCTTTATCACCTGGAGAGTGGCACAGAACCTCTTGGATTACGGAGTGATCGGGTTCAATGGAGCTACGAAAATATCTGCATCAACAACGCATTTGTATGTTTTTGTTTCTTATTTTTTTAATTTAATTTTTGGGAAAGAATACTTTATTGAGCCGATTCTTATTTTCAATTCCATCCTTTTTACGATAGGAAGTTTATTTCTTTCTCATTTGGTGTTGAAAAATGTCTGGCATAAAGCAATTTTTATATTTTTAATCGGAATTTTACCACCTGCCATAAAAATTTCTATTCTTGGGATGGAATACGGAATTCTTTTCTTTTTAGAAATGGCTTTGCTGTATTATGGCTTTAATAAAGGGAAAAAATGGGCTCTGATTATTTTACCCATCTTAATTTTATTCACGAGAATTGACACCGTAATTTTCTTGGGAATTGTCTTTTTAGTTGATCTGTTTTGGACTAAAAAAATCAGGTGGAGTTACATTTTGGGTGGAGCTTTAAGTGTTTTAGCGGCACTGGCTTTCAACTGGTTTTATTTTGGCGAAATTGTCAATAATACGATTGTTGCTAAGAAATTGGCTTATGATAAACATTTTACATTTGCCCAGAATTTAGAATATTTTAGATTAAATTTTGGAAACTTTTGGGGAATGCTGAAGCTTCCGGGAGATTTCAACCCGTTGACGATCTTACTTTTGATTTTTGAATTACTTTGCTTTATTTATTTAATCAGACAGAGAGAAAAAAGGAATTATTTTCTTTGGATGATTTTTATTTTCGGATGGGTAAAACAATTGATTTTCCTTTCACAGAAAAGCCTTTTCGATTGGTATTACTGGGTTCCGCAGATTTTACTTTTTGTCCCTATCCTGATTTTTGTATTAGAGCAAAAGATTAAAAGAAACTTATGGTTATCATTATTAATCATCGTTTATATACTTCCGATGCTGGCTTTCCAGACCATTCATTCCATCGCGACAGGAAACGGGGAGTGGAATTACAGAAGAACCATCGGATTGTTTTTAAATCAATATGAAAAAGATAAAAACCAATGGATTTTATTGGAACCAGCCGGTTATATCCCATATTTTTCTGGTTTAAAAACGATTGATGAAGTTGGATTGGTTGATAAGCAAGTCCAGGAAGAAATTATAAAAGACAAACCTAATTTCTGGATTAATACCGTAAAGAAAAGAAAACCGAAATACCTTCTTTCCTACGATGATTTATACCAAAGAAAAGATGCGGAATATTTTAAAGTTCATTATAAATTAATAAAAGAATTCCGGGTAAAAGACCACCTGAAAAGCAACAATAAATTGCTTGAAAAAATCTACATTTTAAAACCTTCCGGAACAGATTATAATTTGTATGAGAGAGTTGAGTAGGATGGAAGATGCAAGCGGGATGATGGAAGTTTACAGCTTTACATTTAATTTTTTTTAATTAAAATAAACTCACTCTCCAACACTAACACTCTCAAACACTCAAAACCCTCAAAATCTAATACCCTCAAAACTAACCAACTATGAAATACTGTGCATTTCTTCGCGGCGTCAATGTAAAAGGAACCAATATGAAAATGGCGGATGTCTGTCAGGTTTTTAAAGATGCCGGAATGGCGGATGTGATTTCAATTCTTGCTTCGGGAAATGTTGTTTTTTCTTCGGGAAAAAAAGTTGAGGAATTAAAGAAAATCCTTGAAAAAGCAATGTCAGAACATTTTTCTTATGAAGCATTTTTATTTGTAAAATCTCAGGAAGAAGTGGAAAATGTCTGGAATGGAAATCCTTTCGAAAAAAATGAAAATCTTCACTCTTATGCTTTCATAGGAAATGATGGTGTGGAAAATATTTTAATGCAGGAATTTGAAAAAGCTTCAAAAACAGGAAGTGAAGATGCTAAAATTGTGAATAATATTTTCTATTGGCAGGTTCCGAAAGGAAATACTTTAGACTCCACTTTCGGGAAAATTTTAGGCAAGAAAAGCTTGAAAGATCAATTTACAAGCAGGAATATTAATACGTTTGAGAAGATTTTAAATAAATTTTGATTTAAATCTATTATAAAGAAAAACTATTATGATCATAATCCGTTAAGTCCACAAATAATTTCCCATTCCAAAACTTATCAGTATTTTTACTCAACTTTTTAATTAAATAAAATGATTCAGTATTTAGATAATATTCATCACAAAGATTCAAAAAACTTTTTCCTGATTGCCGGGCCCTGTATCATTGAAGGAGAAGATATGGCATTGAAAATCGCTGAAAAAGTAGTAGAATTGACTAATAAATATAATATTCCATACATTTTTAAAGGAAGTTTTAAAAAAGCCAACAGAAGCAGAGTAGATTCTTTTACAACCATTGGTGAGGAGAAATCTTTAGAAATCCTTAAAAAAGTTGGGGAAACTTTCAACATCCCGACAACAACTGATATTCATGAGAACGAGCATGCTGCTTTGGCTGCTCAATACGTTGATGTTCTGCAGATTCCGGCATTTTTGGTTCGCCAGACTGACCTTTTGGTGGCAGCTGCGAAAACGGGAAAATGTGTAAGCTTAAAAAAGGGACAATTCCTTTCACCGGAATCCATGAAATTTGCCGTTCAGAAGATCACAGATTCTGATAATCAAAAAGTTGCAATCATTGAAAGAGGAAATTCTTTCGGATATACAGATTTAATTGTTGATTACAGAGGAATTCCTACAATGCGACAATATGCGCCTGTGATTCTGGATGTTACGCATTCTTTACAACAACCTAACCAAAGTTCGGGTGTTACGGGAGGAAGACCGGATTTAATAGAAACGATTGCAAAAGCAGGAATCGCGGTAGGTGCAGACGGAATTTTCATCGAAACTCACCCGACTCCGGAAACGGCTTTATCGGATGGAGCCAATATGTTGAGATTAGATTTGCTTGAAGATCTTTTACAAAAATTAACCAGAGTCCGAGAAGCTATTTTATAGTAATCAGACAATATTTATACAAGAATCAGAATGTTTAAATGCGATATGTATGTCATTTTAAGCATTCTGATTTTTAAATGTTAATAAAGTATAAATAAGTTAAAATAAAATTTATATATTCACGTTTGAAATTTTAAAACATTTCTTTTGAAAAAACTAGTTTTACCGCTAAGCCTTATCGTTCCCGCATTAGTATTCTCCCAGGCAAAGAAGAAGGATACCGCTACTAAAGTCAACAGTATAGAGGAAGTTGTTTTCCAGAAAAAAGGAACAGGAAGAACGAATGACCTTACGACTGTAAAAATATCGGCGAAAGATGCTCAGAACGTGGCGAGTATTTCCGGAGGTATTGAAGGGATTATCAAGACTTTACCTTCTGTAAACTCAAATACGGAACTTTCTTCACAATATATGGTTCGTGGTGGAAACTATGACGAAAACCTTATCTATATTAATGACATTGAAATTTACAGGCCTTTTCTGATTAGAAATTCTCAGCAGGAGGGTTTAAGTATCATTAATCCTGATATGGTTTCTACGGTTAATTTCTCTGCAGGAGGTTTTGAGCCGAGATATGGCGACAAAATGTCTTCTGCTTTAAATATCTATTATCGTGAGCCTCAAAAATTTGAACTTTCGGGAGAGGGGAGTTTGATTGGCGGAAGGTTAACTGCCGGATTTGCCGGTGGAAAAGATAAAGATGACAACAGGAAGTTTACGGCTTTATTTTCAGGAAGATACAGGAATACAAACCTTGTTCTTAATACCTTAAAAGAAGATACGGATTTCAATCCTAAATACATGGATTTCCAGACGTATCTTAATTATCATTTCAGCCCAAAATTCACGCTTTCATTCATAGGATACTATTCCAAGAATGATTACGAGATGATTCCCAAAGAAAGGGAAGTGGATTTTGGAAGTCTTCAGCAACCGCTTAAGTTGAGCGTAGCGTACGGCGGCCGTGAAGATGATAAGTATAAAAACATGATGGGGACAGTTTCTATGAACTTTAAACCATCAGACAAATGGAGATTCACTTTGGATGCTTTTGCTTATCAGAACCGTGAAAGGGAATATTATTCCATCGCTTCCAGTTATAAATTAAGTACTTTTGATCCGCTTACCGGAGAACCTGTTACCTCTTATGATGCGGGTGGACAGATTGAGCATGCAAGAAATGACTTGTTTGTAAAAACATACGGAGCACAGTTCAGAACACGTTTTTCACCCAATGTGAATACGGATATTGAAGTTGGGTTCAAATATGAAAAAGAAAATCTGAAGGATCTTACCAATGAGTGGAAACTATTAGATTCTGCGGGATATAGCCTTCCGCACGACGCACTTATTAATGATCCTAGAAATCCGGGAGATCTGGAATTATTGTATCATATTTCAGGTAAAAATCACATTGAGCCTACAAGAATGTCGGCGTATGCCCAATATTCCCAGAAGTTTTTCTGGGGAAGCAATAAGGTATTTGTGAATGCCGGAGCAAGGGTAGCACACTGGAGCTTCAACAACGAAACTATTTTCTCGCCAAGAGCGCAGTTTGCCATCAAACCGGATTGGGACACAGATATGTTGTTTAGAATTTCAGGAGGTATCTATTATCAGGCTCCTTTTTATAAGGAAATTAAAGATTTGGATGGAAACTTTAACAGCAATATAAAATCTCAGAGATCAATTCAGGCTATTTTGGCTAATGATTATGAATTTTATTTTGATGACAGACCTTTCAAATTAACGACCGAGCTTTACTATAAAAAAATGGATAACCTGATTCCTTATTATATGGATAATGTAAGAATCCGTTATACAGGAAAAAATAATGCTTCCGGTTATGCATACGGAATTGATACAAGATTATTCGGGGAATTTGTTCCAGGTGTAGATTCTTGGTTGTCTGCAAGTTATGCAAGGGTTTATGAAAATATTGATGGGAAAGGAGATATTCCAAGACCTACGGATCAAAGGTTTAGGTTTGCGATGTTCTATCAGGATTATATGCCAAAATTCCCACAAATGCGCGTGAATCTTACATTGGTTTATGCGATGGGATTGCCGACGGGAGCACCGGTTCTTACGGATCCATATCAATATCAGAAAACGTTACCTTCCTATAAAAGAGTAGATTTAGGACTTTCTTATGCATTTATAGATCCTAAAGAAAAGAAAACCGGATATGGATTTTGGGGTAAGTTTGAAGAATTAACGTTGGGAGTTCAGGTTTTTAACGCTTTCAACATTAGAAATACCGTTGCGAATCAATGGATTGCGGATGCCAATACAAATTTGATGTATCCGGTTCCGGTACGTTTAACAGGGCGTTTCTTTAATGTTAAATTAGAATTTAAGATTAAATAGGATCAATTTATAGGTTGCAGGTAGATTAGATAATAGTTTAAAATATTCAGATTATCTGTGAAGATTTGTAGGAAACAAAAGATTTAAAGAATATAATAAAACTCCTGAAAGTCTCGGGAGTTTTTTATTTTCCCAAATTTTATAACAACAATACATAATTTTATAACATACATACCACATATATTTTTAACTTTGCTTCAATGAAAAAGATTCTCGCCATACTGTTCTCTGTTTTCTACTTCGGGTTTTCCTCCGGAGCGGTTTTTAGCGTTCATTATTGTATGGAAGAATTGGCTTCTATCAGTCAGAAGGTTGATGATAACTGCAGTAAATGTGGCGTTAAAACAAAAAAAGACTGTTGCAAAACAGAGATCAAGGTTGTAAAAGTAGATGATTCTCAAAAGTCTGATTTACTTAAAATTGATTTCTTAAAACAGATGCCGGAATTTCAACATCAGGAATTTTTCTTTGTTGACAAATCTTTTTCGGCTACAAAATTTACTCAGATTCAGATCAATGCGCCGCCCAATGTCCGGCCGGTTCCTATTTTTATAGATCATTGTAATTTTAGAATTTAAAATCCGTTTGTCGTTGATATTCTTATCATTACGAACGACACAGCCTTTCGCAATATGCGATATCTTACTTAATTCTTTAAAAATTTTTAATTCTAAAATGTAAAACAATGAAAAAGTATATTTTCACAGCAGTATTATTTTTATTCGCAATCATTTCATTATCAGCACAATCTAAAAAAGATGCTCAGGTTTCAAAGCTCTATCAGAATTATATCGCTATAAAATCGGCTTTGGCTTCTAATGATGCAGATAAAACGTCAAAAGCAGCAACAGAATTCATCAAAACAGCTTCTGCGATTGATTATAAAATGGTTTCGGAGGGTAATTTAAATATTCTCAGAAAAGATGCAACGGTAATTTCAGAAGCAAGAACAATCAGTGCTCAAAGAGAGACTTTCTACAATCTTTCAGACAGCATGATTGCGCTTACAAAAGAATTCAAGCTTTCAGAAAAGCCAATCTACGTTCAATATTGTCCAATGGCCGACGGAAGCTGGCTAAGCGATGAAAAGAAAATCATAAATCCTTACTACGGAAGCTCAATGCTTTCTTGCGGGAATGTAAAAGCAGAGATAAATTAATTTATCTATTCAGTTTAAATATAATAAGTTATATAGCTTAATTAGAATTAGCTTTAATTATTGATAATTAAAAATATTAAGCTATACAACTTTAAAATTTCAGAATATTATGAAAAAAATAATATTATTTCTGATGCTTTTGTTCTCTGTTTTTATTTTTTCACAAACAACAAAAACAGTTTATACGTGTCCGATGGATCCTGAAGTTATCTCCTCAAAACCCGGCGACTGCCCGAAATGCGGAATGACTTTAAGAAAAAAAATAATCGTAATAAAGCCAAAAGTTGTTGCAAAACCCGAAGTAAAAACGGTTAAACCGAAAACAGAGATCAAATCAACAGGAATTAAAAATAAGGCTGAGAGTAAGATTAAGGCTAAGGTTGAGAAAAAAATTGATGTTAAAAAGGTAAAGAAGGCTAAGGAGGATGATAGATCTAAACTTAATTTAAATTCTAAAAATAAAATTCAAGATAAAACTTTAACGCCATCAAAGTCTCAGCCTAAACCTCAATCTCAACCTCAAAAATATACTTGCCCGATGCATCCGGAAGTCATTTCCGACAAGCCCGGAAAATGTCCGAAATGTGGAATGGATCTGGTTGAAATTGAAAATCATTCTAATCATCAATCTGAACCTGAGCCCCAAAACTCAGTTCTAAAAAGAAATTCCGGAAACGGGAAAGTTTCTTTCGGTGGAAAAACGGTTCGCTACGATTTGTATGTAAAAGACACGATTGTAAATTTTACAGGAAAAAACCGCCGTGCGATTGCTGTTAACGGAAAATTACAGGCTCCGACTTTATATTTTACAGAAGGCGATACGGCAGAAATTTATCTTCACAATATGCTGAAAGAAAATACAGGTTTTCACTGGCATGGCGTGATTTTACCAAACGAACATGATGGCGTTCCATATCTTACGACAAAACCTGTAAAACCAGGCGAAACGCATTTATATAAATTTAAAATTTCGCAAAACGGAACCTATTGGTACCATTCCCATGAAAGTTTGCAGGAGCAAATCGGGATGAACGGAATTTTGGTTTTTAATAAACGGGAAGGCGAGCCAAAAGTGAATTACACCAAAGAAATTCCTGTGTTATTGGGAGATTGGAGTGACGAAGATCCGATGCAGATTGCAAGAAGGCTTCACATGGCGAATACAGATTGGTATGCCATTAAGAAAAATGCTGTCCAGAGTTATTGGGAAGCCATAAAATCAGGAAATTTCGGAACTAAAGCTTTAAATGAATGGAAAAGGATGGAAGCGATGGACGTGAGTGATGTTTATTATGATAAATTTCTCATTAACGGACAGCCAAGTTCTGATTATTCTAATTTAAAAGCTGGTGATAAAGTGAGATTGAGAGTTGCCAATGGCGGTTCTTCCACGTATTTCTGGCTGAATTTCGGAGGTGGAAAAATTAAAGTTGTCGCTAATGACGGAAACGATGTGGTTCCTGTGGAAGTTGATCGTTTAATTGTCGGAGTTTCGGAAACATACGATATTGAAGTGACAATTCCAGAGAATAAAAGCTTTGAATTCCGTGCTACTTCGGAAGACAGAATTGGATATGCTTCGCTTTGGCTCGGTTCAGGAGAAAAAATTTCAGCTCCGGATTTGCCAAGATTAAAGCTTTTTGAAGGTATGAAAATGATGAATGGAATGATGGAAATGAGCGGAAATATGAAGCCGATGAACATGACGATGGGCAATCAGATGATGGATATGAACGAAGTAATGTATCCCGAACTTCCTGAAAGCCAACGCAAAATGACAATGAAGCACATGAATGAAATGATGGGAGTTAAAACTAAAGATGAAGATCATTCAAATATGGCTTCGGAAGCTTCAGCCACGGGGCATGAAAATCATTCAGGAATGGAAATGAAGGAAGAAAAATCGATTAAAAGATTGTCTTACAACATGTTGAAATCTCCTGAGAAAACGATTCTTCCGAGCGAAAATGTAAGAGAGCTGAAGTTTACGTTAGAAGGAAATATGAATCATTATTTGTGGACTTTAGACAATAAAACGGTTACTGAAACAGATAAAATTTTGGTTAAAAAAGGGGAAATCCTGAGAATCACGATGTATAATAATTCGATGATGCGGCACCCTATGCACCTTCACGGCCATGATTTTAGGCTGATTAATTCAAAAGGAGAATATTCACCGTTGAAAAATGTAGTTGATATTATGCCGATGGAAACCGATACGATTGAATTTGCTGCCAATCAGGATGGTGACTGGTTTTTTCACTGTCATATCCTGTATCATATGATGGCCGGAATGGGAAGGATTTTCAGTTATGAAAATTCTAAACCAAATCCTCAGCTTCCGAATACAAAATTAGCCTGGAAAAACTTTTTGAAAGACAACAGGATGATCAGTTCAATGGCAATGCTGGATATTAACAGTAATAAACTTCATGCGGAAACGATGACGATGTTTGGTCCGAGATGGGCAAATTTGAATGAATTTCATACAAACTGGGATTTTAATCATTTCGACGGAAATTTTAAAGTGGGGAGATTTTTAGGAAAATTTCAGTGGGCTTTGCCGTATGTTGGTTTCAGGGTTCAAAAATCTCACGAAATTATGGAGAATGAAATGCTTCACAACACGGAAATTCAGCATGATCATAAAAAAACATGGTTCGGACAAAAGAGAATTCCAAAAAATAAAAATACTTTCATTATTGGAGCGCAATATCTCTTGCCAATGTTGATTACAGCAGATGCAAGTGTTGACCAAAACGGAAAAGTTCTATTGGAATTGAGTCGGGAAGATATTCCGATTTCGAGAAGATTGAGAGGAAATTTTACAGTAAATTCTGATGGAGAATTCAATACTGGATTACGGTATATTTTACAAAAATGGTTATCCGTTTCAGGAAATTATGATAATGAAATGGGGTGGGGAGCCGGAATTACCCTGACTTATTAGATAAAAGGAACTCAATTTTGGGTTCCTTTTTTTATTTCATATTCAAAATATAATATACTTTTGTAAAAATTGAATTAATCATGATAAACAGCATCATTCAGACAAAACCGTTTCCGTTATTCATTTTACGTTTAATAGTCGGATTAATTTTCCTTTCAGAGGGATTACAAAAATTTATTACTCCCGAAAGTGTAGGGGCAGGAAGATTTGCAAAAATAGGTTTTCAAAACCCTGAATTTTGGGCATCATTGGTAGGTTCGGTAGAAATTGTATGCGGAATTTTACTGCTTTTGGGTTTTATTTCAAGATTGGCTGCTATTCCGTTATTAATTATTATGATAGTCGCTTTTGTGACAACAAAAATTCCAACTTTATCGGACAAAGGTTTTTGGGTTTTTGCCCACGAATACAGAACAGATTTTTCGATGACGATGCTTCTGATTTTTTTACTGTATTTTGGAAGTGGTAATTTTTCAATAGATAAAAATTTGATAAGTCGTGAACAGAAATAGTGAGTTGAAGACACTTGCCCGTGTTTTTATTACTTTGGGAGTTACTGCATTTGGTGGTCCGGCCGCACATATTGCCATGATGCAGCAGGAAGTGGTGGCTAAAAGAAAGTGGATGAGCGAAGAGCATTTTCTCGATTTGATGGGAGCTACAAACCTTATTCCGGGACCCAACAGCACTGAAATGGCAATGCACATCGGGCAGGACAGAGCGGGTTGGAGAGGTCTTGTTGTGGCAGGATCGTGCTTTATATTTCCGGCCGTCGTTATTACGTTATTTTTTGCCTGGCTTTACAAAGAGTATGGACAACTCCCGGAGGTTCAGCCATTTATTTACGGGATTAAACCTGCTATTATTTCGATTATTTTAATAGCAATTTTACCGCTCGCAAAAAAATCATTAAAAAATATTCAGCTTGGAGTCATTGGTGTGGTGGTACTGGTATTGGCTTTGATGGGGGTCAATGAAATATTGCTGTTATTTGGTGCCGGAATATTAGCCATGGGATTGTCATTGTTTTCAAACAGAAAAACAATCAATTCGTTTTTACCTCTTGGTATATTACAGGTTTCAGATTTCAATTTATTTTCAACAGCCAATGTCAGTCTGTTTCTGACATTTCTTAAAATCGGGGCCATTTTATATGGAAGCGGTTATGTATTATTTGCCTTTTTGAATGCCGAGCTGGTAGAAAACGGTTTGCTGACGAGGCAACAACTCATAGATGCAATCGCTGTAGGACAGTTTACGCCGGGACCCGTATTTTCTTCGGTGGCTTTTATTGGATATCAGATCAACGGCTGGTCGGGAGCGATAGTTTCTACAATCGGTGTTTTTTTACCGTCATTTATATTTGTAGCGCTTTTAAATCCTATTGTAAAAATGATGCGGGATTCAAGTCTTTTTTCTAAATTTTTAGATGCTGTAAATGTAGCTTCTATAGCTATTATTGTTTCCGTTTGCTATGTGATGGCAAAAGAAAGTATCAGTGACTGGCGGGCAATTCTTATAGGAATACTATGTTTGTTATTGAGTTTCAGCTTCAAAAAACTCAATAGTGTTTGGATTGTTTTATTGGGATCGTCTTTGGGATATGTACTGAATTTGTTTAATTAATGAATTTATTTTAATTTTTTCAATTCTTCCAACAATTGATTTTGCTTTTTGATAAAATTATTAAGACTGTCTGTTTTCAAAGGATGGGCGTTTTGGTATTTCTCAATTTCTGGAAGAGTTCTTTTGATTTTGAACGCAGAATATTGATTGTAAATAAGCTCATTATTACGATTAATTTCTAAAATTAAATCCCTGAATTTTTTCTCTTTTGTATAATTTTTCTCAGCACTTGCTTTGATAAGCTCTAAAGTTTGTTTTTTTAATATAGAATCAGTCATGCTTTTTGCTTCACTTTCAGCATCAGAATAATATTCGGCTGATTTATTTAATATCTCACGATAGATATCCTTAACTTTTCGACTGTCTTCTTGTATTGTATTAATTCTTTCATCTAAGTTTTTGAGATTTTCATCATCTTTAATTTGCTCATGATAAATCGCATCAATCATATTCTGCCCATTACTATATCTTGAATAAGATTTTGATTCAGCATTTTCAACAGCATTTTCTACAATTAGTTCATTCTCAGGTTTATTTTCTGTACACGAAAACAGTAATAAAAATAGAGTAGTGATAAGAAGGATTTTTTTCATGATTTGATGTAAGTTTTAAATCTTTCAATTAGTTGAAATACTCAAAGAATTGTTACAAAAAAAACGGAGCCTGAAAAATCAAGCTCCGCCTATACATTGTTTCGTTAAAATTTTATTTACCCAAATAAGATTTTAGAATCTTACTTCTGGTATTGTGTTTCAATCTCTTAATCGCTTTTTCTTTAATTTGACGAACTCTCTCTCTTGTAAGATCAAAAGTTTCACCAATTTCTTCTAAAGTCATTGGATGTTTTCCGTTCAAACCGAAGTATAATCTTACCAAATCAGCCTCTCTTGGCGTCAAAGTATTCAATGCTCTTTCGATCTCGATTTGCAGAGATTCAAGCATCAGATCCTTATCAGGACTTGGAGATTCTCCTGAACGCAATACGTCATAAAGATTAGAATCTTCACCTTCTACCAAAGGCGCATCCATAGACAAATGTCTTCCGGAGTTTTTCATAGATTCTTTAATATCTTCCTCGCTCATGTCAAGAACTTCAGCCAATTCTTCCGGGGAAGGTGGTCTTTCATTTTCCTGCTCAAGGTGGGCGTAAGCTTTATTAATTTTGTTGATGGAACCGATTTTATTCAACGGCAACCTTACAATTCTCGACTGCTCAGCCAAAGCCTGTAAAATTGATTGACGAATCCACCAAACCGCGTAAGAGATAAATTTGAAACCTCTAGTTTCATCATACCTTTTTGCCGCTTTCATCAGTCCTAAGTTACCTTCGTTAATCAAATCGGGTAAAGAAAGACCTTGATTTTGGTACTGTTTAGATACTGAAACCACGAAACGAAGGTTGGCTTTTATTAATTTCTCCAGTGCTGCTCTGTCGCCTGCACGAATTCTTTGTGCCAATTCTACCTCTTCGTCCGCAGTGATTAGTTCTACTTTACCAATTTCCTGCAAATACTTGTCTAATGAAGCAGTTTCCCTGTTGGTTACCTGCTTAGTGATTTTTAATTGTCTCATCTATTTTATCCTCAAAAAAGAGTTACTATACATTATACGTTTGAAAAGGTAAAAAGGTTACACATGTTTCAATTATTTTTCATTTAATTAAAATAAGTTTGAAAATTTAGTTGTAAATTATAGCTCTCATATCACAAAATGGCGATTTTACTATTTTGAGAAATTTTTCAAATACCTTTTTATATTTCGTTTGGAGCTTTATCCCGCTTTCCGCACTCGCTATTTTTTGAGGTTTCGGCGGCGGCTTTGCCGCCGCCGAAACCTCAAAAATGAGCTCAAACAAATGCTGCAATCGGGGCTAGGGCAGTAGTCACTCATTTAAATATTAGGAAATATCCTCAATCTTTGTCTTCCTGAAAGGAGCTAAGCATAGTATTAGATATCCTGCAAAGATTCGAGCTTAGCTCCTTTCAGGAAGACAAACATTGAGGGAAACAACTGTAAAAAGCATACAAAAATATTAGTGTAATAATTAGTGTTATCAGTGGTTAAAAACAAAAAAGCGAAACCAAAGTTCCGCTTATAAATTTTAAATTGATAATCAACTAAAAACCAGCAACAATCAACCAATAACGATTTAAAAAAGATCATTCAACAATTTCGCCAGTCTCAAGCCTCCGTAAAGAAGTTGTCTTTCCATCGTTTCATTGAATTTATACTGATAATCATAAGATAACTTAGAATCATTAGGCGTTTGTGCATAAATCGTATTGGCAATTTTATGAGAATCATACAGCCAATCTTCCAGTGTTCCGGTTTGTATCTTTACCACTTCATCTTTCGACTTAATATCCAGCAATTTTGCATATTCTGTATAGCTGTATTTTTGAGAATCTACTAATTTTCCGTCCCAAACTGAGTGTAAATTTGTTTCATCACCAAAATAAGTCACGTTAATTTTATTTCCCCCTAAATCTTCAGCCCTTCCAACATGCAATGGCTGCGAAAGATCTCCCATCATATGAATTAAGAAAATTAATGCGATTTTTCTATCTTTTTCAGAAGTTTTTTCATCTTTGATCTGGCTCGACAATACTTTGATCTGAGTATAAAGATTTGCACCCGCCTGAGCCTTCAGATTTTGTTCGAATGCCTTGAAATCCGTCTGTGGATCGATGTTTACATAATGCCATGCCGAAGCCTGTTTCCAAGCACCTGTAGTATCAGATTTAATGAAATCCGGCCAGTTTGCCCAATACGCAAGACGCTCTTTTCCCATGATCTTTTTGATCTCTCTTCTTGCCTTTCCGGAAAGGTGGTTTTCTGCAATTTCTGCGATAATTCTGTGTCCCGTCAACCCCCATGCATAAGAATAAATCGAAGACGTAATGAATGCTAAAATCAGGATTTTAGAATAAATACTTTTCATTGTAAATAACATTTTCAGGCTGCAAAGATAATGTTAATTTGAGGTTTAGATTAAGATTAAGCCAATGATTTAAAAAATTAACTAAATCTTAAAACTAACATTAAATTCTACATTAAGCCAATCTCAATCTTAGCCTTAACCTTAATCTCAACCTCAAAATTCCGTATTTTCACTATTTCTATGTATAATATTCTTTTTAATATCAATAAATTAGTATTTTTAAAATAAAATTAATTGTAAAATACTTTTTCAATAATTTGAGATATACTATTTTTACAAGCCAAATCACAGGAAACATCATGCATGAGAATAATATTGTAGATATGAATTACAATAAGCTGCAAACAGATTTCAAGGCTGAAGCTGTAGCAGTGAACCTCTTGAAATATCACAGAGCGGTAAGCAATATTTTTATAGAAAGAATCGGGATCAATGACAGGGCTTATCTCAAGGATATTAAAAATATTTCAAGCAATTATCTGGGATTTGACGAAGAAGTTTTCACGATAGAAACCTATAGGGAAGGTATTTACGATTATCTGCCGGAAGGTCTCTTTCATCCGCCGTCATTGGGAGCATCGAGAAAAAATGTTGAAAATGTAGTGAAGGAAATCCGTAAGCAGAAAAGGGTAGAAGAAGATGCAAGAAAATTTTTCAAGCCGTTTGAATTAGAAATATTTTTCACCGAAATCAGTGCTTTGCTTAAAGAATTTGATTTTGAAATTTCAAGTGACACAGATTCTTTATTTGAAACGATAACTGAGCTTTGGCCTTTATTGGATATGCTTGATAAACAAAATGCTTACATTTTTATCTATATTTTACCGTTTTTTCATCAGATTAGAGGCGATAAAGCATGGTTTGAAAGATGTATGACCGCTTTTCTGCAGGTTCCTGTAAAAATAACTTTTGCCCCGAATATCATCGATGGAATAGAGGAGGAAGACGATTCAATGCTGTTGGGAAATTCCAGGTTGGGTGTTACTTACATACCAAGCGGAAGACATATGGACGGGCAGCGGAACTGGGTAGTGAACATTGGCCCGATCCCTTATTCGGATATGAAAAAATATATTCATGGAAGCCCTTTCCGAAAAGTGCTTCAGGCAATGTATGATTATTTTTTACCAGTAAGCGTGGATGTGGAGGAAAATTTCATCACAGAAAAACAGGAGTATTCTTTCGCTTTGGAGGATGATGAAAGAAATGCAAACAGGCTCGGCTACTCTACATTCCTGTGAAAATTTTTAACTATATTTACATTCACCAATAAAAATATAAATTTGAAAAAAGACAAATGGAAATTTCTTCAGTAAAAGGTATCTTTTTAAGGTATATTTTAATGCCTTTATTTGCAGTAATCATGATGATAATCTTAGGATTTATCAGAAGAAACAAGCCTGCAATCAAGATCAAAACCATCATCATATATGTGCTGCTTTGCAGTTTGTGCCTTGCGATTCCGGGAATTTTCGGATTTGCGGGTAATCTTTTTAATCCTTACTGGTATCTTATTGCGCAGATCATTTACCTTATTTTGGGTATTATCCACGTAAATCTGTCCGATAAATATTTTAAAAAGCATTTTTCTTCTTTAGCGAAAAGTATTTTGTTTGAATCTGTACTTTCCCTTACCTGTATTGGTTTCGGAGGTTATCTTTTCTATTTGATTTTTAATTGGATGAGTAAAGGAACGGGTTATCCGATCATGTCGGCCACAAGTATGTTGATTTTTCTGGTTCCTTTGGTTTTTCATTATTGTTATATTCAGCTTATCAGTATTCCGGTTGATATTTATAAGACCTGGAGATATTCCCCGGATCAGAGACTTCCGGATTTTGAGGGGGCTGATTTTGATAGATTAATGGTACTGAATGTAGAATTAAGCAAAAATCTGGAAGATGCCAACCGTTTTAGGATTAAAGCCAAAACTTTGCCTACCGGAGTTACTTTCGGAGACTGGTTTTACAGGGTTGTAGATGATTACAACCATAAAAATCCCAACTCGATTATTCATCTTTCGGATCAGGCAAAAGATCCGTATTACTGGATTTTTTACACAAAAAAATCATTTTTCAGCTTTAGAAAATATATTGATTTCGACCAGGATATTACAGAAAACAGCATTGCCGAAAACGATGTGGTCATCTGCAAAAGGGTAATTCAGCATGAGGAAGAAGGAATAAGAAGAGCACAATCACACACAGTTTAAAAAAAATATTGACTATGATACAGCCTATTAAGCATTTTGCAATCAATTGGGTTGACGGGATGAAGGTTTCCCAGAGACATCTTAATGATCAGGATAATTTTTTAATTGATACCATCAGAGATTCCAACTCATTGGCAATCACTACATATAATTATGGACTTTTACCTATTTCCAACGAATTTACAGATAGGACGATTTTTGATGTTCATAACACCGCGACCAACGACGTTCAGCTGGTAATCAAGCATTGCAGCGCCATAACAATGGCAGGGTACAGAATTGAGTTGAATGACAGAAGAGTAAGTGTAAAATCACTGGCAAAATCAATGACTGAGGAGCAGGCAGACGGTGAATATTATATCTTAATTTCTGTTAATCCGTTTGATAAAGTTCCGTTTGGAGATATTGATCCGGAAGAAATTCCGCCGCGTCATCCGAACACACAATCCAATCATCATATTGAATTACTTCCCGTAACTTCTCTGAACAGCAGCTATTCCGGAGGGAATTATCTGATTATAGGAAAAGTGGATTTAAAAGGAAATATTGCGCAAGTAGATTCTAATTTTATCCCGCCGTGCACATCAATTCAGAGCCATCCGGCGTTGTTGGATTATTATAATACTTTCGCAAAATCCATCGGGAATTTACAGCAATATGCTTTTAAAATCATTCAGAAAGCTTCGCATAAAAACCAGAATACGGCTTTAGCTCAAAACGTTAAGTTTCTGTGTAACACAATGATCAATACATTTGGAGATATGTATTTCCAGTTCAGGAATATTACACCGTATCAGTCGCCTGTGTTTCTAATCGAATCATTTGCGAAACTTGCGTTGCGTTTGTACAATGCCACTCAGGTTTTGGTTCCTGCAGAACTGGAAGAAATGTTGAATTACAGTTTGGAATGGAGCGAAATCGCACCTCACACCTTGCTAAATCAGCTATCTATCGTTGCAGAAACAAATTACGATCACCACAATTGTGGAGAACCGCTTTTGTATATCCAACAGATGTTAAGAAGCCTTGAAACTATTTTCTCTAAATTGAGCGAACTGGATTACATCGGCCAGAGAAAAGAAAATATCATTGTTAATGAACAGGAAGTTTCAAACAACAACAATCCGAAAAGAGGTTGGAGTGTTTTAGATTAAATTTAAAACTTTAAAATATTAATCCCGATACTGAAATTTCGGGATTTTTTATTTTAAACTGCTCGGTGATTGAGGTCTCAAAACCATCATTTTATTTTTTTACCAATATTTTATCAGTAGCCTTTCTGCTCAGAATTTCCTGTTTTCCATCTACTTCAACGGTCATTGATTTATCGAAATTTTCAACTTTGGAAATTTTAATTTTTTTATTTAAAAGCAGATTTCTTTCCGTTAAATAATTAAGAAAAGCATCATCGGAAAGCGTTACAGAAGCGAAAATTACTGTTTCACCAGCTTCACAGTTACTCAATTTTTGTAAATCCTGGGCGATAATATTTCCGTCTTTATCGGGAATTGGCTCACCATGTGGATCAAATTTTGGATAACTGAGAATTTCATCCATTTTTTCAAAGAAAATAGTAGAGTGAACGTGTTCCAGCTGCTCAGCAATCTCATGGACATTTTCCCACCCGAAGTTCATTTTTTTTACTAAAAACATTTCGGTAAGGCGGTGTTTCCTTACGACTAAAGCTGCTTCTCTTCTGCCTTTTTCTGTGACAATCAAAGGCTTGTAGGTTTCGTAAATTACCCAGCCTTTCTCTGCAAATTTTTTCATCATATTATTTACACTCGGCATTTTTACGGATAAAAATTTGCTAAGCTCGTTTATCGTCACTTTACTTTCATTGTCAACCAAGTGAAATAAAGCCTTCAGATAGTTCTCTTCTGTTAGTGTTGTTTTCAAATGTTAGATGATTTTCATTACAAATCTAACAAAATATTATTAATTATTTACGCTTGTTAAATGAACTTTTTTTAATTTTACTTTATGAAATTTTCATTTAAAAACGACTATTCGGAAGGTTGTCATCCTGCTATTTTACAATCACTTTTACAGCATAATCTTGATCAGCAGACGGGCTACGGCGAAGATGAGTATTCTTTACAGGCGAAAGAATTAATCAGGAAAAAAATCAACAGTCAAAATTCTGAAATCTATTTTGTTTCGGGAGGAACGCAAGCTAATTTAATTGTAATTTCCTCTGTTTTAAAACCTTATCAATGCGCAATTTCTGCGTCTACAGGACATATTTTAAATAATGAAACCGGTGCCATCGAAGCAACAGGACACAAAATATTGAGTATTGAAAAGGAGGATGGAAAGCTGACTCCTGCAGATATTATTCCTGTTTTGGAAAGCCACGGAAATATTCCGCATCAGGTAATGCCGAAGATGGTTTATATCTCGAATTCTACGGAGTTGGGAACGATTTATACGCTAAAAGAATTAAAAGAATTATCAGATTTTTGTAAGGAAAAACATCTTTATTTGTTCATGGATGGAGCGAGAATGGGGCATGCTTTAACTTCTGAAATCAATGACCTGACATTAGAAAATGTTGCAGCACTGACTGATATTTTTTACCTGGGCGGAACCAAAAACGGAGCTTTAATAGGAGAAGCAATTGTCATTAATAATCAGGATCTTCAACAGGATTTTGCTTTTAATATTAAGCAAAAAGGCGCGTTGCTGGCAAAGGGAAGACTGCTCGGAATCCAGTTTTTGGAACTGATGAAAAATGATTTGTATTTCGATCTGGCGAGCCATGCCAATCAGCAGGCCATGAAAATCAAACATGCTATGGAAGAAAGGGGAGTGCGGTTCCTTTCAGAGACATATACCAATCAGATTTTTCCAATTTTAAGTAATGATTTAATTCAAAAATTATCTGAAAAGTTTGAATTTTATGTTTGGAAGAAAATTGATGAAAATTTTTCCGCCATTCGTCTCATTACTTCCTGGAGTACCGGTGATGAGCCAGTAAACGATTTTATTGAAATTATTAAGAGAGAATTATAAAAAAATTGGTGGCTTTTTACAACCACCAATTTTAATTTGTTATTTTAAAGCCTTTGTAACAACATTACAATCAGCAGCTTTAAGGTTTCTACCGCCCTGATATTTTATCTTACTGTCATTGGCGTATTTGGTTCCTGTTTCAGCATCTCTTTCCCCGATTCCTTCAGTCAGGCCATCTTTGGTCTGGAGGAAATAGATATCATTTTTGTTCCCGGTTTTTCCTTCGGCCGCGAATTCGTAAGTCAGTTTAAGCGTATCCCCTGATTTTATCCCGGATAAATCCCCTTTATTACTGTCTTTTGCACTGTTTTTTGTAGCCATTTTTCCGGTAATAGTTCCCAGATTATCATCAATAGTTACAAAAACGGTGTCTTTCCCTGTCACTCCCATGTAGCAAAGAGATTTTGTACCCAGTGTATCCGCAGTCGTTGTTGTGGCAACAGTAGTATCCGGTGTAGATGTCTCAGCAACAGGTGCTTCCGTTTTTTTATTGCAATTCAGCAAGAAAACTGACAATGAACTTAATAAGATTAATTTTTTCATATTCCTTGTTATTAAATTAAATTTTATTATGCTAAAATAGCAATACTATTTTTATCAAAAACATTTAATGGAAATAAAAATAACATTTGATTTTAAAGAATGCATGGTATAAACATTTAATGAAGCCCGGATTTATAAATAAATTTTTATAATGTAAGTAAATCAGTTGATATTTTAAATTATAAGAGTCATGAAAATTCACAACTCATAACGCAGAATTTATAACTCATTACACTTTCAGGCAACCTCTGAAACCTCGGGCTGCATAATAAGAATCTGCACCATTATGATACATAAAAACCGTGTTGTAGCGGCGATCACAGAAGATTGCGCCGCCATGTTCCCTAATATTGGCCGGTGTTTTTACCCAACTTGAAGTTTTAAGATCAAATTTTCCTAATTCCTGAAGTTTGCGGTATTGTTCTTCCGTTAAAAGTTCAATACCCATTTCAGACGCTTTATCAATAACGTTACTTTCCGGTTTGTTGGCTTTTCTGGCCTCCCAAGCCTGGTAATCGTAGCAAAGACTTCTGCGTTTCGGGCTTTCCGGAGAGCAGTCGAAAAAGATATATTCATCCGTTTTTTTATCGTATTCAACCACATCAGGTTCGCCTTCAGTTTTCTCCATTTCGTTTAATGACCATAGTTTTTCTGGATTATTTTCCAGTTTTGCCTGAATTTTTTCCCAATTTAATTCTTTATGACGGCTCATATTTTTTTCAAAACGGCTTTTTAAAACTTTTAAAAGCTCTTCTTTTTGTTCTGCTGTAAGGTTCTTTTTGCTCATATTAATTTTTTATAAGTGATTTAATTTTTAAGAAAAATTTTTCTATCCGTTGGTCTAAAATACCAGGAAATAATTACTAAAACAAGCAGTAAGACCGCCGGAAAAGTTCTTCCGAAAGAATCGCCGACAATCATATGCGAAATGACTGCCCCCGACATTACGAAGAAAAAGCCGGCATACGCCCATTCTTTTAATAACGGTGATTTGGGAATTAAAACAACAATTACACCCAGTATTTTCAGGACTCCTAGGATGGTCATCAGATAAGGAGGGTAGCCGAGGTTTGTAAAATTGGCTAGCTCGTCTTTGTGTTTCATCAATTGTACAATTGCTGTGGAAATCATTCCCAAGGACATCCACAGTGTGAAAATCCAATAGATAATCTTAATTCTTTTTTCTGATTTGTTTTGTGTTTCCATTTTTTTATTTGTTTAAATTTTTAATCATTTAATCCTTTACCGTTAAGAATTTCCGGAATATATTTTTCAATTCTTGCTTCTCTTGTTTTGGATTGTTTTGCGGAAGAAAAGTAGAGTAGGTAAGCACGTTGTCTTCCTTGTGTTAAGCCTTCGAAAGCTTCTTTCAACAAAAGATTCTCGTCTAGTCTTTTTTGAAATTCTTCAGGCATTTCAAATTCTTTCGTTTTCTTCATCGGAACTTTTATGCCTGATTTTTCTACTTCAAGAGCTTCATACATATAAGTTTTGATAACTTTTTCCAAATCAACAATTTCTTTTAAACTGGTAAAACGGATTTGTCTCGCTGCCTGCACATTTTCAGTCTGTTGAATTAAGATATTATCAGTATCATTCAGCAAAGCACCTTTGAAGAACAGTATTGCACAATATTCTTTAAAACCGTGAATTAAGAAAATATTTTTCTCCTGGTAAGTATAACATGGGCAGCCCCATTTCAATTCTTCTTCAAGTCCCGTATCTAGAGCGATTGCCCTTAATTTTTCAAATTCTTTCTGCCATTGCTTGGCTTTATCAAAGAAAAAATCAACTTTTGGGTTCATGATGTTTAAATTTTAGATAAAAGATAAAAGATAAAAGATAAAAGATAAAAGATAAAAGATAAAAGATAAAAGATAATTTTACTAAACTTCTAACTTCTAACTTCTAGCTTCCAACTTCTTAACCGTTTCTTCCAGTCGGTTGTGGGCCATATTGATGCCTTGTGCAAAGGGTAATCTTAAATGTTGATCCCTGAAATCTACTGATTTATAAATGGCTTGAATTGTAATTTTGCTGGTTTCATCCGACAGTTTTTCAAATTCTAAAAATTCAATCTGAACAGGAAACGGAGTATTTTCCATCTGGAAAGTCCTGGTAATTTTTTCATTCGGGACGAACTCATGAATTGCTCCGTTAGCTCTGAAAACGACATCACCCTGAGGATTTGAAGTTTCAAACTGATAGCTGCCGTGTTGTTTATTTTCCATTTTCAACACCTTTGTTCCCATCCATTGTTCAACAATTTCTGGTTCAGTGTAGGCTCTGAAAAGCAGATCCAAAGGCAGATCAAACTCCCTGGTAATAAGGATTTCCTGTTTTCCGTCTTCGGCGTGAATTTTTGTTTTAAGTTCCATATATTTATTTTTTTGTCTGATATTTTTTCATGATGTCTTCCAATTTGTTGAATCTATCATCCCACATTTTGCGGAACGGTTCTATAAAATCAGCAATTTCTTTCATTTTACTTGGATTTAGATGGTAGATGATTTCCCGGCCGTTTTGTTCCGGTTTTAATAATTCACATTCCGTAAGGATCTGTAGATGCTTTGAAACTGTTGGCCTTGCGGTATCAAAATTTGAAGCAATGGCGCCCGCTGTCATAGATTGCGTTGCAACAAGCATTAAAATAGATCTTCTGGTAGGATCGGCAATTGCTTGGAATACATCTCGTCTCAAATTCATTGTGTAGTTATTTGACTACAAATTTATATGAAGTTATTTAACTACGCAATATTTTGTATAAAAAATTTTAAAATATTTTGATTTAAATGAAATTGCAGTTCAATAAATCTATTTATATTATTGAGATAATTATCACAAAATCAAAATAATACAGCAATAACCTTTGACTTTTACTTTATTTATATGGTAGATTATCATCTGGCGGGCGTGTGGAAGATTTTTTATTATTTAAAGACAGAATATAGAATTCTGAAGTATTTAAACAACAAAATACTGGATTTTAAAAAGTCCTATAATTTATATTATGTTAAATGAAATGTAGTGTTTATTTTGTTCATATTCATAAGGTATTTAAATTTAATAAATATTTATTAAATTTAATATATTGAAAAACAGAGTAATTAATATCGGAACTAAGTCATTAGTAATACTTTTAAATGAAGATGGCTCTCCGGTCTTTTTACCTAATTTATATATTATTTCTTCTAAAATTAATCTTTCTGAAAAGAGACTTTCGTATATCTGTACTGTCATAAGACGAGCAATAAATTTCTTTAATGAGGAAAACTTAAATTTAGAAGAAATGTTAATCAATGGAGATTATGATTGTTTGTTAAAAAAAATATCAAAATTCTATACTGATTATCTACAGGTATATAACTTAAGTAAATGAGGCTTATAATAATCATGTTTCACTTTTAAAAGAATATTTTATATGGGCACTTAAGAGATATTTATCAAGAAGCTTAAATTATTTTGATAATAAAGAATTTTATATTATTTATTATAATAAAATTGAGAGTACTTTTTCTTTTTTGGAAAGAAATAAAAAGCATAAAAATTTAGGATTTAAAAATATTGAAGACAATTATATAGTTGATCTTTTAAATTTTTTAGAAAATAAAAGTAAATTAGATTGTACTAAATTTAAAGATTACTTAATTATAAGATTATTATTAGAAACGGGTATTAGAATTGGTGAGTTACTTAATTTAAAGACAACTGATATAATTTTTGGAAAAAAAAATTCTTATATTAAAATTTTACAAGGCACTACTCTATTAGATACAAGGTTTGATAAGCCACGGATAAAAAATTCACAAAGTAATCGAATTTTATATATTTCAGATGAATTATCACATTTACTGCATTACTACATAATTACATTTAGAAGAAATGTATATAAAACTAAGAGTAAAAAAATAATTCACTCTTTTGTTTTTATAAGTAAGTTCGGGTATCCCCTATCAAAAAGTTCAATTCAATATTTATTTAATAAAATAAACAATGAATTAATGAATTATGAATTAGATATAGAGAAGTTAACACCACATAAGCTAAGACATACATTTGCTTATAATTTTTTAAAATATCTAGTTGAAGAAAAAAATATTGAACTAGAAAGAGCGAAAGATGAGCTAAAACAAATTTGCGGCTGGAAACCATCATCCCGAATGCCTGAACTATATGCTGGTAAATATATTTGGGAAATAGCAAATAGTCATAACATTAATAGAATAAATGATTATTATAATGGGAAATAATAAAATTATTGCTTCATCTCAAAATCAATTACCAGAAGTAACAAACTATGAATTTAATACCTGTAAAGATATATTTATTAACAATACACCTGCAGATATTGATAAAAAATGCTATTGTCGTGATGACTTGTGGAGGTGGCCTTTGCAGGGACGAATCTATAAGCTTGATTGGAGGAAGTTCTATTTTTCTAATGAATTGAAAGAATTACTGAAAGGTTATATTTTTTATAGATTACAAAATAAGTCTCCTTACACGGTTGTAAGTATGGATATTTACTTTATACGTTACTTAAGCAAATGTTCGGAATTACGGAATTTTCCATGGTCAAAAGAATTGTTAATTTATCATTTAGGTCTTTGTGAAGATATACTTTGTTCTTTAAAATTATTTTATAAATGGTGTCTTGTACAGAATATAAAAAACTTTACCAAAGAAACTTTTGAAATAATTTGTGATTTTAAAGCTTCAAAAAAAATACCATATCAAAATATTTTTCTAAGGCAAAATTATATTGAGGATTCTAAAATTAAAATAATAATTAATAAGTTAAATCAGCCTGTTGATTTAACTAAAGCATTTGATTTACAAATTCGAATACTTATGAGACTTTGTTTTGAACTTGCTCCTAGACCGTCACAAATTTATGTTCTTAATAACGAAGATTTGAAAATTTTTAAAAATGAAAATATATATTATTCTATTACTTTAACAATGACAAAGAAAATATCATTAAAAAAGTATGATAAAAGAACAAGGGCAGTTAGTTCTAAACTAGGATTTGAAATTAGTAAATTGATTTCTATGAATAAAGAATTAGGTAGCACTTCTAATGCACTATTCATTAATTTAAAACAAAAAAGAGGTATTCTTCAAATAAAATAGGTTCATTGATTATTCAAGGTTTAAAAGATATAGAGTTAATTTCAACAGCACTTAGACATAATCTTGCACAGTCATTAGCAGATCAAGGTGCATCGGCTGAAATTATTGCCGATATAATGGGGCATAACTCTACTGTTCCTGCAAGAGCATACATTGCCGCTATCCCCAAAATTGCTGAAATAAAAACGAGAGCTTTAGGGAAAAATAATAATTATATTGATATAATGAAAATGTTCACCACGGGGAAGATTATCAATAAATCTGATATTGAAAAAGAAAAATGGGTCAAAGGCATTGCTGGTATGCAATATATTGGTGAAATAGGTGGATGTACATTGGATAAGATTTGCCCCAAAAATCCAGTTTATTCTTGTTATACATGTGATAAATTTAATCCTTTTAAAGATGGTGAACATAAGAAAGTATTAAAAGGATTACAAGAAAATATCCAAAAATTTATTGATATAGGAACTAGTTCTGGGGATGTAAAATATAACCGTACAATTGGGCAGCTTGAAGACACAATTATTGCTGTCAAAAAGATTATTAACTACATAAAAGATTATGAATAATATAAATGTATGTTATGAAAACTTAGTAAATTTTGTAGAGAAAGAAAAAGTATTCTTTAATAGTCTCCCAATTAGTGATAGTTGGGATGCTATGCAATGGAATACCAAAGAATGGCTGTTTCACAAAGGAAGTGATCATCACATTAATTTTAATCTTTATAAGTTTAAAACCAGAGTTTTAGATTCTCAAATGCCGAAAGAATTTGGTGATTTTACAAAAGCTTTGGCAATCTATCTATATAGATCAAAAAAAGTCGGATTTATGGCAATAAGAAACTATGTGATTGCATGTAGACAATTATCTGTTGTTTTGAAGAATAGAAATGAGGTTTCCCCTGTACAGCTAACAAAATGGCATTTCGATCAAGTTATTGATGATTTAAAGGAAAATAAATTTAAAAAAATATATGAAGCAGCGGCTAATTTGAAAGTAGTAGCTGACTTATTAGACAAATTAGATATAACTCCCCTAGCAATAAATTATATTAATTGTGAGGAAAATAATCATTATTATCATGATTATAAAAGTTTATCAGAATTAAACTCTGAAGATGATAGAATAGGTAAAGAAAAACTTCCTTCTTATGAAGCAATGGTTGCTTATGCAATTTGTACTAATAAACCAATTAATAATGATGAAAAAATTCTTCTTAGAACAATTGACCTTCTAATTGCAATGGGACAAAGAGCAAATGAGGTAACATATATTCCATATGATTGTTGGGTTGAAATAGAAAAAAAAGATGAGAATGGGAAAATAATATTAGATGCTAAAAAGAAACCAATTAAAGATGTAGGCATAAGATATTATGCTGAGAAGAAATTTGAATCACGAGTTCACTGGCTTGCAGAGCAGGATGTCCAATTTGCATATCGAGCAGTCAATGATTTAAAAGTGCTTACAGAAGAAGTACGAAAAGTTGCAAAGTTTCAAGAGCAATATAATCGAATGTGGAAATATGACAAGGATGAAATTATTTCAGATGTTAGATTATTGCAATATTTAGGATTTCAAAATACGTATAATCTTAGTTTATACTTAAAAAGGAATAATATTCCAATACATTCTATTGATAAAAAGATTAAGCACCCCATTAATAATTCTGGAAAAAGAATATGCCAGCATTATTATTTAGCAGGTGATATTGAAAATTTATTTTTCAAAAAATATGAAAGCAACATCATATTGAAAGATAATAATAAAGTAATTCTTAGAGTTGGAGATTTACTTTCTATAAAATTTGAAGGTGCATTTAGGTTTAAGAGAAAAGCAAACACATTTCGAGTTGTTCCTTGTAAGTTGACATTAGAAGATATAAATGCGGCATTAGGGAGTGGTTCTAAAACAGAATCAATTTTTGAAAGACGTGGTTTAAAAGAAGCAGATGGGAGTAAAATAAAAATTACAAGCCACCAGCCAAGACATTGGAGAAATACTTTGTATGAATTAGCAGGAATGTCAAATATCAACCAAGCTTTGGCATTAGGAAGGCAGTTAATTGATCAAAATACAGTATATAAACATTTAACAGTTAAAGAGACAACACAAGTACATAAAGACTTTATTACGTTTAATTCAGTTGCAGAGAAAATTAATTTTCTCCGTACAGGTATTAGAGATAAAACAATTATTGGAGATTTAACAGATACTTATCATAAACTAAAACAAAGTCAAGGTTTGGTAATAGCTGAGGAATTTATTAGTACCCATACAAATGCATTACATATTACTCCTTTTGGTGCATGCTCTAATGATTTTAGCCTAAGTCCATGTCCAAAACATTTGCAGTGTTGGAATGGTTGTAATAATCTAAATTTGACCGGATCTAAGCATGAAATTGATAATCTAAATAAGCTAATTGATAGTACTGAAAAAGCTTTAGAGCAAATGAAAAATCAAGGTGAAGGAGACTTTGGATCTGATATCTGGATTTTAGATATCGAAAAAAAATTGTCAAATATGAAATTTGTTCAGCAGTTAGCAACTAAGGGTGTAAAGCATCAATTATTTCCTAATGGAATTGATTTTTCGAATACGAATAAAAAAACGGATTTAATTAATGGAAAAAAATAAGAAGTTAAGAGGAGAAGAAATTGATATTCATCTTAAGAAAATTTTAAATGAAATGCTAAATGATGGATTTGCTCTCTCTCTATTTCACGCTCAGTTATTTTAAAAAAACTTGGACTAAAAAGTCGTAGTACATTGTTGTTAAATAATAGAGCCGAATTAATTGATAATGCCAGAATAACGCAGCTGAAAAATATAGGGTTAGATTCTACAGGTAAAAGAAAAAGGAAAAATTTACAGGAACAGCTTGATTATTATAAGGAAAAACTTGAAGAATCTGAAAAAGAGAAAGAAGTTTTAATTCTAAAAATGGCTGCAATAATTTATAACCTAAATGCCAAGGGGTTAGATGTTGAAGAGATAATGATACCATTGAGAATTTAATATAATTGTCTCTCCTATTCAATTTATATAAACCGAAATCTTTTTATATCTTTGTTTTTAAGAAATTAATATCAAGCGTAAGCCATCGTATTGGTGTAAGAAAACCGCTAATTTTCATAACAATCCAAATTCGATAGACTTACGCCCGTGCCTTATATCGGCGTGGGCTAAGTCTTTCTGGATTGTGGGTTCTTAGCGGTACCTCTTACACAGACTGTGCTTAGTGCCACGCTTTTTATTTAATATATATTTATTTAATATTAAATAAATTTACTATGGATGTACCCCAGTTTTTAGATTATGAAAAAAAGTTATACCAAGGCATAATTGAACGAATTGATATTTTAATAAACTTGTATAACTATGAAAATAGTTTGCAAAATGATCATCATCTTTTTCCTCAGAACAATTATCTAGATCAGATACTTTTTATAATAAACAAGGAGAATAGATTTCTTCATAATAAAGAAATATCTCAACTTTTTTTAAAGTATAATAAGGAGCACAATGATATTGTAGGACTACAAGGAAAGATCTCTATTATACTTAATAAAAAGAAAAAAACAATATCTAATTTAGTAAGTTACAAATATTCTAAAGCATATAAAGACACTGTTTGGGGTAAAAAAGAATGGTTGGATGAAAATAATAAACCTAAAGAAAAGCATATGTATAAAGAGAGGAAGAAAGATGATTTTTTAAAATCCAAATTTTAAAAATATTTCAAGGTTAAAAAAAAGTATTGATATTGCTTAAAGCCTCTTTTTTTAATTCTCATCAGATAAATATATATAAAGCTATCTCCTTAGGAGTTCATCAATTTCTGAACTATAATGAGAATACTCTAATTCCTCATTTAAATAAAATTTTCCAAAATTTAAATATGTCATTTGGTCCTCAATTTTAAAATCATAGAAAGACTTGGGGTAAAACTCCTCGTTATTCAACATAATTACATTTTCTAAAGACATTTCAAAATTATTTTTTTTATTAAATGAATTATTATTGCAATAAAACCATTCAATTCTTAATGATCCTTTGATAATACAGCCACAAAATAAAAGATTATTATCTTTTATTAAATATATTGTTGAACCAAAAGCATCATTTGACTTATATTTTCCTCCTTTTAAAGTTTTTAATTGATTAGTGAAAGCTTTTGTAACGGGATTAAAATAAATTTTCAGATAAAAATTATCAATATTCGTAGATCCCACTATAAATGCACTTAATTTAGATAAATCTATTTTTTCTGTAGTATTTCCTGTAATAATTTTACAGCCTGCATGTTTAGCAAAATATCTATATAGATCAACTTTTTTCTCTTTCCATTTTACACCAAATATTTTTTCATAATCAATTTGGCCATTAGATTCGATAGATGAATTAATAGTCTCGAAATTTTCAAAAAACTCTGTGTAAGCATCATCTGCACCCCTAGTTTTATTATTATTACAATCAATGCAAATTACCTTTGGAAATTTGATTATTTTATCCTTTTCAGAATGGAATGAATGCAGACTACCATTATAATAAATGGCATCGAATTTCTTTCCAAAATTTCTTCTTATATCTGAAGCTTTAAATTTATGCTCTTCAGAATTGGCTTCGTTTTGATTGCAAATCCAACAAATCATATTTTTAAATGTTATTAAGAATCATAATATAATAAAAAATAAATTAATATTAATTAAGTCTTAATTACGGTTTCCCTTTTTATCAAAGATTTATAATTTATATATTTAAAATTCACATATTTGTAGAAAGCTAATACATTATGAATCAATTGAGTTTCGATTATATCGCTGTGGAAAAAATTAAACTTGATGGCCCATTCTTTTTCATAGACAAAAAAGTTGAGAATGGACATATCTTTCAAATAGCATATAACAAAAAAAATAGTGTTTTTTCAGCAATATATCAACAAGGATCTACTTATCATATTTCAAGTGATGACTACATATTTGAGAGTGAACTTGAAAAAATACCAGAAGGTTTTAAAGTAAAAGGTTGTGTGAAAAATATAAACCAGAATGGGAAAAGTTTTTTTGAGGATTTTAAAATTAATGGTTCGGGGTTAGATAACCAAACATTAAGACCTGCTCAATCTGGAGCAGTATACAATCTTATGGGACATTGGTCTTTATCCAATGAGGCTGCTACTGTTGTTTTACCTACTGGAACAGGGAAAACTGAAACTATGTTAGTAGCAACATTAGCTGATAGAGCAAGAAAAACATTGGTAATTGTTCCATCTATAGAGCTTAAAAATCAAATTGCAGATAAATTTTCTACTTGGGGTATGCTTAGAGAACTTGGTGTTATCAGTGAAAGTACACCTAATCCAGTTGTTTTTATTTTAGACAAAATTTTGACGAATGAATCATGCATTAACGATATTGAAATAGCTGATGTTATAGTTTCAACTCCTTCATTAATTGCAAGAGCAAATAAAAAGATAAAAGATGGTTTAAAAGAGTTTTTTTCCCATGTATATTTTGACGAAGCACACCATATTAAAGCGGATGAGTGGGATCATATTAAAAATTTATTCAAACAATCTAAAATTGTACAATTTACAGCAACTCCTTACCGCAATGATAAAAAACCAATTGAAGGTGAAGTTGTTTATAATTATCCTTTATCTAAAGCATTAGCAGATGGCTGTTTTTCTAAGATATCATTGGTGTCAATAGATGAGAGAAATCCTAGTAAAAAAGATGAAGTCATTGCAAGGGCTGCTATGGATAGACTTATTGAAGATCGAAATCGAGGTTGGGTGCGTCATAGAATGATGGTTCGGACAGAGACTGCCCCTCGTGCAGAACTGCTTTTCACAAAATACAAGGAGTGGTTTCCAAATGAAAGAATAGTAATGGTTCATTCAAGAACTAAAGGTAGGGGTAAAATTGTAGAAGAAATAAAGAGAGGTAGTTATGATATTATAATTTGTGTAGATATGCTTAAAGAAGGGTTTGATTATCCTGAATTTAAAATTGCAGCTGTACATGATTTACATAAGTCTATGTCTGTACTCCTACAGTTTATTGGAAGATTTACCCGAACGCAAAAAGATTTAGGGGATGCGTCATTTATTGTTAATTATGCAGAAGAATCAATGTCTACGGAATTAGAAAATTTGTTTCAAGAAGGAGCTGGTTGGGAAATGGTAATTAGTGAAATTGCAGATGCAAGAAAAGCAGAAGCTGAATCATTATTAACATTTTTACAAGGATGTAAACCATACGGTGGTTTTGATTCTCCTGAAATAGAGTTAAATCCTAAATTAGTTTATCCTGCTTTAAGTTGTGTTTGTTATGAATGTGAACAAGTCGATTGGAGTAAATTCAAAGATTCTTTTAATCTGGATAGGTATGCTATTACGCAACCGTATTTTAATCAGAAAGAAAATGTTTTTTATTTTACAACACAAAAAAGGGAAAAAGTAAAATGGGCTAGAACTGATAAAATGCGTGATCAAACATGGAATCTTATTGTTATGCATTATGATTTAACTACAAAATTATTGTATATCGGATACTCGGAAAAGCGATTAGATGTAAATAGTTTAGTTGAGAATTTATCAAGTAATATACCTAATATGTTGAACGGAGATTGTGTCTTTCGTTCTTTTGATTCAATAAAACGATTAAGTATAATACATGCAGGTATATTTAAGCCAGCAAATCACCTTCACCGATATTCAAGACTTAGTGGGGCTGATGTTACAACGGAATTAACTAGATGGAAAGAGGGAAAACGCTGTCAAAAATCTGATTTTGTTGGTGTAGGATATCGGGATGGTTTCCCTGTGAGTGTAGGAGCTTCTGTTAAAGGGAAAATATGGAGTCCAGCTCGAGTAGGCGATTTGAAAGGGTGGAAAGCGTGGTGTTTAGAGGTTGGAAAATTAATAACTGATGAAACCATTGATTCCAATCAATTATTAGAAGATTCTGCTGAAAAAATTCAATTGGATAAATATCCTGAAGGGCTCATTGTTCTAGCTACAGATTGGGCTGAAGAATTATATAGTAGAATTCATAAATTAACTATTAGCCTTTCAAGTTATAAATCTATTATGCTTTCAGAGTGTACACTAAAAAATATTTTAATACAAGATAATAAGGCTGATTTTGAATTAAATTTACCTGAGAAGATAATTAATTTTTCCATTGTGTTAGGTGGTGAACACGGCCATTCTGTAATAGCGCTGGTTGATATTGATATTATGATTGATGGACTTAAAAGTGAACCTATATCTTTGAAAAAATTCTTTGAAGAGAATCCTCCTACTTTATTTTTAATGGATGGTTGTACTATTTCTGGTTGTATACAAACAGATTATGGATCCACTGAGTTAGTTCAGATTCCCAAAAATCAAATTGAAGCTTTTATCTGGGATAATGTAGATTATACTATTGAATCACTATATAAAAAAGGGGAAAAAAGGGAAAAATCTGTTCAAGAATATATGATGAAATATCTTGTAGAGAAAGGAGCTAAGATTGTTTTTAATGATGATAACGCTGGAGAATCTGCAGATATAGTTGCTATATTTCAAGCCAATGAGTTAATTAAATTTGAACTTGTTCACTGTAAATATTCCAAGGGAAAAAGTGGACTAAGGCTTGAAGATTTATATGAAGTCTGTGGACAAGCAATAGTTTCTCTTAGATATAAATGGAAGCCAGAAGAATTATTAAAGCATCTTGAACGAAGAAATGGAAATGGAATTTTAAAAGGTCTTAGATTTTACCATGGGAATGAAACTGACTTAGATGGAATTAAAAAAGGCTTAAAATATTCCAACGTAGAGTTTGAATTTACTATTGCGCAGCCTGGAGTAAAAGCTAATAACTTGACTAAAGATATGGAAGGTTTTTTGGCTTCAATATATTCAACAGTAATTGAAATGACGGAAACAAAGTTAAAATGTTATTTTAACCAGAATTAAAGAATTTTTAAAGCTATTACTTTTCACTTTCAATCATTTTCCATAATAAAAGAAAAATTAATTATTTATAATATTCTTCTTCTGTTAGTGGTTGTAGCCATATTGCCGAACCATTCTTATTATCAGTAACTGCAACCTAAACGAAATAAGAATCCTTACTTGCACCGTGCCAATGCTCAACATGTGGTGGACATTTTATAACGTCACCCTTGTGTAAGATCTTTTTCGGCTGCCCTTTTTCCTGATAATATCCTACACCACCAGTTACTAGGATAATCTGTCCACCGGGATGGAGATGCCATTTGGTTCTCGCTCCGGGTTCAAAAGTTACATTACCCACAATGTGGATAAATCTATTGCACAGATTTCTTACGAGTTAGGATTCAAATATCCACAGCATTTTATTCGATTATTCAAGCAGAGGACTGGCGTTACACCTAATGAATTTCGGAATTTAAATTAAAGTTTAATTAAGCGTTTTTTAGATTTTGTATTGACTTATTAATTGTCTATTTGAATTTGATAAGTTTTTCCATCTTCACCATCAACACTTGCGCTCCCATCATCGCTAATATTTGCATAAGAAATGTGGTCATCATCTAAGTATCCATCATTAGGAAAGTTAATTTGAATGACTTGGCAGTCCTGAACATCAACATCAAGCGTATATGTTGCAGAATAACCTGTTTCAGAATTATTATAATCAACAGTTTCAGAATAAGTTCCATCATCAAATTTGCAGTCAGCAAAATTATCAATATCTTCACTATCACTACTTCCTAAATCTTCATCATTTTCTTCATCGGGAGTACTTGTAAAAGAAATATTTGAGTTATTATTTCCTTGAACATTTTCAGCCTTTGGCGAACAAGAAAAAATTATATTTATTAAAATTAGAAGAAGAAGAGCTAGATTTATGGTCCATTTCATATTACGCTTATTTAAATATCTTGATATTGTTTTATGAAATTTTATTTTGTAAGGATTTACTACTTTTTAATCAATTTTTCTACAAGCTATAGACATAATTTTTTCTGCAATAGAATTGGGAATGATGTAGCTTTCTTCAAAAGGACCGTTAGAAGATTGTCTAACGTTGCCTTTTAAATCATAAACAACCAATGTTTGTGTTTTGCTAGTTTTATTTTGGCAATCCATAGTCCATTTTGTAAGAACACGATCTGAAGGTCTATAATATTTCTGTCCCTTAAAATTTTCCTTTTTATCAAATTTTTGTATTTTAACCCAGACAGAAAGTCTTCTATAATTATCTTCTTTAATAATATCTTTTATAAAGTAATTGTCTTCAGAATTTGTTGTTGCTACATATTCCCATTCATCCTGTGCAAAAGTAATTCCTGGAAAAAGTAAGAGGAGAAATAAAAGTTTTTTCATCGTTTTATGAGATTGCAAATGCAGTATTATTTATCTTTTAATTTTGAAAAATAATGCTTTGCTATATTAACACTTCCAGAGATTACTAGACCTCTGATAAATGACCAGAACAATATTTCGTTTAATTTACTTGCCGCGTAATTAGTATCATCATAGAAGTTAATTTCCATTAGAAATATAATTACCGTCATTATAAGCGCACCTAATAAAATTTTTTCTATTCTTCGTGAGTCCATATTATAAGTTTATTTGCTATTTCTGAGCTAATGTATCGTTTTTTGAGAGTATTAGAATTAAATATATGTATATTTTTTTACATGTTGTGAACTGATAAATATTACATATTGTCCAAATATCAATCAAAATAATTTTATGAAGATTAACATTTATTAATCATTTAAGCTCGGTTTTGGTTATATTCTGTCAGCGATAGTTTTTACACAGATTGTTTCGTATTATGTGTCAAATTGGCATTAAATTTTTCCATTTCATATCTCCTAAGCTGACATAAAACTATATTAATTGATTGGATTGAAATTTGCCTTTATATGTTTATGTGTGGGACACTCCATCGATAGGCTTAATAACTTCAGTGTTATAACTAGGCTTTAATGCCCTTTAAAAGGCTAAGCTTTGACCCTTTCGTCATTTCCAGGTCAACCTAGATGTCCAAGAACCTCTCATAGGTGTTGGTCTAATCGAACACACCAGAGAAATGTCAAAAAAACATAGAAAAGCTCAAAAAGCCCAGAGCTTATTCTCTACAATTGTAGAAAGTTGTATAAGGCTTGCAGTCTTAATTAAGTTGGTCTTGGCAATCCTTAATTAGCAGAAAGGGGCGAGTGTCGCCTCTTTTTTATTTCAATATTTGCTAATCTACCACTATCAATCGTTTTTTGAGATCCGTTATATTTGTGAGTAGTAATTTTTGGTAAAGTATTGTGACTTTAATATGGGAATTGGAGACAATACGAAATTCCATTCGAATACTACCATTGAACTTTGCACTTCCCACACACTTTGAAATCCTTAGTTTCATACTAATTTTCTAAAACAATTCCCTTTTTATTTAGATCTATTAAACTGGTTATTGTTCTTTCTAAATTATTTTCAAATATTGTTACTTCTAAACATTCCTCTCCCCTAATATTCCAGATGTACAGTCTGTTATCCATAAGTTTTATTTTTTTCCAATGACATGATGTTGTCAGTATTTCTTCAATCTTCAGATTATTAGTGTTAAAGAAAAAAATCCTGTCAGAGTGTTTATCATGATATTTGACAATAAGATAATTTTTATAAAAGAATATATTGCTGCATCCCAAAGAAGATTGTCCCATTGTGTTTAATGGAATTTCCCAAGTAATTAATATTTTAGGATTTAATTTTAAAAACACTAAATCAAGACCAGCAGAGTTGCATTGCCACCACGCAATTTTATTTTCCTCATATGCAATGTCCTTAATTGAAACAGAATTTTCTGCCCCAAAGTTGTCAATCCAAATCAGTATGTCATCTTTAAGGTCAACATTTTTGTCATATGGTAAGTCAACATAAATTGATTTAAGAATTTTTTTTGCCTCCATTTTTTATTAAAATTATTATTTTCAATAATATCGTTTTTTGAGATTATTATTTGTCTATTTCGTCAAATCCAATTGCTAATCCTTCTGAAAAATATATCCTAACACCGACCTCTTTATATACAAAACATTTTACTGGATTTCCATCAAACAAAGAATCTTTAACCTCATTAGGAAAACCTAAAGTATCAAAAAGAAATTGTTGATCTAAAATTTTTTTTAGAATAAATCGTTTGAGATCTGCTTTTACACCCCAATGATGCTCATTAAAAATATTTTTACCGAAATAATAAACATAACTAGAGTTATCCTCATTGACCTTGCTTATTAGCTCTTGGATTTTATCAGACGAAAATGATTGATTATTTAAAGTTAATATGAAAAGAGGTTTCATTGTAAAGGATTTAAAGCTTATATCTACTTTATCTTCCGGTAAATATGCATTCCAAATTCTTCCTGATTTCTCGAATTTTTTATTTATTTCTCCAACTGTAAGATTTTTAAGACTTCCAACATTGCATTTTTCACCTGTTGGAAGATAGCATCCAAACTCAACATTTTCATTAGTTTTTTTCTTTTGAGCTATAAGAGAAAAATATGTGCATAGAATTGAAAGTAAAAGTATCTTTTTCATTTGAAAATCTTTTTTTGAGATTATTATTAAAATTCTTCAAATGTAGAACGCTCTTCAGGAATTGGTTTTCCAATTATTTCGATTTCAAAGGATTCTAAATTGATTTTATAATTGACAACTATAAAATCGTCATTCTCTGAATCCAAATCTCTACAACCATTAAAAAATTTTATAGTGTAATCAATATGTAATTCATTAGGATTTTCAGTTATATCAATATCGTTAATAGAATCAGCTACCCATCTTTCTTTTTGATATCTACTTAAAAAAGTAACTAGATCTTCCGAATATTGTAGCTCTTTTTTTAATTCTGAGTATTTTGATTCATCATTTTCCTCCCAAAGATAAATTACATCGTTAGATAAATCGATATTTACAGCTTCGTGATTTTGCTCATTCATGGTTTTTTCATCGTTTTTTAGTTTAATCCTTCGTCTTACTTTTTGAAAATTCAACCTCCTATACCCTTGGTTATATCGTATGTAATAATGGCTACAGTCGGAAACTTTTGATACTCTACAAATAATAATTCTGCATAATTATTAATAGATTTTATTCCTTTTTCATAATGATAGTGAAGTGTAAAATCATTTGGATTGTCTTCATCCATTTTACTTAATAATGATTTTTCCACCTCATTCTCTGGAATAAGTTCTATTATAGCTTTGCTTGTGTTTAATATTTGACAATTAATAGGGACAACCATTCTCTCCTTAGCATTGTTAGACCATTGAACTTGCCATACTCGACCATCAATTTGGTCAATTAGTATAAAATTATACATGTTAGTCGTTGGATAAAGAAAAAACCTACCATTTTTTTCATCTTCCTCAGAAACAAGGTATACTAAAGATAAAGAAGTTTCTAATTGATTGCTTTTTGTGTCCCACTGAACTTGCCACACTTGACCGTTCCTTGTATCTAATTTAATAAATGTGTACATATTTCGTGTAGAAAAAAGCCTATACACTACATTGTTATCAGGAGAAATATTTTGAGCAGGTGCTTCAGACGTAGTTTGAGCATATAAAATGTGTGCTATCAAAATAAAGATAAAGGTTATTAATTTTTTCATCAGATTTAATCGTTTTTTGATATTATTTATAGGTTATTTATTTTAATTTGCTGATGGTTGTTTCATTAACTCCAAAGCTTTCAATGCATTTACGTATATATCATGGACAGCAAAACTATCCAAAATAAATCTATCATTTTGGAAATAAAAATCCTAATATTTCAAGCTTATCAATATCTGAAGTACGTTTATAGTGATTATGTACGATTGCATTTCTAATTTTCCCCAAATCTCCAAATAGGTTATTTTTTAGGTCAGTTTTATTTGTATAACCTAAGCATTTAGCAAATATTGTCCGGTAATTATCTTCCCATAAATTATAAATCATTACTATTGTATTACCCGCCATTATCATTTGATAAAATCCGTGCTCTTTTGCTTCCTCCATATCTAGCTCAGAAAACTTTATCTCAATATTACATTCCTGATCTACAATTTTAAAATTCTCAATATTGTTTTTCTTTTTGTAATCATTAAAAACACTTCTCAAATTATACAATCCGAAATGAGAAAAGCGATAAGCTTTATAGATGTTATGGACTTCAGTTTTAAAGATTTCTATTTCGTTATTAAAGACATTCATATTAAATTTTTACAGATATGCTCAAAGATATATTCTTACTGCGCAATCTATTAGCGTATATTATACTAACTTTTAACTATTTTATAAAAAGTTGCTTTACTTCCAATATTAAAAGCATTCATAATTTCCTCAATTGGAACATTCTTACTTTCATAGGAGCTCTTTACTAAAGGTGCAATCTTTTTATATTTTTCGGTCATTCCTTTTGGTCTGCCTCCCTTTTTACCTCTGGCCCTCGCAGACTTCAATCCAGCATTTGTTCTTTCAATCAAAACATTTCTTTCATGCTCTGCCAAAACACAGAAAATCTGGAAAATTAATTTGCCACTTGCCGAACTTGTATCAATGTTTTCCGAAATAGATTTAAAATGTATTCCTTTTTCATTCAGTTCTGTCACAAACTGGATTAGTCCAACTGTAGTCCTACCGATCCTGTCTAATCTCCACACGGTTAAAGTATCCCCTTTTCGTACGAAATTTAATAAATCGTTAAGCTGCGGCTTTTCTGATTTAACACCACTAACTTTGTCAATAAAAATTTTTTCAATTCCTAAACTCTTTAAAGCATCAGTTTGTAAATCAAGATTTTGCTCAAACTTGCTTACTCTTGCATATCCAATTAACATAAGTACATTTTACTCATTTATTTCAAAAATAGTGTAATTTGTTTTTGTGTACAACGAAAATGTACTGAAAAGGAAATAAAAAAGAGTTGTCAAGTAGTTTTCAAAGAAAGTACATGAAACCGACCAAATTCTAATACTTTTTATTTATATGAAATAGTTATATTATTTTAGATTTTTTTATCTATTTAAACTTAATAGCATATTTTAGGTGATTATTTTTACAGAATTTTTTTTGACAAATATGAACATCAAACATGAACAGAAATAAAATTTGTTAAATAGGAAAATGTTTAGAAATGATTACTATTTCTAGTTTTTCTTTTAATCATTATATTAATATGAACAAATTACACAGTGTATTAGTTAAATTGTAAATTTTTCAGGTTTATTAAAAATATCCTTTCAACTAAATTTGTTATTAGAAACATCTTTAAGTCAATTTTAGTTTCGAACTTCCAAATATTGATCAAACTCTATTAGAAATTTAAACTGGGATTAATTTAATTTCAAGAAATTAATTCCATACAAACATTAAAACCTTTAGAAATTTAAACCGAAATTATTTTTGTTCCAACAATTCTTCCAATTCTATAATAAAACTTACCTGTGCTGGATTTATTCGATTTTTTGCTTCATCAGAATCAAACCATTCCCATTCGTCTACTTCAGGTATTTCGATCATTTTGTCGGATTTTGGTGGCCAGTTTATCTTTATGGTATTGCTGGTAAGTCCAACAAAGGTCTAGACTTCCTTCTACAGCCCATGCATAAACGGTTTTTCCTCCTTTTTGCTTTACAGGATTAAGCTCAATAAATTCTCCGGTTATTGCTTTTCCGGTTTCTTCCTTAAATTCGATGAGTGCTCTTTCCAATAAATTTTCATTAGGTAAAGGCTCTCCTTTTGGTATTGACCATGTCCCGGAATGCTTGTTTTTCCAGAACGGTCCGCCCGGATGAACCAAAAAATAGAAAATAGTATTTTTTTCTCTTTTAAACAATAAAATACCGGCACTTGTTTTCATACTCCTTTATCTATATTGATATAAAATTATTAAAACAATTTCTCTATTCATACAAACTGGTAAACAATTATTACAATTATTTTAATGATACCACATTTATGCATAAAAAATTATTTTCATAAAAGATGGTCTCATAGTTGCAGATTAATTCACAATCAAAATAATCACTAAAATATATTTATTATGGAAACTAAAACAGCAACCAAAAAAACGACCGCAAAAACAACAACAACTTCTAAAACTGCATCCAAAACTGCATCGAAAACCCCGGCTAAAAAAGGTGCTGCCAAAGAATTGAAAGATCTTTTTGAAGATTCCTTAAAAGATATCTATTGGGCTGAAAAGGCATTGGTAAAAGCTTTGCCGGCCATGATGAAAAATGCTACCGATGAAAAACTGAAGGCCGGTATTGAAAAACACATTGCAGAAACAAAGACCCATGTTGAAAGACTGGAAGCGTGTTTTAGTGCGTTAGGTAAAAAAGCCCAGGCAAAAAAATGTGATGCCATGCAGGGATTGTTGGATGAAGGTAAAAGCATTATGGAGGAAACAGAACCCGGCGCAGTGCGAGATGCAGGGATTATAGCTGCCGCACAAAAAGTGGAGCATTATGAAATTGCAACTTACGGAACACTGGCTGCTTTTGCAAAAGTTTTAAAAGAAGATGAATGTGTAAAACACCTTCTTCAAACGCTTGCCGAAGAGAAAAAATGTGATGAGCTTCTTACAAAAGTAGCTGATACAAATCTTAACAGCAAAGCAATGTAATTATTACTGTTAGAATCAAATAGAAAGAGATCCGTACTGGATCTCTTTTTTATTTTACAGTTAATTTAGAAAAAATTTACTCTCTATCCTTATATTCACTGATTCCTTTAAATTGATTATAAGAATCTTTAATATTTTTTAAATGTTCAGAAACTATTGGTAAGCTCTTTTCGGTCAGTTTTCCGCTGTCTATAGCATTTTGATAGGCTTCTATCGCTGCTTTTTCCCCAAAAACCACATTTCCGAGTGTAGATTCTTCCGCATTTCCTATCGTAAAAGAGTTTTTTATATCAATCCATGTTCTGTGAAGGGCTCCTGCAACCGATGGCGAATCCTCAGCCTCTCCTCCATCTTCATTGATAAGGTTAATGAGTTCATTTTTCATGACTTTTGATAAGGAAACCATTTTGGCATATTCAGGTTTTACATCGGGATAATTTTCCCAGATTTTTTCTTCCACCTTTGAAAATCCTTCAATTCTGTCATTGGTGATGTGTAGCAGATCGTTTAATACTGATACTTCTTGTTCGTTTTTCATGATAAAATATTTATGGTGTGCAAAAAACTGTACAAGAATTATACCTACTTTTTTAAATAAAATTTAACAATGCTTAAACCATTAACCAAAATATTAAAATTGTATTTTTGTAAAATAATTTATTCAAAAATTAAATGATGGATATTCAAAATTCTTCTAAAATAAAAGCTGTATTTTTCGATATTGACGGAACGTTAATCAGCTTTAAAACCAATAAAATCCCCAATTCTACACAAAAAGCAATTGAAAGTCTTCGCCGGAACGGAATTAAAGTTATTGTTGCGACAGGGCGTTCTATCAATACCCTAGCCCACATTTCGCATATAGAATTTGATGGTTTTATCACATTTAATGGCGGATATTGTGCTACAACAACAGGTGAAATTTTATCCAAAAAAATAATTGATCCGAATGATATTCAGAATTTAATTAATTATGCTGAGAATACACCTTTAAGTTATTCGCTGATGTATGAAGATAAGGTTGAAATTAATGATGCAACTCCCGAAGTTGTAGGAATGTATGCACACGTAAACCTTCCCGTTCCCCCAATTCATGATAAAGAAAATATTGATATTCATAATGTGCTTCAGGCTAATATTTTTCTCGGTCCCGATGCAGAACAGGAATTTATGCAAACTGTAATGCCCAACAGCACGGCTTCGAGATGGACGCCTCTTTTTGCAGACGTGAACCCGGGAGGTATCAGTAAAAAAGTGGGTGTTGAGGCTTTTTGCGGTTATTTTGGAATTGATATTTCCGAAACGATGTCTTTTGGAGATGGTGGAAATGATATTTCTATGTTAAAATTTACAAAAATCGGAGTGGCTATGGGAAATGCCAATGAGAATGTAAAAGAAATTGCAGATTATATTACGGAAGAAGTTGATAATCACGGAATTGAAAGGGCTTTGATTCATTTTGGTCTTCTATAATTTTTATGAACTGCAACTGAATTTTTTACTAAAAAATATGTTTATAACAATAATTTTAAAATTGTTTTAGCTAAAAAGGCACAATATGTGTATTATGTTACTCAAATAACATTAAAATTTTTTAGTCATGAGAAGTATATTATGGTTAGTCGCAGTCATTTGTATCGTCGTTTGGCTTTTAGGAATGTTAGGAATTGTTCCGGGAATGGACACTGGTTACCTAGTCCACGTATTACTGGTAATTGCCATTATTGTAATTCTTTATAATATTATTACAGGTAGAAGACCATTAGATTAATGTTAAAAAACTGAAAAATAAAAACTGGAAATGGGAAGACATAAATTCTTAATTTCCAGTTTTTTTTGTCTCAAAATTCTATAAAACTTATAGTTAAGCTAAAATTTTAAACTTAATTTAAATCTGATTTTCTGAATTCCATCGGCTTCATTCCTGTTTGCTTTTTGAATAGACGTGTGAAATAAGAAGCGTTCTCAAATCCCAGTTCATAAGCTATTTCTGCCACGCCTTTCTCTCCAATTTTCAATAGATTTTTCGCTTCGGAAATTAAAAAAATATGAATCAGCTCAATGGCGGTCTTTCCGGATTCCTGTTTCAATAGATCACTTAAGTAACGAGGTGAAATTGCCAGCTTATCAGCAATATAGCTTACATTTGGAAGTCCCTTTTTTTCAAGGAAACCTTCGGTAATGTATTTTTTTAATACATCATTAAATTTCGATGTAGTTTTTCCTGTTACCTGTGCCCGGTCTATAAACTGTCTTTTGTAGAAACGCTGGGAATACTTTAAAATTGATGAAACATGGCTCAGAATAATTTCACGGCTGTATTCATCAGGATTATTGAAGTATTCATTGTAGATTTTTTCATGAAGCTCCCGAATAATCTGCTCTTCTTTTGGCGACAAATGAATCGCTTCTGTCACTTCATAATCAAAAAAGCCGTACTGATCTATAGTTTTGAAAAGTTCATGGCCGTTTAGATAATCAGGATCTATCATCAGCATAAAACCATTTTCTTCTACTTCAAGATCTCTCATTTCAATGACTTGTCGTGGTTTGGTGAAAAACATACATCCATTGTCATGATCATAAGGCATTCTTCCGTACATGAAAATCCCGGATTTTATCTTTTTAAAAGCAATAATATAAGAATCAGTAGTAAATTCCTGATTTCCCAACGTACATTCGGAAAGACAGCCAACCATACTGAAAAGAGGATGCTGAGGCGCTTCCCAGAAATTTCCTGCATGAAGTTCGGTAATGGTTTTATAATGTTTCATGAGAATTTTTAAATTTAATTTAAAGCTTAAAATTAGTTGATATAATTTACTTTAAGTTCAAAATATTATGATTAAAATCTATACTAAATATTAATGACCATGAGCAGCGATACTCACCTCTTTCCATTCTTCGATATCTTTTAAACGGTTGGTATAAACTTCGTTCATAAATTGATAAGCAACCTTTCCCAGTAATAGTCTTAACGGAGGATTTTCACTATCTGCAATTTTTAAAATAGGCTCCACAGTTGCTTCCGGATCTCCCCAGATATCTCCGTTATTTCCTGTTTCTGCAAAGCCTTCCCGAACCGGATTGTAGTCTGTAATATCCGAGGTCGTCTGAACTGCGGAGCTTCCCGACCATTCTGTAGAATAACCGTTCGGTTCTATCAAAGTGAATTTTATTCCTAAATGTGCGACTTCTGATGCAATAGTTTCACTTAAGCCTTCCACCGCAAATTTTGAAGCATTGTATAAACCAAGCATCGGCAATGTTGTTAAACCTAAAAAGCTGGAAACCTGAATGATATGTCCGTTTTTTTGAGCTCTCATGATGGGAAGTACTGCTTGGGTTACCCACAACAACCCGAAAAAGTTGGTCTCCATCTGAGCCCTCGCCTGTTCTTCTGTAGTTTCTTCCACAGTTCCAAAAAGCCCATAACCGGCATTGTTGATCAGGATATCAATGCCTCCGAAGTGATTCTTAATTTTTTCTACTGCTTTTTTTACCTCTTCTTTTTGGGTTACATCCAATGCAACGGGCAGGATATTGTCACCGTATTTTTCCACAAGATCATCCAATGCAGCAATATTTCTCGCAGATGCGGCGACTTTATCCCCTCTTTTTAAAAATGCTTCTGCCCATAATTTACCAAAACCTCTTGAGGCTCCTGTAATAAAAACTGTTTTTGCCATTATTTTAATTTTTTAAATTTTATTAAGGCAAAGTTATTTCGGAAAGCAGTTGAAACTTTAATCCATTTTAGCGGAATACTAGCACAGAATTACGTTAAAGATTTTATTTTAAAGAATAAAGAGTAAAGAGTAAAGAGTAAAGAGATTTAAATTAAGGTAAATAAAAAACCTCCCGGAATTGAGAGGTTTAGTTTATTTAGTATAATTTTTTTAATTGGGGATTTGTGCTTTTTCATAGATCAAGCCTTCTGATTTTAATTCATTCCAGAAATCTGTAGGAATTTTTTCATTTAAAGCTTTTACATTATCTTCCACTTGTTCCGGCCTGCTTGCACCGGGAATGATTGACACAAATTCATCTGCAGCCAAAACAAACTGAAGTGCGGCATGAACAGCGGTTGTATTGTATCTTTTAGCAATTTCATTGATCTTATCACGTTTTTCGGTCATTCCTTTTGGGATAACTTTTACATAATTATAGCGATCTCTTCCTGCAATAAATCCTGAATTATATCCTGCTCCGGAAACTAATTTCACCCCTGCTTTTTTTACCGCAGGAAGCAGCCTGTCAACCGCATCTTCATGGTCTAGAATAGAATATTGTGTCGCCGAAAGACAAATGTCCGGATCAGCAGAATCAAGACAGTCCAGTATAGGCTCAATCTTGTTGACACCCATTCCCCAGGCTTTGATTACTTTCTGGTCCCTCAATTCTGATAAAACCTTGAAAGCCCCTTCCCTGGCCTGTTTCAGGAAATATGGATAACGATCGCCCACCTGATCTTCAGACAAATCGTGAATATAAACAATGTCAATATGATTTAGGCGGGTTCTTTCCAGACTGTCTTCTATAGACCTTTTTATGGCATCGGCGGTGTAATTGTGTTCAAAATCAAAATTTAAAGGAGCCTGCCACATTGTTGGCGGAACTTCAGATTCCGGAACTTCTACAAACAGCCTTCCGACTTTTGTTGAGAGCACAAATTCGTCCCTGTTCTGGCCATGAAGAAAATTCCCGAATCTTCTTTCACTTTTCGTCAGCCCATACCATGGCGATGTGTCGTAATATCTTATTCCCAAATCCCATGCTTTCTGTAGAACTTCATAAGATTCTCCGTCAGTAAGGGCTTCAAAAGCGGTTCCGATGGCTACTCCACCCAACCCTAATCTGTGCTTTTCCGTTAAAATGTCTGCTTTCATATTTATAATATTTAAGATTTTGGTTTTGTATGAAGTACAAACATCGTGCAGAGCTTCGAATGGAAATTTTAATTTACATCTGATATTATATTCGTTAAATCTTAAATTTTAAGAATTAATATTAATTTAAACCTTATTTTAAAGCAAATTTAATATCATAACAATGTCCTTTGGCTTTATTATTGAAGAGATTTACTACCACTTCAATACTATTCAATATGAAAAAACATATCGTCATCGTAGGCGGAGGTTTTGCGGGAATCAACCTTGTAAAATCTCTTGTAAACGACAATAGATTTCGGATTACTCTGGTTGATAAGAACAATTATCACTTTTTTCCACCGCTTATTTATCAGGTTGCCACTTCATTTATTGAAGCTTCAAATATCAGCTATCCTTTCCGGAAATTATTTTCAAATTATAAAAATGTGAATTTTCATATGGGAAGTCTTGTCCAAGTACATCCTGAAAGCAATTTCATTGAAACTGATACTGGAGATATTCATTATGATTATCTGGCTCTGGCGATGGGAACGGAAACCAATTTCTTCGGAATGGAAAACGTTAAACGATGTGCAATACCGATGAAAAGTATTGATGAAGCACTTTATCTAAAAAATTATATGCTGTTGACCCTTGAAGAAGCGGCAAGAAATAAGGAAACAAAAGAAGCGCAGAAATTACAGAATATTGTCATTGCCGGAGGTGGTCCCACTGGTGTGGAACTGGCCGGAATGATTGCGGAAATGGGGAAATATATTGCAGAAAAAGAATATCCTGAAATAAAATTAAGATTCTCAAATTTATACCTTATCGATGCGTTGCCATCACTGCTTTCCCCGATGAGTAAAGTGGCTCAGCAGGCCGCCTACGAACAATTAAAAAAGCTTGGAGTAAAGATTATCCTCAATGTAGCTGTAAAAGATTATGTTGATAATAAAGTGATTTTGGCTGACGGAAAGGTTATAGAAACGGAAACGCTGATCTGGACTTCCGGAGTGATTGGCCGTGAAGTGCCCGGGATTCCTGAAGAAAGTGTGGGAAAAGGCAGAAGATTATTGGTAGATGCTTATAATAAAGTGCAGGGAATGAAAAATATTTATGCTTTGGGCGATATTGCTTTACAACTTACAGAAGAGGAATATCCTAAAGGTCATCCACAGCTGGCGCAGGTTGCGATTCAGCAAGCTAAAAATTTCGGGAAAAACCTGAAGCGTATTGAAGATGGAAAAGTTCTTAATCCTTTTAAATATAACAATAAAGGAAGCATGGCCATTATTTCGAAATTCAATGCTGTTGTGGATCTTCCTAAGTTTTCATTTAAAGGTTTTCTGGCATGGCTGACGTGGCTGTTCATCCATATTATTCCGCTGGTGGGTTTCAGAAATAAGGTTCGCCTTGCTCTGGATTGGCTGCGGTTATTTATTACGAATAATCCTTCGATCAGACTAATTCTTCAGCCGAAAAGGGATACAAGTAAATAGTATTAATTGTAAAAGTAAATAAAACATTATTCTTATTAAATAAAAGACCAACTTCAGTGCTGGTCTTTTTTTTATAAGTTAAATTTTTACATTATTTCAGCCAGGATTGGTTGCTTTTATTTTCAGAACGTTTTTTACCGTTTTCAATATTATAGGCAAAACCTACTCCCAAAGTTTGTTTTAGCTGGGTTCTTCTGATCTGGTTGTGATCATAAAGCAGGTCTAATGTAATATTGGTAGAAATAAATTTATTAATTTTCATATTTAAAATCCCACTATAAGAAAGCACAAGCCTTTCCGGATGATCAAGATAATTTGAAAAAACAGAACCAGTATTGGTAAGTGTAATATTTTCCATGATTTTCAGTTTATACATAGCAGTTCCCAAAAAACCGAACTGGAAAAGTGAAGAATCTCCGTCATTTTTCAAGCCATAAATTCCCGCACGTTGAAGGTCGTCATCCAGAACGAAAGTCCATCTTGCGTTGGCCGGACGTAAAGTCACAGTGAGATTATCATTCGGTCTGTATGTAACACCAGCCCCGATATTTACGTAGCCGGGAGCCATAAAATTGGATATTTTTGCCGCCTCCGGATTGTTTCCGTCTTCGTAACCCGCTGCAAACTGCGTTTGTAAGCTTGCGCCTCCGGAAATGTACCAGTGTTTCGCAAATTCTCTTCCATAGTTCGTGGAAAGATTGATGACGTCCTGCGTTTTTCTTGTCCCTACGCCTTTTGTATTATTTTGGCCATACCCAAGGATGATGATGTTTTCCCAAAGATCTTTTCCTTTCTCATAAGTAAGGTTGTAATTGACTCCGGCAAGCCAGCCCACATTATTGGCGCCACCGCCTACCCAGTTTGAAAACGCAGCCTGATTGAGCATTAACGTGTTTTGTCCCTGAATGCTCCATGCTTTTGTAGAATCAATGGCAGGTGCATCAGTTTTTGCCTCTTGCGAAAATGCGGAAAATCCCAACAAAAGAGACAATGGCAATAAAATTTTTTTCATAGTTGTAATTGTTTGAAGTAAAATTAAAGAATATATTTTTTGCTGAATAATATTAAATAAACTTAAACTAACTCTAAAAATATACTTTTAATTGATAAAAATATGATTTTAGATCAACTTTTACATTAAGAATTGAATAATGAACTGCAAGAAATTGTGTGGAAAAGATAAATAATAAACCCCTCTTTGTGTGAGGGGAATAAAACTTTTTAAAACTTGAAATATGGATTATTGTGTTTGTTCAAATCTAGTAAGCTTTGCATATAATACTTATGATTATAATCATAACTTGAAATATAGATACAAACAGTTGAAAATCAGTAATAATATCAATTATATAAAAAGAATATGGTTTGAAATTTGCTGTAATTTATATATGAAAGTAAAGAATATATTATCACCCTTTTTAGGAAAAAGATCGGGGAAGCAAGAACTTTCAAAAGAAGTTGAGAATGCGGCTAAATATCTGGCAGTAGGAGTTTTAGCTTTACTGGCTTTAGGCGTTTTTACTACTTCCCAAAGAATTAACGCAGGATAATTCGTAATCTGAATAGATTTTATAAATATTTATTATGTACTATGTTTTACATAACTACATTTTTACTATATTTGCGAATCGAAATAATTTTTTTTCATCATTTGTGTTTTTTTAGGCTCCTCTTTTGGAGCCTTTTTATTTTAAGTGATACGTTTTTTATTGCTGGCTGGGATCCATTCATCTTTTTTACATTTTATACAATTTATTGTACTACCTGCTTGTTTTTCTTCTGTATAACCGCAAAATGTACATGAATAATAGCCTGGCTGTATAATATTTTTCAACGGATGCTCCAATGAATCCGGCATAATGGGAAGACCATATTTCACTTTTTCATCTTCAAAATAAAAAACACTGATTTCTCCTGAAATTTCTTCAATAGCTTTTTCGATCTGGCCCAATTGTGATATACCTTTTAATCTTAATTCTGCAAAAAATTCATCGCTTCCAAGGTTTTCCTTCTTAAAATTTTCAATGGAAAACTCTCCGTTTTCAATCAGACAAATTGACTTTCCTTCCACTAATTTTTCAAAAGTTTTGCTTCTTCCTATGAAATAAGTAACAAGGGTGTACAGAAAAATAATCACCATAAAGACGATAATCGATGAAACAATTCCCACATCTTTATTAAACATAGGATCTCCAGCCGCGGAACCAAGACCGATAATAACAACCAATTCGAAAAGGGACAACTGCTTCACTCCCCTTTTACCCAGCACCCGAAGTCCAATGATAATGGTGAGAAACATGATAACGGTCCGTAAAATGATTTCGAGAAGAAATGACCATTCTTCGTGGCCCATCAGAAGTTCTTTCCAGTCAAGTTTTAATAGAAAAGCCGATAACATAGAATATTATTTACTTTCCGAGATCCAAAAAGCAAGCCAACGCTTGAAATGAAAAAGTTAGTAAATCAATTGAATACGAACTTTTTTTAGGATAATTAAATTTTAAACTTATCTAAAACATCCAGTATATTTCTATAAATAAAATCCAGCTCTTCCGAAGTTATGCAATAAGGCGGAACCAGATACATGACATTTCCTAAAGGACGCATAACGATTCCCCTGCTTAAAAACTCTTCATACAAAGCTTTTCCAATATCATTAAAATAGGAAGTTCCATCATCCGTTTTATAGTCCCATGCTAAAATTGTCCCGATATGGCGGACATTTTCAACCTGAGAATGCTGATTTAAAATTTCAGAAAATTTTAAATGTTTATCACTGATTAAATTAATATTTTCCAAGGTTTCCTTTTTTAACAAAAGCTCCATACTCGCCAAAGCAGCAGTACAAGCCAAAGGATTTGCAGTAAATGAATGCCCGTGAAATAGAGTCTTATACTTATCTTCAGACAAAAAAGCATTGAAAATCTCCTGAGAACAAGTTGTAATTCCCATCGGCATTGTTCCGCCGGTCAGACCTTTTGAAAAACACATAATATCCGGTTTTTCCGATAAAAAATCAGCTGCAAATAGTTTTCCTGTTCTTCCAAAGCCTGTAAAAACTTCATCCTGAACAAGTAAAATATTTTGTGTTTTGCAAAATTTCATTAATTCTGATAAGTCTTCCGGTTTGTGCATCAACATTCCTGCCGCACCTTGAATTAAAGGTTCATAGATGAAGCAGGCAATATCTTCTTTATAACTTTTAATCTGGCTTTTTAAATTTTCAAGATTTCCGACATTTGGAATATCAATAAAAATGACTTCGAAAAGCATTTCTCCGAAGGGCTTCGTCCAGATGCTTCTTCCGCTCACAGACATCGCGCCAAAAGTATCACCGTGATAAGCATTTTTAAAAGCTAAAATTTTTGTTTTTTCTTTCCCCTGATTGTAAGCATGCTGAATGCACATTTTCAAAGCAACTTCCACTGCCGTAGAACCATTATCCGAATAAAAAACTTTTTCTTGATTTTCGGGTAAAAGGTTTAATAAATTCTCTGAAAGTTGTATTGCAGGTTCATGTGTAAACCCTGCAAAAATAACCTGTTCTAAAGTATTCAGCTGCTCCGAAACCCGCTGTGCGATGTAAGGATGGGCATGACCGTGAAGTGTCACCCACCACGAAGAAACAGCGTCAATGTATTTTTTTCCTTCATCATCAAAAAGATACACACCTTTTCCTTTCACAATAGGAATGGCGTCCGCGGCGGTTTTCATCTGGGTATAGGGATGCCAGTTGACGGCCTTGTCGCGTTGCTTTAAATTCATTTTTAGAAATTAGAGGTTAGAAATTAGAAGTTAGTTTGCTGACAAAAATTATAGCTTATAACTCACAATTTGTGACTTTTTCCATTTCTCTTTTCATTGGTTTTAATCCTAATGTTTGCAACATCTGCATGTCTTCTGAAACGCCCGGATTTGGCGTTACCAACAGCGTTTCTCTTTCCCCCGTAAAAATGGAATTTGCCCCTGCCATGAAGCACCAACCCTGCTCAAATTCAGTCATTTCAATTCTTCCTGCGCTCAGGCGAACCATTGACGAAGGCATTACTATTCTTGCCGTGGCAATCATTCTTACCATTTCCCACGTGTCAACTTTTTCGTTGTTTTCAAGCGGTGTTCCTTCTACTCTTGCCAATGCGTTGATAGGCACGGACTCAGGATGTTTTGGCATGGTTGCCAATGTTAAAAGCATGGAAATTCTGTCTCTGTGAGTTTCTCCAAGACCGATAATTCCGCCTGAACAAACCGTAATTCCTGCTTTTCTTACGTTATTGATGGTATTAATTCTGTTGTCAAAAGTCCTTGTCGAAATAATTTCTTCATAATATTGTTCCGATGTATCAAGGTTGTGATTGTAAGCGTATAAACCAGCTTCCTGAAGACGCATTGCCTGTTCTTCCGTCAGCATTCCGAGTGTGCAGCAAACCTCCATTCCCAGTTCATTCACACCTTTTACCATGTCGATTACTCTGTCAAAGTCGCGATTGTTGCGTACTTCACGCCATGCTGCAGCCATACAGAAACGCGATGATCCGCCTTCTTTGGCCTTTTTTGCATGCTCAATTACCTGTTCTGTAGGAAGCAAAGCCTGAACTTTGATGTTGGTATGATAGCGGGCAGCCTGTCCGCAATATGAACAGTCTTCCGGGCAGCCACCGGTCTTTATGGATAATAAAGTTGACATCTGGATTTCTTCCGGATTGTGCCATTCTCGGTGGATTGTAGCTGCTTTATAAATTAATTCAAGAAGCGGAAGATTGTAGATTTCTTCGATTTCTTCTTTTGTCCAATTGTTTCTGAGCTGATTTTTTTTATCCATTATTTTATTTTTTTTAATTCGTTTGTAATACGTTTTATATTTTCCCTGGTGATATTTTCAAGGTCGGGAATTCTAAGAATCTTTGTTTCCGGTGGAATATTTTCACAAATAATCCTTTCGGTGTCGGGCGGAAAATTTCCGTTAAGAATTAAGTATTCCAGTTTTATTTTTCTTTGATATAAAGCTAAAGCTGACAGTAAGGTATGATTAATGCAACCCAAATAATTTCTTACCACCAAAGCTGTAGGAATAGATAACTTTTCAATAAGATCAATAATAAAATCATTGTCATTAAGCGGAACCATCAGGCCTCCTGCGCCTTCTACGATTAAATTGTTTCTGGTTTCAGGAAGATTAAATTCATTTAAATCAATTAAAACTCCTTCTTCCAAAGCTGATTGATGCGGTGAAGCTGCAAGTTGCAACCGGTATCTTTCCGGATGGCAAATGACATTATCTCCAATCCAGTTTTTAATTTTCATGCTATCGGAAAAATGTAAATCCCCGGACTGAACGGGTTTCCAATAATCAGCCTTAAAATATTCAGTTAAGATTGCCGAACAAACAGTTTTTCCAACTTCAGTCCCGATTCCGGTTACGAAGAGGATCTTCTGTTCACAGCTTTGCGTTTCTAGTTCTGTTTTCATTTTAAATATTCATTCACTACTAATGGGATTTTTAGAATTATCTTTAGATCAGTTCCTTAATAATTTTAGCAATATTTACAATTTCCTTTTTTGTATTGAAACTATGAAGGCAAATCCTTAATCTTTCAGTTCCTTCTTTTATGGTCGGACTAAAAACTGCGTAAATTAAAAATCCTTCATTCAATAAAGTTTCCTTTATTATTCTCAAACGGTCATTATCTGGAATTAAAATCGCCTGAACCGGACTGTTTTCAGAAGAAGGGCTTATTAATTCTTGTTGACGAAAAATTTTAATATTTTCCTGAAGTTTGATGGATAATTGCTTGTTGTCATTTAAAAACTGATATCCCGTTTTTATACTCATCCATAGAAAATCATGCGCTGAAGTTGTATAGATAAAAGGAGAGGCAAAATTGATTAAGTAAGATTTTACAATATTATTTGTTAGAATTGCTGCTCCGTGAGTTCCGAGGGCTTTTCCATAAGTGACAACTGTTGCTAAAACCTTGTCTTTCAACTGAAATTTATCAACCAAACCATACCCAAAAACCCCAAAAGCATGTGCTTCATCTACAATTAAGTTAGCGTTATATTTTTCTACGATTTCAGCAATTTGCTTAATAGGAGCAATGTCTCCATCCATCGAATACAGGCTTTCAATCGCGACGTAACAATTTCCTTTTTGTTTTTTTAAAATATCTTCTAAATGTTGTGGATCGTTATGCTTAAACTTTAATTTTTTTGCATGAGACATTTTGCACGCATCATGAACCGAGCGGTGAATTTGCTCATCCACAACAATCGTGTCATGACGGGTAGGAAGCGTTGAAAATAGAGCCAGATTAGCATTATATCCGGACGGAAAAAGCAAAGCGGCTTCATACTGATGCTCTTTTGCAATAAAATTTTCTGTTTCAACAGCCTCTGTACTATTTCCACTTATCAGCCTTGAACCGGTACTTCCGGACAGCAATTGTGGGTTTTCCAAAACATTTTTAAGCAATAAATTCTGCAAGTTTTTATTTCTCGCTAATCCTAAATAATCATTAGAAAAAAAATCTATTCCTTCCGATTTTTGGTTTAAAATCCTCAAGGTTCCATTTTCTTTTCTTTTTTTTAAGGCGTCCTCAAAAATGTGAAAATTGTTAAGCATATCTAAGTTTTGAAACTTGTTCCGAAATGGCATTAATCCATTGTTCGTGAAGCTCTTTTTCAATATTTAGAATTATTTCAGCATGAGATTCCCAGTTTTTTGAGAATTCATTAAGCTGGTTGATCATCTCTTCCAAATGCCCTTCTTCCTCAAGAATAATTGATTTTACCATGATTTTTGAAGAAGTTTTGGTGAGAATTTCCTGATAAACAGGATATAATTCATCAGCCCGAACCTCAATTGCATAAGTAACAAAAAGATAAGCCGCATATTTCAGTTCTTCCTTTGTGAGTTGAAATGCTTTTTGAAGATATTTACATGCTTTGATGTCTAAAGAGTGAAGATATTGTCTTGTTGCCACCGGAGCCAAAAGTTCATTATTTTCATAATTTTTGCAAATTGACGGATTAATTTTCAGGATTTGCTTTTTTAAGTAATACGCATGACGGTGTTCTTCTGCAGCATGTTTCAGTTGAATTAAATCGACTTTTGTAGGGTGCTCACAGGCAGAAATTTTCCTCGCTCCGGCATTTTCCATAAAGGAAAGTGTATTCAGCCATTTGGCATGAGTCTCTCCATTCTGCACGATTTTTTCTAAAAGATTGTTGAATTCCATTCTTTTTTGTTTTGAGTCAAAAGTAGTATATTGCCGGATGGTTCAATGGTGCCAGTTTTTATATCATGAATAGTCCGGTTGAAATTCCGTATCAAAGTTTTATCAAAATAGACAGAAATTCTAATGTTGCAATATATATGCAGATTACGAATCAGCTGATTAATGCTATTCAGAGAGGGTTTTTACCTGTCGGTACAAAGCTTCCCGGAACCAGATTATTAAGCAAATTTTTAGAAGTTCACAGAAATACAATTGTTGCTGTTTATGACGAGCTTTTTGCCCAGGGCTGGGTTGAAAGTTTACCGAATAAAGGAACTTTTATCATCGGGAAAAACGAAGAAAAACCTGTTGATTTTAATGATATAAATCAAATAAACCTTAAAAATTATCCAAAAACAACCGGATTTTTATTTAAAACTTCTAATATTCTTGATAATCCGTTTGAACATTCCAGTTGCCAGTTTGTATTCAACGATGGTATTCCGGATATCCGATTAACTCAGATTGATCAGCATTCAAGAATTTACAGTTCAATTCTAAAAAGGAAAGCTCATAAAATAGGTCATTACAATCAGGATGGGAGTGAATTTTTTAAAAAGAATCTTTCGCAATATTTAAATTTATCAAGAGGACTTCCTATTTCAATTGATAATCTTCTTATCACCAGAAGTACTGAAATGAGTATTTATATTGTCTCCGAAATTCTGCTTTCTAAGGACGACACGGTCTTGATAGGAACTTTGAGTTATTTTTCTGTCAATATGATTTTCCAGAAAGCGGGTGTGAAAATTATTACGATTCCGATTGATAACGAAGGAATCAATGTAGATGAAGTAAGGGAAATATGTAAAAGGCAGAAAATCAGAATGCTGTATCTTACACCGCACCACCATTATCCGACAACAGTTACTTTAAGCGCACAACGAAGATTGGAGCTTTTAAATCTTGCTAATGAATTCGGATTTATTATTTTGGAAGATGATTACGATTATGATTTTCACTATGAAAAAAGTCCGATCCTTCCTCTTGCAAGTGCGGATACTAACGGTATGGTAATTTATATCGGGTCTTTCGGGAAATCTCTTGCGCCCGGATTTCGTACCGGATTTATTGTTGCGCCGGAAAATCTGATGATCGAAATGCGAAAGTATCTTGGGATCATTGACCGGCAGGGAGATATTTTAATGGAGCATGTTTTAGGCGAAATGATTGCGGAAGGAGAAATTAACCGATATTTAAAAAAATCAGTAAAAATTTACCAGGAAAGACGGGATTATTTTATTCAGCTGATTCAGGAAAATTTAGGAAATTTTTTAACTTTTGAAAAACCCTCCGGAGGACTTGCTATCTGGACTGAATGGCAGATTCCGATTAATCTGATGCAGCTTTCCAGAAACTGTGCGCAAAACCATCTTTTCATCCCTAAAACCTTACTCTATCAAAACAAAGAACTCACAGCAATGCGTCTAGGATTTGGAGATTTAAACTTCGATGAAATGGAGAAATCTGTCGAAATATTTTCAAAAACTGTAAAGACAATGGTTGAATAACTTAAATCATATTTTTATTTAATAATAATTTGGTTAGATTTTTGAATTGTTAAGGTTAAATTAATTCACACCATTGAAACTAATCACATTCACAAATAAAGGAATTTACTGTCCACAAGGAAAATTTTACATTGATCCTTGGCGACCTGTTGATTTGGCGGTCATTACCCATGGCCATGCAGATCATGCGCGTTGGGGAATGAAAAAATATCTCTGCCATAATTTTACAAAACCGATTTTGCATCAAAGGATTAGTGAAGATATTGAATGTCAAAGTGTTGAATATGGTGAAGTGATAAACATAAATGGAGTAAAAGTTTCGCTTCATCCGGCAGGACATATCATCGGTTCTGCGCAGATCCGGCTAGAATATAAAGGGTATGTAAGTGTGATTTCCGGTGATTATAAAGTTCAGAATGATGGTCTGAGCACGCCATTTGAGTTGGTAAAATGTAATGAATTCGTTACAGAAAGTACTTTCGGGCTTCCTATTTATAATTGGCTGGAGGTTGAAGATTTAAATAAAAAACTTCAGAGTTGGGTGCTCAGAAATAAAGAAAATGAAAAAACTTCAGTGTTTATCGGTTATTCATTGGGTAAGGCACAACGAATTATGAAGGCGGTTGAAGGGTTGGGGAAAATCCATGTTCACTACTCTATTGGTAAGTTGAATGAAGCTTTCGAAACTGTTGGAATCACGCTCCCCGATTACGAAATTCCTGATTTTAAGGAAAGTGTGAAATATTTGCAAAACGATATTGTGATTGTTCCTCCCGCTTTGCTCGACAGCAATATAATCAAAAAAATTCCTAATGCCGCAACGGCAATTTGCTCAGGCTGGATGCAGGTTCGCGGGGCAAGAAGATGGCGGAGCGCAGACGCAGGTTTTGCTATGAGTGATCATGCCGACTGGAACGGTTTATTGCAAGCAATAAAAGCTACTGAAGCGGAAATTGTTCACGTTACACACGGACAAACGGAAGTTTTTTCTAAATATTTAAATGAAATCGGAATAAAAGCCGATGTTGTTGAAACCTTGTACGGCGAAGATGAAGAAGAAACAGAAAAAGAAATCATCGAAAATCCAGAGCAATGAAACATTTTGCAGAACTTATCAATGCCTTGGAAAGCACGAATAAAACCAACGCTAAAATTGACGCCATTATCGATTATCTGGAACGTGCGCCTGATGAAGATAAAGTATGGTTTATTGCCCTTTTTACGGGGAAAAGGCCAAAACGAAATGTGAATACCAACTACATGAAAGAATGGGCATTGGAGATTACCGGGCTGCCTTTTTGGCTGTTTCAGGAAAGCTACTCTTCGGTAGGAGATCTGGGTGAAACACTTTCGTTGATTTTACCTCCTCCGGCGAAAAAAATTGAGCGCTCACTTTCCCAGTGGATGAATGATATTATTGATCTTAAAAATAAAATCGACATTGAGAAAAAAGAATTTGTTTTAAATTCATGGAATGGTTTAGATTATACGGAACGATTGATTTTCAATAAATTATTAGGAGGAAGTTTCAGAATTGGAGTTTCTGATAAAACCTTAATTAATGCATTAACAAAATTCTCAGAACAGGAATCAAGCACTTTAATGCATAGTTTAATGGGGAAATGGCAGCCTGATGAAATTTCATTTAAAGAGTTGATTTCGGCGGAAAAAATTAACCCTGACAATTCAAAGCCTTATCCTTTCTGCCTGGCGTACCCGTTAGAAAAAGAATTGAAAGAACTTGGAGCTCCGAATGACTGGTTGATTGAATACAAATGGGACGGAATTCGTGGACAAATTATCAGAAGAAATGATGAAGTTTTTATCTGGTCGAGAGGTGAAGAGCTGATCACTGAACAGTTTCCTGAGATAAAAGATGTTATTCAAAAAATGAATGGAAATTTCGTAATAGATGGAGAAATACTTGCGGTAAAGGATGATAAGGTATTAAACTTTAACGAATTACAAAAAAGATTAAATAGAAAAACTTTAACTAAAAAAATGCTTTCGGAAATCCCGATTCAGGTTTTTGCGTATGATTTACTGGAATTAGAAAATAATGACTTAAGAGAAAAGCCAATTGCGGCAAGACGGGCAATGCTGGAAGAATTATTATTAAATGAAACCCCTGAAAACATAAAAATTTCTAAAGTAATTGAGTTTGAAAGGTGGGAAGATTTAAACCAAATCAGGGAAAACTCAAGAGAAATTAACAGTGAAGGTTTAATGCTAAAACAAAAAAATTCTCCATACCATTCCGGACGTAAAAAAGGTGATTGGTGGAAGTGGAAAATCAATCCTTTAACTATCGATGCCGTTCTGATTTATGCCCAAAAAGGCAGTGGACGGAGAAGTGCCTACTACACCGATTACACTTTTGCCGTTAAAAATGGTGATGCTTTGGTAACTATTGCAAAGGCTTATTCCGGTTTGACAGACAAAGAAATAATGGAAGTAAGCAAGTTTGTTAATAAAAATGCTATTGAAAAATTCGGACCTGTCCGAACTGTAAAAGCTGAGTTGGTTTTTGAAATTGCTTTTGAAGGAATAGGTTTCAGTAATCGTCATAAAAGCGGTGTAGCACTACGTTTTCCAAGAATTATGAGATGGCGTAAAGACAAAACAGTGGATGAAATTGATGATCTGGAGGAAATAAAAAAACTAATACAATAAATTAATTTTAATGAATTTTTTCTAATAAGACTACCCAATCTTGTTAACCAAAATATAATAACTTGAGTAATTTCGAAAATACCAACGGATTCAAAGTCATTCAGCAATGGATGGCTGACAAAGGTATTTCCCCTTTCAAATTCCAAGTTGACACATGGCAAAAGTTTGAAAACGGTTATAGCGGAATGGTTGTTGCACCTACAGGTTTCGGAAAAACATTTTCCGTCTTTTTAGCTTTAATCACGAATTTTTTAAACCATCCTGAAAAATACAAAAAGGGCCTGCAAATGATCTGGATTACGCCTCTCCGTTCGCTTTCAAAAGATATTGCGAAAGCAATGCAGGAAGCGATTGACGAAGTTGGTTTAGATTGGGTTGTAGGTGTCCGAAACGGAGATACCGATCCGAAAGTCCGACAGCAACAGGTGAAAAATATGCCTGAAATTTTGGTCGTTACTCCCGAAAGTCTGCATTTACTTCTTGGTCAAAAAAATCATGCAAGATTCTTTAGTGAAATGAAAACGATTGTTGTTGATGAATGGCATGAATTATTGGGCTCAAAGCGAGGTGTGATGGTTGAGTTGGGGATTTCTCAATTAACGAAATATGTTCCTAAACTTAAAATCTGGGGAATCACCGCAACAATTGGAAATCTTGATGACGCAATGGACGTTCTGATTCCTTATGATATTAAGAAAACAAAAATTACAGCAAAAGAATATAAAAAGATTGATATTTTACCGGTTTTTCCGGATGAAGTTGAAATTTTGCCGTGGGCGGGGCATTTAGGAGCAAAACTTGCCGATAAAATTGTCCCGATCATTTTAGATTCAAAATCAACGATTGTTTTTACCAACACCCGGAGCCAAAGTGAAATGTGGTACCAATTGTTACTGGATGCGTATCCGGATTTTGCAGGGCAGATTGCCATTCACCATAGCTCAATTGATGCTCATTTAAGAATTTGGATTGAGGAAAACTTAAGTTCAGGAAAATTAAAAGCAGTTGTTTCCACTTCATCTTTAGATTTAGGTATAGACTTCAAACCTGTTGATACTGTGATACAAGTGGGTTCTGCAAAAGGTGTCGCGAGATTTCTTCAGCGAGCTGGACGAAGCGGGCACTCCCCTTTTGAAACTTCAAAAATCTATTGCGTTCCAACCCATTCTTTGGAACTGATTGAAGTTGCAGCTTTGAAAGAAGCTGTCAAGCAAAAAGTAATTGAACCTCGTGAGCCACAGGTTTTATGTTTTGATGTTTTGGTTCAGTTTCTAATGACTTTAGCTATTGGTGATGGATTTTATCCTAAAGAAACTCATGAAAGAATTAAAAAAGTTTACGCTTTTCAGGAAATGACGGATGAAGAATGGAAAGAGATCCTGGATTTTCTTACTATTGGCGGAAGTGTTTTAAAAAATTACGAAGAGTTCCATAAAATTGTGATTATGGAAGATGGTCTTTATAGAGTAACTTCACGAAAAATAGCTATGCTTCACCGGATGAATATGGGAGTAATCGTAAGCGATGCTATGCTAAAAGTGAAATTTATTTCGGGCGGTTATATTGGGATGGTTGAGGAATATTTTATCTCAAAATTAAAAAAAGACGAAAAATTTATTCTTGCCGGAAGAGTTTTGGAGGTAGCAATGATTAAGGATATGACGGTTTATGTAAGAGCTTCGAAAGGGAAAGCATTTGCGCCGAGCTATTTGGGAGGAAGACTGCCTTTGAGCTCTAATTTAGGACATTTTTTAAGGGAAAAGCTGTCCGGTGCTTTAAACCCGAAAGCTTCTGAGAAAGAACTGAAATTTTTACATCCCTTATTGATTAATCAGGAAAAAAATTCACATATTCCGAAAGAGGATGAATTTTTGGTTGAATTAATAAAAAACCGTGAAGGTTACCATTTATTTATGTATCCTTTTGAGGGTCGTCTAGTGCATGAAGTAATGGCTGCCCTGATTGCTTATAGAATCTCAAAATGGGCTCCGATTTCTTTTTCTATGGCTATGAATGATTATGGCTTTGAATTATTTAGTGATAAAGAAATTCCGTTAAATGAAGAAAATTTAGATAAAATTTTAACCAGGGAAAACTTAATGACCGATGTTATCTCAAGTATTAATTCTGCAGAAATGGCAAGGCGGAAATTCCGTGATATTGCGGTTATTTCCGGGATGGTGATTCAAAATTATGCAGGAAAACAGCGTTCCAATAAGTCTTTACAAAGTTCGGCCGGGTTAATTTTTAAAGTTTTAGAAGATTATAATCCCAATCATTTCCTTGTAAGGCAGTCTTATACGGAGGTTTTCAATGCGCAACTGCAGGAACAAAGATTAGTTGAAGCTTTCAAACGTATCGAAAAATCGAAAATTATCTTAAAATTTTCCAATACTTTTACACCTTTAAGTTTTCCTATTAAAGTTGACAGCTTGAGGCAAACCCTTTCCAGTGAAGGGCTGGATGCGAGAATTCGACGAATGCTGGAACAGGCAAGAAAATATAAATAAATGAATATTGCTACGAAAAATATAAAAATCCAAAGCGAAATTTTTACATTAACAAATCAGCGGGCGGCTTTTTGGAAGAAAGAAAAAGCGTTAATATTATCAGATCTCCATATCGGGAAAACTGCACATTTCCGGAAAAACGGAATTGCTCTGGCTAATCATATTATGAAAAGTGACCTGGAAAGGCTGTCTGTTTTGATTGAATATTTTCAGCCTGAAAAATTCATTGTGGTAGGAGATTTACTCCATGCAGGAGATAATTCTGATGTGGATGAATTTTGCAGCTGGAGAAATCAGTATCCGGATTTACAATTTTACCTGATTGAAGGAAATCACGATAAAATTTCTAAAAAGTTAGAATCAAAATTATGTTTAAATTTTAAAGCAGAAATATTAGAAATAGATAATATTATTTTTGTTCATGATTTTAAAAAAGATCAGTTAAAATTTCAGGTTACCGGACATATTCATCCAGGGTTTGTTATTAATTCTTCTGTGAAAAATATCAAGCTGCCTTGTTTTGTGGTCACGGAAAATCAATTGCTTCTTCCCGCCTTTAGTGAATTCACGGGTTTGGATACAAAAAATCTCCCGAAAAAAGGGAGATTCTATATTTTTACAGATTCGGAAATTTATGAAATCTAGCTTATTTTAGTATTTTTTTCATCATCAGATCTGTTTGTTCATCAGTTCCAAGTACGAAAATATGTTTATCAAATTCTACAAAACCATTTTTTTTATAAAAATTTACCGCTTTTAAATTTTCCTCCCAAACACCTAGCCAAATGTATTCTTTCCTTTCCTGCCCGGCTATTTCAAGAGCTTTATCATATAAAATCTGGCCAACTTTTTTTCCCTGATGACTGCTTTTTACGTAAATTCTTTCAATTTCCAGAGACGTTTCATCCTGCAATTCCGTTTGTGCAGCTCCCGTATTTATTTTCAGATAACCAATGGGATTATTCTCATCCCAAGCAATAAAGAATTGAGAATCAGGAGTGTTGATTTCCTTTTTTAATTTTTCTTCTGAAAAGCTTTCATCAAGATATTTTTGCATTTCTTCTTCCGAATTATTTTTTGCAAAAGTTTCGTAAAAGGTTTCTCTTCCTACATTTTTAATCGTTTCCAGATCTTCTATAGAAGCTTTTTTAATAGTAATTGGTGACATTTTATATGATTTTAATGCAATTTATGAAAATAAAATTTTGTTGAAAGCTTCTGCAGCCAGATGTACCTGAACTGTCCAGTCATCAGCCGCCTCACTTCCTGCATCGTCTGAAATATACTTTAAACAAAGAAAGGGGATTTTTTCTTTCATGGCAATCAACGCCAGAGGATAGGCTTCCATATCAACAATATTGTAAGCTGTTTCTGCATGATTCATTTCGAAGCTGTCGCCACTTCCGCAAATTCCTTCTGGCAGGCCATTTCTCTTTAAGCCATATTCCAAAACGGGTGGAATTCCGGAAAGAGGTGTTTCATATAGGCTAAATCCTAGTCCTCTCACATCCATATCTCTTTGGATGAATTTTGTACAGCAGATTACCTCTCCTTTATGAAAATTTTTGCTACCTGCAGAACCTAAATTTACTATTAATTTTGGCCTATTACGATGAATTTCTTTCGTTAACTCCATAGTGGCGTTTACTTTCCCGATACCCGTAATTAATTTATTTTTATCATTAAAAACTTTTCCAGCTTCGGAGTCTAAAGCAAAAACGAAAAGTGTTTCCGAAACAGAAAATTGAAGTTCGTCGTTTATTTTTATCATTTATTTTACATTAATTTTTTACAATTATTTGTATTACAAGAACTTTGTTCCAATTGTTTTTCTGATATCAAATATACTTATTACGACTTAGTTTTAGAGAAGATTTATTGGTTTTAACAATGATTTGTATTGTGAAAAAAGTTTCCCGGATTAAAAATTAATAAAGAACTTTGCGGTATGAAAATTATACCATTGAAAGAAGGAAATTTTTCTACTAATGAAACAAAAGACTTTACACTTTTAACAGAAGAAAATTTTAAAACGGTTAAAGGTATCAAAATGTCTGTACAACCTTTTTTAATTATTACTGAGCATGATGTTATTATGCTGGACGCAGGAATCGGGTGGAAAAACAGCAATGGGAAAACGGTAATTTCCGAAATTCTTGAAAAGGAAAATATTCATCCAAATCAAGTAACGAAAGTATTGCTTTCACATCTTCATAAAGATCATATTGAAACTGTAATAATCCGTACGGAGAATGGTTTTGAAGCCACTTATCCCAATGCCGCAATATATATTCAAAAACGCGAGCTGGACTTTACAATGGAAAACCGGGGCAGTCACTCTTTCGATTTTGATACCCTTGAAAAGCTTATTGAGCTTGAAAATATTGTGTGGATGGATGAAGATGAAGGGCAGATTACTGATGAAATTTCATTTCAGGTTGTTGGTGGCCACACCCCTTTCATGCAGGTTTTTTGGATCAGGGAAAAAGATGAAACTGTTTTTTACGGTGCTGATGATCTTCCGCAGGAATCATATTTAAAATATCATCTGGCCTACAAAACGGATTTTGATGGCAGAAAAGCAATGGAATTAAGAATAAAATGGCAAAAGGAAGCCATTGAAAATCACTGGAAAATTTTATTATACCACGATCTTGACAAGGCGGTTTTAGAATTTTAAAATAACAAAAAAATGGTTTAAAGTTCATTAAACCACTTATAGATATCCATTTCAGAAGGAATATTGAGCTTTTTCCTCAATCTGTTTTTCCGGTTCTGAATAGCTTTTGGAGTTACAAATGTGTAGGTTGCAATTTCTTTGGTGGTAAGATTCAGTTTTAAATAAATACAAAAAATAAGTTCCGAATTTTTAAGATTGGGCTGAATTGCAGATAATTTTCGGAAAAAATCCGGATCAACTAATCTGAATTTGCTCAAAAGACGGGGCGAGTTTTCTTTGGCTAAAGCTAAAATTTCGTCTTGTACAAAAATTTTCTGGTTTAAATCTTCTAAATTGAATTCAGGTCTATGGTTTTTCATAATATTTTCTCATCTCTAATAAGTTCTGTCGCTTGTGCTTCAGAATTTAACTTCTCTACTTACTCTGCTTCAACTTTTCTACTTTTTCAAAATAATGAGTTGTTGAAGTTTAATAATTATTATTATCTAAAATCTCACATCTTAAAAACAAAATTAATGTAGCTTTGAACGGTTGTATTAGTTAGAATAATTTTCTCAAAGAGAAATAAAGGCAAAGAAAGAAAAAATGATTAAAACTTCACCTAATTGAAATACCACATACATACCACGTTAGCTTTCACATTTATCTGTCAGATCCATGTTACATTATTTGGAAAGCTTGATAACAGTCTAATTATTGTAATTCAAAAATAGATAATATTTACTGTGTTTTTTATGATCTTAATCAACAGTAAATGAATTTTTTAAAAACTGCGTAATGTGGTTTAAGGCTGCTTTGTAAACAGTTTTCCATGATATATGTCTAATAATTTGTCCACTTATTTTTTTCTTAATCTATAGATAACTTAATAATTGAATTCTATTATCATTTATTGAACAATAAAAAATATGGAGAAACAACAAATTCTTAAAATTCAAAACAGAAAAATTTCCTATTGAATCAACAATTCAATTAAAATAAAGTTGAAAAATTATAGAATTGCTTTCGATGGAAAAAAATTGTTCCTTTGCAATAAAGTGAACCTATTTTCATGAAAAAATCGGAGGCAACACGGCTTACAATTCTTCAAAAAGCGTTCGAACTTATCTATACCAATGGCTATCAAACGACCAGTGTAGACGAGATTATTGCGACAACCCAGGTGACAAAAGGTGCTTTCTATTATCATTTCAAAACAAAAGATGAGATGGGTCTTGCTATTATTAATGAACTCCTCAAACCGAACTTCAAAAATACTTTCATTGAACCGATGCAAACTCATGAAAATCCATTAGATATAATTTATAATCTGATGTACAACCTCTTAATGGAAAATGAAGTTTTAAAGGTAGAATATGGCTGCCCAGCTTCGAATTTCACCCAGGAAATGGCTCCGTGGAATATCGATTTTACCAAAGCTTTGAACGAACTTTCCCTGCAGTGGGAGAAAGCAATGATTGACGCTATCGAAAAAGGTAAAATAAATGGCAAAATTAAGATGAATGTAAAAGGAAAAGAAGTTGCTGTTTTTGTAATGGCGGGTTATTGGGGCGTGAGAAATTTAGGGAAACTGGAAAATTCTAAAGAGGTATATGTTGTTTATTTAAAGGGACTTAAAGCATATCTTGATAGTTTAAAATAATTTTTTTATTTAAAAACATACTAATTAGTATGTTTTTGTTTTACCTTTGTCCTATTATTTAAAAGTTGATAAATGTATCAGACCCTTACTTTTTTGCATTCTACTTTTCGGTGGTTGGTTTTATTGAGTTTACTTTATTCAATCTTCAGGGCTTACAAAGGTTATTTCTCTGATAGGAAATTCTCAAAAACAGATAATTCGGTGCGGCATTGGACGGCAACAATTGCTCATGTTCAATTGATTCTGGGAATTAGCTTGTACTCTCAAAGCCCGATTATCAAGTACTTTTGGAATAATTTTAATGAAGCAAAAGAGTCTTTTGATCTTTTATTTTTCGGATTAATTCATATTTTTCTGATGTTTTTTTCCATTATTTTAATAACCGTTGGATCAGCAATTTCAAAACGGAAACCAACTGATAAAGAGAAATTTAAAACTATGCTTGTATGGTTTACAATTGCCTTGATCATTATCTTTATTGCCATTCCGTGGCCCTTCTCTCCTTTTGCTAACAGACCTTATTTAAGATAATTATGATTGATTTATTTAAAACTAAAATCGGGCGATTGAGAATTATTGCCATTCTTGAAGGAATTTCATTACTAATCTTAGTATTTATCGCTGTTCCCATGAAATATGGATTTGATAATCCTGCTTTTGTAAAGTTAATGGGACCTGTTCACGGTTCATTATTTCTGCTTTTTTTATTTAATACTTTAAGTGTTGGTATCGAACAAAACTGGAAGTTTAAAGAAATAACCTGGAAGGTACTTTTAGCGTGTATTATTCCGTTTGGAACATTTTATATTGATAGAAAAATTTTAAGTAAAATATGAAAAATGTATTGATTTTCTGTGGTATCATTCTTACAGTTTATATCGTCTACAGAATTTACAAATATCAGACTTTGGATAACGGCCTGGACAAGCTGATCAGAAGCGGTGCCGTGATTCTCGATGTAAGAACCGAAAAAGAATATGAAACCGGACATATCGCAGGATCACAAAACATTTCTCTGGGAACCATACGGGAAAGATTTATAGAACTTGATCCTGACAAAACTTATATTACGGTTTGTTCTCATGGCTTAAGAAGTGTGAAAGTTGAAAATATTTTAAAAGAAAAAGGTTTTAAAAATGTTCATAATGGCGGAGCATGGAGTGATTTGCAGAAAAATTTCAACCTCAAAGTTTCAGAGAAAAAATAAAGTAATTGTTGGTTAAAAATATTCGTAATAATTTTAATTGTGGTCAGATTTTTGAAGAGTAATTAGTAGTTAAAAATCAACTTTAACTAAAACCAATCACTTAAAAATATAATATTATGTCTACAGAAAATCTTACAAACCTTGAAGCAATTAAAAAGATCAAAGAACTGTCGGAAAGCGCAAAAATATGTATGTTTTGTACAGAATTGGAGACCCTTCCGATCAATTCCCGTCCCATGACTTTACAGGAAACCGACGGTGAAGGAAATCTTTGGTTTATCAGCAGCGATACAAGCAATAAAAATTTTGAAATAAAAGATGATAAGAGAGTCCAGTTATTTTTTATGAATAATGGTGATTATCAATACCTTTCAATATTTGGAACGGCAACTATTTACAAAGACAAATCAACAATTGAAGACAAATGGTCACCGATGGCAAAAGCCTGGTTTGAAGAAGGAAAAGATGATCCCGCAGTATCAATCATCCGTGTAGAGCCCAAAGAATCATATTATTGGGATACGAAAGCAGGAAAATTGGTAAGCCTTTTAAATTTTGTTGCAAACGTTGTTACGGGAAATACCACAGACAATTCTGACGGTGTTGAGGGTAATGCGAAAATCTAATTGTATTTAATTAATAATAGAAATAAAAAAAAGCAGTGAAAATTTTTCACTGCTTTTTATGTTTTAGTTAAAGTTTATCAAATTGGGGAATGGTTGATATTAGTAAGACTTTCATTGATTTCAAAAATCTTGTATGTTACATCTTTATAGCCCCACTCTTCCAGCCTTACCGTATGTTTTTCAAGATATATATCTGCAGATTTTCTGCTATCAAAAAGGTAAATTCCACCAACTTCCTTATCCTTTTCGCTTTCGGTCCATATTTTCCAAATAAAGCCGGGTTCTTCATTAATACTTTCGGCTAAATCTTTTAAATTTTCTGCCATTTCTTTTCCAAAAGGTCCTTCATGCGGAAAATCCACATATAAAATAACTTTCTCCATTTTACTTATTTTCATTAATTGTTTTCACTTTCAAAGTCCCTAAAACAGGCACTTTCTTCATAAATATACTGAAAATAAACCACAGGAGGGGGATATTGTGTGACACAAAAAATGTTAAAATTTTATGGTGACTCATCGTGAGCCATATCCACGGGCTTCGATTCCGGCGAGCCTTTTTCCCGGAGCCAGATCGAAAGAATGACAATTGAGGCCACAGCCAAAAATTCGCTTTGCCAGTTTTGAAAAGATTCAAACCAGAACCTGGATTCAGAAATGTACTGCAAAGCTGTTACGGTAGGTTCATTTTTTGATATTTTCTCTTCATTAAAATCCTTTAAACTTCCATAAAAATGCAAAATAAAACTTACCAAAAATAAAATACCAAAAGCCAACGATAAAGAATGCTTATAAATTTTTAACCAGATTCCGCCTTTTTTTACAGGCCACGGAGCATTCGCATGCGGCTTCGGTTCTTTGTCCACATCTTCTTCTCCCTCCATAGATTTTGATTCGCTTGAGCCTTTTTGCCTTAATGAAATGGTCAATAAAACATACAGCATCATTTGTAAAAACTCACTTTCCCAATTCTCGAAAGTAGCCTGAATAAAGTGTCCGCTGTAAATGTATTGCCCCAGACTGAGCGTTGGGGAACCGTTTTCCAGCAATTCTTTATTTTCTGTCTTCCAGCCTGTAAAAAATTGACCTAAAAGACAGATAATCATTAAAATTATTAAGACAATGCTTAAACTGTTCCGATATAAAAAGCTTTTTTTAGACATAATGTATAGGTTTAGCTAGATTCTGACTCCGGGTCTATCCTCTGGAGATCCTTTACAGTAGGGCCTGTAAGCACTTTTCCATTGACATTAAATCTTGAGCCATGGCAAGGGCAGTCCCAACTCAGTTCAGCATTATTCCACCGGACTTCGCAGAAAGCGTGCGGGCAGGTACTTTTTACAAGGTGCACTCTCCCGGTAACTTCTTTATACAAAGCAAAAGATTCGCCTTCGTATTTTACGACTTTGCCCTCTCCTTCTTTTACATCAGCCAAAGAAGTTATTTTTTCCTTAAAAAGTTTATCTTTAATAAAATCAAAGGCTACAACAGCATTTTCCTTTACAAAATCTGTAAATCCGGCCATTGGTTTTACCCTTGACGGACTGAATATTTGTTCATATTTGCTGCTTCCGGCCACAATTAAATCAGTAAGAACCTGTGAAGAAATTGTCCCGAAAATCATTCCGTTTCCTCTGAAACCTGTTGCTGTATATATTTTCCCGTTGCTTCCGGGCAATTTCCCGATGTATGGAAATCCGTCTACCGGCTCGTAATACTGGCTTGACCAGCTGTAATATGCTGTTTCTACATTAAAATATTTTCGTACATAATTCTCTAACCGAGAAAAACATTCACCTGTATTTTCTTCATGTCCGGTTTTGTGATCTTCACCACCGGCAATCAGAAGGGTTTCACCATTTATTTCCTGTGTTCTGTAATAATGGTAAGGATCCATAAGGTCATAACCCAATTCTTTAGGATAATTTTCATCTTTTAAACTAAAAGCAATGGCGTAGCTTCTGTAAGGTGAATTGGTAAAATGAAGAACGCTTACTCCGGGAGGAATATGCGTTGCATACACTACATTTTTGGCTTTAATGTCTCCTTTTGAAGTTTTTAGAATAACAAGATCTTCCTGTTCATCATGGCTTTCGCAAAAGCATTCTTCCTGGATGATTCCTCCTAAATTCACGAAAGCTTCACATAAAGCTTTGATATATTTTATGGGATGAAATTGTGCCTGATCCGGAATAATAACAGCTTTATTAAATGGAATCGGAAAAGGAATCTGGCTTGTATATGTCATGGTATGACCCACTTTGGAGGCACCATCTACAATGTCTTCAAGCTGTTTTTCCTGTTTTTCATCCAAGGCAAAAAGATATGCTGATTTTCTTTCAAAATCACAATCGATATTGTGCTGTTGAATATTATTTTCGATGATACTGATCGCTTCCCGTCCTACTCCGGCAAATAATTTTGCATTGTCCATCCCGAAATCATTGATTGCTTCCGTGAAAGTAGTGTCAAAAAAGTCGTTCAAATGTGCTGTTGTTCCGCCAGTGGTTCCGAAACCTATATTTGCGGCTTCCAGAATGATGCATTTTTTCCCGGATTGCTGTAATTTCAAGGCAGTTGAGACGCCCGTAATTCCTCCACCAACGATTGCTACATCGTATTGCTGGCTAAAATCGGCCTGTAAAGAAAATTTCTTGATTTCTTCCTGCCATATACTTTTTCTTGCCCCATCTCTGTACATAGCTTCTATTTTTTAAGTTAAAATTTGAATAGGCTGAACATTATTTATTTGATATGAATGGTGTCTTGTTCAGCAGAATTTTTGTTAAGTTTTTCACTTTCTGAAGGGTTGTCATATTTATTTTTTGCTTCATCTTCATCAAAATCACATTTGCATGATGTAAAAGTCAACAGACAAAATAGGCCCAAAAGAAGTGTTGCGGTTGTTTTCATAATCTTTTTCAGTTTAATTTAAGTTGATATATTTTATTATTAATTTTTTAAAATTGTTATCCATTTATAATTATTCCTCCGTTTGGATGAAGAACCTGTCCGGTGATCTGAGCGGCATCATCACTTGCTAAAAACAAGAAACTGGTTGCTACTTCTTCCGGTGAAGCATTTCTTTGAAGAGGTGGCTTGCTTTCATCTTCTTCTTGTTCCCCGAAGGTTTTTTTGGTAAGAGGAGTTGCTACAGGTCCGGGTGCCACAGCATTGATGCGGATTCCTTTTGATTTTGCCTGTAGGGCCAGAGATCTTGTAAAAGAAACAATAGCACCTTTCGTGGCAGAATAATCCAACAGTTCCGGATGTCCCTGATAAGCAACGGCAGAGGTGGTATTAATAACCGAGCTGCCTTCTTTTAGGTGAGGAAATACAACTTTTGTGAGAAGAATCATTCCTACAATATTAGAATCGAAGGTTTTTCTGATATTTTCTTCTTTAAGATCTTCAATGTTTTCTTCTGGAAACTGTACCCCGGCGTTGTTGACCAGAATATCAATTCCACCGAATTCTGAAACGACCTTTTTTGTAGTCTCCTGGCAAAATTCATAGTCATTAATATCACCCTGGAAAATAATGGATCTTCGTCCTAAATTTTCAATATCAGCTTTTGTATTCTCTGCATCCTCATGATTTGAGTGGTAAATAATAGCAATATCAGCTCCGTGATGTGCAAAAAGCAGAGCTGCTGCCCTTCCTATCCCACTGTCTGCCCCGGTGATAAGCACCGATTTGTTTTCCAACTTTAAGTCCCCCATATTACACTTATTTTTCAGTTACTGGTTTCTGCATTTCTGCCATATTGTGTGCAGCCATGCTGTCTGAAGAAAGGTTTGACATAGCAACGGATAATTTATTTTTTAATCCTGAAACTACTTTATCATCGCCGTTCATCAAAGCATTATATCCGTCAATGGCCACTTCTTCCGGAGAGGCAAGATTATCTTTGTCTTCCACGATTTTGCTTTCATTCATATCGGCTTTATTGAAAAAGTCTGTATCCGTAGGCCCTGGCAAAAGTGCTGTAACTGTAATTCCGGTATCTTTTAATTCTTCACGGATAGCTTCAGACCATGACAGAACGAAGGCTTTTGTTCCGTGATATACAGAATGCCACGGACCCGGTGCCTTACTTGCAATGGAAGCAAGGTTTAAAATCCTTCCGGAACCTTTTGACAGGCGGTCTTTCAGGAACAGTTTTGTTAAGATGATGACAGAAACAATATTCAGGTTGATGATATCAATTTCCCGGTGAATATCTGTGTCCTGGAATTTTCCGTAAACTCCCTGTCCGGCATCATTTACCAATATTTCGGGGCTGATTCCGTTTAATTGTAACTCTGAATAAAGAGAATAGGCATCATCCTGAATAAAAAGGTTTTTTGCGATAGGAATCACATTCACTCCATACGCTTTGAATTCATCAGCTTTTATTTTCAGCTCATCATGGTTTCGGGCCACCATGACAAGATCGTACCCGTTTTTTGCAAACTGTTTTGCCAGCTCATAACCTATTCCGCTAGTCGCTCCGGTGATTAATACATATTGATTCTTACGTTCCATGACTAATTATTTTAAAATTAATAATTGATTAATTTCACTTTTAAAGCATCCCAAAATAAATTCCGTGTAATACAGCTGCGCATTCAGGGCCTGAGTTTTTGGGTGCAGCTCAAGTTTTTTGGTCAAAATAATTTCACCTTTATAAGCAAAAGAGAAATAAGCAAAAATTTTATAGGAAGAGTTTCGGATTGGTGTACAATAGCCTGTTGTGGCAATAGACCAGTCGGATTCAAAGATTTTAGCGACGTTAAGGGCCATTGTTTCTACGATACTTTCTGAAACGCAGTCACATTCTTCGGCTTCCTGTTTATCAACATTTAATAATCTTACTTTTTCGGGTAGTGTATAGGCCGTCATACCTCCTTTATAAAACAAAGATGCATTCGGCATTTGAGAAAAAGCTAACTGTAAACAGCCTGATGTAACGCTTTCTACAACGGAAATCGTTTCATCGGTAGTCAGTAAAGACTGACTAATATATTCTAAAAGATTTTTTTGAAATTCCATAATTTTAATATTTTAAGTGTTGTGTGTTATTTTTCTAAAGGGTGGAGGTTTTCCATGGATCGAGGACTACTTTTACGCATCCGTCTTCCTTTTTATCGAATATTTCGTAACCTTTAGAAACATCTTCCAAAGAAAGCCGATGTGTAATAATGTCGTCTAAAGTAACATGGCCGCTTTGTACATGGTCCAACAGCTCATCTATGATAGGATGAACGTTGCACTGGCCGGCTTTTATGGTAATTCCTTTATCGAAGATCTGACCAAGCTTGAAGTTATCATAATTAACAGGATAAACTCCTAAAACGGAAACAATTCCGCCACGTCTTACGGCGCTCATACAGGCTTCAAGAACTTTAATAGAACCTTTTTCAAGGTTTAAAACTGCTTTTGCACGGTCTATTAAATTCCTGTCCGGTTCAAAGCCAACAGCATCAATACAAAGATCCGCTCCTCTGCCATCCGTCATATCCCTGATTTGTTGAATCACGTCTTTGCCGTCTTCCCATAAAATGGTATCACAGCCTGTTAGCTTTTTAATCTGATCTAATCTGTATTGCTGTGTATCAACAACAATAACTTTTTTTGCGTTATATAAAATCGCACTCTTTGCAGACATGGATCCTACAGGACCTGCCCCGAAAATAGCAACAGTTTCCCCGCCTTTTAATTCTCCCCACATTACTCCGGTGTAGCCTGTCGGGAAAATATCGGTAAGGAACAGAACCTGCTCATCTGTAAGGTTGTCCGGGACTTTTCTTGGTCCAAAATGAGCGTAAGGAACTCTCACATATTGCGCCTGTCCGCCGTCATAACCTCCATAAAGATCAGTGTAGCCGAAAAGAGCGCCTCCTTTATCCGTAAGAATTCCACCTTCCGGGCCGTAATGTTCAGGATTGCTGTGCTCACAGGCTGTCGGAAGGTCATGCTGACAGAAATAGCAGGTACCGCAAGAAATAGGGAAAGGAACAACTACCCTGTCACCAACTTTAAGATTGGTGATATGCTGTCCCACTTCTTCCACAACTCCCATGAATTCATGGCCCATTACCATTGGGCGTAATTGAGGAATTCCCCCTGAATACATGTGTAAGTCGCTTCCACAAATGGCTGTAGAGGTTACTTTTAAGATAATATCATTAGAGTTTTTAATAATAGGATCATCAACTGTATCGCAGGTAATGATTCCCGGACCGTGAATAACTGCTGCTTTCATAATTTTATATTTTAAGTGTGATTTGGTGTGTGAGGTGTGATTTTAAATTTTAATTCTGGGCATTTCTTTCTAATTCCAGATGCCAGACTCTGTGCTGCGCGATGGCTTTGATGAATTTTTCAGCACCATTGGCATCTTCCGAGGTGACGATGGCAGGATCTTCATGCTGTTTCAATCCTACATTACTGTTCGTATAAAGAGGTTCTGTCCCTTTCCCGAAATAAACGGCCTTGCAGTGCTTGTAAGCTTCATTAATGAAATGCAATACACGGTGTTTGTGCAGTGGAGTTAAGAGTTCTTTTGTAGAATCCTCTCCTGCTGCAATAAATAAGGCATCAAAACATACACTTGCCGTGCTTGTAAGAGAATGTTTAGGAATTAATGAAGAGCCATCGTTGGTTTTTACAGGTGCCATACTTGGCCCGATGATCTCAACAACCGCATTTTCTGCTTCAAGTTTTGTTTTTAAATCATTAATCGCTCCTGCATCTGCGCCATTGGCCATGATAAAGCCGATTTTTCTGCCTTTAATAGTATCCTTAATGGTATTCTGCATACTTAAGGCTCCGGAAATTTTGGTGTGCGCTTCCCTTTCTTCACTTTGTAGATCAACGTGATTGCTGTCTGCAGGAAGACTTTGGTTAGGAAATTCCAGTTCTTTTACCTCAACGCCAAGATTCTCTGCAACTTTAAAGGCTAAGGCCCTGTCAATAAAGGCTAACTGGCCAACCATTCTTTCTCTGATCTCCGGCATTGTAACTTTTGATAATTCAAAAATCAAAGCGTTCTGAAGGTGCATTTTTTCCGGCTCCGACTGGCTGTTGTAGAATAGTTTTGCCTGAGAATAATGATCCACAAAACTTTCGCTTCGCTGTCTGACTTTTGCGCCGGAAACTCGTTCCTGGTGTGATGTAAAGCCGCCTTCAGACATCATCGCCTGGAACGGGCATCCTCCACCGATGGAATTAGGCTCATAGCTTACTTTTCCTTTCGCAATCTGCTGTCTCATGTAGCCGTCACGCTGGTTATTATGAACGGTTTTGATAGATCTGTTAATAGGAATTTCGTGGAAGTTTGGCCCTCCTAATCTTATCAGCTGGGTATCTGTATATGAAAACAGTCTTCCCTGCAAAAGCGGATCATTGGAGAAATCAATTCCGGGAACAATATGACCCGGGTGGAAAGCAATCTGCTCTGTCTCCGCAAAGAAGTTTTCAGGATTTTTATTTAAAGTTAAAGTTCCGACAAGCTGTACAGGAACTTCCTCTTCAGGGACAATTTTCGTGGGATCAAGAAGATCGAAATCAAATTTATCTTCATCTTCTTCTGGGATCAGCTGCACGCCGAAATCCCATTCAGGAAACATTCCGTTTTCGATGGATTCCCAAAGATCTCTTTTGTGAAAATCCGGATCTACCCCTGAAATTCTCTGTGCTTCGTCCCATGCAACAGAGTGTACGCCTAATTTTGGCTTAAAGTGAAATTTAACAAAATGTACTTTTCCTTCCTCATTAATAAATTTAAATGAGTGAACTCCAAAACCTTCCATTCTGCTGAAACTTCTTGGAATTGCCCTGTCGCTCATAAGCCACATGATCATGTGCATACTTTCCGGCATTAAAGAAATAAAATCCCAAAATGTATCGTGCGCAGACTGAGCCTGTGGGATCTCGTTGTGAGGTTCCGGCTTCACAGCGTGGACAAGATCCGGGAATTTGATGGCATCCTGGATGAAAAATACAGGTATATTGTTGGCTACAAGGTCGTAATTACCTTCTTCCGTATAAAATTTTACGGCAAAACCTCTTACATCTCTCGCCAGATCAGTACTTCCTCTATTTCCTGCAACGGTAGAAAATCTTACGAAAACTGGTGTTTCTTTTCCTACTTCTGTCAGGAATTTGGCTTTTGTGTATTCTGCAAGGCTTTTGGTAAGTTTAAAAACTCCGTGAGCGCCTGATCCACGGGCATGAACTACTCTTTCAGGAATTCTCTCGTGGTCGAAATGAGTGATTTTTTCTCTTAAAATAAAGTCTTCCAATAAGGTAGCGCCGCGGTCTCCTGCCTTCAGGGAATCCTGATTATTATTGATTTTAAGGCCCTGATTGGTTGTCAGCATTTCCTGATCGTTAGAAGTAGAGTGCGATTCTAATTGGTCTAACTTTTCATTGGTTTTTTTTGGGTCTTTCATAATTCTAATATTTTGTGATTTGGTGTGTGATTTTTAAGTTAAAGATTTAAACATTTAATAAACATTTATTGAGCTTAAGTAATTTATTTAAATCTTAATATTAACCTTAGCTAAATTAACCTTAGCTAAAGGTTATTAATTCTTTTTCAGTCGGTTTTAAATATTTTTCAAAATAATGAAGGTCTTCTTTATTTTTAATAGACAGGTAAAACATGATTTGTTGAGGTTCCCGGGTTCCTATGCTTTCTATATCATCAAAATGAGCGATTAGTGCCCGCATGCTTTCGATCTGTAAATCTTTTAAAATGACAAAAAGCAGATAAACATTTTCTTTTATTTCCTTGGCGTAAATTGTAGAATCTTCTTCAAACCAGTTTCCTTTATTCTTGATTTTGGTGAAGTGGTCAGACTTCAGCATTTTTACTATATTCCTGCAATTCATATATTTGAGTATTCGTGGTTGAGAAAAAAGCCATATAGAAAAGCTCTACATGGCTTTTGTTTTTTATTGACTAATCTTCTTGTTCTGCATCAAAATTGATATAGGTTTCTGCAATCTCGGTAAGTTCGTAGTCCGTATCTTCTTCTTCCTGTAAGGTTCTTTCAAGAAGATCTGCAGCTTTGTCATGCCCCATTGTGATGGCTAGCTGAGCCAATCCGCCGTAAGTAGCGATCTCATAATGCTCTACTTTCTGTGCAGCAATAATCAATGCCGCATCACGTGTCATGGAACCTTCTTCTGTAGATTTGATGACTTCTTCACCTTCTTTAATGATGCCTTTGATGGCCTCACATTCTTTTTTTGCAGGTGTTTCATCAATTAATTTGAATACTTTTTCTAAACGGCTGATGTGTTTTTTGGTCTGAAGCTGGTGGTCTTCGAAAGCTTCTTTCAGCTCTTCCGTAGTAGCGGCATCCTGCATTTTTTCCAGTGCATCGATGATCGCATTTTCTGCGTAGTAAATATCTTTGAGAGAAGATACGAAAAATTTGTGAAGGGGAGAGCTTTTCATATCGTTTTCTTTCACGGTTGCGTTATCTACTGCTGTAGTTTTTTTTGCTGATGTTGAGGTAGCCGTACCTATAGCTGCACCTGTGCTTGTAGTAGTACTGCTGGTGGTGTTGTTATCTGATGTTTTTGTTGCCATAATATGAAGTGGTGTTTTTGGTTTAAAAAGATTACCCCTTTACATAATCAAATTAATAAAGAGGTAATCATGGAAAAAGAATTATGAATTATTACGTCTGCCTCCAAATCCTGATCTGCCGGAACCGGAAGACCTTCCGCCTCCATGAGATGCCTGACCTCCCATACGAGCTATTCTCGTACGTTCAGCTTTGCTCATTGACGCGAAACCTCTTCCTGATGTTCCTGATCCTGAATTTGAACCTCGACCTGAACCGCCGTTATTTCCTGAACCCGAATTGGAGCCTCTTCCGCCACCTGATCCGGATCTTCCTGAATTTGAACCGGAAGATCTTCTTCCGCCTCCGTGGGATGCTTCCCCACCCATACGAGCTATTCTAGTACGCTCTGCCTTGCTCATAGAAGCAAAGCCTCTTCTTGATGTTCCATTTCCTGATGATGATCCTCCTCTTCCTCCGGAACCAGAATTGGAACGTCCACGTGAACCGCCTCTACCGCCTCCGGAAGTGAATCTTCCCTGGCTGTCTCTCTGCTGGTTGCCGTTTCCGCCTCTTCCTCTTCCACGTCCTCTGTTGTCATCATAATCCTCATCATCGTCGTAGTCATCATAGTCATCATAGTCATCATCATAATCGTCATAATCTTCGTCTTCATCATCATAGTCCTCTTCATAATCATCATCAAAATAATCTTCGTAATCTGAAAAATCATCATCATATTCCTCATCTTGCGATGCATCGCTATAACCGTGGTCATAGCCTAACTGATAAATTTCTTCCAGGTTGCTTGAAGAATTTCCCCTCGAACTACGATTTCTTGAATTTCTAGTGTTCATAACTGAATTTTTTATAATTAATATTAAGTGATGCATTGCCGGCCGTGACTAGTATTAGACAGCAATTGATTTTGGTTAATTTCAAATTGAATAATAAAAAGCTACTGCTTTTAATGTGTTCCTATTAATAAGGAATCTAAAGAATATGGATAATTATTAATCCAAATTTACATTACAATAATTCACTTTTTTATGACCCAAATCATGTTGATTGATATTAATATAAAATTTTTCGATTATCTATCTTAAGTTCACCTTGTTTTTCCATTTTTTTTAAGGCTCTGATGACAGTTTCTACTCTTAGACCTGTCAAATTTGCAATCTGCTGTCTCGTAAATTCTACGTGGAAGCATTGCTCGCAATCTTCCGCATAATAACTTTTAAGATAATTTAATAGTCCTTTTAATCTTAAAATAGGATTCTGAGACGACATACTTTGCAGCATGATTTCCTTAAAATAAATTCTTTGCGAAAAACATGCGTTCATTTCCTGGCAAAGTTTCGGATTCTTTTCCAGCAGTTCCATAAAATTATTTTTAGAAAGCCGGATCAGTTCTACACTTGTGAGACATACCGTATTCATGATATAATGCTCTTCCAAAAAAAGCATAGGTTCCCCGAAACTCTGGTTTTCCCCCAGAATATTATGTATAAATTCTTTTCCCTCTTCATTATAACTGTTTTGCTTTACCCTCCCTTTCACAATCTGGTAATAATAAAGCGCAGGATCGCCCTCCCTGTATACATAATCTTTGGAATTGTAACTCCTATCTTCTCCACCGTATATGTAAAGAAGCTCAGGATTAATGTTCATGCAGCTAATAGTTTTCATAGTTCTTTTGTTTTTCCAATAAAAAAATCGTAAAAAATTAAATATTGCGCAAGCTTTAATATAATATTTTACGATCTTTGATTTTTACGATTCGGTCTCTTTCCATGACCTTAATTGTCCTTATTGCTGTTTCCACGCAAAGACCGGTAAGACTTGCCATTTGCTGCCTGGTCAGAGGAATCAAGAATGAATATGGTGATTGCTCCTTCTGAAAACTTTTCAGGTAATCCATTAATCCAATAAGCTTTGTTGTTGGATTTTGTGCACATATATTCTGTGCCATTATCAGCTTAAAATAAAGCCTCTGAGAAAGCAGCCTGTTCATATCAAGGCATATATCCGGGTAGCGTCTCAAGAGATCAAAAAATACATTTTTCGCAAGCCTGAGAATTTTACAGTTTGTAATTGCAACTGCGTTTACAGGATAGGTTTTATCCATAAAAAGTAATGACTCGCCTACACTCTGTCCTTCCTCCAAAAGGGTCTGAATAATTTCCTTACCTTCATCAGTATAATTATTTAGCTTTGCTTCCCCTGTAACGATCTGATAATAATAATTGGGAGAATCTCCCTCCATGAAAATATTTTCTGAAGCTTTATAATATTTTATGCTTGCTCCTGCTGAATGCAGAATTTCTTCTTTTATAACCATGTTAACTGATTTTATGTTAGTATAGCATCGTTAAGTAGAAAATAAAATTGGCAATATTATTTAATGATGCAAAAACTAAACCTTCTTATTTTTTTAAATTGTTAATTAGTGTTAATTTTTAATTAAATATTTAAGTTTACTTTAAAATTTTCGTTATCCATATTAATAATGTGAAAGCAGTAATTGCTATATTTGAACAAGTCAAATACAGGGCAATACTTACGTAATTGTAGTTGAATTTTTTAAGATACAAGATGAAAATAAACCCGCGTTTAATGTCTTAAACGGGGTTTATAAATCTATTAAGCGTAAATTTATTTTGTGGTTGTAACAGTATCAGCTGTTCCTGTAGGTAATGCACTACTGTCAACAGCTGTAGCAGTATCTGATGGAACCTGAGACGTCGTAAGGTTATCAATAACTGCCGCGGTATCAGACGTGGAAGAGTTCGAAACTTCCGTTTTCTTTTGGCAACTCAGGACTATAAAGCCTAAGATGGTGAGTGACAATACATATTTCATAGTATTTTTATTAAGTGGTGTGTAATACCAAAACTAATTAAATACTATGTTAAGTTTTTATGACTTCGATCATAATTATTTTTTAATCAAGCTTTTAGCAAATTTTTTGGTTCCGGCTACACAAAGAATGATCCCAATTGTCACTCCCACCATACCCAAACTTACCTGCTCATGAAGAAAATAAGCCGCTAAAGCCAACCCGAAAAACGGCTGTAGGAGCTGTAATTGCCCTATTGTAGCAATCCCGCCCTGCGCCAGACCTTTATACCAAAATATAAAACCAATGAACATGCTGAATAAAGAAATATAAGCTAACCCAAACCATCCCTGGAAAGTCACATTTGCAATATCTACAGGAAAATAGATAAAGAATAAAGGCAACATTAGCGGTAAAGCCAGAACCAAAGCCCAGGAAATCACTTGCCATCCACCTAAAGTTTTTGATAATTTTGCCCCTTCTGCATATCCCAATCCGCATAAAATAACAGCAGCCAGCATTAAAATATCGCCCACCGGAGAAGCAGAAATACCTTGAGATACTGCATATCCAATTACCAATAAGCTTCCTGCAACAGAGAAAAACCAAAATATCGGATGCGGTCTTTCGCCACCCCGCAAAACACCAAACAAAGCAGTCATTAAAGGCAGTATTCCCAGAAAGACAATAGAATGCGCCGAGGTTGTATACTGCAAAGCCAAAGATGACAGTAAAGGAAATCCTATCACACAACCAATAGAAACCAAAACCAAAGAAAAAATCTGATGTTTGGCGGGACGTTTTTCTTTATAAATCAATAACACGGACAGAGCAAGGATACCGGCAATTCCGGCTCTAGCAATAGTTACAAAAAGAGGGCTCATTTCCGTTACAGCCAATTTAGTTGCCGGCATTGAACCACTGAAAAGCAATACCCCGATGAAACCGTTGATCCATCCGCTTACCATTTGGTCTTTTGATATATTATCTGTTATCATTTTAAAAATTATTATTTAATATTTCAAAATTAAAAAGCTTAGATAGATAAACACAGTCTCAGTTTTGTATATTTGTATGAGTACAGTTTAAAAATGAACAAAGAATTTTTATATACAGAAATAGCCAACGGAATTGCATCACAGATCCGGAATGGTATATTAAAAGCAGGCGACAAGCTTCCTTCCGTCAGGAAACTATGTCTCGACCATCAGATCAGTATGAATACGGCAAAACGTGTTTTTCTCGAGCTGGAATCACAATCCCTGGTAGATTCAAAACCGCAATCCGGATATTTTGTAAGTAAGATTCTCTCTGTAAAGCTGCCGCTTCCGGAAGTAAGCAAGCCTTCATTAATAGCAAATAATGATGAGCCTGATGAGCTGATTAATAAAATTTATGAAAATATAGGTAAAAAAGATCTTACTATTTTTTCCATCGGGATTCCATCCGGTGATCTTTTGCCTGTGGCGAAACTAAAAAAAGAAATCATCAACGCTACCCGAGTTTTAAAAGAAGGCGGAACCGAATATGAAGAATTACAGGGAAATGTGAAATTGAGAAGGATGATCGCTGTAAGATCTCTACAATGGGGCGGAAATTTTCACGAAAATGATCTCGTTACTACAAACGGCGGGATGAACGCGCTTTCCTTTTGCTTAATGGCTTTAGGGAAACCCGGTGATACCATTGCTATTGAAAGCCCTTGTTATCCGGGTATTTTGCAGTTGGCAAACGGATTAGGGTTAAAGGTTCTAGAGCTTCCGACCCATCCCACTACAGGAATTGAAATTGAGGCTTTGAAAAAAGTAATCCCCAAAATTGATCTTTGCCTTTTGATCCCGAACTACAATGCTCCGTTGGGAAGCTGTATGCCGGATGAAAACAAAAAGGAAGTCGTAAGGCTCCTTTCGGAAAACGGAATTCCTTTGATTGAGGATGACGTTTACGGAGATCTTTATTTTGGGCCAAATCGTCCAAAATGCTGTAAATCTTTTGATAAGGAAGGAAATGTTTTATATTGCAGTTCGATTTCCAAAACCCTGGCTCCAGGCTATCGCGTCGGGTGGATTGCCCCCGGAAAATACAAGAATAAAATTTTAAAGCTAAAGCTTCTCCATTCCACCTCTTCGATCTCTATTGTGAATGAAGCTGTTGCTAATTTTCTAAAATCCGGAAAATATGAAAAACATCTCCAGCAGATGCGCAAAACATTGCATAATAATTATCAGAATTATGTCCAGACCATTGCAGAATCTTTCCCTGATGGTACCAGAACGAGCCGTCCGCAGGGTGGACTTTCGTTGTGGGTAGAATTTGATAAAAGTATTAAAACAACAGAACTCTACGATCTCGCTATCAGGGAAAACATCAGTATTGCTCCCGGACGGATGTTTACGCTTCAGAATCAGTTTGAAAACTGTATGCGGCTTTGTATCGGTCTGCCGTGGTCGGAAGAAACACAGCTGAAATTACGGCAAGTGGGAAGTTTAGCGAAGAGAGTTTGATTTTGGGAAGGATGTTGGAAGGTTGGAAGTTTTTAAAACCTCTCTCCTCCAGCCTCATTTCCTCCATCTTATTTGTTATCTGGAACAAAATTCTTCCTAGCCAGTTCTTTTCTGACACGGCTCAGGCTTTCAGGCGTGATTCCCAGGTAAGATGCGATCATCCATTGTGGAACTCTCAAAAGCAGATCAGGATACATTCTGATGAATTTCATGTATCGTTCTTCAGCGGTTTCGCCTAGTAAAGAATTGATCCTGTCCTGAAGGCTTTTAATATGTTTTTGGATTAAAATATCGCTTTTTTCAAGGCTGTTCGGGAATTCTCCGATTAATTTATTGATAAAATCAGGTTGCAGTAAAAGAACTTCGGAGTCTTCAACGGCTTCAATATAGTAAACAGACTTTTCATTAAAATAAAGACTGCTTCGGTCCGATATAAGCCAGCTTTCCGGCGCAAACTGAATAATGTGCTCCTTACCGTTTTTGTCGATAGAATACATCTTTAAAAGCCCTTTTTCGACAAAGTAAATATACCTGCAGACCTCACCATATTGTAAAAGAAATTGATTTTTCTGAATTTTTTTTACTTCATAGTGCAAACTACACATGTTTACCTTTTCTACAGGAACACTTAAAACTTTTGCTAAATAATTATTAATATTTTTCATTATATAATTTGGTCTGCCGATATATGCTGGTGAGAAGCGCTGTTGATTGCTTTTCCGTTTTCTATTACTATCAATTGTGGACTTTCGTGCCTTACGCCAAGATCTTCTGCGATTTTATTTGAGATAGACCTGTATTTCAGCAAATCTAAAAAATATAATTCTACTTTTTGATCTAAGTTTTCAATTTCTTTTTCAAAATTTCTCAATACGGTTTTGCTGATAAAGCAACTTGTTGAATGTTTGAATATTGCGATCCTGTGATTAAAGGAATTTTCAATAGCATTTTTAAGATCTTCTTCGGATTCAATTTTTTTCCAGAAAGATTCTTTTTCCTGATTTTCTTCCTTTCCATTAAATATTTTATCAAAAAAACTCATACATTAAATTGTTTTAAATGGTGATCAAGATGTTTGTACTCAAGAAATCCCCAATCTTTTTCTTTCATTTTCCCAAAAAGCATATGATTATCGGGGAGATTTTTATTCATAAAAGTATTCCAGTATTCATCAAGTGTTTTCAAAAGATCATGTTTTTCATCATTAAAATCACAATCAAAATTAACGATTAGTTTTTGAAAAGTCGGCATATTTCTGGGAATTCCATTATTAAAAATCTGCATTTCAATTTTTGTCACAATACCTATTGTCCCAAAAAGAATATTAACAACAGGTAATTCTATCTTTTGTAGAGGAATCTGTAGTACAAAATTACAATGCCTCATCATCTGGCAGACATCCATTTTTCCCCATCTTCCCTTGGATGTTTCAGACAAATCGGAGATACGCCGGATGATTTCATCAAAATCAGCCCGGTTATGAAGACTTTTTTTTACCAACCTTTCTCTTTCTTCAGGTTTTCAATATGAGCAAAATGATGATCGCAATGCCATGCATAAAGGGCAAGATAGCTTCTTAAATCATAGTTTTTATTTTGTTCGGGATGATGAAATGTTCTTTCAAATTGTTTGTTGGTCATTGTTTTCAGTAAAGTGGTCCATCGTTGATGTGTTCCTTTAATCATTCTCATCGCCGGCTTTATTGGCATATTCCTGCTGTCCTGGAGTTCTGCCCATTTTGCCTCATCGTAAGGTCTTATGGTAGGATTGTCTTCTGTAAGGGCTAATTTAAGCCTCATAAAACTATTGATATGGCTGTCTGCAATATGATTGACAAGCTGTCTTACCGTCCAGCCTCCTTCTCTGTATGGGGTGTCAAACTGGTCATCACTGAAATCTTCGATGAGGTTTCTGAGCCTTCCCGGAAATTCTTTGATCACATTGATATATTCATCGAGCTTGATATCACAGATATTTTCAGGCTGCTCAAACTGCCCTATTGGAAATTTTCTTTTCTCTAAATCGCTCATTTTATTTGATTTAAAATTTTAAGTTGCCGATTTGTCAGATAATTCAGTCTTGGACAAATTTTTGCGTGTTAGTTTTTGTAAATTTATCAAAAATTCGAGAATCTAAATATGAAAAAAGCGTTAATAATAGTAGATGTACAGAATGATTTTTGTGAAGGCGGCGCATTGGCAGTTCCGGGTGCAAATGAAGTAATTCCTTACATCAATGCTCTCATGGAAGAAAATGAATATGACCAGATTGTTTTAACCCAGGACTGGCATCCTGCAGATCATAAAAGTTTTGCCAGCAACAACGGAAGAAATGTTGGTGAAAGCATTATTTTAAACGGTGTTCCGCAGTTTATGTGGCCGGATCATTGTATTCAGGGAACCTTTGGGGCAGAATTCCATAAAGATTTAAATCAGGAAAAAGTAACTCATATCATTCAAAAAGGGAAAAATCCGGAGATTGACAGCTATAGTGGCTTTCAGGACAATAACCACTTTATGAAAACAGGTTTGGACGACTTCCTGAAGTATCATGATATTCAGCTATTGGAAATTGTAGGTTTAGCAATGGATTATTGCGTGAAATTTACCTGTACGGACGCCGTTGCGAATGGTTATGTGACATGCCTTCATTTCAATGGAACCAGAGCCGTCAACGTAAAACCGGATAACGGAAGAGACGCAATTTATGATATGATCCAGAAGGGTGTAACTGTTCTTGGATAGTTATGAGTTATGAGTTTTGAGTTAGGAATTATGAGTTATGAGTTTTATGACTGGATAATTTTTAATGATATTAGAACAAGAGAAATAAAAAAAGACGTTGAATTATTTTCAACGTCTTTTTTTATTTTTAAAACTTAAAAATTGCTTTAGATTTAAGAACAACGAATCAAAACTCATAATTCCTAACTCAAAACTTATAACTCCTTAAAGCATTTTTAAGTTATTCACTTCCAGTTCTGTTAAGATTCTCCAGTGTCCTCTTTTGATATTTTTCTTCGTCAATCCTGCGAACATTACCCTGTCAAGAGCTTCCACTTCATATCCTAATCTTTGGAAAATTCTTCTGATAACGCGGTTCCATCCGATGTGGATTTCAATTCCAACTTCGTTCTTCGGTTTTCCCTCAATAAAAGAAATCTGATCAACAACGGCTACACCTTCATCCAGACGGATTCCCTCTGCAATCAGCTTCAGATCTTCATGAGAAAGTTTTTTATCCAGCGTTACATGATAGATTTTTTTGGCATCAAAAGACGGGTGTGTCAGTTTTTTTGTCATGTGTCCGTCATTCGTAAGAAGAATAACTCCTGTTGTAGAACGGTCCAGCCTTCCTACAGGAAACAAACGGTAAGGAGAAGCATTTGCTACTAAATCCATTACTGTTTTTCTTGCTTTATCGTCTTTTGTAGTAGAAATATAACCTTTTGGCTTATTTAAAAGAACGTAAACAGGCTTTTCAGGGGTGATATTTTGTCCGTCAAAAACTACTTTATCCGTTTTTTCAACCTGATAACCCATTTCAGTTACTACTTTTCCGTTGACTTCAACTAATCCCTGTACAATTAATTCATCTGCTTCTCTTCTGCTGCAAATCCCTGAATTCGCGATGTATTTATTAAGACGAATCGTGTCCTTATGAACATCTTTTTCAATCTTGTTTAATCTTCTTTTCTGTACGAAGGATTTTGCTCTGTCATCTTTTTCATCTTCATTAGAAGGTCTTCTTCCGTATTTTAAGCTGCCTCTTTCATATTTATCTCTAGTATCAAAGCTTTTGCCTCTGCTCCCGCCTCTTTGTGGAGCCGATTTTCCGAATGGCTTTTTTTCTTCACCTGGACTGCTGATAAATGGCTCTTGTTCAGTTTTTGAAAATTTCTTATCCATTCGTGCTTGGTAACTTGTGTCACTGCTTTTCCTAGAATCAGAATTTCTCTCTCCGGCCTTTGGAAAGGTTTTTTTGAAAGGTTTTGAACCAGAAGAATTTCCAGGTCTTGAAGCACGAGAACCATCAGAATTATTTCTTGTTGAACTTCTTGGTTTCTTTGGTCTTCCTGAATTATTGTCTCTGCTCATGCTAAATATTTATGCAAAGATAGTAATTTAGTTACGAGTTAAAAATTAAGAATCATAACTTTGCAATATAGTTTTACTTTTAACTTTACAGAAAATCTGAAATGATAACATTATTAAATGATAATTTTTCTCAATTAAATGATTTCCTTCACGGAAAATCTTTCAGTAAAATCTTTATTTTAGTTGATGAAAATACCCACGAATATTGTCTTCCCGTCCTTTTAGGAAATATGGAAACGGATCTCGGATTTGAAATTCTGGAAATTGAGGCCGGTGAAGAAATGAAAAATATTCAAACGGCAAACCAGCTTTGGGAAATCCTGACAGAAATGCAGGCGGACAGAAAAGCGTTGATTATCAATCTTGGGGGTGGTGTGATTACCGATATGGGTGGTTTTGTGGCTTCTACCTATAAAAGAGGAATCCAGTTTATCAATATCCCTACTACCCTTTTGGCCATGTGTGACGCTTCTATCGGCGGAAAAACAGGAATCGACCTGATGCATTATAAAAATATGGTGGGAACTTTTACCTTCCCGGAACAGATTTTCATTTATCCTAAATTCCTGGAGACGCTTCCTTTTAAAGAACTAAGAAGCGGTTTTGCAGAAATGCTGAAACATGGATTAATTGCTGACAAAAACCATTGGGAAAACCTGATACAGATCAATAAGCTTGATGTAGAAGGCATTATTCCTCATATCCAAACTTCTATAAATATCAAACAGTATGTTGTAGAAAAAGATTTTCATGAAAAAAATATCAGGAAAACCTTAAATTTCGGGCACACCATTGGTCATGCTATTGAAAGCCTATGTTTAAATCAGGGAAATCCCATCCTTCATGGCGAAGCGGTTGCAATGGGTATGATTTCCGAAGCTCATCTGGCGTTTTTGGAAGGTCTGCTTTCTGAAGAAGATTCAAAGTTAATTATAGAAAATATTCAGAAATATTACCCTTATTGGGATATCAGTGATTTTAAAGATGATGACATTTTTGCCTTATTAATTAATGACAAAAAAAATACTGACCAAAAGATCAACTTTTCTCTCCTCTCAGACATAGGTTTTTGTGAATTTGACCACCAATGTCATCATAAAAATATAATAAAAGCATTAAAATTTTACCGAAAATTGAATGACATAGATTAAATTTTTAACAAAATTGTCAATTTAGATCATTTCCAAACAAGCGTTTAATATTTAGTTTAAACATCTGAAAATCAAGTTATTGATAAATAATAAACTGTTGTCTTAAGCAATATTTTTACTGATTTTAATCATAAAATAATTTTTTGGCAAGTAATTTGAAAGATACAGTCCGTTATGCGAAAAAGCATAATAGTAGTAAAATTTAAATCGAAATTGTAATTAATAAAAAAATTAAGTTATGAAAAAGTTAATCTTAGGAATAGCAGTTACAGCAAGTTCATTAGCGTTTGCACAGCAGACGACAACAACTTCTACCACTACCACTTCATCTACTTCACCTGTAGCATTTGGTATTAAGGCAGGAATGAACGTTTCATCACTTACCAACGAAAGCGGATTGGATGATCAGGGATCAAAAATAGGTTTCAATGCGGGTGTTTTCGCAAACATCCCAATTGCAAGCTCATTCAGCATCCAGCCGGAGGTTTTATACTCTCAATATGGGGATAAATATGATGAAACAATCGCAGGAAACAGATATTCTTACGCAAGACACCATGATTATATAGCTGTACCGGTAATGTTCCAGTACAATGTAATCCCGAACCTTTATTTAGAAGCGGGACCGGAATTCGGATTTTTGGTGAGTGCTAAGAATAAGCTTAAAAACGAAACTGATAATGATGTGATCGATGAATCTGGTGATTACAAAGATCAATTAAACAAATTCAACTTCGGTATCGGATTAGGAGCAGGATATTATTTCACTGATAATATCGGTATTACTGCAAGATATGTTGCAGGTCTTACTGATATCGCGAAAGACAGACCAAGTGGTTCTGATGCGATCAGAAATAATGTTTTCCAAGTTGGTTTAGCATATAAATTCTAATAAAAAAGTTAGTAATAACGAATTGATTTCAAGAAAAGGCCAGGCTTATTAAAGTCTGGCCTTTTGTTTTACCAGCAAGTAAAATAATATATTGAAATTGAATGATATACTATACTATGAATAAAAAAGTGTAAATTTTTCGTTAATTTAAAACTATTTAATATATTTTGGCAAGAAATTTGCTTAATAAAGTTTGAAATTTTTAAAAAAAATCATTAACTATGAAAAAACTAATTTTAGGATTCGCAATCGCAGTAAGTTCTATGACTTTTGCTCAGGAGAAGGCTAAAGAAACTTCTTCTTCACCGGTAAGATTCGGTATCAAGGCTGGTCTTAACGTTTCATCTGTAAACGATGATGACTTCAAAGCAAAAGCAGGTATTTATGGCGGATTTTTTGCCAACATCCCTGTTGCAAGCTCATTCAGTGTTCAGCCGGAAGTTTTATACAACGGTATGGGTGCACAAGCTGATGATTCTTCTGACGTAAAACTTAATCTTGATTACATCTCAGTTCCTGTAATGCTTCAGTACAACATTCTTCCGGAATTGTATCTTGAAGCTGGACCACAATTCAGTTTTGCCATCAACAAAAAATTAAAAGGTGACGGAGGTTCTATTGATCTTAAAGATTCAATCAAAGGATTTGACTTCGGAATCGGTCTTGGGGCTGGATATTATTTCGCTCAGGGCTTCGGTGTTACGGCAAGATTTGTAGCCGGTGCTACTGATATTGCTGAAAACAATAACGATGATGCGATCAGAAACAGCGTATTCCAGGTAGGGGTAGCGTATAAGTTTTAAGAAAGCTTTTTATAAATGATAAAGGATCAGGTTTATTTTAATAAGCCTGATTTTTTTATTTAATTACGAAAATATCTGAATGGCTTTGTCTGAAATTAAAAGATTTTGGATTAAGAATTAAGGTTATGATCTATACTTTTAAAATATAGTTTTTTTAATATTTTGATTAAAAAAAAACATAATTTTTAAATATTTTGTTTAAATTATTTTCAATAAATAGTAGTTTATTTTATTAATTTAATTGAATTTATCTTTGATTTATTGATGATATTTGTCACAAAACGGTATTTGGCATGCGATTTGAAAATACCTGAAAGACAAATCGTCAAACTTGAAAAATTAAATAAGTATAATAAACAAATTATGAAAAAATTATTTTTAGGATTAGCAGTTGTAGCTGGTTCATTTGCATTCGCTCAACAAAAAACATCTACTTCTCCTGTTACTTTTGGGGTAAAAGCAGGATTAAATGTTTCTTCACTTTCTAAAAACGGAAATTTGGAAGAGCAAGGATCAAAAGCAGGTTTTAATGCGGGTGGTTTTGTTAATATTCCTGTAGGACATTCTTTCAGCGTACAGCCGGAACTTTTATACTCCCAGTACGGAGGTCAATATAATCAAACGATTTTAGGAAGAAAATATGCTTTCTCAAAGAATTTAGATTATATCGCTGTTCCTGTAATGCTTCAGTACAATGTGTTGCCAAACCTATATTTAGAAGCAGGTCCTGAATTTGGATTCCTGGTAGGTGCTAACAATAAATTAAAAAACGAAAGCAATAACAGTTCTATTGCTGATGCAGACGTGAAAAAATACACTAAAGGATTTAATGTTGGTCTAGGAATCGGGGCTGGTTATTACTTCATTCCAAATTTAGGAGTTACAGTAAGATATGTAGCTGGTCTTACAGATACTTACAAGGATAATTCCGGTGATGCTGTGAAAAACAATGTATTCCAGGTTGGTTTAGCTTATAAATTCAAATAATAACTTTATATACATTCATAGTAAATCTTCAAATTAGAAGCCGGGTTTCTATCCGGCTTTTATTTTTAATGCAAATATTTACATTCTGTATCTCTTTAATTAATCATGACATTAATCATAAATTGATTTTTAGGCACATAATTTGAAAACTACAGCGAGTCAGCTATTTCAATTGACAAATTAATTAAAAACAAAAAACAAATTATGAAAAAATTATTTTTAGGATTAGCAGTAATTGCTGGTTCATTCGCATTCGCTCAACAAAAAACTTCTACTTCTCCTGTTAATTTCGGTGTAAAAGCAGGATTAAATGTAGCAACAATGTCCAAAGAAAATTATATTACCAGCCGAAAACCATTAATTGGGTTTAATGCAGGTTTTTTTGCCAATGTTCCGGTTTCGGGAAATTTCAGTGTACAGCCCGAGATTTTATATTCTCAGTATGGTGGTAAGGTTGATATCGTAAAAGATGGTATCAAACTATCTGCAACACGAAAGCTTGATTATATTACAGTACCTGTAATGTTGCAGTACAATGCTCTTCCTAACCTATATTTTGAAGCAGGTCCTGAGTTCGGTTTTAAGGTTTCTTCAAAGATGGACATTAAAAATGAAAATACAGGTAGCGCAATAAAAGGTAATATTGAGGATGCTAAAGGATTTAATCTTGGTTTAGGTATTGGAGCTGGTTATTATATAACTCCAAATTTTGGAATTACAGCAAGGTATATTGCAGGTCTTACGGATGTTGCTAAAGATAATAGAAATGATAGAAGTCTTAAAAACAATGTTTTCCAAGTAGGTTTAGCATATAAATTCAAATAGATTTATCTATTTTTCATAGTAAATTTTCAAATTGGAAGCCGGGTTTTTATCCGGCTTTTATTATGATATTATTAAATCCAGACAGTATTACAAACAACATTTTTCAGTTTGGGTATAACATATATTCAAATATAGCTCTATAGTAGATATACGAATCTTCAAATCAGAGGCCTGTTTTTTACCCGGCTTTTTTTCTGTTAAAAATTAAAATAGATAAATATTTTTCACATTCTTGTTAAAAGATTATTTGATGTAAATTTTAAACCAAGAGGCTTTTTATTGTTGATTTAATTTCAATATTTAATATTATCAATTGTTTTTTTTAATTAACAAAGCCTTCGCAATTGCCCATCAATTCAGGGAAAAATAAGTTTTGGCAAGCATTTTGCAAAATACACCGGGTCTGATAGAAATATCAGAAAAAATTAAATAGTAAAAATTAAAAAACAAAATTATGAATAAGTTATTTCTAGGACTAGCAATAGTCGCTGGTTCATTAGTATTTGCTCAGGAAACGAAAACTGTAACAACAACAGCTCCGATGAATAAAGTAAAAGAGCCTGTGAGATTCGGGATCAAAGGAGGATTGAATGTTTCACAATTCAGCGAGCAGGAACTAAATACGAAGAGCCTGAAACCAGGATTTAATGCAGGTGCTTTTGTTAATATTCCTCTATCGGAAAAATTCGCTATCCAGCCGGAAGTGATGTACAATCAGCTAGGAGCTAAAAGCATTGTTAATTCCACAGAAACAGTAAGTGGTGATACAACAGTGAAAATTAAAGACAATTTCACAACTTCCCTTAATTATATTTCGGTACCTGTAATGCTTCAGATGAAGCCTGCCGATAATTTTTATATTGAAGCCGGACCGGAAATCAGCTATTTTATGAATGGTAAGAATACAGGTGAAACTACTGTTACTACTACAGTTGCAGGAAGTTCTACTACCGAAACAGTATCTGAATCCAAAAGTATTAATAAAGACCGTATGAAAAAGCTTAATCTTGGTTTTGGTTTGGGTCTTGGATATTATTTCACACCGAATCTGGGAATTAATGCTAGATATGTAAATAGCTTAACACATCTTGCTAACAACTCCGGCGTAGCTGAAGCAAACAAAAATATTAATACAAACAGAGTTTTCCAGATTGGATTAAACTACAAATTTTAACATAACCAATTTAATTTCAATGAAAAGGCCGGACTTAGTAAATTAAGTCCGGCCTTTCGCTTTTTATTTACATTAATATTTTTTAATTAAATAATTCCACCTCTTCTCCTTTTCCTACAGGATATTGTTCTGTAAAGCATCCGAAGCAGTGGTTGGAAGAACCTAAAATTTCTTGAAGGTTTTCTACACTTAAAAATTCTAAAGAATCAACGCCAAGATATTTTCTAAGCTCTTCAGTAGTCATATTTGCAGAAATAAGATCATCTTTTGACGGTGTATCAATTCCTAAGTAACAAGGTGCAATAATCGGTGGTGAAACACTTCTGAAGTGGATCTCTTTCACACCTGCATCTTTTAAAATCTTCACCAGTCTCTTGGAAGTGGTTCCACGAACGATAGAATCGTCAATGATCACTACCCTTTTATCTTTAATTTCAGAAATAATAGGATTTAATTTAAGGTTCACTACCCTTTCTCTCATTTCCTGAGTCGGTACGATGAAGCTTCTTCCGATGTATCTGTTTTTAATCAAAACCGGACGGAAAGGAATTCCCGAAGCCTTTGAAAAACCAATCGCTGCCGGAACTCCCGAGTCAGGAACTCCAATCACGATATCTGCTTCCACAGGAGCCTGATGCCAGATTTTTTCTCCAGATTTCTCCCTGATTTCGTAAACATTGATATTTTCCAATGTCGAATCCGGTCTCGCAAAATAAATATATTCAAAAGAACAGATTCTTTGCTTTCCTTTTTCTTCATCTGCCATGTAAGAGTGAAGTTTTCCAGGTTCATTTTCGTTGGTATAAACGATTTCCCCCGGCAAAATATCACGTACATATTGAGCTCCAACAGCATCTAAAGCCACAGATTCTGAAGCTACCACGTAAGAATTTTCGTTGATTGCCCCCAAAACCAAAGGTCTGATTCCGTTGAAATCCCTGAACGCAAAGAATTTATTTCTCGTCATTCCTACAACAGAATAGGCGCCTTCAATTTTCTCCATCGTTGCTTTGATGGCTCCTCGAAGACCAAGGTCAAGATTTTTCTGGATTAATCTTAAAATCACCTCAGAATCGGAAGTTGCCCTGAAAACTACGCCTTCAGCCTCCAATTCTTGTTTTAATTCTTTTGCATTGGTAAGATTACCGTTATGCGCTATGGAAAGTATAATCTGGTCATATTCGTTTTTCGCGAAAAATGGCTGGAAATTATATTTCTTTTTGTCTCCTGCAGTCGTATAGCGGGTGTGCCCGATTGCAGAATTTCCCATAAAAGTTTCAGGATCCTGGATCTCTTTATAAACATCTAAAACCAACCCTTCATCTTTCATATTGGTGATTCTCCCGTTTTTTAAAACAGAAATACCACAAGCTTCCTGACCCCTGTGCTGAAGCGCAAAAAGCCCGAATTGTGAAAGAGAAAACGTATCAAGATCATTATCAGAATACATTCCGAAGATACCGCACTCCTCATTAGGAGCATCCAGCCTCTCTTCTTCCTGCGTCCTGAAAAGATTTCTTCCGTAGGTCTGAGTTTCAAATTGTTTTAAATATTCACTTTTATGAATGTCTAAACTTTTCATTTCTATTTTTTCTAAATTAGAAGTTAGATATTAGATGTTAGAAATTAGTCTAAGTTAACTTCAATTATAATTTTAAACTTGTCTTTAATGAATAAATCATTTTCTGTATCTCAGCTAAAAGTTCTTTTAGAGGAACAATTTTAACTTCAGAAATAAAATTTAAATCTATTAATAACTGTAATTGAGTTTGTAATTCGTATGTTGAACAAACACAATTCCAAGAAATTGATAAAATTCATTCTTGTTATTTCTTCCTGCTCCTTCTGCAATATTAGACGGTATTGAAGCTGCACATCTTCTGATTTGAGATAATAAACCAAACCTTTCTTCAGTTGGTAATTCTGCGGAAACTAAATAAACTTCTTTTACTAAAGCCATTGATTTAGTCCCAAACTTTAAGATCTTCTATCCGGTGCGATTTCACTAACTTCTAATATCTAACTTCTAACTTCTAAAATTTACTTACCAAGTAAATTTTTCAATCTGTTGTAGATCTCAACGTAAGCTTCAGTTACTTCTCCAAGATCTCTTCTGAATCTGTCTTTATCCAGCTTCTTCATCGTATCTTTGTCCCAAAGTCTGCAAGTGTCCGGAGAAATTTCGTCTGCAAGGATGATTTCGCCGTCTGAAGTTTTACCTAATTCGATTTTGAAATCAACTAAGATAATATTCATTTTGTCGAAAAGATCGATCAGGATTTCGTTGATATCAGAAGTCAACTCATACATTTCGTCAAGCTCTTCGTACGTTGCAGCACCTAAGAAAACAGCGTGGTGATCGTTGATAAGCGGATCTCCCAACTCGTCTTTTTTGTAGCAGATATCGAAAATCGTAACCGGAGATTTGATTCCCTCTTCAACTCCTAATCTTTGAGCCATGCTTCCTGCAGAATAATTTCTTACAACCATTTCTAAAGGAATGATGGATACTTTTCTTACCAATTGCTCTCTTTCGTCCAATTTTTTAATGAAATGAGTCTTAATCCCTTTTTCATTTAAATATTCAAAAATCAAAGTGGTGATGGCATTGTTCATTTCACCTTTTAAATCAACAGATCCTCTTTTTTGAGCATTAAATGCTGTAGCATCGTCTTTGAAACGTACTACTACTTGATCAGGATTATCGGTAGCAAATACTTGTTTTGCCTTACCCTCGTACAACATTTCTTTCTTTTGACTCATAATTTTACTTTTTTTAAAAAGGAATCCGTGAATCTACGATTTCCATTGCTTTATTAGATTTATTTATATTATTTAATTAAAATTCCTGTTAAAACCGCCATTCCAAAGCTTAGAAGTGTACCTATCAATACATATTCCGTCAGTTTTCTCTGCTTGGCCTGCGCCAGATCGCTGAATCTGAATACAGATTTTGCAGCCACCATAAAACCTACGCCTTCCCAGTGATCTACCACAATGAAAGTGAATACCAGTAAACGTTCTAAAATCCCAATATATTTTCCGGCACTTGATAAAGATTCGGTTTGTATATTGCCTGCTGTCTCTGGAACGGGTGTCCATGAAGACAATAATATTTTGATGAAAATGGATGCCGGTGTTGTCAGAAACAAAGCTGCCATTACTATTTTTAAGAATTCCTGATTTTTAAAAAATTCAATAGTAAATTCATTAAAATAAAACGAAACTCCCGCAATTACCAAAATATGAAGAAACTGATCGATAAAAAACCAGTTCTTTTTAGTCTTTGCATTCTGAAAAGTCAACTTGCAGGCATCAATAATAAAATGTGAAATACCAACAAGCGCAGCAACCCACCAAAGCTTCAAATCCCAAAGAAAAATAAGACTCAAAACAGCGTGAATCAGAACATGAAAATACAAATATTTGCTTTTGAGCTTACGATTTTCCTTATCTGCAACCCATGAATTTGGCTGGAGAATAAAGTCTCCAAATAAATGTGCCAATATGAGTTTAATAAAAATCATGTTTTATAATTCTGAAATTTTCTTTCTAAAATATTGATTGGTTTCTACGATCAGCTCGTAGTTTGCGCGTTTCAGCCTCTGGCTTACCGATGACTGTGAGATGGCAAACTTTTTCGCAAGATCTTCCTGCGTAATGTCTTTATTCATGATCATTTCGTGGATGATTTCTGCGGTGGCCACCGTCCAGTTGTCAAAATCTTTTGATGACCATTTCAGTAAAATATTCAGGTCTCTGTCTACGGAATCGTTGGAAGTTTTGATGGAAACAGTGTGTCCGTCATTCTTCAGGTCGTTTAATAGCCGTCCGGAGTTTACATACGCAGTTCCGTTGGATTCGGTAATTTTTTCTGAAGAAAAATTTTCTTCACCAATACCGATCGCAATTCTTACATCTAGATTTTCCTGACTTTTTAAGAGTGATTTTATAGCTAAGAAATGCCAGAACACATCATCAATATTACATTTCATCTGAAACTCGTCCCCTCTGTAGATATCCCATGTCTGAGGATTGCTCCCCCAGTTTCCGAGAAGATTTTTCAGCTTGGTAATCCAAAGCTTTGTTTCCGAGTGTTCTGAATTTATAATATCTCCGGTAATGACCGCTATCATTTTGCAAATATAAGCATATTTACTTATATATAAAATAGCATTTATGGATGTCTTATATTAATAAAGTCACTTATATGAATTCAATAGAAGTTTACGTTTTGGTTTAATTTATTTTTTGATAAACTTAAAGACTTCTTCATCCAGTTTTAATAAATAAATCCCGGCAGGCAACTCCTGAACAGAAATACCATTTTTATTTTTAAACGGATCTTTTTCGGTGTAAATTAATTTTCCTGAAAGATCTGAAATCTGTGCATTTTTTACATTTTCAACCTTTCCATTTACGAAAATATTGTCATGCACCGGATTTGGATAAATTTTAAGCTGATTATTTTTAGCTAAAACCACGTCAGAAGCGGAAAGTGTTCCTAAATTCTGGCAATAATCTGTCGGGTAAGAATCCCATTCATTAACATTAAAAGTTGTCGTTGGTTGATTAATATTAGCCTTTCTATACAAAGAGACATTTGCTAAAACGGAAGAATTACTGGTACTTGAAACTCCAATTGCATCTACAGTTGTATTTTTATATCTTAATTCCAAATAATTACTTCCCGTAAAAGTCATTTGCGGAGCAGCCGTTACAAATTTCGCCTGATTGATGGTAAGGCATGAAAAATTTGCATTAGGATTAAGAATTACGGCCGTTTCATTATTCTGAATAACCCCTTCCAATTCGTACGGATCAGGGAAATAATAATTGCTTCCGCTTGTAAACTGAATTGATAATCTGTAATCGCTTAAATTTACGGTATGACCTGTTTTATTGGTGATTTCTAGTGCCTTATTATTAGAACTTCCTTCCAGATATTTTGTAACCATTATATCTTTTGCATAAATATCTGATGCTAAAGTTGTTATTGAAGCCGTATTGCTGTCAGAAGAAAGCAAATATCCGCTATCATAAGCTTTTACCGTAAAATTATACGTGGTAGAAGGCGTTAAATGATCAATGCTGATTGAATTTCCTTTCGTAGAAGCAACCAGAGTTCCATTTTGATAGATTTTATATCCGATTACGTCCGTACTGGAGCTTGGAGTCCAGCTTAATGTGGCAAAATAGGCGCTGTTTTGGGTTACCGTTAAGTTCGTTGCGCTTTGTGGTGCAGCCGAATCCGGAGTTTGTCCCCAAATGGCATTTATCCAGGTTGGATTATCAATAAAAGGATTTCTGTTTTTCTGTAAATTATAAACTGCATTGTTTCTGTCAATTTCCTTCTGAGAAACGGGATCCATATTATGCCATTGAAGAAGCATTGCGATGTAAGCCGGGTCAAAAGACCTTTCTTCCGTTCCATCCAGTGGATTCGTGTCGGAAGCCGGATTTACATTATTATTAAAATTAAAAGTCCCTAATTTTCCTTCATATCTTACCGCAAAATACAATAAGCTTCTTGCTACATCGCCTTTAAACTCATTAATGGGTTCATAGACACGGCCAGTATACGTTGAGCCGGGAATTGCAGAATTCCCTATCCTCGAAGAGTTTGTAAATGTATAATATATAGTAGATCCTACAATTCCGTAAGGATAATTGCTTCTCAGCTGATTGATTCTGGCATCCGTCGGAACTACAAAAAATAAATCGGAATACATGGGATAATTGCTGTAAAATGTGCTTTGAGGCATCATGTGTTCCCGGTTCCAGCCCAGACCTTCAGCATTTGCACTTCCTATAATGTTGGCTGTTGTGTATTCATAAGCATCTGCTGCTGTCGGGATTTCAGAATACATATCCAATAAAAGTGTCGTATTTGTTGCATCATGATCATAATATTTATCCAAATCCGTCTGATTATAATAATTGGTAAGATCACTATAATTCCAGTTGATATTCTTCACCGAAATAATATCATGCAGTTTTGATTTTAGTGCGTAGCCCGTCAAACCCGTAGTTCCGTCGTAATATCCTGCCGGAGCCTGTCCAGAATAATATGATGAAATTAAAATGAAAGAAAGTAAAAGTTTTTTCATGCTTAAAAAAAATAGGTTGGCTAAAATAGTAAATAAATCTACTGAAAATTAAGAAATAATTATTAAAAAATGATTAATTTTTAAAGTATAAAAAATTGAAAATTAAAACTTTGCGAATAAAATACAATGCAGTTAATAATTTTTTTTAGTATTTCATCAATTTAAGTATCTTTGGGAACTAACTATTTTATCTATATGAATACAGAGACTATTGACAACATTAAAATGATTGCGGAAACGGCAAAAGAATTTGCTGAAAAGAATATTAGACCTAATATTATGGAGTGGGATGAAAGTCAGACTTTTCCAAAAGATTTGTTTCATCAGTTAGGCGAAATGGGCTTCATGGGAATCGTTATTCCTGAGCAATATGGAGGTTCTGGTCTCGGTTATCATGAATACGTTACGATTTTGGACGAAATCTCTCAGGTAGATCCTTCTATCGGGCTTTCTTTGGCGGCACACAACTCACTTTGTACCAATCATATTTATGAATTCGGAAACGAAGAACAGAGAAATAAATGGCTTCCTCAGTTAGCTTCCGGTAAAGTAATCGGAGCTTGGGGTTTGACAGAGCACAATACAGGTTCTGATTCCGGAGGTATGTCTACAACAGCCGTAAAAGATGGTGATGGGTGGATTATTAACGGTGCTAAAAACTTCATCACTCACGCGATTTCAGGTGATATTGCGGTAGTAATGACAAGAACAGGTGAAAAAGGAGCAAAAAATAACTCAACAGCTTTCGTTTTAGAAAAAGGAATGGCTGGTTTTTCTTCTGGTAAAAAAGAAAATAAGCTGGGAATGAGAGCTTCAGAAACAGCTGAATTAATTTTTGACAATGTTCGTGTACCGGATTCTCACAGATTAGGAGAAGTTGGAGAAGGTTTCAAACAGGCTATGAAAATTTTGGACGGTGGTAGAATTTCTATCGCTGCATTAAGTTTAGGAACAGCAAGAGGAGCTTACAAAGCTGCTTTAAAATATGCTAAAGAAAGACATCAGTTCGGAAAATCAATTTCAGAATTCCAGGCTGTAAACTTTATGCTGGCAGATATGGCAACGGAAATTGACGCTTCAGAATTGTTGATCCAGAGAGCTGCAACTTTGAAAAACGCTAAACAAAAAATGACAAGAGAAGGAGCTATGGCAAAATTATATGCTTCCGAAGCTTGTGTGAGAATATCAAACAACGCCGTTCAGATTTTTGGAGGTTACGGATATACAAAAGACTTCCCTGCTGAGAAATTCTACAGAGATTCTAAGCTTTGTACGATCGGAGAAGGTACTTCTGAAATTCAGAGATTGGTTATCGGCAGAGATATTACAAAATAAAAATTTAAATTAATACAAATGATCAAACAAGCCCTCATAGGTGAATTTTTGCATGAAGCAGAAAGCACAAGAAAACTTTTAAAGGCAATTCCTGATAGTGCTTTGGAATTTAAGCCATCTGACATCAACTGGACAACGGCTCAACTGGCTTCCCACGTTGCGGAGGTTTACAATTGGTTCGATTCTACTTTTAATCTGGATGTTTTCGATATGGGAACTTATCAGTATGATAAAGGAGATATTTCCAAAGCAGAGAATATTGTTGCAAAATTTGAAGAAAATGTTGCAAAAGCTCAAAATGTTTTAGAAAATTGGGACGAAAGCACGGTGATGAACGAATGGAAAATGGAAATGGACGGAAATACGATCTTCCCCCCTATGCCGAAAATTCAGGTGGTACGTTCTTTTTTATACAATCATTTGTATCATCACAGAGGTGAGTTGGTAGTTTATTTAAGATCTACCGGAAATAAAGTTCCGGGATTGTATGGACCGACTGCCGACGATAAGTTTTAGAAATTAGAATTATATCATTAATAAGTGAATAGCACTCGTACTTTGCGGGTGCTATTTTCTTTTTATGAGAAAATAAAATTTTCGTCATATTTAATGTATTGCATAATTTTTTAAATGAATAATCTAAAAATTCCTTAAAAAATTTTGTTTTTCATAATTAAATTTTTATTAGCTTTGATATTCCACAATCAAAAGAGAATTTATATGAAAAAACAATTATCCATGATTGGAATGCTTCTTCTATCGGGCATTTCTTTCGCGCAGACCGATCGTCTTTGGTCTGAAGGTTCACAAAAAACAATTTCTGAAATTTTTGAAAACAAAACAAACATTAACAATCCCAAGATTTACAGTCTGGATATTAATGGCCTAAAAAATGTTTTGGCAAAAGCTCCAAAAAGACTAGCAGCCGGAGAAAAATCAGAGGTTATTATTTCTTTCCCTAATTCTGAAGGTAGAATGGAAAATTTCAAAGTAAAAGAAAATTCCAATTTTGATCCGGCATTGGCTGCAAAATATCCGGACATCAAATCTTACGTTGGAGAAGGTCTGGATGACCCGAATTCCACGGTTTATTTTAGTGTTTCACCACTTGGCTTATCATCAATGGAGATTTATGGGGACAAATCCGCAGTTTTCATTGAGCCATACACAAAAGACTTATCAACTTATGTGGTTTATAAAAAATCAGATAAAAAAGATAATCTTAACAAATTTGAATGTACTGTAATTGATGTTGCCCAAAAAGGAGTTATCAACACCAATATTGCAGCAAGACCAAACGCAGATGATGCTACTTTAAGAACATTTAGGTTGGCATTATCTTCTACCGGGGAATACACCGCTTATTTCGGAGGAACAAAAGCCAATGCTTTAGCCGCAATGAACAACACAATGACCCGCGTAAACGGTGTTTTTGAAAAAGATTTTGCAGCGAGAATGGTTTTAATTGCTAATAATGATGCGGTAATTTACACAAGTGCTTCATCAGATCCTTACTCTCCTTCTTCTCAGATGAACAACTGGAATTCACAGTTACAATCTACTTTAACATCGGTAATCGGAGAAGCAAATTATGATGTCGGACACCTATTCGGAGCTACGGGAGGTGGTGGAAATGCAGGCTGCATCGGATGTGTTTGTACAAACGGATCAAAAGGAAGCGGCTACACTTCACCGGCAGACGGAATTCCTGCGGGAGATAATTTTGACATCGATTATGTGGCTCACGAATTAGGGCATCAGTTCGGAGGAAATCACACTTTCTCAATGAGTAATGAAGGAACAGGAGTAAATATGGAACCTGGTTCAGGATCAACAATCATGGGATATGCAGGAATTACTGCTCAGGATATTCAGCCGCATTCAGATGCGTTCTTCCATGCGATCAGTATTCAGCAGATTACTAATAATATCAAGGCTAAAACCTGTCCTGTAAGCACAAACACCGGAAATGCAATTCCAACAGCCAACGCAGGATTAGATTACACAATTCCGAAAGGAACTCCATTTATGTTAACAGGTAGCGGAACAGATGCCAACGGAGATTCTTTAACTTATATCTGGGAACAAATGAACAATGCTTCATCCTCACAGACAGGAGCAAGCTCTGCAGCAAGTGCTACAAAGGCGACAGGTCCTACTTTCAGATCATGGACACCACAAACTACTCCAACAAGATATTTCCCAAGAATGGCTTCTATTTTAACAGGAGCAACCACAACGGCAGGCTCAGAAATCACTGTCGAAGCTCTTTCTAATGTGGCGAGATCCTATAACTTCAGATTTACCGTTCGCGACAACAGAGCCGGAGGTTCTGGTAATAATTCTGACGACGCGGTAATTACAGTAAACGGAACGGCGGGACCTTTTAATGTAAGTTCACAAAATTCAGCAACAACTTATGCAGGTGGAAGCTCTCAAACCGTTACATGGAACGTGGCCGGAACTACTGCAAACGGCGTAAATGCTGCCAACGTAGACATTCTTTGGTCAACAAACAGCGGAAATACATGGACTACTCTACTGGCTGGAACTCCAAACGACGGTTCCCAGGCGGTAACCATTCCAAATTCATCTACCACAACAGGAAGAATTATGGTAAAAGGTTCAAACCATATTTTCTTTGATGTAAATAATGCAAATATCACTGTAAATGCAGGTTCAGGAGGCACAGATACAGTCGCTCCGACAGCCCCTGTATTGGCAGCTTCAGGCACAACTTCTACAAGCACAAATCTTTCTTGGTCAGGAGCAACGGATGCTGTTGGCGTTACAGGCTACGATGTATATCAAGGTGCATCATTAATTGGTTCAACTGCTTCTGCAACGTATACTGTGACAAGTTTAACACCATCAACAACTTATAGCTTCTCAGTTAAAGCAAAGGATGCGGCAGGAAATGTTTCACCTTCAAGCAATTCGGTGAGTGTAACAACGCTTGCAGGAAGCACGGTAACGTATTGTTCAGCTTCTGCAACGAATACAGCGGACGAAAGAATCGGAAATGTGAAATTCGGAACCATTAACAATACATCAACAGGAACAGCTGGTTATGAAGATTTCACTTCCGTTTCCACGAATGTAACAAGAGGATCTGCGTACACAATTTCTGTAACACCTGTTTGGACTTCAACAACTTACAGCGAAGCTTATGCCGTGTATATTGATTACAACAAAGACGGAGATTTCACAGACAGTGGAGAATTAGCATGGTCTAAAGCTGGTTCTACAACAACTCCGGCTACGGGATCAATCACAATTCCGGCAGCAGCAGCTCTTGGAACAACAAGAATGAGAGTGATGATGAAATACAGCTCGGTTCCTACATCTTCTTGTGGTTCTTATACTTACGGACAGGTTGAAGATTATACTTTAAATATTGTTTCATCGGGAAGAGGAGAAACAGTTGATACAAAAGATTTATTAACTGATATTAAATTATATCCAAATCCGGTAAGAGATATTTTAAATGTTTCAAATACAACGTCGGAAGATTATAAAATCTTCGATATGGGTGGAAAACTAATCAATTCAGGAAAACTTGAACGAGGCTCTGTGAACGTAAGTAACCTTATCAAAGGCGCTTACATGATCCAAATCGGTGAAATCACAAAGAGATTCATTAAAAATTAATGACTTACTCGATTTAAACACTAAGCGAAGGCTGTTCGGAAACGGACAGTCTTTTTTATGGGTAATGAGTAATTCGTAATTATGAATTATTTTAATTAAAAAACTAACCTCTAATTTCTAGCTTCTAACTTCTAAAAATTTTATATTTGCCTTAAATAAAAAATATTCATGGATAAAATTGACAGTCTGAACCAGGTAGCAGAATTCCACACCACTTTCAAAGCCCCTATTTTAGATACTCCACAGATTCCTTCTCCCGAAAGATGCAACTTAAGAGTTGAACTTTTACAGGAAGAATTAAACGAGTTAAAACAAGCCATCGCTGATCATAATATCGTAGAAATTGCAGATGCTCTTTGCGATTTGCAGTATGTTTTGAGTGGCGCTGTTCTGGAATTCGGACTTGGCAGCAAATTTGTAGAGCTATTCAACGAAGTTCAGCGTTCCAATATGTCGAAAGCTTGCGATAATGAAGAACAGGCACAGGAAACCGTTGAATTTTACAAAGAAAAAGATGTAGATTCATTTTATGAAAAATCAGGCGAAAAGTACAATGTTTACAGAAAGGCAGATCATAAAGTCTTGAAAAACAAATACTACTCACCTGCTGATTTAAAGACAATTATCGAAAAATAGCATGAAAAAATTTATTACAAATATTGCAGTTGTTTCCTGCATGGCATTGGCTTCTCAACAATTGAGCGCCCAGAAAGTAGTGGTAAACCGCGAAGTTGAAACTACAAACGACGGTAAAATGCTGTTGGGGCACCAGCTAAAAGACCAGTTCCTGAAAGCTCCATATGCAGATTGGTACGTGAAAGAACATGACGAATATGCAATAGATCAGAAAGCAATCGGAGAATTAAAAAAAGGAAAATTTAATACTTATGATCTCATCGTTTTCATGGGAACATGGTGCGAAGATTCTCACAGAGATTTCCCAAGGTTAATGAAAATTTTGGAGGAATTGAAGTTTCCAGAAAATAAATTAACTATAATTGCTTTAAACCGTAAAAAAGAATCCCCAAATGGCGATGAAGGGCTTTATAATATTCAGAAAGTCCCTACAATTATTGTACAGAAATACGGTAAGGAATTAGGAAGGATTATAGAAATGCCTACAACAGGGTATATTGAAAGAGACCTGGTTAATATTTTAAAGAAAGACGACAGTTCTGTAATTAAAGAAATTTTTAAGAATTAAGATTTGAGAAATATCAGAATTTTAGTTCCGTTTGTGGCGGGAATTGTCTTAATGACCATCCTGTTTTTCAGTTTTAAATCTTGTTTTAATCCTACTGAAAAAACGGAGAAATCAGACTATTATATTCTCACCAACCAGATTTCAAAAATGAATAAAATGGTGGTGTTGGAGCAGAATACTTCTTCGATGCAGAAAACCAAAATGGGCTATGAAGTCTTTGGAAAAGAGGTTTCCAGCAACAGTATAATCACTTATACGAAAACCACGGCGCAGGTTTCTTATGACTTAAATAAAATGAAGCTGGAAGTGGATTCCATCAATAAAAAGCTAATTATTAAAGAACTTCCGGAGGCTGATATCAGAATCACCCCAAGTGTTGAAATTCAATCGATGGATGATTCTTTTATTAACAGAATTTCTGAGAAAGACATTAAAAATGTAACTCAAAAAGCGAAAGAAACTGCTATGAAATCTGTTAACCAAAATCAATTGAGAACAGAAGGACGTCAACAATTAATGGAAAATCTTAATAATATTTTCGTTTTGGCAAAGGCTTTGGACTATAAGATTGAAGACCAGACAGGCAAGCTGGGAATTTTAGGACTTTAGAAATCCAAAATCTCTCAGATTTGAATCCTGAATTTTTAACCTTAAAACTTCAGCGCTATGAATTCAAAAGGAGACGACAAAAAGAAAGAATCTGCAAATACGGCAGAAACGAAAAAACAAAATGAGGATTTTCGTGGTATTCCCGCCGCATCAGAAAAAACAAATCCACCTGATATTGATAAAGAAGATGTTCAAAAATCTTCAAAAAACAATAAGTCAGGAAAAACAGATAATACTAAGTGAAAGCTTAGTATTTTTTTGCTTAAAGTTAAAAAACAACCATAAATTTCCCTTTAAAAATAATTAATCCAAACATTAGGAAAATTTATCATTAAATTTTTGGGAATAATCCTGCAACAATTTCTCAAAGAGATAAAAATTGCGTATTTTTGCATCTTAAAATTTCTTAGTAAACAATGATAAAAATTACACTTCCAGACCAAAGTGTCAGAGAATTCGAGGCAGGAGTTACTCCGCTAGATGTGGCAAAATCTATTAGTGAGGGATTGGCTAGAAATACCATTTCCGCAGTTGTTAATGACAAACAAGTAGAGACGACCACGCCTATTACCACGGATTCTACGGTGCAATTGCTTACCTGGAATGATGATCTTGGAAAGAAAGCTTTCTGGCATTCTTCGGCCCACCTTTTGGCGCAGGCTATCCTTGAGTTTTATCCTAATGCTAAGTTGACAATTGGCCCTGCCATCGAAAGCGGATTCTATTATGACGTAGATTTCGGGGACGAAAGCTTATCTGAAAAAGACTTCGAGAAGATTGAAAAGAAGGTATTGGAAAATGCTAAAAAAGGTTCAACGTTCTCATTATACCCTGTTTCTAAAGAAGAGGCATTAAAAGTTTACGCAGATAATCCTTATAAGGTTGAATTAATTTCAAACCTTAATGACGGGGAAATCACTTTTGTAACTCATGACGACTTTACGGATCTTTGCCGTGGAGGTCACATTCCGAATACAAATATTGTAAAAGCTGTTAAGATTTTAAATGCAGCAGGAGCATACTGGAGAGGAAATGAAAAAAATCCTCAATTAACAAGAGTTTACGGTATTTCTTTCCCAAAACAGAAAGAACTTACTGAATATCTTGAAAGATTAGAAGAAGCAAAAAGAAGAGATCACAGAAAATTAGGTAAAGAATTAGGGATTTTCGCATTCTCAGAAAAAGTTGGAGCTGGTTTACCATTATGGTTGCCAAAAGGTACCGCTTTAAGAAGAAAACTGGAAAATTTCCTTTCTGCAGCTCAGAAAAAAGGAGGTTATGAATTCGTAATGACACCGCATATTGGTGCAAAAGATTTGTATGTAACTTCAGGACACTGGGATAAATATGGTGCAGACAGCTTCCAGCCGATCAAAACTCCAAATGAAGGAGAAGAATTCATGCTGAAACCAATGAACTGTCCTCACCACTGTGAAATTTACAAGACTTCACAATGGAGCTACAGGGATTTACCGAAAAGATACGCGGAATTCGGGACTGTCTACAGATATGAGCAGTCAGGCGAGCTTCATGGATTGACAAGGGTTCGTGGATTTACTCAGGATGATGCTCACCTTTTCTGTACTCCGGATCAGTTGTTGGGAGAATTTGAAGACGTAATTGATCTTGTATTGTATGTTTTCAAATCTTTAGGTTTTGAAGATTTTATGACTCAGGTTTCTTTGAGAGATCCTGAAAACAGAGAAAAATATATCGGTTCAGACGAGAATTGGGAAAAAGCAGAAAAAGCGATCATCACGGCAGCAGCAAACAAAGGTTTGAAAACTGTTGTTGAATATGGTGAAGCGGCATTCTACGGCCCGAAACTGGATTTCATGGTGAAGGATGCTTTGGGTAGAAAATGGCAGCTTGGAACAATTCAGGTTGATTATAATTTACCGGAAAGGTTTGATCTTCACTATATTGGAAATGATAATGAGAAGCACAGACCGGTAATGATCCACAGAGCACCATTCGGGTCTATGGAACGTTTCATTGCAATTTTGCTTGAAAATACAGCAGGAGATTTCCCGCTTTGGCTGAGTCCGGATCAGTTTATTATTCTTCCGATCAGCGAAAAATATGTAGATTATGCTAAAAAAGTTTCACAATTTTTAGAAAATCACGATATTAGCGGTCAAATTGATGACAGGAACGAGAAAACGGGTAAAAAAATCCGTGATGCAGAATTAAATAAGATCCCATTCATGCTTGTTGTAGGGGAAAATGAAGAGAGGGATGGCACAATTTCTGTACGTAGACGTAGTGAAGGAGACCTGGGAGTAATGAATATGGAGGATTTTGTTTCTTACTTTAAAAAAGAAGCAGCGATATAAATTAATTAAGAGATTAAATATTTAGAAATTAAGATATTATTAAAACGAATTTCTGAATCTCTGAATCTATTAATTTAAAATAAAATTAATACTAACCAATAAAATTATAATACAATAGCACAAAGATTTAACAACAGGGGCCCACAGAGACGTCCGGTACAAGAGGACGCGCATTTGATCAACGATAAAATTCGTGTGAGAGAACTTCGTTTGGTGGGCGATAACGTAGAGCCGGGAGTATATCCAACTGACAAAGCAAGACAATTTGCTCAAGAGCAGGATTTGGATCTGGTAGTAATTTCCGACAAGGCTGAACCTTTTATTGCTAGGATATTGGACTATAAAAAGTTCTTATACGAGCAAAAGAAAAAACAGAAGGAACTAAAAGCTAAACAAGTGAAAGTAGTGGTGAAAGAGATCCGTTTCGGACCTCAGACAGACGAGCACGACTATGAATTCAAGAAAAAGCATGCTGAAAAATTCCTTGAAGAAGGTTCAAAATTGAAGACCTACGTATTTTTTAAAGGACGTTCGATTATCTTTAAAGATCAGGGAGAAATCTTGCTTTTAAAATTGGCTCAGGAACTTGAGCATGTCGGAAAAGTAGATCAGCTTCCTAAACTTGAAGGAAAGAGAATGATTATGATGATGAGTCCTAAAAAACCAGCTAAATAATCTACAGCCAGATCATTGAGATCTGATTTACGATATAAACCTCAAAGCAATTTGAGGTTTTTTTATTTATATAATATACTATTAAAATTGAATAAAATTTTAACTTAGGTTAAGATTCAATGAAAAGTTTAATCATACATTTGCTTTAGAAATAAGGAACAAAACTTATTTGAATCAAAAATAAATTATTAAACAATTAAACACCACAAGCTATGAGCACACTTAAACTAAAAGACGGAACAGAAATTTTTTACAAAGATCAAGGAGAAGGACCAGTATTGATGTTCCACCACGGATGGCCTTTATCATCAGATGACTGGGATGCACAGGTTATCTTTTTCTTACAGAAAGGTTACAGAGTAATTACTCACGACAGAAGAGGACACGGGCGTTCCAGCCAGAATATTTACGGTCACAATATTGAAACTTACGCCGCAGATGCTGCCGAGCTGGTAGAATTTCTGGACCTGAAAGACGTAGTTCACATCGGGCATTCTACAGGTGGTGGTGAAGTGATCCGCTATGTGAATAAATATGCCAACGGCAGAGCAAAAAAAGCAGTATTAATCAGTGCGGTTCCGCCAATTATGGTGGCAAGCGAAAGCAATCCGGACGGTGTTCCAATGGAAGTTTTCGACAACATCAGAGATCAAACTTTAAACAACAGACAGCAGTTTTATATTGATTTGACGATTCCTTTCTACGGCTACAACAGAGAAGGTGCCAATGTAAAAGAAGGAATCCAGAGAAACTGGTGGAGACAGGGAATGATGGGTGGTATTGTTGCTCATTATGATGGCATTAAGGCGTTTTCTGAAACTGATTTCAGAGAAGACCTGAAGGCTGTTGATATTCCGGTTTTGGTTTTACATGGTGAAGATGACCAAATTGTGCCTTATCAAAATGCTGCATTAAAATCTATTAAATTGTTGAAAAACGGTACGTTGATCACGTATCCAGGTTTCCCTCACGGAATGCCAACGACGGAAGCAGAAACAATTAATAAAGACATTTTAGAATTTATTAAAGCATAATTTTATCTAAATATTTAAAGCGAAGCTGCAGAACTAATCTGTGGCTTTTTTATTTTTCGTTATTTTGCAGTGCATTTCCGAAAAGTTTGGAAAGCTCTTGTCAATAAAATATGTATGAAGCTTGGATATCAATCTTTTTTTCTAATTACGGTCATTATTTTCGCTTTAGGCTGTTTTTACTACTACCCTTTCATTTCTGATGACAGCTTAATATCCTTACGTTATGCAAAACGTTTTATTGAAGGAAAAGGTTTAACGTGGAATGACGGGCATCCCGTAGAAGGATATTCCAATCTGCTTTGGGTGCTGGGCGTTTCTGCTTTGGGAAAAATGGGAATGGATCTTATCGTTGCGGCAAGAATTTTAGGAATTATCTGTTCGATAGGAACATTAGCGGCAATTTTATCCTATTTCAGGACACAAAGTATTAAAAAAGAATATATTTTCCTGGCTGTACTTTTATTGGTTACTACTCCATGCTTTGTAGTCTGGGCGATTGGCGGGCTGGAGCAGCCTTTATATATTTTCCTTTTAACCTTAGTGTTGATAGAGGTTTCAAGAATTGTGAATGATAAGAATTTCAGCAAAATATATTTGTTGTCTCTTTGGCTCGGACTTTTAGCGATTACAAGGCCCGACGGCTTTTTATTCACGATTTTGACCTCCGGATTTTTATTGTTCATTAATAGAAATAACAAAAGAAATCTTATTAAAATTTTCTTTGCAGCTGCTATATTGCCAACTTTATTTTTATTGGGACAATTAATTTTCAGATACAATTTTTACGGTGAATGGGTTCCGAATACAGCTTTGGTGAAGGTAAAAGTTACTATTCATCATATTCTGAGAGGCGGATTTTATAATGTAAAAGCCTTTCTTGCGACCTTGCTTTTATCTACGTTGGGATTATTCACTTTGTACCACTTAGTATTCCAAAAGAAAAACCTCTTTGGATTCTTTTTATTGTTGAATATAATTGCGTGGGTTTCCTATGTAACTTTGGTGGGTGGAGATATATTTCCGGCTATTCGGCATTATTATGTTGTATTAATTTTATTTGTTTTTGCCATCATTTTTGGTCTTGACAAACTTCAATTTACAATCAAAAATAAAAATACCAAACTTGGGTTGATTTTTTTACTGATCATTAACGGATATGCTCAAACTCTTATTCCTCTTAATCATTATGCGATTGACGAGCGCTGGGAATTCCGGGGAATGAAGCTAGGTGAAACTTTAAAAAATACTTTTCCTGATAAAACTTTAATTGCTGTTACTGCTGCCGGATGCATTCCGTACTCGTCTGATTTACCGACAGTTGATATGCTTGGTTTAAATGATTACTACATACCGCGCCATCCTCCAGAAAATTTTGGAACTGGTGCCTTAGCTCATGAATTGGGCGATGCCAAGTATGTTTTGAATAGAAATCCTGATATTATTATTTATCATATGGGTGTCATTCCTGAGTTTAATGTGGGTGAACAGATGAAAATTAATCCTGTTTTTAAAAATAATTATGTACAGGTTTTAGCTGAGCAAAATAATGATCAGCATATTTTATATTTTAATAAATACGGAAAAAATACGGGCATTAAAAAGAGACATGACATGTTACAGATTCCGGGTTACTTATTTAACAATACTTCCGGTGAAAAAAGTTTTTTTATTGAAAATAAGCTCGTAAAGCTGATGGACAAAGGGAAACCTTACAATTTATCTTTTATTAATCCTTCTAATGAAAAGTGGGAAGTAAAAAATTCCGGAACTAATTCTTCAGATTTTGATGTAAAAATTATGTATGAAAATAATGCTGTAAAAGTAGTTCTTATTCCAGAAAAAAGAATATTTTTAGAAAAACTGGAATTACAGAGGAAATATTAAGATTTTTCCGTACTTTTGCAAACTAATTTATAAAAACACAATGATAAAAAAAATTATCCTGATAACAGGACTAGTGGGTTCATGTATTATATATGCCCAGAAATTCCCAGCTGTACTTACTTTTAAAGATGGAAAAGTAGTGAATGGATTTGCTGACGAATTGGCAAAAGTAAGTAAGAAAAACTTGCTTGATTATAAAGAATCAAAAGACGCACAAAAGAAACAAGTTTCGTTGGATGATTTAAGTAAAATCGAGTATAAAGAAGGAAATAAAACTGCCATTGCAGAACCTATACCAGTTGCAGAACTGAAAAATGAAAAAAAATGGCTTTATAAAATTTATACTGGAAAATTAAATGTTTATACTTTTTCAAATGGAGATATTGAAAACTCTTTTAGAAATGGTAATTTTTATTCAAAAGAAGCTAAACATTCAATTTATATTTTCCAATATAAAAATGAGCCCGGAAATATTGTAACTTCAATGATGGATGGCGGACCTTTAACTATAAATTCATTTCAGAAAAAAGCTAATGTAAAAGCTTTATTGAAATATTTTAAAGATAAATGTCCAAAAGTAAATGAAGCTTATGAAAAAGGTGAAATAGAATTTAAAAAAGATCCTTTCACTTTTGTTGAATATTTCGAAAAAAATTGTAATTAAAAATATTGATAACAAAACAATAAAAAGCAAAACAATGCCAAAATTAAAAACGAAATCAGGTGCTAAAAAACGTTTTGCTCTTACTGGTTCTGGTAAGATCAAAAGAAAAAATGCTTACAAAAGCCACATCTTAACTAAAAAAGAAACTAAGCAGAAGAGAAATCTTACTACTACTTCTTATGTAGCTAAAGTGGATGAAAAAAGCGTTCAACGTCAATTAGCAATTAAGTAGTTTTTATAAATCTATATTCGGTTTATAAGAATTCAAAACAATTCAAAATTTTAACCCTGAAATGGAGCAGCTAAGAGTAATGAAACAATTTACCGCACATTTCAAAAAAACAATTAAATTATGCCAAGATCAGTAAACTCCGTAGCTTCAAGAGCTCGTAGAAAGAAAATTATTAAGCAAGCTAAAGGTTTTTTCGGCAGAAGAAAGAACGTTTGGACTGTAGCTAAAAACGCCGTGGAAAAAGCAATGCAATATGCTTACCGTGGTAGAAAAGAGAAGAAAAGAAACTTCAGAGCACTTTGGATCACTCGTATCAACGCAGGAGCCAGAGTACACGGAATGTCTTACTCTCAGTTTATGGGAGCTCTTAAAAAGAACAACATTGAGCTTAACAGAAAAGTTTTAGCTGATTTAGCAATGAATCACCCTGAAGCTTTCAAAGCTGTTGTAGAACAAGTAAAATAATAATGTAGAATTTTTTGTTATCAATATAAATCCTGAGTTTTTTGCTCAGGATTTTTTTATTATATACATTTGCCTAATATTATTAAATTTATAAAATTTTCTTAAATAGTGAAAAAATTAACTACTTTTCTACTCTTTTCATTAGCAACTTATAGCTTCAATGCTCAAAGTTTTATCCAGGCTTATCAGAACAGAGCAAATATGGTTTCTCAGACGAATATTACCACAATGCTGCAGGATTTTGAAAACCTTGGTATTAAAACGACTGGTTCTACCGCCAACACAAATACATTAAACTGGCTTAAAGCAAAATACCAATCCTATGGATATACAGCCAGTCAAATTGTGGAAGATCCTTTTACTTTTGGAGGAAATGTAAGCTCTAAAAATTTAATTATCACAAAAACCGGAACAACATATCCCAATATTTACGTTATCATTTGCGGACATTATGATACCGTAAATGGCGCCGGTGTAAGTGATAACGGAAGCGGAACTTCTATCATCCTGGAGGCGGCGAGGATTTTAAAAGATATCCCTACAGAATATTCTATCAAGTTTATTCATTTTTCAGGGGAAGAGCAAGGCTTGCAAGGCAGTGGGCATTATGCAGATAATGTGGTTTTCCAAAATAACGTTCGTCAACTGAATGTAAGATTGGTTTTCAACCTTGATCAGGTGGGAGGAAAAATAGGAAATATCAACAATGCTATAAAATGTGAAAGCGACCAGGCCGGATTACCGGGAAATAATGCACAGTCTTTGACGTTTACCCAACAACTGGCAACTTGTACGACTCTGTATTCTCCATTGCTATCAGTGATGTCAAACGCTTATTCTTCAGATTATGTTCCTTTTGAGCAAAACGGGGACATTATTACAGGATTCTATGAAAATATCAGAAGTTATAATGAACATACGGTGAACGATACCTTTGCCAATGTGGATCCTACTTATGTTTTTAATGTAGGAAAAGCTGCAGTCGGGGCACTTCAGCATTTTGCGGTGGCAACGAGTGTTCTGGGAACAAATGAAACAGCAACTAATTCTCTGGAATCTGTACAAATTTATCCTAATCCCGCAAAAGATGTTTTAAATATTGAACTTCCAAAAGACATCAAACATTTCAGTCTAGAAATTACAGACCTTACAGGCCGATTAGTTTTAAACAAGGAAAACGAAACGAAAATTAATGTTTCAGATCTTGCAAACGGCGCTTATTTGTGTACAATTAAAGCAAATGATAAAACAGCGGTAAGAAAAATTATTATAGGAAAATAATATTAAAAACTTAAAATAAATTGAATCCTGAATTGCTCAGGATTTTTTTATTTCTAAATTTGCAGGATTATGAAAAATACAAAAAAGTAACACAAGATGAAAAAAATTACCACACTACTACTCTTTTCTTTATCAGGTTTCAGTTTAAATGCACAAAGCTTTATTCAGGCCTATCAGAACAGGGCCAACATGGTTTCACAATCCAATATTACGACGAATCTACAGGATTTTGCTAATTTAGGTATTAAAACTACGGGCTCGACAGCCAATGTGAACGCGTTTAACTGGCTTAAAGATAAATACTTAGCTTTCGGATATACTGCCAGTCAGATTACGGAAGACCCGTTTACTTTCAGCAATAAAAGCTCGAAAAACTTAATTATAACTAAAATAGGAACGGTTTATCCCAATAAATACGTGATTATCTGTGGGCATTTTGACAGTATCAACGGTCCCGGAGTCAATGACAACGGAAGCGGAACGTCGATCATTTTGGAAGCTGCAAGGATTTTAAAAGATGTTCCTACGGAATATTCAATTAAATTCATTCATTTTTCCGGTGAAGAGCAAGGCTTGCTGGGTAGCGATCATTATGTCAACAATGTAGTGTATCAAAATAATGTTAAACAGTTGGATATCAAGGTGGTTTTCAATCTTGACCAGGTTGGTGGAAAAATGGGAAACAATAACGATACGATTTTTTGTGATGAAGATCAGGGAGGTTTAGCAAGTAATAACGCCGCTTCAACAGCAATGACTCAACAATTGAGAAACTGCACCCAACTGTATTCCACCCTTCTTACAGATGTTGATCCTGCAGAAGACACAGATTATATACCGTTTGAGGAAAAAGGAGAAGTCATTACAGGCTTTTTTGAAAAGATCAGAAGTAATTATCCGCATACATCCAATGACACTTTTGCAAATACAGATCCTGTCTATATTTTCAATGTCGGAAAGGCTGCTGTAGGAGCATTACAGCATTTTGCAGTGGCAACAACAGCTGTTTTGGGAACTAATGAAACAAAATCCAATACTTTGGAATCGGTAAAAATCCATCCGAATCCGGCCAAAGATATTTTAAATATTGATCTTCCAAAAGATATAAAAGATTTCCATTTTGAAGTCACAGATTTGCTCGGACATGTATTGTTGAAAGAAGATAATAATACCAATGTTAATGTTGGAAATCTTGTTACCGGAGCTTATATCGGAACTTTAAAAGCCAAAGGGCAAACCGTTGTCAGAAAAATTTTAATTAAATAGTAAAATGAAACCTCGCGATTGTGAGGTTTTATTTTTTAAAGTACTTTCTGATAAAGATTCATCAGTTCATTAGCAATGACTTCATCATTAAACTTCTGAACAAATTGAAAACCCTTGTCAGCACGGCGTTTTCTCTCTGCTTCATTGTTCCAGAGGAATTTTATTTTAGATTGAATATCCAGGTAGTTTTCAGGGGCTACATATACAGAATCCGGGCCGCCGGCTTCGGGAAGACAGCTTGTATTGCTTGTTATAACGATTGTTTTTGAGAAAAGAGCTTCTATTACCGGAATCCCGAATCCTTCAAAAAAACTGGGATAGATAAAAATATCCGCCGATTTGTAGATTACAGCAAGCTCATCCATGGAAACTCCTTCCAAAAAGTGAACCCGTTTCTCCATTTTATTCCTTTGAATAAAACTTAATATTTTTTTGAAATATTTTGTCTTTTTCCCGACAACAACTAGGGGAATATCGATGTCTTTAAGAGCTTTAACAATATTGAAAAGATTCTTTCGCTCTTCGATAGTTCCTACATTTAAAATAAATCTTTCAGGAAGATTAAATTTTTCTTTTGTTAACGTAATAAATTCTTCCTGTTGCTGTTCCTTAAAAGCCTGATGACAACCTTGATAAATCACTTCAATTTTAGTTTCAGGAACCTTTAAAAACTCAATAATATCACGTTTTGTCTGTTCTGAAATAGCAATAATTCTATCTGCAGAATTAGCCGCTTTTTTGAATTTCCAGAAATGAATTTTACGGTCAAAAAAAGAATAATATTGAGGATATCTTACAAAGATCAGGTCATGGATTGTGACAATCTTTTTGATGGGTTTCTTATCCCATTTCAAAGGCAATTCACCTGACAAGCCATGAAAAATATCCGCATTCTGTTTTTGCGCATCCCTCCCCATTTTGAACTGTCGGGACATCTTTCCTTTAGATGTTTCGACAAAATGAACGTTGGATTTTTCTAAACTATCCGCTCCTCTTTCTGATTTGTTTTTATTTAATAGAATATATTCGTTTTCAGGAAAATATTTCGCCAGAATTCGGACAAGATCCCTGGAATAGTTACCTAAACCCGAAGTGTTGTGAAAAAAACGTTTGGCATCGAAAGCTATTTTCATGATTCAATTTGTTTTTGGAATTCCTGAAATGTCCCGAATGAATAATCTTTACTTTTAAGCCAAGAAATAAATTGATCAAACCTTTCAACCATATCTTTTCCTGAATTTTTTACAGTAAAACCAGGTAGCTTAAAGGCTTCATCTTTAATTTCTGCAAATTCCCACGGATGAAAATATATATTTAAGTAATTATCATTTTTCAATGTATCCGAAGCCAATTTTTTATAAAAAGATAAAGGGAAATTATGAAAGCTCAGCCAAAATAAAGGGATCCTGAAATTCGGGGAAACTGATGCCGGAATTTGCGTAACATTTCCTTCTTTGAAATAAGTCCTTGAAACCTTTAAATTATTATATCTTCCCGGAAGAAATGTAGGATTGATCGAAGAATTGTAAGAATATCCTGCATTTTCAACAGCCTTTTCGTCGACAGGCATCATTCTTGGCATCCTTAATCCGGTTACTTTTGTTGAAAATAACTGAGCTAATCTTTCTCTGGATTCTTTTAAATGTTTTTCCTCAAATTCGGAGTGAAACCATGTATGGGAGGCCAGTTCGTGGCCTTCGCTTAACAATCTTTCAATAAGAGGTTTACTGTTTTCCGCAAAAATGACTGTTGAAAAAAAAGTAGCTTTTGCCTTGTGCTTTTTTAGAATATCTAAAATTCTTTCAAGTCCGGTTTGTGAGATAGAAATCTGCTTTTCAAAAGGAATTTCTCCCTTGTATTCCAATGGCATATCAAATTCCTCAATGTCAAAACTTAATAAAACCATTGTTAAAAATTTTTATTTCTGATGATATAATTCGGTCTTTCTTTCACTTGTTTAAAGATTTTACCTAAATAAATTCCAATGATTCCCATAATGATTAACTGTAATCCGCCAAAGAATACAATAGTCATAATTAAGGAAGCCCAACCTGAAATTTCTGTTTCCACAACAAATGAATGAATAACATATGCGGCATATCCAATAACGGAGAGGGCGGAAAAAAGAAAGCCTAAATAAGCAGCAATAGAAAGAGGTTTTACACTAAATGCAGTGATGCCGGTGAAGGCAAAAGTGATCATTTTTTTTAAGTTATAGCTGCTTTCTCCGGCCTGTCTTTCGTTGGCCGTGAATTCAATTCCTGCCTGCTTGAAGCCCATCCAGCTCGTTAATCCCCTTAAAAACAAATCATCCTCATTGAATTTTCTCATGACTTCAACGGCGTTTGCATCCAATAATCTAAAATCTGAACCGCCACCTTTCGTAAGATCTACATCGGAAAGGCTGGAAAGGATTTTATAGAAAAAGTCGGATGTTTTTCGTTTAAAATAAGAAATTTGTTTGGGATAAGTCCGGATTGTATAGACAACATCATAACCTTCTTCCCATTTTTTAATCATTTCGGGAATAAGCTCCGGCGGATGCTGAAGATCACCATCCATGGAAATGACCGCATTTCCGTGAGCAAAGTCCATACCGGCTTTTACCGCAGGCTGATGTCCAAAATTTCTTGAAAATTCAATGAACTTAACCTTTTCAAACTGACTGGCAAGCTCTTCAAGTTTTTGCTGGGTGTTGTCTCTGCTTCCATCATTCACGAAAATTATTTCAAAATCATAATTGTTTAATCCCGAAAAAACCTCTTCAATTTTTTCATAAACCAAAGCAACGTTCCCTTCTTCGTTATGGGCAGGAATGACGATGGAAATTTTCTTCATACTTTAATCCAGGCTGTAATTTTTTTCAAAATCTTTAGTTAAAAGTTCGTAGGTTACCCTCAACCAAATCACAATGCAAGGTACAGATTTTAAAGAATATTTGATGATATAATTCTCTTTTACAAATTTCGGGAATAGATCCGATGTTGAAAAACAGGTGAAAATAATGACAAAAACCAGCAATCCAATGATAAATGGCGTTCGTTCCTTTTGAAGGAAAAACCATATCAGAACACCGGTAACGGCAATAATATACGTCGGAGATTCTGAACTTGAGCTGAACAATACCAAAAATAGTAATGTTGAAGCCAGAATCATCAGCTGGAAAGCGTAATTTTTATATTGTTTAATTCTGATATACGGCGCGGCAAAAAGTGGCAATCCAACGGCCAAAAATACAAGGTTTGAAATGGAAGCATCCCCCAGAATTCTTCTGAAAAAGCCCATTAATGAAATATCCTGCATGTTTCCCAATACCTGATTTTCATTATTTTTCTCTACAATCGACTGGAACCAGTCTGAGTAACACTGAATGACAAATTTCGGGCTTGAATACGCCATTGGCAAAACAAAAAATAGCACTGCAATTATTAGTCCTGAAAGAATAAATTTACCTTTATTTTTAATAAAAAAGAATTGTGTAAGTCCTACAATTCCGTAGATTTTTACAAAAATTCCTATTAAAATTGCGGTTACAGATTTCACTTCTTTTCTTTCGTAGATGTAAACTGCGGAGAGCAATAAAAGCCCTGTCAACGCTACATTGAATTGTAAGCTTAAAGCTGCCGTAATATATTCCTGTAAACAAAGCAGTCCAAAAAATGCTTTCTTTGAATTTGAGAACGGAAGCTTATAAATCGCGAAAACGAAGATAAAAGTATTGGCAAGATTCCAAAGGGAAATTCCCAGCCAGTCGGGCATTACAGCAAAAGGCGCAATCAATGCACTGAAAAAAACGCCGTAATGATTAAGATCAAAAAAGAGATCAGGATAATGGATGAATAAATTTTTCTGATTGATGGTATTAAAAAATACACTTTTGAAAATCAGATAGTTATTGATCGCATAATCTCCTCTGAAATATTTTGAAATCGCCGTAACAACTGATATAATAAGATAAACCCCAAATATGTATTTAGGGTTTAAAAGTATTTTAAGAAATTTTTCTTTCAAGATTGTGAGGTTTTGGTTTAAAATAGTGATCTTAAACAGCTACATTATTTTCTCTCAACGCATCATTCAATGATGTTTTTTTATCTGTTGATTCCTTTCTCTGACCGATGATCAAAGCGCATGGAACCTGATATTCTCCAGCAGGATATTGTTTTGTATAACTTCCCGGAATCACAACCGAACGAGCAGGAACTCTTCCTTTGATTTCAACTGGTTCTGAACCTGTTACATCAATAATTTTTGTGGAAGCCGTTAAAACAACATTCGCACCCAAAACTGCTTCTTTTTCTACGTGAACACCTTCTACCACGATACATCTTGATCCGATGAAACAATCATCCTCAATGATTACCGGAGCAGCCTGAAGCGGTTCCAATACTCCACCGATTCCCACACCACCACTCAGGTGAACGTTTTTACCAATCTGTGCACAGCTTCCAACCGTTGCCCAGGTATCAACCATCGTTCCTGAATCTACATAGGCACCGATATTTACATAAGAAGGCATCAAAATCACGCCTGAAGCTATGAAAGAACCTTCTCTCGCGATCGCATGAGGTACAACTCTCACTCCTTTTTCAGCATAATTTCTCTTCAAAGGAATTTTGTCATGAAATTCAAACGGACCTACTTCAATAGTTTCCATTTTCTGAATTGGGAAATACATTACCACAGCTTTTTTCACCCATTCATTCACCTGCCATCCGTTTTCCGTAGGTTCTGCAACACGAAGTTCTCCGGAATCCAATAAAGAAATTACTTCTCTTATCGCCTTCTTGCTGTCTTCATTCTGCAAAAGATCTCTATTATCCCAAATGTTTTCAATTGTTTGTTGTAACGACATGTTTCTAGTTTAAAATTATTCGCGAAGATACAAAAGTTTTAGTTTAAGGCTAAGTTTTAAGGTTGATTTTACGCCGGAAATATTATAGAATTAGGTATTCTGCTTTCTTTTTAATAATTAAGAATCTTTTTATTTGTAATTTGAGATTCTTCCTTCGTAAGAATGACAATCAGAGGTAAATATTAAATCGTATTTACAAAACTCTCTGTGCGTGAAGATAAGCTTTGTTCCAGTATTTTTCATTTAATGATGAAATTATTACGCCTTTTGTAGTTGATGCATGAATAAATTTCACTTCACCGTCATTCCCGATATCATGAACAATTCCGACGTGGGAAACCCGGCTTCCTCCGGCTGTAGCGAAGAATAAAAGATCTCCGGGCTTTACATCCTTAATGTCAATTTTTTCTCCTGCTTCTGCCTGATCTGATGATCTTCTTGGTAATTTGAAATCATTTTCCTCAAAGACTTTTACGGTAAATCCGGAACAATCGAATCCTGACGAACTATTACCTCCGAATTTATAAGGTGTTCCGATGTATTTTTCAGCATCTTTTAGAATATCGTTGATGGATTTCGGTACTTTTCCATCAAACTTTGAATCAAGTTTGCGGAGATTTTCTGTTTTTGTATAAGTTTTGGTATTGGTATTTTTCCTGGCAGCAATGTTTTTCGAGCTTCCGCAGGAAATCGCGATGAAAGAAATAATAAGCAAGCTTAATAATTGCTTTGTTTTAAAATTATCCGGGGATAACGTTGCTGTCATATTCGTCCGCTTTAGTATCAATTATGATACAAATATAAAATTTAAACATTAAAAACAAAAAAGCCATCCCAACGGACGGCTTATATTGTAGATTTTATTTAGAAGTTTTTTCACCTTTCCAGGTTCCGGATCTGTCCGGTGTTGGAACTGAATTTCTCCAGTTACCGTCTCCTTTTTTATCTCTTCTAAGAGTTCCTCTGAATTCTCCGTCTGCAGGCGACCCGATAGTTGCAGTAAGATCTCCGGATTCACTAAGATGTCCTGAAATATAGTAATTTTCAGTAGTGATGTCTGAGTGCATTGTCCCGGTCACTTTTCCGTCAGTAGCCACTACAATATTCCAGTCTCCTTTTTCGGTTCCTTCGTAGGTTCCGGCCCATGTTCCGATGAAATCGTAGATAGTATCTTCATCTTTGCCACATCCAACGAATAAAAAAGCCGTTAATAAAAGTAAAAAAAGTTTCTTCATATTTATTTCAAATAGTTATTATTTCACTTAGAAAATCTTACAAAAAGACAAAAATTAGTTTAATAAACAAAATTTAAATTTGTTAAAAACTGTTAAAATTTTAATGATTACAAAATCAAACTAATTTATGAGACTTAGAACATACAATTTTGTTCGTTATTTCATCTGCTTATGATTAGAAATACCTTTGCAGTAATAAATAATTACAAGCATGGAATTGGCAAAAACACTAATTTATTGGGTAAGTTACGCATATTATCTGTATGTATTTGGGTATGCATCATTATTCAAGGTTTTTCATAAAGAATCAATGATGAAAAGTATGCAGTCTTTGGGCTTCAATACAACCTGGACGACTTTGATAGGTGTAGGAGAACTGATTGGGGTAATCCTGATTATCATTGGGTTATTCAAACCTTCATTGAGGAATCTCGGAATACTTTTTTTATTTCCATTTGCAATAGGTGCATTTACAACACATATGGCTCACCATGAGTATAGTCATTTTTATAATTCTTTGATAATGTGTATACTTTCCGTAGTTTTATTATGGCTGGACAAAAATTTTAAGATAACAATTTAATAGTATATTTTAATTATAATCGCAGTACATGAAGTGCTGCGATTTATAGTTTGTTACATTTTTGATTCTCCCCATTTGTCCATAAGGGTGATGATTTCTTCAAGAGAGCTTCCGAGATCCGTTAACTCATATTCCACTTTTCTGGGATACTGGTCATAAATAATTTTGTTTATTAACCCGTCATTTTCAAGTTCTTTGAGACATTTGATAAGCATTCTTTCAGAAATTCCTTCAAGCTTGTTTCTAATTTCCCCAAATCTTAATTTCTGGTCTCTAAGCAGATAAATGAGAATATTTATTTTCCACCTGCCGCCAATCATCGCCAGTGTATGTGAAATACCGCAAAAGTTGTTCAGATAAGTAAGATTGATATTGTTTGTGGAGTTTTTCTTCCTTCCGTCCATATATGCTAATATTAGAAGAACTACAAAAATATAACTTTAAATCTGAGATACACCTTTTGTTTTAAATGAATCTTCATGAAATAAAAAAATGTCATATATTTATATCACTCAATAATGAGTTGTTAAATAATTATAATTAAAAACCTAAAAATCATGGAAAAAACAGTTTTACCTCAAAAGAATATAGAAGGTATTTGGGAATTTACCAGTGGATATGAATCTGCTTATTTTGGAGTGCAAATTGGTGATAAATGGCATTTTCAATATAATATTAATCCATCAGATCCCGCAGAGGGAAAAGTGGAAATGTTTAGATCCGATGGAACTCTTTATAATAGTGGAATTTTTTATCAATTTGAATTCCAAAATCCAGGACCCACTGATTATGATCTAGAGATGCGAATGGAAAGTACGGCATTTAGCTATAAAATTCAAAATGTTCCTGAATCTTCATTATCTTTACAATCCCCTTCACCATATAGATATCCTGGTAATTTTAAAAAAGTACAATAACTATTAAGCTCATATTTATAGTCTTTTTTATAGCTTGTTTCTTTTTCTGAAGCTATGCTTAATTTTATAAGCAAAACAATGATTTTTGTGCAAATTTTACACAAATAAAAAGAGTTGCAAAATAAACGTTGCAACTCTTTGATTATCATATTTTATCGACTCAAAGTCATAAATAGTGGCCTATTTTTATTATCCATTTTTATATGAGTAGTATTTTATAATCCTGCTTTTCCTAATGCATAAGCCATAATATTATGTAAGAATCTTTCTTGTGGTGTATCAATGATATTACTATTTACTGATGTGTTTCTAAAAACTCCTTCATCCCAGAAAAATATAGCTCTATTATCATTTCCGGAAATGAAAACTTTTGGACTATTAGTTAATTCCGCAAGAATTGTAGAGCCTGGAGGTAATTGGCTGGTTGTAATGTTTCCGTAGCTACCAGCTCCATTAATTGTAATATTTGTTGTATTTCCAAATACTCCATTATTGATGCTGTTGCTATTAGTTGTAGCATTTATAGTTCCTGAGTCCAAATTTCCTGTACCTCCAAAAGCATTAAGCAAGTTGGTTCCGTTTCCTCCAGAATCAAAAAGTATAATAGCAACTCCACCGCCATCTACATATGCTTTAATTTTGGCAGCTTCGGCTACAGGCATATTACCAAATCCGGTACAAATTATGTCATATCTTGCTAAAAGGTCTGCAACGGAAAGTGTTGACAATGTGGATGTAATATTGCTAAATGAAAACCCTGTGAAAGCGGCATTATATGTCCCTGAACTTCCATAATTTGCAGGGTTTTGAAGCTGTGAATTGAATATTGTTTGCTCTCCACTCCCTATACTATAACTCGACCAGTAGGCAAAACGAACCCCCAGACCAACATTTACAGTACTAGAACAACTCAAATTAATCTTAGACCATGAGCCTGTCAAAGGTCCGTCTGTAAACGGAGTTCCACTAAGATTATATGTAATTACTTGAGACTGTCCAGGATTTAGAGAACCAGATGTAGGTGATACTGAAGTAACCGTGATGCCATTTATACCACTTAAAACCAAATCACTTGTTTGGTATGTAATAGGGCCTATTGGCGATAATGAATTATTGGTTATTGATACTTGGTATGTTGCACCAAACAATGGTGTCCCACTCTGGAAGTTCCCTGTAAAGCCTAATGATGAACAGTCTACTGCTACAGGAGGGGTCGTTGGTGCGCAATCATCACAAAGGCAGTTTGACCATTGATTACCATCAAATACTTTTACACATTTTAATTGTGAATCATAAATAATTGTTCCCTCTGCAAGGTCTCCTCCTTGAGGGTTTACAATATTTGCAGTACTTGTGTTAGTAGGTAAAACCAATCCTAAAGTATTGGTTGTAGGCTTATTAATATCCAGGGCTCCTCTGGGTGTAGTAGTCCCTATCCCAACTTGAGCGAATAATTTGGTGCTTATAATAAGCAATGCTAGAATAAATAAGTTTTTCATTTTAATTAATTTTTGGTGTTATTAGGAATATAAAAAAATTGTTAAATATCTTTATTTTGATGTGAGGAAAATCAAATTATCAAATTAGTTTGTAAATACTTCTACTGGATTTACATTAGTTTACCTGATAGTTTTAATGGGCATTTAATACAAAGTGGAGAAATACATTGTATGTAATTTAATTTATAAATAGTATTAAATTGGGGATAAGATAAATTACATTTCTATAACATAAGAACTATAGAAGGATCTTTCATGTTTTTGATTATTAGTTGTTTAGTTTTTATAAAGATATAATTTTTTCTCTAATATTTGATATTTAAAATGAAATTTTAAAGTTTTTATAAAAGAAATCAATAGTCAAATTTTCTTACTTAAAAAAATATTTTAGTAACATTCCTTTTCAACATTCCTATTTTGGCAATTATTTAGTATTAAAGGATTTGATTTTTAAAGAACATTATCCCTGTCATAAAATGTTAAGATTTTTTTTGTTTTTACAATTAAATACTTACTTTTGTACCGCTTTAAGAAAGGGGAATTAGCTCATCTGGCTAGAGCGTTAGACTGGCAGTCTAAAGGTGACGGGTTCGATCCCCGTATTCTCCACTTGATAATCAGAGAGTTGCAATTTAATATTGTAACTCTTTTTTTGTTTACAAAAACTCTTTTATAATATTTCTACAGGAATTGTCTTACACAAGCCATATTTTAATAAAAAGTAAACAGCTAAAATCAAAAACCCCGATCGTAATCAGGGTTTTATAAATGGAAAGATTTATAAATCAATTTGTAGCGATTGCATAAATGGCATTTTCAGACCACGAACCGCCTACAGCACTCAGTTGGGCTCCGGCAACAGTGCTACTGGCTTGAGTACCTCCTACAATATACCGATATGTTTTTGTGGTTCCTGAAGTGTTATTAATCTGAATCGTGCCCGTTGCTACATTATACTTTTGTCCTCCCGTAAACGGACCGGTTATCTGAAAGCTCATTAATGTAGGTCTTATGACATCAGCAGATTGTGTGCCTACTTGTCCTATCGTCGTCAGATTCTGGTCGGAAAAGGTGCTTCTTACAAACATCCATTCGGTAGCCGGGATCGTTCCGCTGGGGATTAATAATAAAGAAATGGTGAGCATCCATTTTCCTGGAGGTAAGGTGATGAAAGATCCTGTATATGACATAGTTGAAGTCTGAGCAAAAGGAAGGTTATAGCCTCCTCCTAATGTTCCGGTAACCACATTGGAAGCTGCTCTTTGCCAGGTTGCGGTTCCCAGGTTATCGTTTGATGTTAAAACCATTCCCGATGCCTGTCCGGTATTTACCCCTTCAAATCTTAATGTTCCGATGGAATGTAAGGTGTGCTGCGGTGCAGAAGTTCCGATTCCTACTCTTCCCTCATCGGTTACGGTAACAATTTCCGTATTGCTGGAATTGTTGATTCTCATAGCTTTAGTTGTTCCTGTGCTGCCTTTACTTAAAATATCCAATGAAGCTTGCGGATTGGTTGTATTAATACCTACCTGAGCATTAGTATTAAAAAATCCGAAAAAGATTAGGCTTAGAATCGATGGTGATAAAAATTTTGTTCTCATTATGTTAGTTTTAGGTAAATCAAAGTTAGGAATAAAAAAGATTTGAAATACCACATTTATGAAAATTATTAGGTTAATTCAAAGATAAATATTAACTTTTTAAGTAGCAGATCAATAGATTTAATGGTATTTATCTGAATTAAATAAATAAAAAAAGCGCATGCTGAATTACATGCGCTTTTATGTTTTTATATTTGAAAATTATTTCCAGCCACCGCCAAGAGCCTGATAAAGCTCAACAGCAGCTCTCATTTTACTGTATTGTGCATTTGAGATATTAAGTTCTGCGTTTAAAGAATTTACACTCGCATTCAATACTTCAAGATAATTCGCCATACCGTAATTTACGAGTTCCTGAGAATATTCTACAGAATTTTTGTAGGCATTCAGTTCTTTTTGCTTTAAATCAATATAAGAATCCTGAACCGAGAACACCCTGATCGCATCAGAAACCTCTTTTCCAGCTGTAAGAACCGTTTTTCTAAAGTTTAAATAAGCTGTTTCCTGATTGGCAAGACTCACTTCATAGTTGGTTTTAATGGTTCTCCTGTTTAAAATAGGCTGGGCCAGACCCGCAACAACGTTTGCAAACAATGAATTTACACTGAATAAATGATCAATATCCACAGACTGTATCCCGCCGCTTCCCGTAAGCCTTAAAGTAGGATAAAACTGTGCTTTCGCAGATTTTGTAAGTTCAAAAGCGTTCATCAGGTTGTATTCCGCTCTCATGACATCTGGTCTGTTGGCCAATAATTGAGCAGGATATCCTAATCTTAAATCAATCGGAACTTTCTGAGTTTCCAGTGTGGATCTTTCAATTGAATGAGACGGCTCTCCCATCAACAGGCTCATCGTATTTTCCAGTAATTGAATTTGAGTATCAATATCAATTAACAAAGATTTTGCATTAAAAACAAGCGCTTCGCTTTGCTGAACAGCAACTTCCGTCAATGTTCCCGCCGTTTTTAAAGCCTTTGTTGTTTCCAAATTCTGTTCACGAACTGCAATGGTTTCAGTAATTATCCTTTTCTGAGCATCGTAAGTAAGCAGCTGATAATAAGCCGAAGCAATAGAAGCTACAAGATCACTTTTTACCGCTTTGTGAGCCGCTACAGTTCCTAAATAGGTTGCAAGCTGTGCCTTTTCCTGTGCTTTCAGCTTTCCCCAGATGTCAGCTTCCCAGCCAATACTGGCAGTAATGTCGAATTGGTTGACGTATCGTCTTTCCCCGATGATCTGCCCAAACTGTGTATTAATAGACTGAGTCTGGAATGTATAATTAGGCCCCACTGATAATGTCGGCTGATAGGCCGATTTACTTTGCTTTAAATAAGCTTCAGCAGAAGTAATACTCTGCAAAGCGATTCTTATGTCCAGATTGTTTTCCAAAGCCTTTGAAATATGCCCCTGAAGTATAGGATCCGTGAAAATTTCTTTCCAGGAAACATTGGCGATATTCGTACTGTCGGAAGGGAGCATATCTGTACGGAACAGCTTTTCGTCCACAACATTATTCGGTCTCTGGTATTCTTTTCTTGCCATACAGGATGATACGGCTGCAAGAATGGCGACTGAAAAAGTTATTCCTTTTATAATATTTAATAAACTCTTCATTTTTTATTATTAGAAGTTAGAAACTAGAGGTTAGAAGTTAGATTTAAAACTAATTTCTAATATCTAACCTCTAACTTCTCTAATTAAATTATTCTGCTAAATTGATTTCTTCTTTTTTAAGGGGCTTGATTTTCTCCTGTAATGTTTCAAAAATTACATATAAAACAGGAATTACAAAAAGTCCTAAAATGGTACCTATCAATAACCCGATTGCCGCACCCGTCGCGATGGATCTGTTACCCACTGCACCGATTCCGCTTGCTAAAACCAATGGCAATAATCCGAAGATGAATGCAAATGATGTCATCAAAATTGGTCTCAATCTCGCTTTTGCAGCATTAATGGCAGACATTACAATTGTTTCCCCATGATGCCTTCTCTGGACGGCAAATTCGACAATCAGAATCGCGTTTTTGGCCAATAGTCCGACGAGCATGATCAAAGCGATCTGGAAATAAATATTGTTTTCCAAGCCCATTATTTTCTGTCCGAAATAAGCTCCCATTACCCCAAGAGGAAGGGAAATAACAACGATCAGCGGCAGGATGTAACTTTCGTACTGGGCGGCAAGGATGAAATAAACGAAAACCAAGCTTAATGCAAAGATCAAAACGGTTTGAGATCCGGAATTTAATTCCTCTCTTGTTAATCCCGTAAACTCTACATCATAATTTTGATTTAAAGTTTCCTCAGCTACCTGCTGAACCGCCGTAATGGCATCCCCCGAACTGAATCCGGCAGTATTTGCCCCCGTAATTTTCACCGAAGTAAATAGATTGTAACGGCTTACCGACTGTGGCCCGTATGCTTTTGAAAGGCTTACAAACTGAGAAATCGGTGACATTACCCCTGAACTGGTTTTTACATACAATTCATTAAGGTTATTAATGTTCTGCCTGTTTTCTGGAAGGGCCTGAACCATTACCCTGAATTGCTTCCCGTATTTCGTAAAGTCAGCCGTATAAATACCCCCGATGTATCCCTGCATTGTGCTCAGGATGTCATTTACGGAAACTCCCATTTGTTTTGCCAAAGGAACGTTAATCTGCATTTCATACTGAGGATATTTTGTATTAAATGAAGTCTGTGCAAATTCAATTTCCGGTCTTTCAATCAACTTACCGATGAATTCATTGGTTTTATTGTCCAAATCTGCATAATCGCCTCCGGATTTATCCAGAAGAACCATCTCGAAACCAGCACTGTTACCAAATCCCGGTACACTCGGTGGCTGGAAGAATACAATTTTTGCATCAGGAACTTTTCCGGAGATTCCGAATAGCTGTTTGGTGATATCTTCAGAAGTAAGTCCGTCTTTTTTCCTTTCTTCAAATGGTTTTAATTTAACAAAAGCCAACCCAGCGTTACTACCGTTTCCGGATAAGAATCCCCTACCCGTTGATATGGTAACGTTTTGTACACCCGGAACTTTCATAGCATTAGCCTGAAGCGTTTTCAATGCATTGTATGTTCTTTCCATTGAAGCTCCCGGCGGAAGCTGAACATCCGTAAAGATAATTCCTCTGTCTTCCGTAGGTACGAAACCTTTCTTCATGCTTGCATTGGCCCAATATAAAATTCCTATTGTAGCGGCAAAGATTATTAATGTAACCCATTTATGTCTTAACAGGAATATAAATCCTCTTCCGTAACGGTCTGTGGTTGTTTTAAAAGCAATATTAAACTTATAGAAAAACTTTTGAAGGAAATTCAGGTTTTGATATTCTTTATGGTGTTCTGCGTGAGGTTTTAAGAATAATGAACATAAAACCGGGCTCAGCGTTAATGCATTTACCGCAGAAATGATGATTGCCACAATAAGCGTAACCCCAAACTGCTGATAGAAAACCCCTGTAGGCCCCGTAATAAACGTTACCGGGATAAAAACCGCAGCCATTACCAACGTAATTGAAATAATCGCTCCTGTAATTTCGTCCATCGCCTCTACCGTAGCTTTTTTAGCATCGGAAATACCGTGTTCCATCTTGGCGTGAACGGCCTCGACGACGACAATAGCGTCATCCACCACAATACCAATCGCAAGAACCAAAGCGAATAACGTTAATAAGTTTAATGAATATCCGAATAAATTCAGGAAGAAAAACGCACCCACAATAGAAACCGGAACCGCAATGGCCGGAATCAGTGTAGATCTGAAATCCTGCAAGAAAATATACACCACAATAAATACAAGGATAAATGCTTCGATCAAGGTATGAACAACCTTATCAATTGAGGCTTCCAGGAATTCGTTGGTATCAAAGTTGAACGTATATTTTACCCCTTCAGGAAAGCTGCCTTCCGCTGATTTCAGATAAGTTTTAATATTTTTAATAATTTCCTGAGCGTTGGAACCCGGTGTCTGGAAAATACCCATACTGATGGACGGATTGTTTCCGTTTTCCCCGATTCCACTGTAAGACTGGCCTGCCAATTCTACTTTAGCAACGTCTTTCAGCATTAGATTTTGTCCGTCAGGAAGGGCTTTAATGATAATGTTGTCATATTGAGCCTTATCATTAAATTTCCCGACATATTTAATAATATATTCGAAAGAGCTTCCGCTGTTTTGCCCGATAGATCCGGCTGCGGCTTCTCTACTCTGTTCGTTGATGGCATTGGTAACATCTGTAGGAGTTATTCCGTACGCTGCCATTTTTGAAGGATCCAGCCATACTCTCATTGAGTAATTTTTACCTCCGAAAACGTTGGCATCACCTACACCATTAATCCTTTTTAAGTTTGGTATAATGTTGATATTCAAAAAGTTTTGAAGATAAACATCATCAAGGTCCTTATTTTCAGAATAGAAAGACATGTACATCAAGGCACTCGTCTGCTGTTTCTGCGTCACAACCCCGGAACGCGTTACTTCACTTGGAAGCAATGGCGTTGCTCTGGTTACACGGTTCTGTACGTTTACTGCAGCAATATCGGGGTCTATTCCTTGTTTAAAGAATACCTGAATCTGCGCAGCACCGTCGTTTCCGGCAGATGAAGTAATGTAATCCATCCCTTCTACCCCGTTGATCTGTTCTTCCAAAGGTACTACAACACTTTTCATTACAGTTTCCGCGTTGGCTCCGGTATAGTTTGCTGAAACGCTTACTGTAGGCGGTGCGATGTCGGGATACTGTGTTACCGGCAGTGAGATCAATCCTAAAACACCGAGAATCACAATTAAAATTGAGATTACGGTGGATAAAACCGGTCTGTTTATAAAATTTTTAATCATTTTAGAATTTCGGTTTTATAGATTGAACAAGACTATCCATGTTGATTGGTTTCGGCTTCACGGCAGTTCCCGTTTTTAGTCCTCCGATTCCTGCTGCAACAACAGTTTCACCTTTGTTGATTCCAGATTTTATTAATGCTAAATTGTCGATCCTGTCAATAATATTAACAACCACATTTTTAGCGGTATCCTTATCAACTTTGTATACGTAAACAATTCCCTGCTGCTCGTAAGTAGCACTTTCCGGAACTACAAGAACATTGTTATATTGTTCTGGGAACCTAATTGTTCCACTGTTACCGTTGCTTAATAATTTTTGGGCATTCGGGAATCCTACCCTGAACTGGATTGTTCCTGTCGTAGGATCAATCTGTCCTGTAATGGCCTCAATTCTACCCTTTTCCGGATAAAGGCTTCCATTTGCCAACTGCAACTCTACCATAGGCAGATTTTTGATTTTTTCAGGCATTGAAGCTCCCGGAGATTTTTCTAGGAAATCAAAATATTCTTTTTCGTTCATTGAAAAATAGGCGAAAATTTCTGAGGTATCTGAAATTGTTGTTAACGGAGTCTGATCCGTTGGGCCAACCAAACTTCCCACTTTTAAAGGAAGCTTTCCGATAACTCCGGAAATTGGTGCACGGATAATTGAATATTCAATGTTTGCTGCTACTCCTTTATAATTGGCAACGGCCTGGCTTTTACCAGCTCTTGCCTGCTGTAATTGGGCTTGAGCTTGCGCCAGATTTGCCTGAGCAGTTTGTAATTGAACATTACTGATGATATTTTTCTGAACGAGAGGCTTCAGTTTATTGACCTCTACATTGGCAGCATTTACGGCAGCCTGAGCAGCAGCAATATTAGATTCTGCGGCACCGATTCCTGCTTTGGAAGCGGCTGCATTTTCAGTTAGAATATTGGTTTCCAGACGGAATAAAGGCTGTCCTTTTGTAACGTATTGACCTTCATCCACCAAAACCTGAGTGATATATCCCTGTATTTTAGCACGAACATCATTATTTACTCTTCCCTGAATTGTAGCCGGAAAGGTTTGATAGCCCACTATATTTTTCTCCTCCACTTTTACTACAGGATATGGTTTTGGGCCGTCCTGCTTTGGAGCTTCTTTTTTGCAGGCAACTATTGAAAGTGCTGCAATAGAAAGTATAACTAGCTTATTATTCATTTTAAAGTTTATTAAGAGATTCCTGAATATTGATTATGTTTTTGTTTAAAAGCACTTTGTAGGCTTCCATTCTTTCATTGTGTACATCGTCATGATTTTTTTTAAATTGGTCTAAGTCGTCCAGTAGTTTTAATTCTGCTTGCATTTTTTGAACTATTTTTTCAAATCTTATCTTCTTATATTCATCATTGATGAAAAAATACCGTTTCCGCTCGTCCATTTTGTTGTGATCTACGATAAGTTCTGCATTCAGTAAAAGTGAGATACTTGTAGAAACAGAGCTTTTGCTTGCAGAAAGAACTTCTACAAACTCATCAAAAGTAATCCCCACTTTTTCATAATCGAAAAGCAGATAGGCATAGATCTTGGAAGCTAATGGAGGTAGGTTGAAAATGGTGCCATAGAATTTTACGGCATCTTGGAAAATCTTTTCATCAATTTCTATACTCTTATGCATGGTATATAAATTTGAAGCAAAAGTATAGATTAGTTCAGAACTAAACGAACAAACTTGATAGAGTTTATAAATTCATATTGTTTTAAAAATTCAATGAAAGTTGATTTAACCTTTTGCTTAAATAATAATCTTCTCAAAAGCCTTTCTCATCCCGCCTGCCAGAAAAACTTCTCCGCAATAAGAATAACCTTTGCTTTCCAGAATTTTCAGCATCGGAATATTATCGTAGTTGGTATCTACCTTAACGCTCTGAATACCATGAGATCTGGTAAAATCCTCTATCTGATCGAATAATTTTTTCACCATTCCCTGTCCTGCAAACTTTTCGTCTACGGCAACTCTGTGGACAACTACAAACTCTCCATCACTAAGCCAAGCTCCTTCGATATTGCTGTAAGCGGGTTCATCATTTAAAATCAAAGCTGTGTACACGGCTATTTCCCCGTCTACCGTCATTACATATCCGAAACCTTTTGCAATATCACTTTCTACCGTTCCCAGATTCGGGTAACCTTGCTGCCATTGCGTGCTTCCGTCTATTCTTCTTCTTTCGATTGCCTGTTGTAAAATGTCCCAGATAATGTCTCTGTCCTCAATTTCTGCCTTTCTTAGTTTGATTTCTGAATTCATTGTTCTCTTTGATTAAGAAATTAAAAAATTCAGAGATTTAGAAATTATTTCGTTTAGAAAATATGCAAAATTTCATGTAGTGATATCTTAATTTCTAAATCTCTGAATTTTTTAATTATTTATAAAAATATTAATTAAAAAACCGAAAACTAATTAAAATTAATTTTCGGTTCGAAGTAGTAAAATTTAAAATTATGAAATTGTTTTTATTGATTTTCATTTTGTTGAAGATAAGCATCAATAATTTCGAATGCTTTCTTCTCGTCTTTCAAATCTACCATTACCTTCAACGAAGTTGCCGTGGGCGTTGTTGTAAAAGTGAGGTAATTGTTTTCAACACTGTTTGTGATTTGTGCGTCATCCAATTTTGATTTGATCAACTGAATTTCTGAAGGTTTGTCACTTTCAAAAACTGATACTCGTGTACTTCTTTCCATATTCTATCCTTTTTTGAGTATCTAAATATATAATGTTTTTTTGAAAATTACAAATTTTTGGGTTTTAAATTTTATTAATATTATTTTCGATTTTATCTAATGCAAGCTTGATTTCTTCCTTTGTCACATTCAAATGAGGCCTGAAACGAAGCGATACATCACCGCATGCCAAAATGATCATTCCGTCATTCCAAAGTTCGTCTCTTAGCAGGTTTCTTTGGTCATGAGTTGGAAGGTCAATAGCGCACATCAATCCTCTACCTCTTGCATTGGACAATTTTTCAGGATATTTTTCTGCTAATTTTTTTAATTCTTCCAGTAAATAATCTCCTACAACTCTCGCGTTTTCTACAAGGTTTTCTTGTTCAATCACTTCCATTATCAATTGAAAACGAAGCATATCAATGAAATTTCCTCCGAAAGTTGAATTAATTCTTGAGCTTTCTCTGAAAACATTATTCGGTACTTCATCGAATTTTTCTTTATTGGCTAAAACCCCGCAAACCTGAGTTTTTTTACCGAAAGAAATAATATCCGGTTTTGCAGTGAAATGTTGGAAACCCCACATTTTTCCTGTAATTCCGATACCAGTCTGCACTTCATCAAAAATTAAAAGAATTTCGCTGTCGTCACAGATTTTTCTTAAACCAACTAAAAACTCATCTCTGAAATGATTGTCGCCGCCTTCAGCCTGAATCGGTTCGATGATAATACACGCAACTTTATCAGGATGCATCAGGATTGCTTCTTCAATGTGAAGTAATGCCAACCTTTCATTTTTAATCGTTTCTTCTAAATTTTCTTCCGTTATTGGGAAAGTTAACTTAGGATTAAGTATTCTTGGCCAGTTGAACATCGGGAAATACTGATATTTTCTTGGGTCGGAAGTGTTTGTAAGGCTTAAAGTATAGCCGCTTCTCCCATGAAATGCCTGTCTGAAATGAATACAGATCCCAGCTTCAATATCAAGCCCTTTTTCGAAATTCTTGCGTGTTTTCCAGTCAAAGCATGCTTTCATTGCATTTTCAACGGCTAAAGCTCCACCTTCGATGAAAAAAGCATACTGCAGTTCTTCAGGAATGGCTACTCTTTCGAAAACTTCTAAAAAATGTGCATATTCTTCGGAATAAACATCTGCCAGTGTCGGTTTGTTTACCGCCATTTTCCCCAACCATGCTGATTTCTCAACCAAATAAGGGTGATTGTAGCCGATGGACGCCGAAGCAAACATGGAAAACATGTCCAAATATTCTCTGTTGGTCAGCTTATCATAAAGCCATGATCCGTGTGATTTTTCAATATCCATCACAAAATCAAAACCGTCTGCCAGAACGTGTTTACCTATTGTTTCTTTTACTTTATTTACTTGTATATCTATTGTTTGTTCCATATTAAATAAAAATCTTAGGGTGATTGTATTTAAAATATTTTTAAAAGATTAATAATTGAAAACCAACTATTAACCTTAATTGTTTTTAACTTAAATTAAAGCTTTTATAAATCAAACTTAATTCCTTGTGCTAAAGGAAGTTGAGCGGTATAATTTATAGTGTTTGTTTGTCTTCTCATGTAGTATTTCCAAACGTCTGATCCGGATTCTCTACCACCTCCCGTTTCTTTTTCGCCACCGAAAGCACCACCGATTTCTGCACCGGAAGTCCCGATATTGACGTTGGCAATTCCGCAGTCTGAACCTGCCTGAGAAAGGAATAATTCTGCTTCTCTTAAGTTCTGCGTCATGATGGCAGAAGATAATCCCTGAGGAACATCATTCTGGATAGCAATAGCTTCTTCCAGCGTTTTGTATTTGATTAAATATAAGATCGGAGCAAAAGTTTCGTGCTGAACAATTTCATAAGAATTTTTCACTTCAGCGATACAAGGTCTTACGTAACAACCTGATTCATACCCTTTACCTTTCAATACTTCACCTTCAACGATGAATTTCCCGCCTTCTTTTTTACATTTTTTGATAGCTTCTTCATATTGATTCACAGCGTCTGTGTCAATAAGCGGTCCAACATGGTTGGTTTCGTCTAACGGATTACCGATTTTCAATTGGCCATAAGCTTTTACCAGTCTGTTTTTCACTTCATTATATACACTTTCGTGAATAATTAGCCTTCTTGTTGAAGTACATCTCTGACCGGCAGTTCCTACAGCACCAAAAACAGCCCCGATAATTGACATATCGATATCTGCGTCTTTAGAAATGATAATGGCATTATTACCTCCCAATTCAAGGATTGACTTCCCAAATCTCTGTGCAACATTCGTGGAAACCATTCTTCCTACTCTTGTAGATCCTGTGAAAGAAACCAGGGAAACTCTCTTGTCATCCACTAGTTTCTGACCGATTTCGTGGTCAGCAACCAATACACTTGAAATTCCTTCAGGAAGATTATTTTCCTTTAAAACTTCATTCATGATATTCTGACAGGCAAGCGCACAAAGCGGAGTTTTTTCTGATGGTTTCCAGATCGTAACGTTTCCGCAGATCCATGCTAAAGCCGTATTCCAAGACCATACTGCAACCGGAAAATTGAAAGCGGTAATAATTCCCACGATTCCAAGCGGATGATATTGCTCGTACATTCTGTGGCCAGGTCTTTCCGAGTGCATTGTGTACCCGTGAAGCTGTCTTGAAACCCCAACTGCAAAGTCACAGATATCGATCATTTCCTGAACTTCACCCAAACCTTCCTGCAAGGATTTTCCCATTTCATAAGAAACAAGCTTCCCTAAATCTTCCTTATATTGTCTTAGTTTCTGACCCAGCTGTCTTACAATTTCCCCTCTTTTAGGAGCCGGAATAAGCCTGAACTCTTTGAAAGCCTTTTCAGCAGTTTCGATGACCTTATCGTAATCAGATTCTCCGGAAGTTTTTATTTTAGCAATCAGATTCCCGTCAACCGGCGAATAGCTTTCTATTGTTTTCCCTGATGCAAAGTATTTTCCGCCAACTGAAGTTCCTTTATTTTCATCTTTAATTCCTAGATTTTTGAGTGTTTTTTCGATTCCAAAATCCTTTACTTTTTTAGACATAAAATGTTACTTTTCGTTTTCCCTAAAGTTAAAAATATTAAACGAATTGCAAAATTTTAATTTTAACATATTTTTTATTTGGACTAATTATAAACATGATTATCTTTGTAGGGTAATCATTCGAATTTCAGAAATGGAAAATAATAAGACAATAAACGAGCCTGTAGAAGAAAAGAAAAGCTCCAAATGGAAGAGCCTGGTGAAGAAGTTTGGGATTGGCGGTATTATATTCTTTACCGTGAAAGGGATTATTACTTCCACGTTGATTTATTTTCTTGGAAAGAATTTCTGGACGGTAATTTCAAATTATTTTTCGACGATATTTGATTAATATAATTGAAGTAAATAAAAAAGCAGAGAAAATTCTCTGCTTTTTTTGTGATTATATATTAGTCTTTCTTTTTCCTCCCCGAATTGACTAAACTTTGATTAAGCAAATACTCAATTTGTCCATTTACACTCCGGAATTCGTCATTCGCCCATTTTTCCAAAAGCTTGTATGTGGACTCATCAATCCTTATCACAAAAGATTTTTTTCCTTTGTTTTGGGGAGAATTTTGAGTGTTTTCTGTTTTCATTTTTTTCTGTTTTCTAATGCTTTTAAATGCAAAGAGTGCAAAGGTGTTTCAATCAGCAAGATTAATAATCTTAATTAACCTTAATCTAAACCTTAGCCTAAAATCTAGTTATATAAAGTTCCGGCATTTAAAATAGGCTGTGCCGCTTTTTCACCGCAAAGCACCACCATTAAATTGCTTACCATTGCTGCTTTTCTTTCATCATCCAGCTCGACAATATTTTCTTCTGAAAGTTTTTTCAGCGCCAGATCTACCATTCCTACGGCTCCTTCTACAATTTTCGTTCTTGCAGCTACAATCGCTGTTGCCTGCTGTCTCTGAAGCATTGCACCCGCAATTTCTGAAGCGTAAGCCAAGTGTGAAATTCTCGCTTCCTGGATGGTAATTCCAGCTTTTGAAAGACGTTCCGTAAGTTCTTGCTCTAGAATAGCATTGATCTTCTCGCCGCCTTCTCTCAGGGTAATCGGGGCATGGTCATCCTCCAGATTATCATAAGGAAAACTCATTGCCAGATGACGCACTGCAGCCTCACTTTGCATTTTCACGAAATCTGAATAACGTTCCACATCGAAAGCTGCTTTATAAGTATCCCCTACTTTCCAAACGATTACCACTGCAATCTCGATGGGGTTACCCATTTTGTCGTTTACTTTCAACGTCTGACCCTGAAGGTTTTCAGAACGAAGACTGATTTTCTGGGATGAATATAAAGGATTAATGAAGAACAAACCATTATCCTTCACCGTTCCGACATATTTTCCGAAGAAATTCAAAACTCTTGAGTGGTTGGGCTGAATAATCATTAAACCTTTTAAGAAAAAGCATGAAGTAACAAATGCTAATAATGATAATACAACAAATGTAATACTCTCATCAACTCCAATAACGAAAAGATAAATTGAGACAACAAAAAGGGCAAGGCAGATAATTAAAGTAAGATACCCTGACATTGGTTTTAAAATTTTTTCCATGATGTTTTTTATTTTGATATTATTTTGATATCATAAAGATAGGGAATAGTTTTGAATTATAAGTTATAAGTTATAAGTTATAAGTTATAAGTTATAAGTTTTGAGTTTTGAGTTTTGAGTTTTTTTGATGCTTGGATTAAAATAAACTTTCTTAATGCTTCAGTTTAACGATGTCGTTTAAAATTGGATATAAAAAAATCCCGAAAGATGGCTTCCGGAATTTAATTTAGATTAATAAATCTTATTTTTTATTTAAAACTTTAAATTTAAAGAAAGAAACAGTTGCTAAGGTAAGCATTGTTCCGAGTCCGATGTAGACCCAAGCAGGTACCGGCACCGGATCTCCTGCTGCGTAAGAGTGCAGCCCGCTCAGGTAATAATTAACCCCGAAATAGGTCATTACCATAGAACAGAATGCAAACATTGTTGCCACGTGGAAAGCCCATCTGCTTCTTAATCCCGGTACCAATCTCATGTGAAGCACAAAAGCATAAACCATGATGGATATGAAAGCCCAGGTTTCTTTCGGGTCCCAGCTCCAGTATCTTCCCCAAGATTCATTGGCCCAGATTCCTCCTAAGAAGTTTCCTACTGTCAATGCAAATAATCCGATCGTAAGAGACATTTCAGAAACAATTGACAGTTCTTTCAATGTTGTATCATGGTGTAATTTATACGTTTTTTTACTTGAAATAATGTAAAATACTAAGCTAATCACCGCAATAATCATGGATAATGCGAAGAAACCGTAGCTTGACGTAATAATTGCTACGTGAACAATCAGCCAGTAAGATTTCAATACAGGAACAAGCGGCGTAATCTGAGGGTCAAGCGCGGAACCTCCGTGTGCAAAGCCCATCATAATTACCGCAACCATAAATCCAGCCGCAGGAATCAGTGCGTTTGCATTTCTATATAATATTAAACCTGCCGTGATACCTACCCATGAAATAAAGATAATTGCTTCGTATCCGTTACTCCATGGAGCATGTCCTGAAATGTACCATCTTGCTACTAAACCTAGGAAATGTAAAGCATATCCAACGATACCAATGACAATAATTACCTTGATTATTTTATTTAAAATTCTATGAGGTTTAAATAATTCGACAAAACCTAAAATCAATAATAATCCTCCAATTAATGTATAGAAAATTAATAATTTAAAGTTAAGATTAACTTCATTCATGAAAACCTCAAGATCAACTTTAGATTTTGCAGGAACAACTGCTTTACCCCATTTTTGCTGGTAGTCTGAAAGTTTTGCTAATTCGGCATCTGCCTTGCTCCAGTTTCCTGTTTGCTGCGCCTGTAAAACTTCCGCAAAATAAGGACCCATTACTTGCTGGGATTCCATATCCGGCTCGAATTTTTGGTCAAGCCAGGAATGCCAAGTGTGGTTTGGATCGTTTTTCACAGGAACAATTCTCATAAACTGACCACTGAAAAACTCGTTGAAGATCTGAACTCTTTCATTGACAGAGATTACTTCTTTGTCATAATTGGTCTGCTCAGCCGGTTTTTTACGGAAAGCGATATTATAATCATTTTCCAGAATGTAGGTCAGGTTTCCGTTTGCATCGGCCGGGAAAAGGTTCATTAATGAAGTATAGCCCTCGTCGTTTGCTTTCGTTTTATTCTTCAATTCATCACCTCCTTTTGACCCGATTTTAATCATCGGAACCATTGTCCAGCTCGGTGTATCTGTATTAATGGAAAGGAACCATTGGTTGGCCGTCAGAGATTTTCCGTCTGTTCCTTTAAACTCATCTTTTTTGTATAATTTTCTTAAAACATCTAATGCTTCAGTATTGATAGGAACAATTCTTCCGTCAAAATTCTGAACCAGAAGATACCCGAATTTATCCGCATGCTCTTTGCTGATTTTATTTCTGGCGATAATTTCGTCCGGAGAAATTGATCTCATTTTGGCTAAAGGAGCGGCTAAAGAATTTTGTCTTGGCTGCTGAACCTGAGCCGATTCCGGAGCGTGATTGTGGTTTTCACCTTCTACGTGGACGTGTTCCCTGCTTCCATCAGTGGTTCCGTGGGTCTCAATTTTCTGAGCATTTAAGCCTAAACTTAAGAATAGCAGAAGTACGGCAGCAGTTCTTTTTTTGTTGACGTCTTTCAATATTTTGTTTAATTTCCAGAAGTGAGTTCCTTTCCAGAAGAACATAAAGAACATTCCTCCGAATAAGAATGTATACCCGATGTAAGAGATCAAAGTTCCCCAGAAATCGTGGTTTACAGAAAGTACAGTTCCCATTCTGTCCGGATCAAAACTAGATTGGAAGAAACGGTAACCGCCGTGATTCAGAACGTGGTTCATATAGATTTTGTAAGGAGTTTCTTTTCCCTGATCAATGATTTTAACGTGGCTTTCGTATGCACTCGGCGATGAGCTTCCCGGATAGGTTTCCATCACAAAGTCATCCAGTTTAAGCGAGAAAGGTGTATTGTAAATTTTCGGTCCGAAACCTACCATAATATTCAGGCCGTCCATTGTTACCTGTTTGTAGGCATTTGGATTTCCTTTTTCAACGGAAAGATCAACCAATTGTTTTGTTTTTGGCCCTTGAATTTCAATGGTTAACATATCAGGAACGGCAGCGTCTTTTTTCCTGTCGCCTTCAATAGCCATTAATTTTCCTTTTTTAAGTCCTTCAGGAACAACAAGCTTAAGCTCATTAATTGTATATAAGCTTCTCAGAACCAAAGGCTGATATTCATCTTTAGCCGTACTTCCTGTAGCTTGCGTTGCCATGGTCATAAAAGATGCATCAACAGGAGTTTTAATGAATAATTTCCCACCTTCATTTTTAAACTCTACCGCGCCTTCGATAGCCCTGTTAAAGGTCACCAAAGTTCCGTTAATAGATTTGGTTTCCCCAGGTTTGATGTAAATATTCTGTCTTCCGGTTTGTCCTGTAGAAACCAAATGGAGATATTCTGCACCGTTGGGATCAGCAAGTAAGCTGTCTTTTTTTCTCTGGATATATTCTTTTGCTTCGACTTTCAGTTGTTTTCCGTGAAAATCGTAAGTAGCGTTGAAATCTTTATGTAATGGAGACATCAAGTAAGGAATATCCTGATAATCAAGAATATCACCTTTTTCTTCAATTTGAATTTTAAAGAAATTCTTATCGGTCACAATCTCGTTGGACGTCTCGCCTTCCCTGATGTGCATTGTCCCTTCAAAACTGATGTATCTTGTAATTGCACCACCGATGAAAATCAATATAAAGGCAAGGTGAAAGACCAAAACCGGCCATTTTTCTCTCCTCCAAAGTCTATATCTCGCGATATTTCCGATGAAATTGAGAATTAGCAGAAACATGATTAATTCAAACCATTTTGCTTCATAGATTAAAGCCTTTGCTGTTGGGGTTCCATAGTCGTTTTCTAAGAACGTAGCATAAGCCATTGCAAATGCAAATACCAATAACAACACAGCCATTGTCCTGGTTGAGATAAGAATATCCTGTATCTTCTTCATGATTTAATATACTTGACATGCAAAAATAAGGATGATAAACCACAAAGAGGATAAAAAAAGCTGTTTTTTATCACTTTAGAGCGGATTTGCGTTATTTTGAAACATTCTTAATAATTAAATTGTTATTATGAAAAATTAAATAAAATCACATTTAATTTATAAATAACCCGTTAGACATCCGGTTATTTTTTCAGGGTTGTTTTCTTCCTGATTTTACTTAAAAATTCATGTGAAATTCCCAAATAGGCTGCAACCTGCTGTTGCGTGATCCGTTGCTCAAGTGTAGGATATTTTTCGAGGAAATCGAGATAACGCTTATCTGCTGTTTTACTCATTAAAGAAAGAATTCTTCTTTGTAAAGCTGCTGAAGATTTTTGATTCATAATCCGGAAAAGCTTTTCTGTCTGCGGCATAGTTTCATACAAATTCTCTTTATCTTTCCTGGAGATCATGAGTACCTTGCTGTCTTCCAGAGCTTCGATATTTAAAGTGCTGGGAACATTGTTGATAAGACTGTCCAGATCGGTAATCCACCATTCTTTTACGGCAAAATACAGTGTTTGCTCAAGACCGTCCTCGTTCAGGAAATATACTTTAAAGCAGCCTTCCAGAACAAAACCTTCGAAAAGGCAATGCTCACCTTCTTTAAGGACAATTTCTTTCTTCTTGTATTCTTTTAATGTAAAAGGAACGGAAAATTGCTGGAATTCTTCCTCGGAAAGGTGGATGTGCCTGGAAATATTTTTATAAAGTAAATCAAACATCATTTATATTTAAGCAAAATAAAGATACCAATTATATTGATACCTTTATTACATCTAGCTTTAAAGTGACTGCAATTATTTTATGAAATCCCTTGCATTGGCAATTTTGGCGTAAAGACCTCCCAGTGCTGAAATTCCTGCTAAAAACGACCTTTGAACTTCTTCTGCTTTTACAACTTTACCGTTCAGATCCCTGTCTCTGGTTGCTGTAGCGTCTCCGATAATCAGGTTGTTGAAACCAAAATCGAAAGCTGCTCTGGTAGTGGATTCTACACAAACGTCCGTCATCATGCCTGTAATCACAAGATTTTTGATTCCTTTTGACTGTAAATATTCCAGAAGGTCTGTTTCTCTGAAACTGTTAGGATAATGCTTTATGATTATTTTTTCTTCATTTTTAGGAGCGACTAAAGAATTGATTTCCGCACCTTTTGTGTCGGGAAGGAAGAAAGTTGCTCCTTCATTTGTTGCCAGATGCTTAATATGAACCACCGGCAGATTGTTTTTTCTGAAAAACTCCAACACTTGCTGTGCTTTTTTTGCCGCTTCTTCTGCTCCTGACAATGTCATGGCTCCTCCTTTGAAATAATCATTTTGTACATCGATAATTAATAATGCTGTATTTTCCATGTTTCTTTTTTGTGCGTTAATTGTTAATAATGAGATTAATGTTAAACTTAAAATCAATGTGTTTCTTACAATATTTTTCATAATTTTTTCTTTAAAATTTATAGGACAAAATTAGATGTCCGGAAATTCCTGACCTTTGAACTAGTTCAAAAAATGAAATCTGATTAATTTTTTCTTTCATATTAGTATGTTATAATCTCCGCAACATTATCAAATTAAAATAGATCATATTTTTTAACTGGATTTGCTTTATTTTAAATATTTTTAATCAATCAAAAATTAAAATCAAACAGAAAATTTTCTTTAGAATTCAAAGGAAAATTAAAATTGCTTTTAACAAAAAAGCATTCGTTTAATGTCGAAAAAACATTAAATTTGCCTCATTGATATTATGGATAAAAACACACAAAACAAACAACAGGAATCGCCTGAAAAAGGCAAATTTTTATCTAAGCCGCGGGTATTTTCCGGGCTTACTTTTATACTTTTTTCCGTAGTTCTTACTTTTTCATTTGTCTCATACTTAATGAATTGGAAGGCGGATCAAAGCCAGGCAGGAACGATGCTTGACAAGAGTATACAATCTTCAAACCTCTTTGGTAAACTTGGCGACTGGCTCGGGAATCTTTTCATTTTCGAGAGCATTGGGGTGGCTTCATTTATCATCGCCTTTTTGTTTCTGGTTTTTGGGACGATTATTTTAAAAAAGAAAATATTCAAGCCTTGGAAAACCATTGGACACTCATTATTTTTCATTTGCTGGCTTCCTATTTTGTTTGGCGCCATTACAAAAGGACAAGGTGTTTTGAGTGGTGTTTACGGATATCAGATCATGGATTCTCTTAATGCAATAATAGGAACGGTGGGTCTTTGGCTGGTTTTGGTGGCGAGTATTGCTTTATATTTTATTTTGGAATTTAATCTCCGCCCGAGCTCTATTAAGTCAAAACTTAACGATATTAATGAGAATACAATCGGAAGAGTAAAATCTATGATGCCAAGTTCTGAAAATTTTGAAGCAGACGAAGAATTGATCGAAGAAGCGGAAAAAACAGAAGAAACACCATCAAAAATTACGGTAACGGAAGTTGTTGAAAAGCCAGTCGTAATGACAGAACCAGAACATGTGAGCATTCCGAAAGGATTTCCTGAAGTTCCGGTTTCTACTAATTTAGACCCTATCATTACCCCAAACCATACTTCGTTTGAAGAAGATAATAAAAACGACTTTTCACAGTCCCTGAATTTAAATCTTAATACTAAGCCGAGTGTTCCTACTTTAAGTCCTGAACAGGCTTTTGACAGCAAACCTGCCAATAATTCACAGGAAAATATTAAGTTTAATGTAGAAGTTGCGCCTGTGGTGGACATTTTGGATGATACAGACAGAAAATCTCAGGAATTAGTTGAAAAACACGGTCTTTATGACCACAAATTGGATCTGCCTAATTTCCAGATGCCTACCGTTGAACTTTTAACGGATTACGGAAACGAAGAAATTTCTATTAATAAGGAAGAATTAGAAGAAAATAAAAATAAAATTGTCGGGTTACTGAAAAACTTTAATGTAGGAATTGCAGAAATTAAAGCGACAATAGGCCCAACAGTAACTTTATACGAAATTGTTCCTGAGGCAGGAATCAGGGTGGCGGCTATCAAAAAACTGCAGGACGATATCGCGTTGAATCTTTCGGCTTTGGGAATCAGGATTATTGCTCCGATGCCCGGAAAAGGTACGATCGGAATTGAGGTTCCGAGAAAAAATCCTACGATGGTTTCTATGCGTTCTGTGATTGCTTCACAAAAATTCCAGAATACGGATATGGATCTTCCGGTGGTTTTCGGGAAGACGATTTCCAACGAAATTTTCATGGCGGATCTGTCAAAAATGCCTCACTTACTGATGGCGGGTGCAACAGGTCAGGGTAAATCGGTTGGTATCAACGCAATTCTGACTTCGCTTCTTTATAAGAAACATCCAAGCGAGCTGAAATTCGTGATGGTGGACCCTAAAAAAGTGGAACTTTCTTTATATTCAAAAATTGAAAGACATTATCTTGCAAAACTTCCGGATTCTGATGATGCAATTATCACGGATACTAATAAAGTGATCAATACGCTGAATTCTCTTTGCGTAGAAATGGATCAGAGATATGATCTGCTTAAAAATGCTTTCTGTAAAAACTTAAAGGAATACAATAAAAAATTCACGGAAAGAAAATTAAACCCGGAAAACGGACACCGTTATTTGCCATACATCGTTTTGGTGGTTGACGAGTTTGCGGATTTGATCATGACTGCCGGAAAAGAAGTTGAGTTACCGATTGCGAGATTAGCACAATTAGCCAGAGCGGTAGGTATTCACCTTATTGTTGCCACTCAAAGGCCTTCCGTAAACGTAATTACAGGGATGATTAAAGCAAACTTCCCTGCAAGAGCAGCATTCAGGGTAATTTCCAGTGTGGATTCCAGGACGATTCTGGATTCTCCGGGAGCGGATCAGCTGATTGGTAAGGGGGATATGCTTTATTTTAACGGAAATGAAATTTTAAGGCTTCAATGTGCTTTCGTAGATACACCAGAAGTGGAAAGATTGGCAGAATTCATCGGTGAACAAAAAGGATATTCATCGGCATTTCTTCTTCCTGAATATGTTTCTGAAGAAGGCACAAGTACTGTGGGGACCTTTGATCCGAATGAGAAAGATGCTTTGTTTGAAGAGGCTGCAAGAATTATCGTTTCTACTCAACAGGGTTCTACTTCGATGCTGCAGAGACAATTAAAATTAGGCTATAACAGAGCCGGCAGAATTATGGATCAATTGGAAGCAAGCGGAATTGTGGGCGGATTTAATGGTGCAAAAGCGAGAGAAGTTCTGATCAGCGACCTTCATTCTTTGGAACAGTTTTTGGAAGACCTGCGTAAATAAAAGGAAAATCAGATGTTGATTTAACTTTTAAATCTTGAAAATGTCTAAAGATTAAAGATTATAAAATAAAATGAGAAATATTATTTCAAAAGTTATACTAAGCGGATTTGTTGTAGGAACAGTAGGATTGGCAAGCGCTCAGAAAATTGATGCGAAGGCTAAGAAAATATTAGATGATATTACAGCAAACTACAATTCTAAAAAGAATACCTATTTTAAATTTTCCTTCGGAACCGGAGTAAACGGGCAGGTAAACAAAACCGAGCCGGGAATTTACTATGCTGCAGGAGACAAATATAAGTTGAAAATCATGGAAACCGAGCAGATTTTCGACGGAAATAAAATCTACAATATCAATACGGAAGATATGGAAGTGACGGTTGCCAAACCCAACGGAAGCAGCTCCATGTTCTCCCCTATCAACTATCTTTCTAATTACAGAAATGATTATAATGTGACATACAATGGTAAAAAATCCGTAAACGGTGTAAATGCAGATTTCATCAAACTGACTCCAATAAAGTCTAATGGGATAAAATATGTTTACCTTTTTGTAGATTCTGTAAAAAAACAAATGGTAAAGCTGGAACAGCACGGAAATAATAAGGATGTTGCAGTAATTGCTATTAAGGATTATAAAGAAAATCAGGATCTTGAATCGAATATGTTTGTTTTTGATAAGAATAAATATAAGAATTACCTGATCACAGAACTCTAAGCACTGATTAGCCGTTTGGCGGAAGATTATTATAAAAATTTCATAAAATATAAGAGCTGCAAAGAAAACTTTGTGGCTTTTTGATTAATTTTGGCGAATGTTAAAGATACTAGACCGATACATCATAAAAACCTTCTTCGGGCCCTTTTTTTTCATATTCAGTGTATTGTTTTTCATTTTTATTGTAAACATTATCTGGGTTCAGCTTGGGCAGTTTATGGGGAAAGGATTAAGCTACTGGCAAATCATGAAGCTCCTTTTTTATCTTGGAGTAAGTGTTATCAGTATGGTTTTACCGCTTACCATTCTTTTGGCCAGTATCATGTCCTTTGGGGAATTTGGGGAAAGATACGAGCTTGCGGCAATGAAGGCGGCCGGAATTTCATTGACCAGGGTGATGCTTCCTTTGTTGGGGGTCACGGCGATCATGTCAGTCATGCTCTATTTCTTTTCCAACAATATCATTCCGGATTTCCAGAGAAAGGCAAAAAACATGCTTTTTAATATTGCCCAGACAAAACCGGCCCTGAACTTTACACCGGGTCAGTTTATCGATCAGATTCCCGGATATATGGTGAAATTTGATAAAATTTATGGTGAAAATGGCGAAAATATTGATGGCGTTTTTGTGCACAAGAAAGCCAGCAGTTATGAAAATCAGCAGTCTATTGTGGCAGAAAAAGGAAAATTCATTCCTGCTGCCAACAAAAATTATCTGAAACTGGTGCTTTATAACGGATATGTTTACGAAGATAATTTTGCCGGAAAACCCGAAAATGTTCGATTGAAACAACCGGATCAGGCGATAAAATTTGACACTTTAGTTTCACATTTTGATGTAAGTGAAATCATTAATAAGGCTATTGAAGAAGAAAGGATTACGGACGATTACCGTTTCCAGACGTTCAATGAACTGAATACAACGATCAGTAAAACCAAAAAAGACAACGATAAATTCTATACGAACGTTAATAATGATGTGCTGAGTCAGACCAATTCTGTGATTGGCTACATGGATGCGGCCACGAATAAAGCCAAAGCAAAACCAAAGCAGCAGCTAAAACTGGACACGGTAAAAAGCGATAAGAAATTAGAAATGATTTATAATGCCTACAACCGGTTAGACAACCTGAAAAATACGTTGGAGGCTAAAAATAACGAGATTAATCCCGGAGTAAAATATTATGGTAAGGTGGTGATTTATCAGCAAAGGATTGTGACTTATTCATTTACCTGTATCATTTTCTTCCTGATTGGGGCGAGTCTAGGATCGATCATCAGAAAAGGCGGAATGGGGCTTCCTGTAATCATTGCAATCGTAATTTTCATTATTTTCTACGTTATCAATGTAGGTACGGAAAACATGGCGTGGTCCGGGAAAATTAATCCATATTTAGCAGCCTGGATTCCTAATATGGTACTCTTTCCTTTTGGGGTTTGGATGACATATAAGGCTCTTACGGATTCCCAGTTATTCGATGCTGAAAAGTATAAAGCGCTTTTCAAGCCGGTTACCAAGTTGTTTGTTAAGACAAAAGAACATAAGAGGTATCAATAATTTTTAATTTAAATTATTAACTTAAAGATTTAAAACCTAATATAAGACCCGGATTTTCCCGGGTCTTCTTTTATTTGCATACTTTTTGTATATACCGGAATACAAAAAAACATTAAATGAGAAATACAATTATTATCCTGAGCTTAGTCTCAATTATTTCGTGTAAAAAGCAAGAAAATAAAAACGTTGAGAATTTGCCTTCTCAAGATAGCCTCACAACCCAAAATGCTTCGGGAAATTCTAAAACCGTTGATAGCATTAAAAAAGAATACTCTAAGATGAGCGCTCTTTTGGCATCAAAAAAACTGGATTCTACATATTTTAATTATGTTTGTGAAGACGGCATGGGAGGCCAGGTAGTTTTCTATTATCAGGACAAAAATCTTAAAGCTGTAAAAAACGTTTATTCGGAATACAGTCATTTTTCATCCGTTACACAATATTTTGTTGATAAAGAAAACGTGTACTTTATTCACAAACAGGATACCTCATGGAATTTTGATGAAAATGCTCCAAAGAAAGCGGATGGAAATTCTGAAACAAAGGATGATATTACGGAAAGCAGAATCTATCTTGCAAACAATAAACCTACCCAGTGTTTTGAGAAAAAATACTCAATAAGATCTGCAGGAAACAACCCTGATCCAAATAAAATAGAAGACAAGGAAATAAAATGTGATACTGACAAATTGATGAAAACCTACCAATCCATCATCAAAAATAAAGATAAAAAAGGCAAAATTAATCAGTGCTTATAAAAAGAAAAGCGGCTCCTAAAACAGAGTCGCTTTTTTTATATTTTCAAACTGAAAAAATTATACTTTCATAATTTCAGCTTCTTTAGTTTTTAAATGGTCATCGCAAAGTTTGATGAATTTATCCGTAAGGGTTTGGATCTCTTCTTCTAGACCTTTTATCACGTCTTCAGAAACACCTTCTAATTTTTTCAATTCTTTCAGGCCGTCCTGTCTTGCAGTTCTTACTACAATTTTAGTTTGCTCGGTTTCAGCCTTAGCCTGTTTTGCAAGATCTCTTCTTCTCTCCTCCGTTAATGGCGGTACATTAAGGATAATGTTTTCCCCGTTATTTGAAGGTGCAAAACCTAAGTTTGAATTGATGATCGCTTTTTCAATAGCATTAATTGCTGTTCTGTCCCAAGGTTGAATAGAAATCGTCATGGCATCCGGCACAGAAACGTTTGCAACCTGGTTGATGGGAGTCATTGCTCCGTAATATTCTACCATTACATCCTGAACCATATTTGTAGAAGCACGTCCTGCCCTGATTCTTTGAAAAGCATGTTCCAAATGCTTCACAGCCGCATCCATGTCCTGTTTTACAGATTCTAATATAAGATCTAATTCTTCCATTATATAATTAAAATTTGATAGGTTACATATTTTTTATGAGTAATAAGCAATTGGTAATGAGTAATTTATATTTAAATCTTTAAATAATTTAAATTTTTAAATCACATGTTACAAATCAACTAAAGTACCAACATTTTCTCCATCTACAATTTTCTCCAGATTACCTTCTTTATTCATATCAAAAACGATAATAGGTAATTTGTTTTCATGGCTTAAGGTAAATGCTGTCATATCCATTACTTTCAGGTTTTTAGCATAAACTTCGTCGAAAGATAATGAATTATATTTTACGGCGTCTGCATTTTTTTCCGGGTCGCTGTCGTAGATTCCGTCTACTCTGGTTCCCTTTAAAATAACATCGGCACCAATTTCAATAGCTCTTAAAGTTGCAGCAGTATCCGTTGTGAAATATGGATTTCCCGTTCCTGCCCCGAAGATCACTACTCTGCCCTTTTCAAGGTGTCTCACGGCTCTTCTTTTAATGAAAGGTTCAGCTACTTTATCCATTTCGATGGCAGACTGAAGCCTCGTTTTGATCCCCGCATCTTCCAAAGCACCCTGAAGTGCCATTCCGTTGATTACCGTTGCAAGCATTCCCATGTAATCTCCCTGCACTCTGTCCATCCCTTTTGCTGCACCAGCAACGCCACGGAAAATATTTCCTCCTCCAATTACAATGGCGATTTCACAGCCTTTATCAACTACTTTTTTGATCTCAGCTGCGTATTCCTGTAGCCTTTCATTGTCAATACCATATTGTCTGTTCCCCATTAAGGCTTCACCACTAAGTTTTAGAAGGATTCTTTTATATTTCATTTTTATTTTTAAATAAACTTTAGTTAGTACGTTTGTCAAAAATTTGACTTTGCAAATATAATCATTAATAATGTTGATTTTTAATTCTGGATTAAATTTTTAAATGTTCTGTTGTATGCTATTCTTTAAAGGAAATTTATTAACTCAATCTCGGGCATAATTTATTTTTTAGAGCTTTTTCCCGCTTTCCGCTGTATCTTTTTGGTTACGGGTTCCGCTTCGCTCCACCCGCAACCAAAAAGGATGTCGCTTCAATCGGGGCTAGGATTGCAGGCGTTTATTCGATTAACTAGCCTTGTCAAGACTCCTGAAAACAATAAAAGCCAAGACAATTTCATTAAATAAAACTCATATAAATAGGCTGTTTTCACAAAACTCAAATATTTAAACATAAATAATGTAAGAAATATTTTGAAAAGTACGAAAAAGGATTATTTTTGCATTAATAATCAACTGAATTGAAGAAAATTGTCATTTTTTCATTATTTCTATCAGGAATTGTTTCTTATGCACAAACAGGAACAAATGTTTTTCCGTTTTTGAACCTTCCTGTATCTGCAAGACAGGCTGCTTTGGGTGGAGATGCAATTTCAATTAGAGATCATGATGTTTCCTTTGCCATTGCAAACCCATCTTTGCTGAATAAAGATTCTGATAACCAGCTTTCCGTGAATGCAACAGCCTATCTAGCTGATTCCAAATACGGTACTATCGCTTACGCAAAAGATTTTGATAACGGTCATATGGCCACCGTCAATGCCCGATATATGAGCTACGGTGATATTCCCAGAACGGATGACAGCGGTTTTGAGAACGGAACATTCAAAGCTTCTGATGTAGCCATCGGAGCCGGATATGCCTATCAGTTTGAAGAAGACTGGACGATTGGTGGTGGAATTAATTTCATCACTTCAAAAATCGACAATTACACATCTTCTGCCATCGCCGGAAATTTAGGGGTAACGTATCACAATAAGAAAAATAAAGAAACGGCTTCTGTGATCCTGAGGAATTTCGGGTATCAGTTCAAAACTTTCAACGGGACAAGGGAGAACCTTCCTTTTAGAATAGATTTAGGCTATACGAGAATTTTAAAAGCAATTCCTTTGGCCATTACCATTACCGCTCACGATTTGCAGGAATTTAATATTTCTTCTCAATATAATGTAAACGGACAGGAAGTAAATGCAGGTAGAAAAATTGCCGACCACTTCTCTATCGGTGCAGAATTGTTTCCGGAGAAAAGCTTTAATATTAGATTGGGATATAATGTAAAAAGAGGAAACGAGCTTGCCGTGGCAGATCAGAGAAACTTTTCAGGGCTTTCCGGTGGATTTGGGATCAAGCTTTCAAGATTCAGGATTGATTATGCTCATGTGAGGTATCACAATTCTTCGAACGTCAATCAGATCGGTATTTCTGTTGACCTTACAAGCCACGCCGGATATTAATTTAAACCATAATAATTTAGCTTTAAATATAAACAGCACTTTTGTCTTATATTTAAATAAGTTAATTTAAAATAAAAAAGAAACCTTAAGAAAATCTCTTAGGGTTTCTTGATTTTTAAGAAAAATTCTTGAAATTTGCAGTATGAAAAAACCTGTAATTGCTATCGACGGGTACTCGTCTACCGGAAAAAGCTCAATATCTAAAGTCATCGCCGAAAAGCTGGGGCTTATTCATCTGGATACAGGTGCGCTTTACAGAGGAGTAACCTGGTTTGCGCTTCAGAACTGCCTTAATGATGATGGTTCTATTAACCTTGATGAGCTGTTTTCTTCATTCGATCAGATTGAGCTTGAGTTTAAAAATGATCATGGCGAGTTGATTCTTTTTCTTAATCATATTGATATTTCAAAAGCTATCAGGACCAATGAAGTTTCTGATAATGTAAGCTTCGTTGCCAAACAGAAAGAAGTAAGGGATTTTTTACTCCAGTCTCAGCGTTCTTTGGCAGAAAAAGGTGGCATCATTATGGACGGACGTGACATAGGGACAGTAGTTCTGCCAAATGCGGACTACAAATTTTTCCTGACAGCAAGCATTGACGAACGCACAAAAAGACGCTATAAAGAGCTTATCACTTTAGGAATTGAAGCTGATGAAAAGCAGGTGAAAGAAAACCTTATAGAACGCGATAAGATCGACAGTGAGAGGGAAATAGCCCCCTTGAAGCAAGCCGAAGATGCTGTAGTAATTGATAACACCCATCTCACGAAACATGAAACTATCGAAAGTATTTTATCTCACATCAAAAAGATTTAACATTTTTTAATAGTCATTCTCCCCTTTTGGTATGTTAATTGTACGCTTTAATACTGTAAAAACTAATATTATTTTAACTATTAAAAAAACAAAAAATGTCTAAAAAAAACAATACAGCGGGTATTTTGGCAGGACTTCTTGCAGGTGCTGCAGCAGGTGTAATTTTAGGAATGCTTTATGCTCCGGAAGAAGGTAAGGAAACAAGGAAGAAGATAAAAACTAAAGCCAACGATCTTAAAGATCAGGCTAAAAACAAATACGGAGAAGTTTCTGAAAAAGTAAAAGATCAATATGGTAATATTTCTTCTACATTCAAAGAAACAGCAAGTAATGTAGCACATACGGTAAAAGACGGATATGACAAATACAAAGATCAGATTGTTTCTAAAACTGCAGACGTAGTAAAAAATGTAGAATCAGAGCTGAATGATCTAAAATAATAAATAATTTATTCTTTTAGGTAAATTATGAGAAGGGACTTTATACGTAAAAGTTCCTTTTTTTGTAACTTTTTAAAAAAAAACGATGATTGAAACTATAAAAGAATATGCTTCCAAAAGGATAGATCTTCTTAAAATTGAAGCCACTGAAAAGTCTTCTCTTTCTGCCGGAATGATCACTTATTTCGTCGTATTACTGGTTGCCTTTGGTTTTTTTATTATTCTGTTCAATTTCGGAATCGCATTCCTTATAGGAAAAGCATTGGGCGAATATTCCTATGGATTCCTTATTGTTGCGGCTTTTTATCTTTTAATAATGATTGTTATTATTATTTTTAAAAAGAAAATCGTAAATTATGTAGCAGATCAGGTTATTAAATTTTTAAATTATTAAACTATGGGCAGAGAGTATGAGAGCTTAGAAGAACTAAGAAGAAAGAAAAAACTGTTGAAAACTGAAATCAACGATTTGGAAAATCTTCTTACGTTTAAGAATACAAAAGAAAGTTTGAGTGCATTCACCAACGGTTTGACAGATCAGTATCTGCAGGAAAAAGTAGATGATGACGGTGATGAAAAGGTTGTTCTCAGAAAAGACGTTATCGCAAAACAGATCACATCCGAAATTAAAGATGCGTTCATCAGCAAGAATACAGCAATGGGGATCGCAAGCTCAGCCTTTAAAGGAGGGGCAGGTGATGCACTTATAAAGCTGGCTATTACAGCATTTGTAGGAAATTATGCCAAGAAAAACTTAACAAGTTCCAGCTGGAAGAAAAAAATCCTGGGTGCCGCATTGATTTACCTCGCTCCTATTGCTTTGAAATTCGTAAGAAAAAAACTTGAAAATTATCAGAAAAATAAAAGTGTTTCCAGTATGGAACAGCTTATTTAGAGGCTAGAAACTAGAAGTTAGAAATTAGTTTAATATATTGCGTAAAACTAACTTCTAACTTCTAACTTCTAATATCTAATTTCTATCTGAAAACAGTTGCCCCAGAATAATTCCCGCCGCCATAGAAACATTCAGGCTTTCTGTGGACTGCGATTTCCCGAATCTTGGGATGCTAATGCTCTTTCGAAGGAGCTTTTCTGTTTCCGGACGCATTCCGTTGCCCTCATTACCCAGAATCAAATTGATTTTCTCAGGCTTTTTAAAAGTATAAATATTTTCCCCTTCCATATCCGTCCCGATATTTACATTTTCTGTATTTGAAAGGTATTCAACTAAATTTGTATAAACGAGATTTACCCTTGTAAAAGATCCCATACTTGCCATAATCACCTTCGGATTATAAAAATCAACCGTATCTTCACTACAGATAATCTGCTCAATTCCGAACCAGTCTGCCAGTCTGATTATTGTCCCTAAATTACCCGGATCCTGGATCCCATCAAGTACCAGCTGAATATTCTGATCTTCAAATTGTTCTTCAGTTTCCAGGTAGCAAACCGCCACAGAATCTTTCGGATTTTGAAGAAAACTAATTTTTTTTAACTCATTTTCAGAGATATGGGTAACAGGTATATCAGTACGGTCCAATTTTTGCGGATCGGTAGAGAATATTTCTTTAATTTTAAAGTTAGAATTAAAAAGTTCACAAATGATTTTATTACCTTCAACCAAAAACAAATTGTATTTTTGTCTGAACTTCTTTTTATCTAAAGACTGTAAAATTTTTATTGTATGAGCTGTAAGCATTATAAGAATTCTCCTCAAAAATATTATAAAATTATCTCATTTGCAACATTTGTTGGTCTATTGTATGCTTGCAGCACGACTAAAAAAGTTCCTGATGGTGAATATCTGCTTGTAAAAAATAATTTTGAGTTTGAAGATAAAAAAGAACCTTTCGACGGTGAGCTGAAAAGCTATGTTCAGCAAAAGCCAAACAAAAGGCAAATTCTTTTTATGCCCTTAAGTTTGTGGCTGTACAATGCCGCAAATCCAAAATATGATACCCTTCTCAATGAATACATGACTTATCCTAATGAATTGAGAGATCAGAAATTAAGAGACTCTCTTTTCGTAAAATACGACATGAAAAGCAGTATCGGGAAAAGCTTGTTTTTCGACAGATTGTATCACAGTTGGGGTTCTGCTCCTGTAATTCTGGATCAGACAAAAACGGAAAAAGGTGCTCAGTCTATTGAAAAAAGGCTTACCTATCGCGGTTATTGGGATGCAGAAGTGAAATTCAAGCATGATCTTGATTCTGCGGCTAAAAAAGCTGCGGTCACTTATTTTATCACTCACAAAGATCCTACTTATATCAAAGAATATTATTATAATATTACAGATCCAAACGTAAAAAATATTTATCAGCAAAAGCTTCATGAGACGTTGATAAAGCAAGGGCAGATTCTCGATCAGACGGTGCTTGAAAAAGAAGTTACAAGAATTAATGATCTGATGAGGGAATATGGATATTATAAATTTAACAGCCTTGGAGACGAAATATATTTCGTTGCCGATTCTATTAAAAGCAGAAAACAGGTTCCTCTGACGTTAGAAATTCACAGAGATTCTCTGGATACGCCATACAAAATAGCAACCGTCGGAAATATAGATGTGGCTATTGTTGATGAAATGAATGATTTCCCAAAAAATACAACGAAAGATAGCTTAAGGGGAATCAGGTTTCACAAAACCACAAATCAATATAATAACCGTGCGATCTGGAGAGCAATCACGGTTGGCAGTAAACAGGTTTATGATCAGAAAAAATTTGATCTTACAAAAAGGAATCTACTGTCAATGAATAACTTTAGTATCCTCAAAGCAAGGGATTCTTTAAGACGTGGTGGCGGAACATCTCCTAATGACAGTATTATTGATGTAATGTATATTTTGAAGCCACTTCCTAAGTATGAGCTAAAAGTAGGAACAGATATTAATTATTCCCAACTTTTAAATCTGGGAGTTTCACCTTCGATTGATCTTACAACAAGGAATATCTTTGGCGGCGCAGAAAACCTTTCCACGAGTCTTTCCGGAACTTTTGGTTCCATAAGAAGCCCAAAAGATATAAGCAAGAGGGTTTTAGCCTATGAATTATCTGCTCAGGCATCCCTTAATTTTCCAAGATTATTGCTGCCATTCGATTATTATAAATTACTACCTAAAAGATACAGCCCTACTTCATCTATTGTTTTAGGGGCCTCGGTTCAGAATAATATTGGATTGGGAAGGGTGAATTTCAATACAGGTTTAAATTATCTGGCAACAGTTAATGATAAGGTTTCTCACAGGCTGACAATTTTTAATACACAGTTGAGTTTAACCAAAAATAAGGATGCATATTATGATTATTTTGTAAATGACAGAGAGGTTTTGGATGAAGTTTTCGAAAATTATTTCCAATCTCATCCTGATGTTGCTGCAAAATACAACTCAGGCCAACTTACAAGAGATCAGGTTTCAGAGCAAATTACGGATGATCTTACTTATCAGGAGAATTTAGGCCCTGAATATGACAACCTTTACAATGCATTCATTGGTACTTTAGTAAATAAAGACAGGCAAACCGAGGATGTTTTAATTTCTTCCATGATTTATAATTTTGTTTATAATGAAATTGGAAAAAAAGATTATCCTAATGCCTTTTATTTTAATGGAAAAGTGGAATTAGCCGGAAATATATTCAGCATTTTCAATCAAAAAAGAAATGACGGAGGAATTGTAACCGGTGCAGCAAAGACCATCTTCGGTATTCCTTATGCTCAGTTTGTGAAGTTTGATTTTGATGTAAGAAAGTATTTTAAATTTAATAGAAATACCCTTGTTCTTCGTCAGTTCGTAGGAGTCGGGATTCCGTACGGAAACTCTGAAAGCATGCCTGTTATCAGGTCTTATTTTAATGGAGGTTCCAATGATATCAGGGCTTGGGTGGCTTTTGGCGGATTGGGTCCGGCAGATTCTCAGGTAGATGAGAGGGTTCGTACATATATCACAGACAATGTGAAGCTTACAACAAATATAGAATTGCGGGTTCCTTTCAATGATATGTATGAAGGGGCATTATTTACTGATATCGGTAATACATGGAGCCTCAAAAATTATAATGACGGATATGGGGATGAATTTAAGTTTAATAAATTCTTCAAACAAGTAGGTATAGGAAGTGGATTCGGGTTGAGGGTTAATGTAGCCTATATCACATTAAGACTGGATTTGGCGTATAAAATATATGACCCGAACAAGCCGGAAGGCGACAGATGGAGATTAAAATATTTCCAGCCTTTCAAGCCTACATTGAATATCGCATTCGGTTATCCTTTCTAATCCGGAGAAATTCCCAGTGCAAAATATACTACAGCAACCGTTCTTGCGAGAATCTCCCGAAACTGGTTCCTGTAGTAGCTTTCCGGCTTATTCACATCCTGTGCATCAAAACCCAGAGCATTCATACTATTATTCCTGGCAAAAAGCAAGGCGCGAAGGTTGTGGAAACCCTGTGAAACAATGATAATATTATCTTTTTTATAAATATCTTTACAACGCAAAATGCTTTTGTAGGTGTTAAAACCCTTCGGGTCTTCAATGATGATATCTTCCGGCACACCTTCCTGATAAACCAGATAGTTTTTCATAGCGGCAGGCTCGTCGTATCCCCTGCTTTTTTCACCGCTTACAATAATCTGTTTGATTTTTCCATGATGATAAAGCAGCGCTGTGGCGTCCATCCTTTTCGTAAAATAAGGATTAGACTGGCCCGATCTCATCTTAGGCGAAGTTCCTAAAACAAGCGCAATTTCCCGGGGCGGAATTTTTGAGATTTTAGTATATGTTCTTCCGTCTGTCAAAGCAAAAACCCATGCATTAGCAAGACATATCAATAGAATCCCTATTTCTATTGATATGATAATCAGGTTAAATATGTTTTTGACAATTCTCAAGTAAGATCAAAATTAAGTTTTATTTTTTTGCTTTTCGCAATTGACATACAGGCTAAAATATGTCCTTTTTCCTCTTCTTTTTCCGTTAAATATTCATTTTCCAGCAGTTCAACCTCGCCTTCTTCCAAAATACATTCACAGCTGCCACAGATTCCTGATTTACAAGAATAAGGAACCTGAAATTTCTGAATTAATAACTGCTGAAGTATCTTTTCTTTATTATCAGGAAGCTCAGTTTGATATTGTTTTCCTAACATTTTGAACTCTACTTCCACATTTTCTATCAACGGAAATTCTTTTTCAATAGGGTAAATATCGTCATTATATTCTTCAAAAAGCTCAAAGTGAATATTTTTCTTCGGAATGCCATGATGGTAACATGCGTTGGCAAGAGTTTTAATCATATCTCCTTTTCCGCAGATTAAAACTTCGTCTACAGCATCCCAAATAGTAGATTCTTCATCAGTATCGTCTAAATGTAGAATTTGATTAATAATTAAACTTAATTTTTTATCATCTAATCTTCCGTGAAAAAAACTGTTTGACGTTTTTTCCTGGGAAAAAAAATAAAAAATCTGAAGCCTTTCTCCACAAGTCCTCGCAAGATTATCTAATTGTTCTCTATAAATTAAATCCTCTCTTGTTTTATTTCCAAAGAATAAAAACATCCTCGTTCTTGATTCGCTATGAAGAATATTTTTAAAATGGCTTAAAATCGGTGTGATTCCGATTCCTGCTGCAAAACCCACAATCGTCCTGAATTCGCTCGGTTTTGAAACCAAAGTAAACCTGCCGCTGGGTTCGCTTACCAATAATTTGTCACCGGTATTATAGTTTTTGAATAATTGTGAAGTCTCTCCATCAGGAGAATTTATCTTTATTCCTAATGCAATTTTTTTCTCGTAAGGCGCCGAAGTCATCGAGTAATCATTAATGACATCTTTACCATGAGATTGAAATTTTATACTTACAAACTGACCCGCTTCAAATTTGAAATTCTCTTTCAGATTCTCAGGAATTTCAAATTCCAGAGAAAAAGTATTTTTGGTCAGTTCTTCCTTTTTCGTTATTTTTAGCCAATGAAACTGCGTCAGTTTCCCTTTATAGATTTGTTGTTCCATACTTCAAATTCAAAAATAGATAAAAAATAATTTATGAAGAAGATAATTTTATCCACGCTTGTCCTGTTTGCAGTGGCAAGTTGTAAAAAAGAAGGTCAGAAAACTGATGAAACTGCGGTTACAGACTCCATTTCAACAGCAGAAAATACGGAATCTCCGGCAAATGCTTCATTCGCGAAGGAAAGCTCAATTGATGAAGTCAACAAAATTTTAGCAAAAAAAGATGACACATTATATGTTACCAATTTTTTTGCAACATGGTGTGGGCCTTGCATCAAGGAAATCCCTGATTTTAAGAATAAAATGAATGAATTAAAGGATAAACCTGTAAAATTTACATTCATTAATTTGGATGAAAAAGCAGTTTGGAATACAAAAGTAAAGGATTTCACAGATCAAAACGGAATTACTGCGAATACCATTTTCGTAGATGGAAACAAGCTTGATCAAAACTTTTTCGCATCCAACTTTAAACAATGGTCTGGACAGACAATTCCTTTCACGCTTTTAAGAAAAGGAAGCAAAACGGAAGAGATTACCCAGATGATATCTAAAGAAGAGCTGGATTCAAAAATCGCTTCTTTCTTACAATAAGTTTACAGACTCACTAGATAATGTCAACTCAATTTAAAATCCTGTGTTTGCTTTTATTAATCGCAATTATTTTCATGGCGGTTATTAATCTGAACACAGGATTTTTAAGTTTAAATGTATCCGATTTTTTCCAGGATTCTTCAAACAGCCAGATTGCTGAAATTCGCGTAAACCGTGTATTGGTAATGCTTTTGGCGGGAATTTCAATTCCTACTTCGGGTTTCCTGATGCAGGAATATTTTCAGAATCCGCTGGCTGGGCCGGATATTCTCGGAATTACTTCTGTAGCGAGCCTTTCGGTGGCTTTTTACATTTTTTTTTCTTACAATATTGACCTCCCGGAATTTCTTCAAAACAGTTTTCTAAGTTTATCTTCGATTGCCGGAAGCTTACTTTTAATGTTAGTTTTATTGTCGATGTCGAGAAAATTTCAGGATAAAACGTATTTAATCATCTTCGGATTTTTGGTTTCGGCTTTTGCGGGAGCTGTTGTTTCCCTTCTTCAGTTTTACGCAGAAAATCAAAGCTTAAAAAATTATATTTTGTGGTCTTTTGGGGCTAATAATATGGTGACGAGAAATCAGATTGTTGTTTTGTCGATATTAGTTTTAATAGGATCATTCATTTGTTTTAAAAGTATAAAACCTTTAATTGGAAACTCATTAGGAGCTTCTTATGCTCAAAGTCTGGGTGTAAACCTGCAGCATTTAAAGATATTGATTATCGTTGCTTCTTCCCTGCTTTCCGCTTCAGTTACGGCATTCTTAGGGCCGATTTTATTTATAGGCATTATTGTTCCCCATTTTTGCAGATTGATTTATAATCCCGCAAAACTTTGGCAACAATGGATTTTGAATATGTTTTTGGGGATGTTGATCATGCTTTTTTTCTCCATCATTGCTGAAAAAACGCAGATCCCATTGAATGTGATAAGCTCAATCTTTGGAATTCCTGTGATATTGATGATGCTGTTGAAAGAGAATAAAATATAAATATTACTACCATTTACTTTTATGAAAAGCTATTTTTATTTTAATAGCTTAAACGATTTATTAAAATTATTAAATTGATTATTAGCACTTTACAGAGATTAGAATAATAATTGTGAAAAAAAGTGTAAGGATTATGAGATGTCTCCGACTAAGCAGTGTATTTAAATTTTATACACTATGAACAAAAACATTTTAAAAGCAAGCGGAGCACTTTTTTTAATGCTTCTTAGTTTACCTTCAAATGCAGAAGGTCTTAAACAAAATCCATCAACTCATGCGGTAGAAAAAGTATCTCCTGTACAATCATCAGAGCCTTCTGTATTATCCCTAGGTAGTGCAAGACTTAGACCTGCTATAGACGATGAATATTACGCTATGTTAACGACTATTCCTTACACCGGGGGTAATGGAGCTGCATATCCAGTATGTTATATCGAATCTGTGGGAGTTACAGGGCTTACAGCAAGAATTACTGGAGGTAGACTTTCTAAGAGTGGTCGTATAGTCGTATCAATAATGGGAATACCTTCTGGTTCTGGGGTCGCTACTTTTGTAATTAATTTTGGAGGTAAGACCACTACACTTACTGTTAATGTAGCACCGGCTAATTAATCCTAAAATTTTGAAGTAATCTTGTTGAAGCTACCTCACTCGTGAGGTGGCTTCTTTTTTATATCTGGTTATCTGTAAAAAGATTGATTAAAAACAGAAAATTACTGCGTTGATTTTTTTACGCTTAAAACACTATTTTTGTAAAACAAACTTTACATTTTTGCGGAAAAATAAAAAATGCACCTAGAAGTAAACAAAGCAAACATCGGCTACAACAAAACCTTAATTTTAAATGCAAACACAAGCTTGAATTTAGGAGAAGTATGCTTATTGATAGGCAACAACGGTGTGGGAAAAACAACGTTAATAAAATCAATTCTACATCAAACTCCTTTATTGAGTGGAGAAATTTCTATTAATAATAAGAATATAAAAAATCTTTCCGTAAAAGAAATTGCCGAAAATATTGCTGTTGTTTTCTCAAAGTCGATTATTCCGCAGAATTATACGGTTGAGGATCTTATTTCGCTGGGAAAATATATTCATTATCCTTTTTATTTTGAGCTTAAAAAAGAAGACAGAGAAGAAGTTTCGGATATTATTAAAGAACTGGATTTAGATCAATACAAGCATACCTTATTGAGAAATCTTTCAGATGGGAACCTTCAAAAAGCCTTTATTGGCCGCGCTCTGACACAGAACTCTCCTATTATTATTTTAGATGAGCCAACAACTCATTTAGATGAAAAAAATAAAATTATTATTCTTAAAACACTTCGGAAATTAGCCAAAGAACAAAATAAATTAATCCTTTTTTCTTCCCACGATTGGCGTCTTGCAAAGGAATTTGCGGATAAAATTTGGTATGTGAAAAACGGTCATTTATATTCCGGAATTGTTGAGGATATCCTGCTTCAACATGATGAATTAATTAATCCTTCACTATTTGAAGTCAATGAAAATTTTGTTGCTCCAAAAATCAATGCTCCGGATTTTTATAAGGAAATGCTCTATTCTTTGCTCCAAAAAAACTTCCAAAAAGATCTTTCTTCCTTACATTTTGATTTTCAAGACAACTTTTGGGTTATTTCCAATGACTCCATGAAACAGCAATGTGAATCTTTCGAAGAAATCGTTAATTTAGTTAAAACCATTTACTAATACCATATTTTCATTATTAATCTCACATACTATGCATGCATAGTATTATGCTTGTCATATAATTTAACCTATTTATTGTCAGTGTATTAACAAATTTTAACTTTAAAATATGTTATGCATGCATAATATTTACTAAATTTGGGTAAAACCATTGCAACAAAAAATGATGGATAATAATAAAGACAAAATAGAAAATGTAGATTTAATTTTGAAGCAGACCTGGTTGGCTGTTTCAAAAATGTACACAGAATTGGCCCAGGAACATGATTCTACGGCTGTTCAGGCTCTCACTCTTCTGAAAATAGACCCAAAAGAAGGAACAAGAAGTACGAATCTGGGACCAAAAATGGCCATCGAACCCACTTCACTTACAAGAATTATCAAGCTTCTCGAAGACAACGGATATATCTATAAGGAAAAAACCACTACCGACAAAAGAGAGGTGATCATTAAGCTTACCGATAAAGGATTGAGTTCCAGGAATCTCTCAAAAGAAGTTGTTGTCAATTTCAACAAAAGAGTCATGGAAAAAATTGCTCCCGAAAAGCTTGAAACTTTTAAGGAAGTCATGAATGAAATTATGAAAATCGCGACTGATTTAAATAACAGAAAATAATAAACAAATCAATAAAATCAATGAAAAGAAGAATCAAACACGTTACGGTTCTTGGTTCAGGAATTATGGGAAGCGGTATTGCGGCGCACTTTGCCAATATTGGTGTAGAAGTTTCGTTGTTGGATATCGTACCTTTTGAACTTACTGAAGCAGAACAGAAAAAAGGTTTGACCAAAGATGATAAAGCGGTAAGAAACAGAATCGCTTCTGAAAACTTTGAAAAACTGAAAAAAGCAAGCCCGGCCCTGCTCTATTCCCCAAAATTTGCGGATAGAATTAAGGTTGGAAATTTTGATGATGATTTACAGAAAATAAAAAATACAGACTGGATTATTGAAGTTGTGGTTGAAAGGCTTGACATCAAAAAATCAGTTTATGAAAAAATCGAACAGTTCAGGAAGCCCGGAACATTGATTTCTTCTAATACATCGGGAATTCCTATCCATCTTTTAACAGAAGGAAGAAGCGAAGATTTCAAACAGTATTTTGCGGGAACGCATTTCTTTAATCCTGTGAGATATCTTCCTCTTTTAGAGATTATTCCTACCAACGATACACTTCCGGAAGTTATTAACTTCTATATGACTTACGGAGCAAAATTCTTAGGTAAAACAACAGTTTTAGCGAAAGACACTCCTGCATTTATCGCCAACAGAATTGGAGTTTTTTCCATGATGGATTTGCTTCACAATGTTCAAAAATTAGGTTTGACAATCTCTGAAGTCGATAAATTAACCGGTCCGGTAATTGGTCGTCCAAAATCTGCAACGTTCAGAACCGCTGATGTTGTTGGTTTGGATACTTTGGTGATGGTGGCAAACGGTGTTCGTGACAGTGGAGTTGAAAAAAATGACTTCTATAATGTTTTCGCCCTTCCAGATTACATCCAGAAAATGGTTGATAATAAATGGTTAGGTTCAAAAACTGAGCAAGGTTTCTATAAAAAAGTGAAAAATGCTGAAGGAAAGTCTGAAATTCACAGCTTAAATCTTGATACACTAGAATATGAGCTTCAAGGAAAATCTTCTTTCCCGACCTTAGAATTAACAAAAACTATCGATAAACCGATTGACAGATTTAAAATTTTAATTGGTGGAAAAGATAAAGCCGCAGAATTATACAGAAAATCTTTAGGTTCACTATTTGCTTACGTGTCACACAAAGTTCCTGAAATTTCTGATGAAATTTATAAGATCGATGATGCGATGAAAGCTGGTTTCGGTTGGGAAAACGGTCCGTTTGAAATCTGGGATGCCGTAGGTGTTCAAAAAGGTATTGAATTGACTAAAGATTCAGGTTATGAAGTTTCAGATTGGGTTAAAAATGTAGAGACTTTCTATAAAGTAAATGAAGAAGGGCAAAGTATTTATGTTGATAAAAACTCAGGCGAATACAACAAAATTCCTGGACAAGATGCTTTTATTATTTTAGATAATATCAGAAAAAATAAAACGCTTTGGAGTAATTCAGGAGCTTCGATTGAAGATCTTGGAGACGGAATTATCAACTTTGAAATCCGTTCTAAAATGAATTCTTTGGGAGGCGAAGTTTTAGATGGATTAAACAGAGCTATTGATTTAGCTGAAAAAGAATATGACGGATTAGTAATCGGAAATCAAGGCACGAATTTCTCTGTTGGAGCAAATTTAGCGATGATTTTAATGATGGCTATTGAGCAGGATTGGGATGATTTGAACATGGCGATCGCTTATTTCCAAAAATCTATGATGAGGGTTCGTTACTCCTCTATTCCCGTTGTCGTTGCTCCTCATGGAATGACGCTTGGCGGTGGTTGCGAAATGACCATGCATGCCGACAGAGTTGTCGCAGCAGCAGAAACTTACATTGGATTGGTTGAAACCGGAGTCGGTGTAATTCCCGGCGGTGGCGGAACGAAAGAGCTTACCTTAAGAACATCAAGAGAATTCCATAACGATGATGTTAAAAACAACAGACTTCGTGATGCTTTCATGAATATCGCCATGGGTAAAGTAGCTACTTCTGCTTATGAAGCTTATGATATGGGAATTCTTGAAAAAGGAAAAGATATCGTTTCCGTAAGCAAAAACAGACAGATCGCAGAAGCTAAAAAAGTAGCAAAATTATTGGCTGAACAAGGGTATACTCAACCAATCGAACAGAAAGTAAAAGTTCTTGGTAAAGACGCATTGGGAATGTTCTACGTAGGAACAGACCAGATGTTAACCGGAAATTATATCTCTGCACACGACAAAAAAATTGCGGATAAGTTAGCCAACGTAATGGTCGGAGGAAATCTTTCCGAACCAACGGTCGTAACCGAACAGTATTTATTGAATCTTGAAAGAGAAACTTTCCTGCAGCTTTGTGGCGAAAGAAAAACACTGGAGAGAATTCAGTATATGTTACAAAACGGAAAACCTTTGAGAAATTAATAGGGAGCTCCATAGGAGCGAACTGTTAATAGCTAAATTATAATTTTTGCAGAGCCTCGTAGAGGCGACCTGATAATAGCTTTTATGGCAAACACATACACACAAATTTATATTCAAATTGTTTTCGCTGTCAAAGGAAGGCAAAACCTTATTTCAAAAGAAAGCAGAGAGGAATTACATAAATTTATTGCAGGTATTGTTTCCCATAGAAATCAAAAATTATTCGCTGTTTTTGCAATGCCGGATCATGTTCATATTCTTGTAAGTATGAGTCCGACAGTTTCAATTTCAGATTTGGTAAGGGATATTAAAGCGGGTTCTTCAAAGTTCATTAATGAAAAAGGATGGACAAATGGAAAATTCAACTGGCAGGAAGGTTATGGTGCATTCTCTTATTCCAAAAGTAGTGTTGATCTGGTTGTAAAGTATATTTTAAACCAAGAAGAACATCACAAAAAGAAAACATTTAAAGAAGAATATTTGGATTTAATGGAAAAATTTGAAATCGAATATGATTCAAAATATTTATTCGAATGGATTGAAAATTAACAGGTCGCTCCTACGGAGCTCCGCGAACAAAGCAAAACAAACAAGCTATGAACAGTTTACCTCTACGAGGCAAAAAACTCTCAAAAAAATAAATTAATCAATAAAAAATATGAAAACAGCATATATAGTAAAGGGCTTCAGAACTGCCGTTGGAAAAGCTCCAAAAGGAAGTTTAAGATTCACGAGACCTGATGTAATGGCGGCTACAGTTATTGAAAAACTAATGGCTGAACTTCCGCAATTAGACAAAAACAGAATCGATGACCTTATCGTTGGAAATGCAATGCCGGAAGCGGAACAAGGCTTAAACGTTGCTCGTTTGATCTCTTTAATGGGATTGAATACTGACAAAGTTCCCGGTGTTACCGTGAACAGATATTGTGCATCAGGAAGTGAGGCAATTGCGATTGCTTCTGCAAAAATTCAGGCCGGAATGGCTGATTGTATTATTGCAGGAGGTACAGAATCAATGTCTTACATTCCGATGGGTGGTTACAAACCGGTTCCGGAAACGGAAATCGCAAAAACAAATCCTGATTATTATTGGGGAATGGGTTACACTGCTGAAGAAGTTGCAAAACAGTATAATATCACAAGAGAAGAACAGGATCAGTTTGCTTTTGAATCTCATATGAAAGCCTTAAAAGCTAATCAGGAAGGTAAATTTGCTAATCAGATCGTTCCGATTCCCGTTGAATATAATTTCTTAGATGAAAATCAGAAAATGCAGACCAAAAAGTTTGATTTTTCAGTGGATGAAGGTCCGAGAGCAGATACTTCTTTGCAAGGTTTAGCTAAATTAAGACCAGTTTTCGCCAATGGAGGAAGTGTAACAGCAGGAAACTCTTCTCAGATGAGTGACGGAGCTGCTTTTGTAATGGTAATGAGCGAAGAAATGGTAAAAGAATTAGGTCTTGAACCAGAAGCAAGATTAGTAGCCTATGCAGCAGCCGGTCTTGAACCAAGAATCATGGGAATGGGACCGATTTATGCAATTCCAAAGGCTTTGAAACAAGCAGGTTTAGAATTAAAAGATATTGAATTAATCGAATTAAACGAAGCATTCGCATCACAATCTGTTGCCATCAAAAAAGAATTAGGATTAAATCCTGACATTTTGAATGTTAATGGAGGTGCTATCGCTTTGGGTCACCCACTTGGATGCACCGGAACAAAATTAACTGTTCAGCTTCTTGACGAAATGAGAAAACGCGGAAACAAATACGGAATGGTTTCAATGTGTGTAGGAACAGGGCAAGGAGCTGCTTCAATCTTTGAACTTCTTTAAAAAAATTATAGATTTTAAATTATAAATTTTAGATGAAAAACTTCAAGGAAGATAATTTGATTCAGACAAAGACATTTGAATTTGCTTTAAGGATAATTAAATTTTATACTCAGTGTAAATCTCAAAATGAATTTATTCTATCAAAACAAATTCTTCGTTGCGGAACTTCAATTGGAGCAAATGTGGAAGAAGCAATCGCAGCTCAATCTAAAAAAGATTTTATCTCAAAACTATCTATTGCAAATAAAGAAGCCAGAGAAACGAAATATTGGTTGAAGCTTTATCAATCTTCAAATTTAGTTCAAATTGAAATTGATTCTTATTTAAATGAAATAGAAAGCATAATTAATATTTTGACTAAAATCATTAAAACTTCATCTGAAAATTTATAACTGAGATCTAATTTAAAATTTATAATCTAAAATTTAAAATCATAATATAATGACTACACTTAATAAAACATTAAAAGGAGGTGAGTTTTTAATAAAAGAAATTCCAGCTAACGAAATTTTCTCTTTGGAAGAACTTTCAGAAGAGCAAAAAATGCTTCGTGATTCTGCGAAAGAATTTATTGACAGAGAAGTTGTTCCGCAACATGATCGTTTTGAGAAAAAAGATTATGCCCTGACAGAAGAAACAATGCGCAAATTAGGCGAAATGGGACTTCTTGGAATCACCGTTCCTGAAGAATATGGTGGTCTTGGAATGGGATTCGTAAGCACTATGTTGGCTTGTGATTACGTTTCAGGAGGAAATGGTTCATTAGCAACAGCTTACGGAGCACATACCGGAATCGGGACATTGCCTACTCTTCTTTACGGAAGTGAAGAATTGAAAAAGAAATATCTTCCGGATTTGGCTACAGGAACAAAATTCGGAGCCTATTGTCTGACAGAACCTGATGCTGGTTCAGATGCCAATTCAGGGAAAACAAGAGCAAAATTGTCTGAGGACGGAAAACATTACATCATCAACGGACAAAAAATGTGGATTTCAAATGCAGGTTTTGCAGATACTTTTACGCTTTTTGCGAAAATTGATGATGATAAAAATATCACAGGTTTTGTAATTAACCGTTCAGAATTAGAAGACCCAAACAGCTTAACATTCGGTGAGGAAGAGCACAAATTAGGTATCCGTTCGTCCTCTACCCGTCAGGTTTTCTTCAATGATATGAAAATTCCTGTTGAAAATATGTTGGGCGAAAGAAACAATGGTTTCAAAATAGCTTTAAATGCTTTAAATGTTGGTAGAATTAAGTTAGCTGCAGCAAATCTTGATGGACAGAGAAGAATCTTGAACCACTCTATTCAATATTCAAATGAAAGAAAACAGTTTGGAGTTTCTATCTCAACGTTTGGAGCAATTAGAAAGAAAATCGCAGAAATGTCAACTGGTGTTTTTGTGAGCGAGGCGGGTTCTTACCGTTTAGCAAAAAATGTTGAAGATAAAATTGCAGAATTAGTTGCAGGCGGAATGGATCACCAGCAAGCTGAATTAAAAGGTGTTGAGGAATTCGCGGTAGAAGCTTCTATCCTTAAGGTTTTCGTGTCAGATCTTACTCAGGTAACGGCTGATGAGGGAATTCAGATTTACGGTGGAATGGGCTTCTCAGAAGATACTCCAATGGAATCTGCGTGGAGAGATGCCAGAATTGGAAGAATCTATGAAGGAACCAACGAAATCAACCGACTTTTAGCAGTTGGTATGTTGATCAAGAAAGCAATGAAAGGCGAACTGGATTTACTTTCTCCGGCAATGGCGATCAGTAAAGAATTAATGGGAATTCCGTCATTTGAAGTTCCTGATTATTCGGCTTTTATGAGCGAAGAAAAAGCAATTATTGCTAATCTTAAGAAAGTTTTCTTAATGGTTTCCGGAGCTGCACTTCAAAAATATATGATGGATATTGAGAAACAACAACATTTACTATTAAATGCTTCTGAAATTCTTAACCAGATCTATATGGCAGAATCTGCGATTTTAAGAGCAGAAAAACACTTCTCTCCTGATTCTGTGGAAGCTGCAATGGCTCAGTTGAATCTTTACAAAGCTGTTGAGAAGATCATTGTTGCTGCAAAAGAAGGAATTATTTCTTTCGCAGAAGGTGACGAACAGAGAATGATGCTTTCCGGATTGAGAAGATTCACGAAATATACAAACAATCCTAATGTAGTGGCATTGACTGAAAAAGTGGCTGCTCATTATATTGGAAAAGGAAATTATTAGTCTTATAATAAATTTGATTTTTAAACGTCTCAATTTTTGGGACGTTTTTTTGTATTTAAATTTTTCTTATTTTTAATTTAAAATACAACAGCAATAACCCAGACAAATTGATACTGCTAAGCTTCGAAAATATTACGAATCCAAAAAAGATCAGAAGCTTAAAGGTAATGATCAGGAATTTTGGTCTAAAAATTCCACATTGGGAGGATCTAAAAAAGATTATTCACCATTTAAAATTTTAAATGGTGTGCCACAGGAACAAAGAGCTGAATCCGATCATTTGGAAATCAACTAATTGTTGAAATCTTCTTTACAATATTTTTTAAGCAGAATTAATTTCTGTAAATAAATTTTGTTAAATGTCTCAATATTTTGGGGCATTTATTATTTTTGTAATCTACTTTATTTATAATGACAAAAGAAGAACTACTCCATAGGGCTATAAAAATTGCCGACAAGGCTCACAAAGGACAAACCGACAAATATCACGCTCCCTACATCGCCCACGTAATGAGGGTAATGGAATACGGTAAAACGATGGACGAAAAAATCGTTGGGGTTTTGCATGATGTTGTTGAAGATCATCCTCTCGAGTTTAGTCTCGATTACCTGAGAAGCGAAGGTTTCCCGGAATATATCATCTTTGCAATCAGCTGTCTGACAAAATTTGATCCTGATGAAGATTACGACGATTTTGTGAAAAGAACCGAACGTTCTCCGCTTGCTGTAGCCGTAAAACTGAATGATCTTCGTGATAATATGGATCTGAGAAGGGTTAATCGTGAGCTTACTCAAAAAGACATCAAAAGATTCAACAAATATTTAAAGGCCTATCATTATCTGATAGAAAAATATTAATCCGCACCCGGGTAATCATACGTTCTCACCGGATGATTTGTACCGTCGATATTGATATTTAAAGCAAGATAAACGAAATGAAGATTTTTGTTTCCTGATGCATCGAACTCCCTTTGCCAAAGATATCCCGATGCAATTCCGAAATGGTCGTCGATCTGATAACCGAATCCGCCATATACCCTGTTTCTGGCGAAAGTAGGTTTCATCGGGCTTACAAGGAAAATTTCGTCATAAACGTTAGCGAAAACGGTTCCTTTTTTCACTTCTTTAGCGTTTAGGGGAACACTGATATTCAGACGGTAACGGTAACGCATTCTTTGTGAAGACTTGTCTGTTTTGGGCTCGTAAAACCAGCTCTTTTCCGCACGCAGACGGTTTTCAAATTTTACAATACCTTTCTTTAAATCAATGACATCCTGAAGCCAAACACGGAACTCTTCACGGTTCAGGCTATGGTTTTTGTAAGTTACATATCTTCCGAGACCTACAAAGGGCTTATGATTTTTAGTAAGATAATATCCCACTCCCCCTTTTATTTCATAATAATCCGGGTAAGTATATTCTTCATTTCCACGAAGCTGGCCTTCTGCATACAGGAAAAATTTTGGATGAAACTTATACGTAAGAGTTAATGCATTAAAACTGGAAATATGTTCCTGAGCTTTTAATAAAGTAAGGCTTAAAAGTAAACTAAGACTTAAGAAAAGTTTCATCTAAAAAATTTTTGCAAATGTAAATTAATTAACAATTTCGTAATATTAACTTTAGTTCATTATTTATTAACATTTAATTAATATTAATAGTATATGAAAAGCCCACGTGGAACCATCTTTTCGGCATTTGTACCCCAAAAGTTTCTGTATATGAAGTATTTGTTAAATTATTGATTAAAACATACACTGAAAAGTCATTTTTAACGAAACTTATTTTTTCATCTAAAAGATTATAACTGCCAAGATTTTCTCTTTCATTATAACGATAAATAATTTCATTGGTGAAATTTTTGAGGAATTTTGTTTCTAGTTTCGCTATAAACTGATGCTTCAGGTTTTCCAGAACATATCGGGAAACAAACTCATCAGAAGCCTTAAACTCATTATCAAGATAAGTATATCCTGCCGTATATTTAAGCCAGCTTAAAACCCTTTGATTCAACTCTATTTCTATTCCTTTAGTATTGATATTCCCCACATTTTGAGCGTACCAGATAGGATCATCTAAAGTGTTTTTTATCCAGTCGATCGAATTGCTGGAATTCCTCATAAAACCACTGATTTTAGCCAACAAATTTTTATTCTGAAACTGATAGCCAACTTCTGCCGATACGGCATTCTCAGGCAATAAATTGACATTGCCTACTTCTGTTTTACTTACATAGTAAAGGTCTGTAAAAGTAGGAACCCTCGAAACCTTTGAAATATTTCCGTAAATTTTATTACTTTGATTAAAACTATATCCAACATCTAATCCCGGATAGAAAAAATTTCCTTCCTTGGAATAATTTGCCCATGAAAAGCCCGGACTGATATTCAATTTTTTGTCAAAGAATGAAAAATGATGCTCAAAGAAAACTTGCGAAACAAAACGGTTTCTGTCGCCCAAATTATTACTCGCTAAAAACTCCTTTCTCAGCTCAACACCAACTCCCGTTGTTCCCAATCCCCATTCATAGCTGGAATTAACCTCGCCGCCTACATTATTCCCGATGTGCATATTGCGATAAATTTCAGGTTTTTCCCTGTTAAAAAGATACATATCCTGGCCTCTTCTCCAATAGATATTAGAATGAAACTTTAGTTTTCCGAAGGTCTGCTGATGCGCCAGACTAACCACAGAAGCCTGCGTTTCCTCATATTGCTCTGTAGCTTTCGGTGAAGAATAAAACCCGTTTGCCCCGAATTTTTTCTCTGAAAAACCAGCCTGCAATCTAAGGTCGCCGTTTTTTATATTTAATTTACTCTGATAAAAAATATTCCTGATTTCATAATCGGTATTGTGCATATAGCCCTGTGAGGAATTGGTATTTGCCTGAAGGGAATTTGAAAACTTTTCATTCCCCAATTGAGCATTCATACCGAAACCATAGCTTTCGTAGTCTCCTCCTTCCGCACTTATTTTCACTCTTTTCCCAATATGGGTTTTGGTGATAATGTTAATGACTCCCGCAAAAGCATTTTGCCCAAACCTCCTTGCTCCGGGACCTTTTATCACTTCTATCCTTTCCACATCTTCCAGATCAATAGGTAAATTCATGGAATTGTGGCCGGTCTGAGAATCATTCATTCTGATTCCGTTCAACAAAAGAAGTACCTGCTCAAACGAACTTCCCCGGAAACCAAGATCGCTCTGTACGCCATTGGCTCCCCTTCTTCTGATATCCATTCCCGGAATCTGCTGGAGGATTTCATCAATACTTTTTGCCGGCGAATTTTGAATTTCTTCCCGTGTGATGACCATAATATTCTGGTTGGCAATTTTATAAGGTATGGAAATCAGTTTTCCCTGAATTTCAATGGTTTCAATATCAGTTGATCTTTCCTGTGCCTGAACAAAAAACAATGCTCCGAGGAAAAAAATACTTCCTATTTTTCTTATCATAATCAGAATATTCTCAATTAGTTTCGCAAGCCCAAAAGTAATGGAGTTCGGGAAGACACACAAATGATAGTTGTCATAAAAAAAGATGCAGTTGGGGACTGCATCTTCTGGGAAGTAATTTCGTTATCTTTTTCTCATTAAATGTGTAACTAGATCTCTGATTAGTTTTCTCATTTCTATATTACATATTTATGAATACAATTTTAAATAATTTTAAAATACAAAACAATAGTCTGAACTTAAAAAAACATAAAAATCTTAAAATTTAACATTGAGTATCAATTATATGCAATGAATAATATATTTGTAAATATATTTTATCACAATAATAAGTCTAATATTTGTCGAGGTTTTAAGCTATAAAGTTGATATCAAATCGAAATATTAAGTGAAAAACATTCATTCAATTTGAGTATAATTAAATCAAAAAAATCCGCTAAAAATTCGTAATTTTGTTAGTCTTAATTTTACTATGGCTCATACAACAGATATAGATATAAAAAAGCAGATTTTCGTTAAGAATGCACACCTTAACAATCTGAAACACATAGATGTACTCATCCCGAAAAATAAATTAATTGTCATCACAGGAGTTTCCGGAAGCGGAAAATCTTCCCTGGCTTTCGACACAATTTATGCGGAAGGACAGAGAAGATATGTAGAGAGTTTAAGCTCTTACGCCCGTCAGTTTTTGGGAAAATTAGAAAAACCTAAAGTTGATGATATTAAAGGCTTGGCGCCTTCAATTGCAATCCAACAAAAGGTAATTTCCTCGAATCCGCGATCAACAGTGGGAACTTCAACGGAAATTTATGATTACATGAAACTTCTTTTCGCAAGAATCGGGAAGACATTTTCTCCGGCTTCGGGTGAAGAAGTAAAAAAAGATTCGGTTTCTGATGTGATAGACTTCATTAAAGCTTCCAAAAAAGATACTTCATTTTTACTGACCGCCCCATTGGAATATGATATCGCAAATTTTGGTGAAAATTTGAATGTCTTAAAGCTGGCTGGTTTCACAAGACTGGAAATCAACGGAAATGTAGCAGGAATTGAGGATCTGGAAAGTTTTGGGTTCACTCCCGAAAAAGATATGGAAATCAATCTGGTAATCGACCGTTTTTCCTACGAAGAAGATGAAAGCTTTTTGCAGCGTCTGGCAGATTCTATTCAGATGGCGTTTTATGAAGGACGCGGATATTGTTCATTAAAGAATGCTGATACCGGAAAAATAAGAGAATTTTCCAATAAGTTTGAGTTGGACGGGATAGAATTTCTTGAACCCAATGTACATTTTTTCAGTTTTAATAATCCTTATGGCGCTTGTCCGACTTGTGAAGGTTACGGAAAAGTTATCGGGATCGACGAAGATCTTGTGGTTCCCAACAAAACACTATCCATTTTTGAAGACGCAGTCGTTTCCTGGAGAGGCGAAAGCATGAGCGAATGGAAAAAAGATTTTATTAAAAAAGCGAAAGACTTCCCTATTCATAAGCCTTATCATCAATTAACAAAAGAACAGAAAAACTATCTTTGGAAGGGTGACGGCAAAAGTACATTTCCATCGATCAATAATTTCTTCAAGATGCTTGAGGAAAATTTATACAAAATTCAGTATCGTGTAATGCTTTCCCGTTATCGCGGAAAGACGCTTTGCCCGACCTGTGAAGGACTTAGATTACGAGAGGAAACGAGCTGGGTAAAAATTGACGGACACAATATCCAGTCGATGATTGAGCTTCCTTTGGACGAGCTTTTTCCATTAATTAACAGCTTAAAACTTTCCGAACACGATCAGGAAGTTGCAAAAAGATTATTATATGAAATCACAACCCGCCTTGAATTTTTATTAAAGGTAGGTCTGGGATATTTAACAATAAACAGGACTTCAAATACCCTTTCCGGTGGTGAAAGTCAGAGGATTAATCTTGCAACGAGCTTGGGAAGTTCCCTGGTGGGGTCTATTTATATTTTAGACGAACCGTCAATCGGGTTGCATTCAAGAGATACTGAAAATTTAATTGAAGTATTGAAAAACCTTCGTGACCTGGGTAACACAGTAATTGTTGTAGAACATGATGAAGATGTGATGAAAGCCGCGGATTATATTATTGATATTGGTCCGGAAGCAGGATATCTCGGTGGCGAACTGGTTTTTGCAGGTGTTTATAAGGACTTGAAAAGTGCAGATACTTTAACGTCAAAATACCTGACCGGAAGACTAGAAATCAAAGTTCCGGAAAAACGCAGAAAAGCAAAGGAATGGATCAATATAAAAGGAGCCCGACAAAATAACCTTAAAAATATCGACGTTGATGTTCCTCTGGAAAGTCTGGTGGTGATTTCCGGTGTTTCTGGAAGTGGAAAATCTACTTTAATGAAGGAAATCCTTACGAACGATATTCAGATTCAATTAGGAATGGGCGGAAAAAAAGGAGATTATGATTCTGTAGAGTTTCCGAAAAAGCTGATTAAGCATATTGAGCTTATTGACCAAAACCCGATCGGAAAATCTTCAAGATCCAATCCCGTGACCTATCTGAAAGCTTACGATGATATTCGTGATCTTTTTGCGAAACAAAAGGTGGCAAAAATGATGGGCTACAAACCGAAACATTTTTCCTTCAATGTGGATGGCGGAAGATGCGATGAATGTAAGGGTGAAGGTGTGATCAATGTTTCCATGCAGTTTATGGCGGATATCGAGCTTGAATGCGAGGTTTGCAAAGGAACCCGTTTTAAAAACGAAATTCTGGATGTAAGATACGACGAGAAAAATATTTCCGATATTCTTCACATGACTGTTGATGAATCGCTTGAGTTTTTCAAAGATAATAATGAAGATAAAATTGTAACGAAATTAAAGCCATTACAGGATGTAGGTCTTGGATATCTGCAGCTGGGGCAAAGCTCTTCTACCCTTTCCGGCGGTGAGGCACAGCGTGTAAAACTGGCTTCATTCCTGGTAAAAGGTGTAACGACAGATAAAACGTTATTCGTTTTTGATGAGCCGTCGACAGGTTTGCATTTCCATGATATTCAAAAATTGCTGAAATCTTTGCAGGCTTTGATTGATCTGGGGCATTCCGTGATTGTTATTGAGCATCAGCCGGATATTATCAAATGTGCAGATTACATCATAGACATTGGCCCGGAAGCTGGAAAACACGGTGGCGAGGTTGTTTTTGCCGGAACACCGGAAGATCTCACAAAAAATAAAAAATCCCATACAGCAAAGTATATAAAAGAAAAGCTGGAAAATTAAAAATAAGAAGAGAGTCGGTTTGACTCTCTTTTTTGTTTGTTTAAAGACTAATATCACAAATACTTTCACAAATATTCACACATTTAAAAAAGTGGAATTTATGGAAAAAGTTACTGGAATTGGTATTTAAAGGATATTATACAAAAACGGACTCTGCCGAACAAAAGTTTTATCATCAATTTGAGAAACCAAAAATTCTGCAAGATCTGTTGCACTGATATTTCCTCCTTTGCAGTCTTCTAAGCTTGTTTCGGTTTTGAAACTTTCCGAAGTCAGATTGATTAGCGGAAGCCTTACCAAAGTCCAATCCAGGTTACTATCAGCGAGAAGTTCGTATTCTTTTTGCTTGTCTTCTGTGGTTTCGGGGTAATTTTGATACATCCAGTCGGTTGCCATTTTCATTTTTTCATTTTTACTGTCAAAAGGTGAATTTACACTCAAGCCGGTTGTTGCAATATATCTTTTAATCCCATTAAAATTCATTGCTCTGATAATGTTTTCCGCAGCATCACTGAAAATTGATTTTTCGTCTTTCGGCTGGCCAAGCGTACTTATTACAACGCTGCAATTTTTAATTAGATTATTGATTGATTCATAATCTCTTGCATCGCCTTTTACGATTTCAACTAAAGGATTTTTAATGGTGAAATTCTCAGGATTTCTTAGTAGTAATTTGATTGAATAGTTTTTATGTAAAAGATTCTGAACAAGATATTTTCCTGATTTTCCTGTTCCGCCGATTACGGCAATAGTATTTGTTTTCATAACTGTCTCTTTATAGTTATTGGCCAATTAGCAATTAGCAAATAAGCCTTTTTGATTTAAGATAATAGATAATTTTGGCCCGGAAAAATCAGGCCTTAGTTCTCAGGCTAGAAGATTTTGTCCTGAGTTTTATAGGTAATATTTATAAAGAGATTTTAATGGTTTAAAGTTAATATTTTTCTTAATTAAAACAACAGAAAGCTTTTTGGGGCACTTATCCACAAAAAAATGTGGATAACATGTGAATTTTAACATTTAGTTCATTGTTTATAAAGAAAATTATTCCTACATTTACTATGAAATAAAACTGAAGTGGAAACATATTTTGCTTTTTTCAGCTTTGAAATCGCAATTAAATTTATAAAAATTTAAGCACAGCATTGTCGGCTGTGCTTTTTTATTGTTGTCTAATTAAAAAAATGAGATGTATTTATCTACTGAATCCGTTCCTAAAGAGCGGATTCTTTCATCTCTTTTTACTATCCTATTGATTTTTTACAGATAAGTTTATAAATTTACAGCAATAGGCCTCATAGTTCAATGGATAGAATAGAAGTTTCCTAAACTTTAGATCCAAGTTCGATTCTTGGTGAGGTTACAAAATATAATATTTTAAAATTATGAACCTGTTTTTTTATTTTTTTTATTAATAGGTTTCTCTTTTGATATCCAAAGACCGCCAATAACATTTTTATCGTGATAAACCCAAGCACTTAAATATTTTAAAGTCTGATCTTTTTCATTATTAATATCGAAAATAAATAGCTCAACAGGATCATCATTTTTAGTACTATTTAGAATATAAGCAGAATTAAATTTTGAAATTTTCACTTTTTCAGTATTTGAACATGCTTTTTCCATTCCTTCATTTACTTCTTTTTCTATTCTTTTAGAAATAATAAAATCCTTAAATTCAGTATAATCCTTATTTCTACATTTGTCTAAATATTGATTGATAAATTTTTCTGCGATCTGAAGTCTTTCTTGATTTACTTTAGAATTGTCAATTTTTGTATAAAGTTTTTGAGCAAAACTAAAAGTTGAAAGAATTGTTAAGCTTGTTAATAATATTTTTTTCATTCATTTGTTTTAGAACACAAAAATAAAAATTATATTTAATTAAAAGATTGCTTATATCCCAACGGTGTCACATTCATCTTCTTTTTAAATAATTTATTGAAAGACTGTGAATGCTCAAAACCGAGCTGATAAGCCACTTCTGACACGGAAAAATTCGTTGTGGTGAGATATTCTTTAGCTTTTTCGATCAGTTTTTCATGAATATGCTGCTGCGCATTCTGGCCCGTAAGATTTCTAAGCATATCACTAAGATAATGAGGTGACAAATTCAGTTCGGAAGCCAAAAATTCTACTGTTGGAAGCCCTTTTGTTAAGGTATTTTGGGTATTGAAGTAGTTTTCCAGAAGATCCTCCATTTTGGTAAGCAGATCATGATTTACCACTTTTCGGGTAATGAATTGCCTTTTGTAAAAACGGTTGCTGTAGTTCAATAAAACTTCCAGGTATGAAATAATAACATCCTGACTTATTTCATCAATTGATGTATTCAGTTCATCATTAATATTATTCATTAATCCTGTAATTAAAGTTTTTTCTTTTTCTGATAAATGCAATGCTTCATTCGTATCATAAGAAAAGAAACCGTATTTCTTGATATTTTTCGCTAAAGGATAATTTCGCAGGAAGTCTGGATGAATAAACAATGTATATCCTTGATATTCAGCATCGCTATCAGTAAATAAAACCTGATTGGGTGCCGTAAACATCATTCCACCTTCATTAAAATCATAATATCCCTGCCCATAACCCATTTTGCCGTTTTCAGAAAATTTATAGGAAACTTTGTAAAAGCCTAATGTAAAACTTCTGTCAAGATAGTATTTATCAACACTCATTTTCGTATTGTCCACCAAACTGATCAGCGGATGAAGCGGTTTCTGAACACCCAAAACCTGGTGAAGCTCAGAAATTGAAGAAAATTTTAAAAGAGAATTGTCTTTTTTTTCCATGATTTAAAGGTACAAAATTAAGTTTTAGAGTTTTTGTATTGGAAGGTTTGAGTGTTTGAGTGTTTTAGTGTTGCTTGGAAAAATAAACCCTAAAACACTCTAGCCCTCAAGCTCAAGCTCAATTAATAAACTGCTTCCCAAACTGCTCTCTAAAAGCTTCCACACCCATTTCCAATCGCTGTGCATATAATGCTTTGGCATCTTCTCCTGCAATGTATGTCAATTGCTTTTTACCGTCTGTTGCAGCTTCGTACACTACTTCCGCGATACGTCCCGGAGCTGTTGCATGCTCCATCATGGCTTCCGTATTCGAGAACATGGTATTGACAAGACTTTCATATTCAGGCTGATTTCCCGTGTCCAAAGAACGGCTGATAAAATCTGTTTTAATTCCGCCCGGAGCAACGGTTTTAATATTGATGCCTAAAGTATTTAATTCAAAAGCCAAACTTTCGCTCCATCCTTCCAATGCCCATTTTGTTGCATGATAAATTGAGCTGATCGGGAAGGTTAATAATCCGCCAATTGAAGTTGTTGAAATAAACATTCCCTGTTTTTTTTCTCTGAAATAAGGAATAAAAGCCTGTGTCACACGGATAACTCCTAATAAATTTGTTGTGATCTGTCTCACCACCTGGTCATCAGTTAAGGATTCCAACGGCCCAATCAATCCGTAACCCGCGTTGTTGAATACTACATCAACATCACTGATTTCCAATGCTTTTTTTGTTGCTGATTTGATCTGTTCCAGATTTGTAACATCTAATGGAAGTAAAGTAACGTTATCCATTTGTGTTAATTCTGTTTCTGCTTCCGGGTTTCTCATCGTTGCAATGACGTTCCATCCTTTGTTCTGAAATAATTTTGCTGTTGCTTTTCCAAGTCCTGTAGAGGCGCCTGTTATGAAAATTGTTTTCATTTTTTTATTGTTTAAAAATTACATGACAAAGGTCTGCACTTCAAAAAAGATTAAAGTTGCCAAAACGGATATTGATGTAGTCAAAATGAATTGGTCTGAAAATTTCATTCTTTAAATCATTAAGGATTAATTAATTATATTCACCATAAAATATTCAATATGAAAACGAAACAAATCTGGGCAAATCTTGCAGTAAAAGATCTTGATGTGACAACGAAATTTTATATCGCATTAGGTTTTACATCCAACAATTCTATGAAATCTGATGAACTGACGAGCTTTTCTTTCGGAGAAAATAATTTTATCATTAACTTTTTCCTGAAAGATGTTCTCGAAACCAATACCAAAACGGAATTTTCTAATCTTCAGACCGGAAATGAAGTTATCTTCAGCTTCTCAGCCGAGAGTAAAGACGAGGTTGACCAATGGATGGCCATTATCATCAAAGCAGGTGGAAAAATTTTCGCCGATCCTTATGAAATTGGCGAAGGATATACTTTTGGATTCTCTGATCCGGATGGTCATAAATTCAATGTGCTGTATTGGCCGGGAATGTAAAAAATCTATATAAAAAAGGGAACTGAAAAGCTTCCTTTATTTATTTAACTGAACCGTAAGCTTTCGGTATTTATTAAAGAAAGTAAAAACAACAATCAGGATCAGGATTAAATAAATATTTTAATTAACATAAACCGAATTCATAAATAAAGAAAAAACCGACATAGATGCCGGTTATAAAAAACAAAATTGATATGGATATGATAAGATGTGTTTTTTAATGTGACAAATTTATATTTATTTAGAATTAATAAAAATAATATTCTAATGACATTTATCACCTTTTATGGAATTTATTAATCCAATTAAATCTTATCAATCATTTATTGTCTGTGAGCTGGTCCAATTTTTTAATAGTGCTATAATTCTGAATTACAATATCTGCTGTAATTATTTATCAAAAAACTCACCAAAATGCCACAAGATTCCGGAAGGATCGTGAACAAAACATTCTTTTCCCCAAGCCATTGTCCTGATTGGTATAAGTTTTACCCGGTCATATTTTTCTGTAAGATTTAAGCCTATAAGTTCCTGCCAGAATTCATCTACATTTTCTACCTCAATGAAAATCATGGTGTTATCAATCCAGTCTTTTACGTAAGCATCCTGGAGGTAGAAACCTGTTTTCTGCTTTTTAAATAAAGATAATTTGGGCTCTAGAATAATTTCTTCAAAACCTAAGTCCTTATAAAAATTACGGCTTACTTCGAAATTTTCAGCTCCGATGAATGGACGAATTGATTGTAAATTTTGTTTCATGATTACTTATTTTTCCAGTTATTGTAAGTCATTTCAAATTTTATTTCACTTTTTCCGTGTAGTCCGATTTCTTTCCAGCCGGTCTTCCGGTAAAAACTTTCGGCTCTTGTACGAGGAGAAGTTCCGAGCCAGACCTCTTGTCTTGTCCGTTCAAAATACCAATCAAGCATTATATTGTGAAGTTTTCTTCCAATCCCATTATTCTCGAAATCAGGATGTACGAACAAAGCCCAAATATTATTCTCCTTCATATCAACAATCGAAAACCCCACAATCTGTCCATCAGCTTCATACACCCAGCCTTTTCCTCTTTCAAATAAAAATTCTTCACAGTCTTTGTCTGTCACCAGATTTGGGTCAGACAGTGTGTTTTCTTTCACGGAATTCCTTACGATTTGTATCTGCGGAATATCTTCTAATCGGGCTTCACGGATCATTTTTAAAAGTATTTTAAAATAAAAAGGCAAACCGCTTATTTCGCCAATTTGCCTTTTATCCTTTATTAATTATATTATTATTTTTTATCAACGACAATTCTCGTTGGCATATTTGCTAATTCCCAGGCAGTTGCAAACACAAGCTGGGTTCTTTTTTCAAGCAGCTTATAGTCAATTTTTTCAACATCATCTGTCGGTTTGTGATAATCTTCGTGAATTCCGTCGAAGAAAAATGCTACCGGAACATTATTTTTTGCAAAATTGTAGTGGTCTGATCTGTAATACAATCTTTGAGGATCATTCGGATCGTCATAACTGTAGTTCAATTCAAGATTATTTGTTTTTTTATTGGCTGCTTCATTGATTACTTTTAATTGTGAGCTTAACATCTCAGAACCAATCACATAAACATATTGTTTTCCTCTGTTTTGTGGATCATCGCGGCCAATCATATCAATATTCAGGTCTGCAACCGTATTTGCCAACGGAAATACCGGATTATCAGTATAATATTCAGAACCGAATAAGCCGTGCTCCTCACCTGTCACATGAAGAAATAAAATTGATCTTTTCGGGCCTTTTCCTGCTTTCTTAGCACTCTGGAATGCTTTTGCAATTTCCATTACGGCAACCGTTCCGCTCCCATCGTCATCTGCACCGTTGTAAACAACACCTTTTTGTGTCCCGACATGATCATAATGCCCTGAAATAACAATAATTTCTTCCGGTTTTTCACTTCCTTCAATAAAAGCGAGAATATTTTCAGAATCAGGAAGGTTGCTTCCACCTCGCTGCTTCATATAATCCGCCGGAACTTTCTGATAATAAGATCCTAAAGCTTTAGGATAGGAAATTCCCAGGCTTTTATAATAGTTAACCATATATTCCCCAGCTTTTTTCTGTCCGGGACTTCCAGTATCTCTCCCTCCCATCTCATCGGAAGCAATTACATATAAGTTTTTCTTTAAGTCATCAGCTTTAATTTCCTTATATGCAGTAAGAAACGCTTTATCACCTTTTACATTTGAAGATTGATCGGTAGCGGCGTCAGCAGGAGTTTTTGCCGTTCCACAGCTCACCAGCATTACGATTGAAAATATTGGAATAAATAGTCTTTTCATTATAAAATAATTTGCTTAAAAATAACAAAATTTATTTAATGTTTAATGGATTGCTATTTTTCTTATATTTGAATTAAATGCAAAAAGGATGAACAATATTTACGGATTCAATCATTACTCATTTTTCACGGACATGTCTGAGTTGGCTTCAAAACACAAAAGTTTTGACCTGTCTCTCGGCTTGCCGGATTTTGATATTGATGTCCGTCTGAAACAGTATTTGAAAGAAGCTGCTGATCTTAATAACCATCAATATGAGCCACTTGCGGGAAATCCTTTATTGATAGAGAATGTGATTAAATTTAATCTTCAAAGAAAAAACTACATTAACATTCCAAAAAACGAAGTAACCATTGTTCCCTGTGCAACCTTTGCTTTATATACTTCCCTCAAATGTATTTTGAATCAGGGAGATGAAGTGATCGTAATTCAGCCTTCTTACTATACTTATGGACCATCAATTTTCCTAAACGGCGGGGTTCCTGTCTATTATGATCTTGATAATGATTTCACTGTAAATTGGGAAAAACTGCAAAATTGCATTTCAAAAAAAACAAAAGCGATTATTGTCAATTCCCCACAAAATCCTACAGGAAAAATCTGGTCAAAAGAGGATTGGAACCATTTATATGAAATAATAAAAGACCAGGAAATCTATCTGATTTCGGAAGAAATTTACGACACTTATTGTTATGACAGTGTTGAACATTACAGCTCGTTTCTCCATTCAGAACTTAAAAAAAGGACGTTTTGCATTTTTTCTTTCGGGAAAATGTTTCATACAACCGGCTGGAAAGTTGGTTATTTATTAGCATCAGAAGAGCTTACTGCAAAGTTCAGATGTCACCAGCAATATATTTCTTATAGTGCAAATTCGCCCTGTCAGTATGCTTTGGCAAAATATCTTGAAGTTTTTGAGCCTTCAAAAAATCAGGTTTTAATGCAGAAAAAGCGAGATATTTTTAATGAATTAATTAAAGAAACACCATTAATTGTCGAACAAAAAGCTGAGGGCGCGGTTTTTCAGATTGTCAATTTCAGGAATGTCTCAAAGACCATGACTGATGTAGAATTTTCAAAATGGCTGACTGTTGAGAAAAAAGTGGCCTGTCTTCCGCTTTCTGCTTTTTATAATTCGAAGCAGGATTCTGATTATGTTCGTTTTAGTTTTGCTAAAAATGATGATTTAATTATTGATGCTTTGGAACATTTGAGGAAAAATTTATAATTCATTTTTAATATAGAGTTTGTTATTCCGGGATCTCTGTGTCCATTTGTGAAAAATATTTGTGTGATTTGTATTTAAAAACAAAAAAGCACCGCAAAAGCAGTGCTTAATTATATTTTAAAATTGATTTAAAGCGCTAAAATCCTTACATCAATTCTTCTGTTTTTAGCTTTACATTCATCTGTATCATTTTCCGGACAAACAGGATATTGAGAGCCATATCCTTCCGCTTCTACCCGATCTCCCGCAATTCCTAGTTCCAATAATTTCAGTTTTGCAGTCTGTGCCCTTAAATTAGAGAGTTTTTGATTACTTTCCTCGTTTCCGGTATTATCAGTATAGCCTCCCAGTTTAATTTTTAAATCTGGATACGCAGTAAGAATTTCAACTAAATTTAATAACTGAACCTCTGAACCCGGTTTCAAATCACTGGAACCTGTTTGAAAATAAAGATTTTCGATAGTGTACCAGTTAGTAGGATCTAATACTTTCTGGTCTTTGGTTTTAACCGAATTATATAATTGAAACAATTGGCTGCCTTCACCAATGGAAATTTTCTTTCCGCCTTTTAATTCCACTTCCTGGATATTGCCTGTTTCATAAACAAAATCTCCGCTTTCATTCAAATGACCTTTGATTTCTTTTGGGCCTACAGGAATTATTCCGCTTTGAGAATTTGCCCCGGATACGGCATGTATTCCGGCAACTCCTGTTAAGGCTTCAATTTTTGCTTGTCTGTTAGCATCAATTTTATCTTTATGGATAACAGCTAAAGTAGGTGCTATTACCAATGAAACGATCGACATTAATTTAATCAAAATATTCATGGACGGTCCGGAAGTGTCCTTAAATGGATCTCCCACCGTATCTCCAGTGACTGAAGCTTTATGCGGCTCAGAACCTTTATAATAGGTCTGTCCGTTGATATCAACTCCTTTTTCGAAAGATTTTTTAGCGTTATCCCAAGCTCCACCTGCGTTGTTTTGGAACATTCCCATCAGAACCCCACAAACAGTAGCGCCGGCTAAGAATCCGCCTAACACTTCAGGCCCAAAGATGAACCCAATTAATAAAGGTGAAATAATAGCAATAGCGCCCGGAAGCATCATTTTTCTGATGGAAGCATCGGTAGAAATGGCCACACACTTTTCATATTCAGGCTGTGCCGTACCTTCCAGAATTCCCGGGATCTCGCGGAACTGTCTTCTTACTTCCTCTACCATTGCCATTGCCGCCTGTCCTACCGCCGTAATGGCCAGTGAAGAAAAGATAAACGGAATCATCCCTCCAACAAATAATCCAGCTAAAACATCAGCCCTGTAAATATCAATCCCGTCGATTCCTGCAATTCCCACGAAGGCCGCAAACAAAGCCAAAGCCGTTAACGCCGCCGAAGCAATAGCAAAACCTTTACCTGTGGCTGCTGTTGTATTCCCGACTGCATCAAGAATATCTGTTTTCTCACGAACTTCTTTTGGTAATTCGCTCATTTCGGCGATACCTCCTGCATTATCTGCAATCGGCCCGAAAGCGTCAATTGCCAGCTGCATAGCTGTTGTTGCCATCATTCCTGCTGCTGCAATAGCAACACCGTACAATCCGGCACATAAATAAGATCCGTAAATCCCGCCCGCCAAAACAATAATTGGAAGCAATGTGGATTCCATACCAACGGCAAGTCCGCCAATGATATTGGTTGCATGCCCTGTGGAAGACTGTCTTACGATACTTTTTACCGGCCTTTTACCCATCGCAGTATAATATTCTGTAATGATACTCATCAAAGTACCTACAACCAATCCCACCATGATGGCTCCGAAAACGCCCATTTTAGTGAATTCGTATCCTCTTAAAACCATTTTTTCCGGTAAAATATATGTTACCAGAAAATATGAAGCTATAGCTGTGATCACAATACTTCCCCAGTTTCCCAGGTTTAAAGCGTTCTGAACGCTTGAGGTTGAAGAATCTTCATTGTCATTAATTCTAACAAATAAAGTCCCTATCATCGAAAAAATAATTCCTGTTCCTGCAATAAGCATTGGTAAAAGTATCGGTGCAAAACCGCCGAAAGCATCTTCGGAAACGGTTTCCCTTCCTAAAACCATTGTTGCTAAAACTGTTGCAACATAAGAACCGAACAAATCCGCTCCCATTCCTGCAACGTCTCCCACATTGTCTCCCACGTTATCAGCGATTGTAGCTGGATTCCTTGGATCATCTTCAGGAATACCTGCTTCAACTTTTCCTACTAAATCGGCTCCAACATCCGCCGCTTTTGTATAAATTCCCCCACCAACTCTTGCGAAAAGTGCTATTGATTCTGCACCTAAGGAAAATCCTGTGAGAATTTCAATGGTTCTTTCCATTTCATGGGAATCCACCGGTGCATCCGGGGCGAAAATTTGTTTTATAATAATAAAAAGAGTCCCTAATCCTAAAACAGCCAATCCTGCAACTCCCATTCCCATTACCGAACCTCCTGTAAAAGAAACTTTAAGAGCTTTTGAAAGGGAAGTTTTTGCAGCCTGTGCAGTTCTTACATTCGCTTTTGTAGCGATTTTCATTCCGATAAAGCCGGCCAAGGCAGAGAATATTGCCCCTACCACAAAAGCAGCACCTATTGTCCAGTGCGAATTGGCATTGGTCATACCCATCACGGCTAAAAGAATGGCTACAATGACCACGAAATAGATTAAAACCTTGTACTCAGCTTTTAGAAAAGCCATTGCACCGTCAGCGATGTGTCCGCTGATAACTTTCATTTTTTCATCCCCGGCATCCTGTTTACTCACCCAGTTACTTTGAAGAAAAGTGTAGAGTAAAGCAACAACACCAAAGATTGGTACTAACGCAAATAGATCCATAGTTTAATATTTTTTTGGTAATAGAAATTTAAATATAATGAATAATTCTTATCATATTAATGAAAAATATTTATAACTATTTAAAAATTAATAGTTAAACGGTTAAGCGGAAATGATCTTAGTCTTAAAATTTGAGATTAATTTTATTGAATTATTATGTTGAATATTGTAATCACAGATTTACAGGTTTTGAACAGATTTTCTATAATTGATCCTTCGAGGTAAACTATTTACTGAATTATACTGCTAAAACATTGTGGGTAAAGACTGCCGTTCTACGGTGGCTGAGGCTCTCGAAGCCCCCAATCCTGCCATCCTAGCCCCGATTGCAGCATTTGTTTGAGCTCATTTTGTAATGTTTTGGCGCGGCGGCAAAACATTACAAAATAGCGAGTGCGGAAAGCGGGAAAAGCTCCTAAAAAACAAAAAAAGGATAAACGAAATTTCATTTATCCTTAATTTATTTTTCAATAAAGAGAATTTTATCCTCCGTATTTGTTTGCGTAATCTTCCTGAGAGGCTTTGATCACTTTTTTAGCGTGTTCAGCACCGTAAACCTCCTGGATTCTGCATTTTGCGGGCTCATCCGGCAAGTTTTTGTATGTTAAGAAGTAGTGCATTAATCGTTTCACTTCAGCTTCAGGCAATTCTGAAATATCTCTGAAATGTCCGAAAGCGTGATCACCGATCATTACGGCAACAATTTTATCGTCAGCTTCCCCTCCATCAATCATTTTGAAACCTCCGATTGGGATGGCTTCCATCAATAGACCACCTCCATGAATATTGTGAGAGCTTAAAACACAGATATCCAAAGGGTCATGATCTCCCATTGTAACGTCGTCCGCACCTCTTTCGATTGCTAAATTCATAACAGCATTGTCACAATATGTTCTTGGAACAAAACCGTAAAGGGAAGGAATAATATTTGAGAATTTCTGAGGTCTGTCAACCTTTAAAAATCCGGTTTCTTTATCTACTTCATATTTAATAGTATCTGAAGGAACGATCTCCACGAAAACATTTACAACATTCGGCGCATCTTCTCCTGCAGAAATTCCGTGCCATGGATGTGCTTTAAAATTTGGAATCATTATTTTTAAATTTTTATTTTTTTGTTAAGCTATTATTAAAATTTCTCTCCTTAAATCTTCTATTGTTGCAGAAATATAATCTTCACCATTGATGTAGTTCATGATGAAAATTGTTTTAAATTCTTCAAGGTTTGCATCACCTTTTAACCCTTCGTAGGTTGTATGAAGCAAATCGATGACAGCATTCTTTGAATCAACAATATTCTTCCAGGAATTTTTCGTTATATAAAGCTGTTGGGAAGAGTTGTATTCAAATTCTTCACTAATTACTTTTTCCGTAAGAAAGATAAATTCATGAACGGCCAGCTCTTTATCAAACCTTTGAACAATATTCGACGGTTTCATTCTTTCCAGAAACAGAACCATTCTTTCGTAAGACTGAGCCTTATTTTCAGAATTTGATTTTACGGTAAGCAACCTGATTTCCTGTTCTTTAAGTTTAATATAAGTAAACACAAATTGTCTGAGCAAAACCAAAAAAGGTATCGCAATGATCAATGCAAAAGCATAAGGTAAATATCCTGAAAAACTTGTCATAATTGAGGTAGCAAAATTACTAATATTTTCTGAATTTATCGCTGAAAAACACAGGATTGTGCAATAGCTGAAAACAATTAACTTTTTTAAGAGATTTTCTTTAAAATTTTATTTTCCAAGTGACAGTATTCTTGAAGTTCAGCCCCAAAGCTTTTGAAAAAAACTTCAATTCCGCGAATGTTGCTTCCCATAAAATTGAAACTTTTTTCATGGATATAAAGATGAAGGATTTTATCGATAAGAAAAGAAGGGCCATTTTCATTTTTGTAGGTTTCATCATTGATTAAAGCCAATAAAGAAAGCTGACCTTTTTCTGAAATAAGAATAGCCAAATTGATTAATTCTTCCCCAAGATAGGCTCCACAAAGTTGAAGGGCCTTAGTTTGATCAAGGAAACGGAGGTATTTGATAAATTTTTCAAAATCAGATTTTTTGGGAATGCCTTTATTGTTGTTTTCAATAAATTTCAATGAATCAGCATTTAATTCAATTTCTTTATAAATAAGATGCTGCGCGCATTTTGCCGTTGATTTTCTCCCCTTAAAATATTTTTTTCTTCTTAAAATTTCATAGTCTGAAATTGGAATTATATAATTTTTCTTTTTTTCAAGATTTTCGCTAAATGAATTATTTTGATTAAATGAATAAAAAAGCACCTGATATTTTTTCTTTAAATATTGCAATAACAGATTATTTATTTCAGGATTGTCTTTCCCTGAAAACACCCCTAATTGCTGGCAGAAAAGAGGCATTATTACAAAATTAATTCCTAGTTTTTTCCTCATCGGAACAGGCAGGACAGCTTCATAATCTCCATAGACAAGGGCTTCCCAGCTTCCCGACAGCTCGTCTAACACTTCTTTCTTCGCATACCAATTCCGTTGCTCAGAATTTTCTAAACATTCGGTGTACTTCTCAAAATCTATTTCATTGTATTTTAGTCTTCTAATCATAATAATCCGTCGTCTGCAAAACTAAAATATGAATCCTGTGTAATAATCAGATGATCTAAAAGCTGGATATTCAGCATATTTCCGGCTGCTTTTATTTGCTGTGTAATATCTATATCTTCCCTGCTCGGTTTTAAATTTCCCGATGGATGATTGTGGGCAATAATAATTGCCGTCGAGAAGTGATCCAAAGCAGTTTTAAATAGGACTCTCACATCGACAATTGACTGATTTATACCGCCCTGGGTCAACTGTGAGATATGAATCACTTTATTACTTTGGTTAAGGAAAATTGCCCAAAACTCTTCTGTCCGCAAATCGGATAAATGATTCCTGAAAATCTGATAGGCGGAATTACTGCTGGTAATAACGGGTTTTTCCGGAACTTCCTGCCCCATTCTCCTTCTTCCGATCTCCAGTGCTGTTGTGATAGAAATTGCTTTTACTTCACCAACACCTTTAAATTTCATCAGATCTTTAATTGAAAGTAAACTCAACTGATTCCAGCTATTGTCCACCGAAGCCAAAATTCTCCTTGCCAAATCAACGGCAGTCTCATCCCTGTTCCCGCTTCCCATAATGATAGCCAGTAATTCTGAATCGGAAAGTGAGCTTTTACCTTTCAGTAAAAACTTTTCACGAGGTCGGTCGTCTTCAGCAAGAAATTTTATGGACATAATTATTTATTCAAAACCTTTCATTTGTGGAGAAATTTTAAACGTTATTTCACCTGTTTCTTTCATCTTTAAGGACTTTTCTCCTGAAATTAACAATCCTGTTTTTCTATCCAGCACATAGGTGCCAATAATTTCGGCTTTATATTTATCCGAACTTCCATGATATCCCATTAATCCTCTGGAACTGATAGCAACAGACTGACTGTCTATTTTTTTAATAGAATAAGTAGTCTTCAATTCTACCGTTTTATCTATCGGGTTGGTTGTCGTTTCTTCCCAGGTAAGCTTTTCGATTAGCTTTCTTTCCGGCAGTGCAAATGGTAAAATATTATATTGTTCAATCAAAAATGGCTTAGCATCAATATTTTTGAATTTCGGTTTCTCGATAATTCGGCCGTAAGCATTTATTTTAAAAGAAAATTCTTTGTTTACTAAATTTTGTATATCATTTCCCAAATCAGAGCCAGCTTTACCGTTTTCACGGGTATCAATAGAAAAAGAATCACCTAAAATATTTTGGTTGGCGTTAACCCTTTTCAATTTTCCAGTCATATAATAGTCGCCATTTTTAGCAATTGAATCGACTTTATAGTTTACTACATTTACTTCGCTTAAAGTCGTTTGTGAGTTTGTAGCGGCATCTGTTTCATAGATTATTGATTGCTCAAAATCTTTTGGAAGGTTTAATTTGATATCTGCTACGGCGTAATTTTCCTTTTTACAGGAAACCAAAATCGCAGCAACAAAAAATGGCAATATAGTTTTTTTCATAATTAATTAATAAAAAGCATAAAGAATAATGGGTTGCTTAGAGCCATCAATATATTTTGCAGTTTGGTTAAATGAATTTTGAGAAAGCATCGGGCAGCCAAAGCTTAAACATGCGGGATCATCAGATTCTTGATCAGGAATGCAATGATAGGAATGAAGTACAATTGCTCTTGACCTTGCATTACTATTGGTTTCGTCTAAACCATCCAATCGATAGGCTTTCCCGAATTTGCCGGTGTAGCTTTCCCTGATTTCGTATTTCCCCAGTGATGATTGATGAGAGCCATCGGTATTGCTGAACTGTAAAATATCCGAATTTTTTACGGCCGATCCTTCACCATGAGCCACAACAGCTTTCTGTAATATTTTATCATTCTTCAAATCGTAAATAAAATACCTGTATTTTCCGGAATGTATTTTAAAATTGATGAAAACAGCCAAATCCTGATTATAATTTTTTCCTTTAATATAATTTTTGATTTCCAGAATTTTTGATTTCGGTAAATAATCAATCGTATTACTAACCTGAGATTCAACTTTTGAACAGGAAATAATTAAGAGGAATAAAAAAATAAAGTGTTTCATCATTTGCAAAGAAAATTAATCGATAATCATTCCGTCTTTCATTACTAATTTTCTGTCAGTGATTTCAGCAAGATTAGGATTGTGGGTTACAATCACGAAAGTCTGGTTGTATTTATCTCTTAAATCAAAGAATAATCTGTGCAGGTCATCAGCATTTTTTGAGTCCAGGTTCCCCGTTGGCTCATCCGCAAAAATAATTTTCGGTGAGTTGATTAAAGCTCTTGCCACCGCTACCCTTTGTGCTTCCCCACCAGACATCTGATTGGGCTTATGGTGTAGCCTCTGCTCAATTCTCAAATCTTCAAATAAAGCATAAGCCTTTTCCATGGCTTCTTTTTCGTTGGCTCCTGCAATTCTTGTAGGAAGCAAAACGTTTTCCAGAGCCGTAAACTCGGGAAGCAACTGGTGAAACTGAAATACAAAACCAATATTCTGATTTCTGAATTTAGAAAGCTGCTTGTCATTCATATTAATAAATGATTCTCCGGCAATGGTAATCTCCGTTTCATTTTTATGTGATGCAGTAGGCTGGTCCAAAGTTCCTAAAATCTGCAGAAGCGTGGATTTTCCTGCTCCGGACTCTCCAACGATAGAAACAACTTCGCCTACTTTAATATGAATATCAACACCTTTTAATACTTCTAAATTCCCATAAGATTTATGGATATTTCTTGCTCTAATCATGATTCAAAAATAGTGATTTGATTTTAAATATGGATAATTTTAGCGTGAATTGTGAAGGATGAATTTGGTTTGTTTAACAATATTTTTAAATTTGATTTTAAGCGCGGTGTCCGCAAAGATTTTTTGAAATGTTATCTGCATATTTTCCGGTTCGCAAGGGCGCTAACACTCAGCAAAGACAAAACAGGGCGATAAAAAAAACGCTTCCCAAATTTGAGAAGCGTTTTTAATATTTTAACAATTAGAAAATTACAGTAACAAAGTTAAAGGACTTTCTAAATATGTTTTTAATGTCTGTAAGAACTGAGCACCTGTAGCACCGTCTACCACTCTGTGATCACAAGCTAATGAAAGCTTCATGATATTTCCAACTACGATTTGTCCGTCTTTTACGATCGGTTTTTCTATAATTGCTCCTACTGAAAGGATCGCAGAGTTTGGTTGGTTGATGATACTTGTAAATGTTTCAATTCCGAACATTCCCAAGTTAGAGATAGAGAATGTGGAACCTTCCATTTCGTTTGCCTTAAGACCTTTAGATTTTGCTCTTCCGGCCATATCTTTTACAGCAGCAGAAATCTGAGTATAGTTCATCTGGTCTGTATTCTTAAGCACTGGAACTACCAATCCGTCAGGAATTGCAACCGCTACGCCAATATTGATATTTCCTCTGTGAATGATCTTGTCACCTGCCCAGCTTGAATTTACCTGAGGGTGTTTTCTTAAGGCAACTGCAGTCGCTTTAATGATCATATCGTTGAAAGAAATTTTGGTATCCGGTAAAGAATTGATTTCTTTTCTGGCCTCAATAGCTTTATCCATATTGATTTCTACCATTAAATAGTAGTGTGGCGCCGTAAATTTACTTTCCGCAAGACGTTTCGCAATGATACTTCTTACTTGAGAGTTTGGAGTTTCTGTATCTTCGCCCTGAACAAAACTTACTGCAACCTGAGCCGCTGGGCTTGCAGACGGAGCTGAAGCTGCGGGTTTTGCAGATGGCTGATAGTTTTCAATATCTTTTTTAACGATTCTTCCATTTTCACCCGAACCCTGAAGACTGTGAATATCAACTCCTTTATCCTCAGCCATTTTTTTAGCTAATGGAGAGATTGCAACTCTTTCAGAAGATGAAGAACTTACAGCCGGAGCTGCTTTTTCTTCTACTTTAGCTTCAGTTTTTTGCTCAGCCGGTTTTTCTGCTGATTTGGTTTCTGTTTTTGCTGCACCAACTCCTGAAACGTCTGTTCCTTCAGGTCCGATGATAGCTAATACAGAATCCACAGGAGCTGCGCCACCTTCTTCAACACCTTGCTTCAACAGTACTCCATTAAATTCAGATTCAAAATCCTGAACGGCTTTATCTGTTTCGATCTCAGCAAGAAGATCACCTTCTTTTACTGTATCGCCTACATTTTTGTGCCATTTCGCCACTTTACCTTCTGTCATTGTATCAGAAAGTCTCGGCATTGTAATCACTTCTACTCCTGCAGGAACTTCCGCAGAAGTTTGCTCTACGCTTGTAGCATTATTTTCTGTTTTATTTTCTTCTTCAGATTTTTTCTCTTCAGAGACACTTGCAGACGGAGCAGCAGCCCCACCCGTTAATCCTGAAATATCTTCTCCTTCATTTCCGATAATTGCCAGCACAGAATCTACAGCTGCAGCATTTCCTTCTTCTACACCTACATACAGAAGAGTTCCGTTCATTTCAGATTCAAAATCCTGAACCGCTTTATCTGTTTCGATTTCAGCTAAAATATCTCCTTCCTTTACTGTATCTCCTACTTTTTTATGCCATTTTGCCACCTTTCCTTCCGTCATTGTATCGGAAAGACGTGGCATTGTAATTACTTCTGCCATAATTTTCTAATATGATAATTTGTTAATGTGATGATGTGAGAATTAAAAATAATTAACTCATTTTGAAATTCTCAAATTATCTAATTATTAATTTTCTAATTTGTCTAAGAATGGATAATCTTCCTGTGCGTACACATACTCATAGATTTTTCCTGGATCCGGATATGGAGAATTTTCCATGAACTCGATGCATTCTTCAACGAAATCTCTTGATTTGTTGTCCATTGCTTCCAATTCCTCTTCAGTTGCCCAGTTATTAGATAAAATTCTTGACTTTAACAACTCAATTGGATCATCATTTTTGTGGATAGCAACTTCATCCTTAGATCTGTAGGGCTCAGCATCAGACATAGAATGTCCTCTGAAACGGTAAGTTCTGGCCTCGATGAAAGTTGGCCCGTCTCCTCTTCTTGCTCTTTCGATCGCTTCATAGGCAGCTTCCGCTACTTTTTCCGGATCCATTGCATCTATTGCAAGACAAGGCATTTCGTATCCTAAACCTAATTTGTAGATATCTTCGTGGTTGGCTGTTCTTTTTACGGAAGTTCCCATTGCATACTGATTGTTTTCAACAACAAAAACAACAGGTAATTTCCAGTTCATGGCCATGTTAAACGTTTCATGTAATGAACCCTGTCTTGCAGCTCCGTCTCCGAAGAAACAGATATTTACAGCTTTTCTATCAAAATACTGATCTGCAAAAGCAATTCCGGCTCCTAAAGGGATTTGCCCTCCAACGATACCGTGTCCCCCATAAAATCTGTGCTCTTTGCTGAAAATGTGCATAGATCCACCCATACCTCCGGATGTACCTGTAGCTTTACCACAAAGCTCTGCCATGATTCTTTTCGGATCTACCCCCATCGCCATTGGATGGATGTGGCATCTGTAAGCGGTGATCATACTATCTTTAGTTAAATCCATTGCATGAGTGAATCCGGCAGGGATTGCCTCCTGACCATTATACAAATGTAAAAAACCTCTGATTTTTTGTTTTAGGTAAAGAGAACGGCATTTGTCTTCAAACCTTCTCCACATTGTCATATCTTCATACCACTTCAGGTATACCTCTTTAGAAAATTCTTTCATGTGTTAGCCTTTGCTTATTTATTATGAAATAGTTGAGCAAAATTATAAAAAAAACTTTGTTTTTATTGTATATCGATCAATTGTTTTTTTAGTTATAATATTATATTTACATTATCAAACTTAATTATGGAAGAAAAGCAGCCTTCAATTATTCATAAAGCATCAAAAATTATCTCTGATTTTTTCAATCCTCTGGTATCTTTGTTTATCTTTTTTGTTTTTATGAGCATTATGAGGTATTCATTAAGAGAGTCCGTACTTTATTTTCTTCCGATACTTTTAATGGTCATTTTACCTGTAATCATCTGGCTGGTCTGGAATGTAAAAACCGGCAGATATACGAATATGGATGTTTCCAACCGGATCCAGCGAAAGACTTTATATATCTTCATTGCAGTGTGTGTGGTTGCCTATCTTACCTTTAATTATTTTAAAAACGGGTATATTGATTTTGTAATGCTTTTTATTTTAATATTACTTTTTGCATTACAGATCAGCAATTACTTCATTAAAAGCTCTATGCATACGGCTTTCAATGTATTTGTTGCGGCTTTATTCTTTGCTTTACACATAAAGGTAGGATTTATCTGGCTGGGAATTGCAGTGTTGGTAGGTGTTACAAGGGTTATTTTGAAAAGACATACTCCGCAGGAAGTATTGATGGGTGCCGCGATTGCTTTTGTGGTATCTTTTATTTATTTATATTGCAATATACAATTCAACAGTGAGATCTGATATGAAAATAAATCACCTGACGTCTGCGGAAGAGACCTTAATGAGACTATTCTGGAAGCTGGAATCCTTTTATTTAAAGGACATTATGGAACAACATCCGGAGCCCAAGCCACACCAAAATACAGTTTCCACCTATTTGAAAATCCTGGTTGAAAAAGGATATTTATCTACTGAAAAAGAAGGAAGAATCTTTAAATACAACGTTCTTGTACCTTTAAAGGATTACAGAAATTTCTTATTAAAGGAACTTTTGCATCATTTTTTTAATAATTCAGGGAAAGAAATTTTACAGTCTTTGATTCTTGAAAACCTTATTTCTGAAGAAGATCTGAAAGATTTCAATCTTACTATTGAAATACCGCCGGCAAAATCAAAAGAACCACATTTTGAATATGTCAACGAAATCCTGAATCCTAAAAAAGATAAGAAGAAGGACAAAAACAAGAAGAAAAAGAAGAAAAAGGATTAATCCAAATAATAAATTACCAGAAAAACACTAAAACCATGAAAAAATTAAAAGAGACCCTAAGCCGCGCGAATGAGGTTATTTTCCAATATCCAATAGTTCTGGTAATGGCTCTCCTGGCCTCAGTCGGGGCGATTTGTATGTTTGAAAACGATAATGATAAGGATTTATTTTTCGTCTATTCCAAATTCACCATCTGCGCATGCCTGGGAATTTCTTTGATGTTTGCCTTAAAAATGCTGTCTCAAAGAATCGGAAAGACTTTACTGTTGCAGCTTTTGGGAATCATTTTCCTTATCGGCTTTTATTTTATCCTGCCCGAAAAGCAGAAGGATTTCACAGAAGTCTACGGGTTTATCATTGCTGTTACGGCACTTTTGAGTCATTTATTAGTTTCTTTCGTTGCATTTTTGGAAAAAAACAAAGAGCTTGGATTTTGGCAATATAACAAAAACCTGTTTGTCAATATCTTTCTCACAGCCGTATTTACGGGCGTCTTGACCGGTGGTGTCGAATTAGCTATCCTGGCTGTTGACAAGCTTTTTGATTTCAATTTTAATGATAATCTTTACGTTGATACCTTATATGTGCTTGCCATTTTCGGAAGCTGTTTTATTTTCTTATTATTCAACGAAAAAGGTTTATATACGCTTGAAAAGGACGGGACTTATCCTATAATTTTAAAGTTTTTCACACAATTTATATTAATTCCTTTATTGCTTATTTATGTAGTTATCCTTTATTTTTACTCTTTTAAAATCCTGATCAACTGGGAACTTCCAAGAGGTTGGGTTTCATACCTTATTTTGGCATACAGTATCGTTGGGATTCTGGCGCTGCTTCTCGTTTATCCGTTAAAGGAAGAACATGCAAAATCTTGGGTTAAAATCTTTTCAAAAGCGTTTTATTTCACTATTGTTCCGTTAATTATTTTACTTTTTGTAGCTATTTTTACAAGGATCTTGGAATACGGCTACACAGAACCGAGATATTTTGTACTGCTTCTGGCTTTATGGCTGTTGAGTATCATTATTTACTTTATTTTCAATAAAAAAGCAACTATAAAGTTTATACCTGTCAGCTTATTCATATTTGCCCTTTTTGCTTTGATTTTTCCTTATTTAAATGCTTTCAGCGTAGCCAAAAGAAGTCAGAAAAACGAACTTTTAAAGGCTTTGAATGACCACAAGCTTTTAGATAACGGTAAGATAAATTTCAACAAAAAAATTACGGATACAATCAGTATTGAAATAGCAGATAAATTTGAATTTTTAGCCCGAAGAAAGCAAGGTGAATTTTTATTAAACCTATTAAATAAACAAGATCAGGCAAAATTAACAGAAACTATCAAAAAAGGTAATTTTTATAGTGTAAGATATGATATTCAGGACAAATTTTCTGATGTCCACAAAACATCTAAAACCAGGCCTGATGAAGTACAGCGAATTATGATTGTCCCGGAAAAACAGTCAATAGCAATCGGCGATTATCAATATTTACTCAACTTTTCCAGGTATGATGATGAGCCAAAAACATTGAACAGCGATGAATTTAAAATAGTAGATCAGCTAACTGAAAAATCTTCATTAAAATTACTATTAAACTCTAAGGATGAAGTAGATTTCGGCCCTCAAATTTTAAAATTATTTAAAGAAAATAAAGAAAAAAGAGGAACGGTAAAAGTTCCTGAACTTAGCATGGAAACTGACTTGGGTATGTATCATGTCAAGCTGATTTTTAAAGATATTATGAGTGAAAAACAGCCTTACAACAATCGGGTGAATATCTATTATACTGACGCTTACTTACTGATAAAATTAAAATAAGATTCAGTTTAATTCAAAATTTTGACAATAAAAAAGCATTACTTTTTGTAATGCTTTTATTTATATAAAGAGTATTAATATCGTTGTGTTCCAGAACTCCAGACCGGCGAAGAACCCGCATAAATAACCAGATTGCCATCATCTTGAATATCCAGTCTTGTTGCTCCTCTATTGGAAGTATTGGAAGTCCACACTGCTCTGTTATAAGAATCGTAAACAACCAGATTTCCGTCATTCTGGAACTCTGCCCTGCTGCCTTTATTGTCCGTTCCTGCTCCCCAAACCGGATCACCGTTATTATTTGATAAAACTAAATTTCCGTCGTTTTGAAATGCAAGGTAGTAATTGCGGTTAGCCGAAAAAACCTTACTTCCCCTGGTGAATTTATGTCCCGGGTTAAGATATCCTCCTCTAAATCCCCAACCATTGCCATTCCCGTTATCGGAGCCATTTTTAGACGCCCACAAAGCATTTGAATTACTGTAAATCACAAGATTTCCATCATCCTGTACAGCTAGTCTGTTGGCACGTTTTCCACTCGTGTTGGAAGTAAATGCAACGCCATTTCTCGGTGCGTACACTACCAGATTTCCATCGTCCTGAAAGCTGGCTTTTACTCCTCTTCCCTGTGTTTTGGATGCCCAGATTGAACTTCCGGCTCTGTTATAAAAAACAAGATTTCCGTCATTCTGAAATATAAGATAATATTGTCTGTTTGCTGACCAGTATTTCCTGTTTTGCTGTAGATCCTGGCCATTGTAGATGTTTTGTGCGCTTAATAATAATCCGCTGAACATCATTATTAATGCTAATAAATGTCTTCTCATTATAATAATATTTTAATTGGTTAAAAGTTTTCTAAAACTATGCCAATTTATGGCTGCTTATCAATCTAAGATACTAATTTAATGATATACTGTGAATTAATTATATAAAAAAAGCGGCTTATTTAAGCCGCTTATATTTTTTACCAACGTTTTCCGCCGTTTCCACCTCCGCTGTAGCCACCGCCACCGCTTCTGTTACCTCCGCCGTAGCCACCGCCACCGCTTCTGTTACCTCCACCGTAGCCACCGCCACCGCTTCTGTTACCACCTCCAGTGTTGTTACCAAAAGTTCTTCTTGGCTTCTCCTCTCTTGGTTTAGCTTCTGAAACGTTAAGTTCTTTTCCGTTAAATTCTTTCTGGTTAAGAGCTTCAATAGCTTGCTGTCCTTCAGCATCTTCCATTTCGATAAAACCGAAACCTCTTGAACGACCAGTTTCTTTGTCAGTAATGATTTTTACTGAAGAAACTTCTCCAAATTCTGAAAATAAATCTTGCAACTCATAATCTTTAGTTGCGTAATTGATGTTTGAAACAAAAATGTTCATCTGGGTTAAAAAATTAAAAATGTTAAAAATGATTTGGTTTATAAAAGAAAAACAACATAAAGTAATGAACAAATATTGATTCCAAATATAGACTGATGCAAGTTACAATTAATAATTTTATTTCAAAATTTTTTTTGAATAATTTTAATAAAATTTTCATCCAAATTTTTATTTTGTTAAAAAGTATTAATTTTTCATTAAAAAAATATGAATATTTATTAAAATATAACATTATTACTAATAAAATACAAAAAATGAAATCCGTTTGAAAACAATGATTTTAAAGAATTTAAACAGTTTTAAATGAAAATTTAAACCATAATTAGGTAATACGCTCAAAAAACAATCGAATATATAAATAATACTGTTTTACTAACTAAATCCAAATTCTTTCATAGTGCTGTTTTTTGCGCTAAATTTGTGGTGCAAATTATTCAATATGAACTATCACACCAGAAAATGGGTAAAACCAGAAGACCTGAATCCTAATCACTCTCTTTTTGGAGGAAGATTACTGCAGTGGATTGATGAAGAGGCCGCACTTTACGCCATTATTCAATTGGAAAATACAAAAGTCGTTACAAAATTTATTTCAGAAATTAATTTTGTGAGCTCAGCAAAACAGGGAGATATTATAGAAATCGGGATTGAAGTGATGAAATTCGGTTCTACTTCTCTTACGCTCGCCTGTGAAGTGAGAAATAAAATGACGCATCAGACCATCATTACTGTTGATAAAATCGTTATGGTAAACCTTGACGAGGATGGCAATCCTTCACCTCATGGAAAAACAAAAGTCGAGTTTGTAAAAGACAGGCTAAATCAGAATCGGTTATGAAAATTTTTGTAAAAAATATGGTCTGCAACAGATGTATTTCTGCTGTTTCAGCTATTTTTAATGAAATTAATATTAAGGTTAAAAGTATTAACCTTTGTGAAGTTGAAACAGAATCTGAAGTTTCGGATAAAGATCTTTCCACTATAGAAAATCTTTTACAGGAAGCAGGATTTGAACGAATAAAAGACTCTGCACATCAGCTTATTGAGAAAATTAAAAATTTTATCATCATAAAAATCAGTGAACTTGATATTGATGAAAATTTTCTTTTATCCGAATTTTTAAGTTCAAAACTTCATAAAGATTACAGCTCACTTTCAAAGGCTTTTTCCCAAAACGAAAATATTACATTAGAACAGTTTTTTATCCTCCAAAAAATTGAAAAAGTAAAAGAACTGCTTCTTTACAATGAACTTACCTTAACGGAAATCGCCGGAAAACTAGGCTACAAAAGCGTTCAGCACCTATCTTCACAATTCCGGAATATCACGGGCTTCACTCCCACCGAATTTAAAAAGTTGAAAGTCCACAGTAGAAAGCCGTTGGATCAAGTTTGAGAGGGTTAGCGTTAGAGGGTTATAGAGTTGTTTACTAAAGCCCTCAAACGCTACAACTCTATAACCCTTAAACCCTCCTACTCGAATTCTCGATCAAAATTCTATAAACATTATCCTTAAATTTATAACAAGCTTCCGTTTACATTGTAGAAATTTGTACTATAAATTGAAAGGATCATGGAACAACAATATAAAATACTTGGAATGACCTGTTCTGGCTGTCAGAAAAAAATCTCTGAAAAGCTGAACAGTATCGAAGGAATAAAAGCTGATGTCAATCTTGAAAACAACACAGCAACGATAGTTTCTGATAAAGAAATTGAATTAAATACTTTAAATAAGGCTCTTGAAGAAGTCGGAAATTACAAGCTTGAAGACCCCAACAATCCCGAAAAAGCATTTGTGAAACCGCAAGACAGGATTTCACCATCTTCCGTATACTATTGTCCTATGGAATGCGAAGGGGAAAAAGTCTATTTTCAGCAAGGAAAAAGGTGCCCCGTATGTAATATGTTCTTGGTTCCAATAGAGGAAAAGCTAGCAAAAGCCCCAAATTTTAAACCAACCTATTCTTCCACAAACCTGCCTGAAAATTTCAAGGATAATATTGGGAAATATTACTGTCCAATGTTTTGTGAAGATGATAAAATCTACCCCGAAAAAGGTGATTGTCCCGTTTGTCACATGCATCTTGAGGAAATTACAGAAACCCTGGTTGAAAATTCGCAAACTCATTCACATCATTCCCACCATTCACACGACCACGGCCATCATCATGAAACACCGATGGTTACAGATGAAATGGCAGGAAAATATTATTGCCCGATGTATTGTGAAGGTGATAAAGTTTACGACACCAATGTTGGCTGCCCTGTTTGCGGAATGGATCTGGTAAAATATCCCGAAAAGAAAACCGCAAAATATACATGCCCGATGCACCCGGAAATTATTCGTGATGAGCCGGGAAATTGCCCGATTTGCGGCATGGATCTGGTAAGAATGCCCGATAAAGAAGGTGATGAGGACGAAACTTACAATATTTTAAAAAGAAAATTCACCATTTCTTTATTATTCACCATTCCGGTTTTTATTCTTTCGATGGGTGGAATGTTTTTTAATTTTCCATTTTCACACCAGGTTCAAGGTGTTATAGAATTGATTTTAACGCTTCCTGTTTTATTTTATTCGGGTTGGTTTTTAATGAAAAGAGGCTGGGTTTCTTTCAAAACATGGAATTTGAATATGTTCAGCCTTATTGCTCTGGGAGTCGCCGCAGCCTTCATTTTTAGCATTGTAGCGTTGGTTTTTCCGGATATTGTACCGCATGAAATCCGTGGTCACAATCATGAGATTCCACTTTATTTTGAAGCTGTTTGTGTGATTTTGACATTGGTAATTTTGGGTCAGCTCATGGAAGCTGCAGCACATAAAAAAACAGGGAATGCGATCAGGGAATTATTGAATCTTTCGCCTGATGAAGCCAATCTTATCATAAATGGTGAGGAGAAAAAAGTGCTTCTTTCTCATGTGAAAATCGGCGATTTATTAAAGGTAAAACCGGGTGAAAAAATTCCTGTTGACGGAAAAATAACGGAAGGAAATTCTTACGTTGATGAAAGTATGATTACAGGAGAGCCCGTTCCTGTAGAGAAAAGTATCAATGATAAAGTTTCTTCGGGAACCATCAACGGAAATCAGGTTTTCATCATGAAAGCTGAAAAAGTAGGTGATGAAACGCTGCTTTCACAAATCATTAAAATGGTCAACGAAGCCAGCCGAAGTAAAGCCCCGATCCAGAAATTAACGGATAAAGTGGCTAAAGTTTTTGTCCCGACTGTCATTTTAATTGCTGTATTAACCTTTGTTTTATGGCAGTTTTTCGGGCCGGAAGGTAAGAAAAGCCTGTTCGCTTTTGTTAATGCGGTTGCGGTTTTAATTGTTGCCTGTCCATGCGCTTTAGGTCTGGCAACACCCATGTCATTGATGGTTGGGATTGGTAAAGGAGCAAAAAATGGTATCTTAATTAAAAATGCCGAAGCACTTGAACAAATGAATAAGGTAAACGTCCTAATTACCGATAAGACAGGTACTTTAACTGAAGGAAAACCATCTGTGGAGTATATTGAAACTATTAATAATGAAAACAATTCAATATTAAAATTAGCCTATTCATTAAATCAGAATTCCGAGCATCCTTTATCCAATGCTGTTATTAAAAAAGCAAGAGATAAAAATATTTTACCGGAAAAAGTAGAAAACTTTGAAAATATTTCAGGAAAAGGAGTAAGGGGAAAAATCAATGGAAAAACTACCTATCTCGGAAACGAAAGCTTGTTAACTTCAAATCAAATTTCAATCCCTGAAAATCTTAAGCAAAAAGCGGTTGAAGTCCAGTCAAAAGCTCACACCATCTCTTATGTAGCGCAGGAAAACGAAGTATTGGGATTCATCAGTTTTACGGATAAAATCAAGGAAACTTCTAAAAAAGCAGTTCAACAATTATTAAGTGAAGGAATTGATATTATCATGATGACAGGCGATAATGAACATACCGCCAAAGCCGTTGCAGACGAACTGGGAATCAAACATTTTAAAGCAAACTGCCATCCTGAGGATAAATTAAATGAAGTCAAAAAACTACAGCAACAAGGGAAAATTGTAGCCATGACCGGCGATGGGATTAATGACTCCCCTGCTTTGGCTCAGGCAAATATCGGGATTGCGATGGGTACGGGAACGGATGTCGCCATTGAAAGTGCAGAAATTACACTGCTGAAAGGTGACATTTTAGGCGTCGCAAAAGCTAAACTATTGAGCGAAAAGCTTTTGAAAAATATTAAGGAAAATCTGTTTTTTGCTTTTATTTATAATGTTTTGGGAGTTCCGGTTGCGGCAGGATTATTGTATCCGTTTTTTGGTATTCTCTTGTCACCGATGATCGCGGCTGCGGCGATGAGTTTCAGCTCTTTATCTGTGATTTTGAATTCATTACGGCTGAATTCCGTTAATCTGGATATTAAAAATTGATTTAAAGATTTTTAAACTATGAAAAAAGAAGATCTCTATATCGGGTGTTCAGGTTTTTATAATAATGACTGGAAGGGTTCATTATATCCTGAAGATGCAAAAAGCAAGAACTTTCTTTCGCTGTATTCTCAGAAATTCAATTCAGTGGAGATCAATTCTACTTTTTACAGGAAGCCAACTTCAAAAACCCTTTTGAAATGGGCAGATGAAACTCCCGATGATTTTAAATTTTTCATTAAAATTCCAAAAACAATTTCTCATGAAAAGCGTTTGAAAGATTGTAAAGAAGAAATTTCAGAATTTTGTAATCTTATTCAAGCCAGTTTGAAAGAAAAAGTTTCCGGATTTTTGTATCAATTCCCTCCATCCTTTAAAAATAGCCAGGAAAATATTGATTTAATTCTTACTAATCTTGATTTTAATTTTTTAAATGTAATTGAATTCCGTCATGAATCCTGGTGGCGAAATGAAATTTTTAAAATTTTAAAAGAACATAATATTGTATTTTCAGGGGTAACTTTTCCCGGAAACCTATCGGAGGACGTTATTGTCAATCATCCTGAAATTTTATATTACAGACTTCACGGAAAACCAATTCTTTACAAATCTGAATATAGTGAAGAATTCCTCCATAATTTAGCTGAAAAAATTAAAGCAAATCAAAAGAAAACATTTATATTTTTCAACAATACCTGGGGAGATGCAGCAATAAAAAATTCTTTGTATTTAAAGAAAATTCTCGAATAATCTTTGTCGCAAAATATAATATTAAAATAAGCTTAAAAGTAAAATTTCAGGAAGAATCGGCATAGATTTTGTTAATATTAATTAGGAGATTTTAACAATTTTTAACAAATAAATTCCAATTACTTTTATGAGAAAAACTTTTGCGGAAAAGTCTCGAAATAAGACTTTTCTTGGGATGCTTGCAGTGATGAGTGCAACGTCAATTTTATTTCACGGTTGCAGCCGGAAAAATGACAAAAAGGAATCTGAAAAACTGATTCCGAAAGAACATCCCGTCGCAAAAATAATCCTCAAAACCGACAAAGAAAATATAGATTCTGACAAACGTGTTATTTATCTCACTTTCGATGACGGACCAAACCAGGGAACAGAAAATCTTCTCAGAATTTTGAATAAAAGAAACGTCTGTGCCACCGCTTTTCTGGTTGGCAAGCATGTTTACGGAAGCAAAAGGCAAAAAGACGATCTTGAGCTTTTAAGAAAAGATCCATTGGTAGAGCTCGCAAATCACAGCTTTACCCATGCCCATAATAAATACACAGATTTTTACAAAAACCCGGAAGCTGTAGTAAATGATTTTAATATTGCTAAAGACAGCTTAAAATTATACGATAAAATTGCCAGAACTCCGGGAAGAAATATCTGGCGTTTGAACAATATTAATGTTACGGATCTTAAAAGTTCAGCAGAAGCGGCAAACAAGCTTAAACAGGCAGGCTACAAAGTAGTTGGCTGGGATTTGGAATGGAAGCCCACCAACAAAATGGTATTGAAAGGAAAACATGAAGAAATGCTGAAAAAAGTAGACAGCATTTTTTTTAATGACCTGGAAAAGACTTCAAGACACCTTGTTTTTCTCACTCACGATCAGTATTTAACGGATACGGATTCTGTTAATGAATTAGATTTATTTATTGAAAAACTACAGAAGAGCAACCGGTTTGTTTTCAAGAGAATATCCGAATATCCGAAGATTAATGAAGTTTTGAATTGATTTTAAAACATAATAGATTCCGAGCGAAGTCGAAGTATTACTTATAAAACTTTCATTAACAAATTTTAATTAAAATTCATATTTGTTAGTTTTTTGCCATCAAAATTCAGAAATTTGCAATTATGAGCATTCAGGAAAATTACAGCAATATAAAAGATCAGCTTCCGGGGCATGTGCATCTGGTAGCTGTTTCGAAGACGCATCCGGCTGAAGTCATTAAAGAAGTCTATGATTTGGGACAAAGGGTTTTTGGTGAAAATAAAGTCCAGGAACTGCTGGAGAAATATCCTCTCCTTCCAAAAGATATCCAATGGCATTTAATTGGGCATCTGCAAACCAATAAAGTGAAATATATCGCTGAATTCATAGATACCATTCAAAGTGTGGATTCCCAAAAATTATTGTCAGAAATTAATAAGGAAGGAGGGAAGCATAACCGGAAAATCAAAGTTTTACTTCAGGTAAAAATTGCTGAAGAAGAAACTAAATTCGGTTTGGAAGCTGAAGAAGCCAAAGATTTGTTTCAAAAATTTAAAAACGGGGAATTTCCCAATGTTGAAATTACCGGCTTAATGGGAATGGCAACTTTCACAGATGACGAAAACCAGGTCAGAAAGGAGTTTTTAAACTTAAAAAGAATTTTTGACGAATTAAATCAACTAAAATCATTGCAAACTTTATCAATGGGAATGAGTGACGATTTCCCTATTGCCATTGAATGCGGGGCAAACTCTGTGAGGGTTGGTTCAGCAATTTTCGGTAGAAGAGATTATTTAAAATAGAATGTTTAGGTATAGTTTTTGCTAATAATTCAATCAAAAAAATTAAATTTGCAATTATGCAAAAAATCCTTATTGTAGAAGACGAAAAAGCAATCTCAGGAGTACTTCACAGTATTCTTTCTGACGAACTCACTGACTATGAATTTGTTATCGCCGAAGACGGCCTCGAAGGTTATAAACAGGTAGAAAAAGAAGATTTCGCATTAGTGATTTCTGATATTAAAATGCCTAAACTTTCCGGTACCGAACTTTTAAAGCAAAGCCTGGCACTAAAACCGGAAACAACTTTCATCATGATTTCAGGACACGCAGATATAGACTCTGCCGTATCTTGTCTAAAGGATGGTGCATACGATTTTATTTCTAAACCAATTGATATCAACCGATTGATTACCAGCGTAAAAAATGCTTTAATTAAAGAAACGCTGAAAAAAGAAAATAAAAATCTTCAAACCGAAAACAAAACCTTAAAGAAAAAAGTCAGCAAAAAGTATCAAATGATTGGTGAATCTGCAAGCTTGCAGAAGATCCAGGATATGATTGTGAAAGTTGCTGTTTCTGATGCCAGAGTTTTAATTACAGGACCAAACGGTGCCGGAAAAGAACTGGTAGCTCATGCTATTCACAATCAAAGTGAGCGCGCAAGAGGTCCAATGATAGAGGTAAACTGTGCCGCAATCCCTTCAGAACTAATCGAATCCGAACTTTTTGGGCACGTAAAAGGCTCATTTACAGGTGCTATCAAAGATAAGCAAGGTAAATTTGAACAGGCTCACGGAGGTACTATTTTCTTAGATGAAATAGGCGACATGAGCTTAATTGCTCAGGCAAAAGTATTGAGAGCCCTTCAGGAAAACAAGGTTTCACCGGTGGGAAGTGATAAAGAAATTAAAGTTGATGTAAGAGTTCTTGCGGCAACCAACAAAAATATGCAGAAGGAAATTGAAGCAGGAAGATTCAGGGAAGACCTTTACCACAGACTTTCTGTGATCGAGATCTACGTTCCTCCATTGGATGAAAGAAAAGAAGATATCAAGTTGCTGGTAGACCACTTTGCAGGAATGATTGCTGATGAGCACGGCACTGCTGTGAAAAAATTTGATGATAAAGCTATTGATGCATTAAAGGCTCTTTCCTGGACAGGAAATATCAGAGAATTGAGAAATGTAGTAGAAAGATTAATTATTTTAGGCGGAAATACTGTTTCGGCTGAAGATGTTGCAAGTTTTGTAAGGAAGTAATGTAAACTTTACTTTAAAATAAATAAAAATTGCAGTATCATTTGTTACTGCAATTTTTTTTTGTTAAAACTATATATGAATTAATAAACTATGAATTTTTTACATAAAAACTATACAAAAGAATGCCTGACACTGGCTCTTCCTGTGATGTTGACGCAGGTAGGGCAAGTCTCGGTGAATTTATTCGACAATATTATTGTCGGGAAATTATTAGGTGCGGATGCTCTGGCTTCGGTTTCGTTGGGAAATGCAGTTTTTTTCTCAATGTTTGTGCTGGCTTTGGGGTTTTCCTTTGCCATTCCACCGTTGGTTTCTGAGGCGCATTCCAAGGAAGACCATAAAACTATCAATTCTGTTTTCAGTCATGGATTTATTATCAATATTTCTGTAGGAATTCTTTTGATGATAATCCTATTCCTGGGTACGCCGCTACTCTACCGTTCCGGGCAGCCTGAGAAAATTATTCCGGATACGGTTGATTTTCTTACGATTATGGCAATCAGTATTGTTCCGTTTATGGCATTTCAGACATTAAGAGAAGTTTCAGAAGGATTATCTTATACAATTGGGGTTACAAAGGCTACAATTATCGCCAATGTTATTAATATCGTCTTAAATTATGTATTTATCAAAGGGCTTTGGATCTTTCCTGAAATGGGGGTAAAAGGTTCGGCATTAGCAAGTCTGATTGCCCGGATTTTTATGGTGGTTTTCCTTTATTTTGTTCTTTTAAATGAAAAGAAAACGAAGCGCTATATCAAGGATTTTACTTTAAAAATTGAAATTTTCTCAAAACAGATGTTTGATAAAATGGTTAAGCTTGGTTTACCAACAGCTTTACAGATGTTCTTTGAGGTTACTGCCTTTGCAGGAGCTGCGTTTATTTGCGGACTGATTTCTGCGCATGATATTGCTTCCCACCAGATTGCGTTGAGTATGGCTTCATTTACATTTAATCTGTGTGTTGGTTTCAGTGTGGCTTCTACGGTAATGATCGGGAGAAAGCTGGGTGAGCAAAATTTTGTTGAACTAAGAAAAGTAGGAATCAATAATTTGAAAATAGCTTTTATTTTCATGTGTATTTGCGGAATTGTTTTTGTTCTGGGACGAAATATTCTTCCGACGTTCTTTACTAAAAAAGAGGAAATTGAAGTAATTGCTTTAGCTTCAAAATTAATGATTGTTGCAGCTTTATTCCAGTTATCAGACGGAATTCAGGTAACGGCTTTAGGAATGCTCAGAGGTTTGCAGGATGTGAAAATCCCCTCCGTATATACTTTTATTGCTTATTGGATCATTACTATTCCGCTAGGATATTTCCTTTGTGTTACCCTGAAAATGGGAGCTTTCGGAATGTGGATAGCTCTGGGATTGGGATTAACGATTTCAGCAGTGATGCTCGTCAAACGATTTTTGAATATGTCTGCGAAAAGAATTAAGAATTTATAATATCAAAGCGATCTTTTAGGATCGCTTTGATATTTGATTTAATGATTTTTCATTTAGCCATATGACTTCTTTAAATTGCCTAATCTGCCCTGTGTTGGCATTGACACCTGTTCCAAATGCTGCAACTTTTTCCGTTTTGATATTTTTAAATGAATAAAGATAATATCCATCAATAATCAAACTTGGGTAAAAATATCTGGATTGTGCAGTATCAGTTTTTTCATATTTTGAGATAAATCTTAGATAAATTTTATTGGATTCATTAAATTTTATCCGGGTTTTGGATTCAAATATTTTTGCTTCTTCTCTAAGTTTTTCATCACCATTAATAAAATTAGTGACAAGAATTACTTCGTGATCATTCAAAAATCTTTTCTCTTTACAATTAACAAGTATTAAAAATATACAGATTAAAGTAAAAAAATTAAAAAGTTTCATTTAATTATAGTTTTTTCATTACCCAATTCTCTTCCCCAAAATCACCAACGTCCGCTCCACTCCATCCAAAACCGCAACATCAGGAAAAACTCCCCAATCTTCAAAACCAAAATGCCTGAATAATTTTAAGCTCGGTTCATTGTGTAAAAAAATAAACCCTAATAAAGTTTTTACCCCAAATTTTCCAGCATTATCAATACAATACTGAAGGACTTTTTTGCCATAACCTTTTCCACGACAGCTTTCGTCCATGTAAATGCTCAATTCCACCGTCCCATTGTAGGCCGGTCGCCCATAAAATGAGGAAAAACTCACCCAGCCCAACACTTTATTTTGCTGATCTTCGATGATCCAAAGTGGGCGGATTTCAGCATTATGTTCGGCAAACCATTGTTTCCTGCTCTCTACGGAAATAGGCTCCGTATCGGCGGTTACCATTCTGGAAGGAATAGTTGAGTTGTAAATTTCTACGATTTTCGGTAAATCTTCAAGACTTGCATTCCTGAATGTTATTTCCTGCATTTTTTATAATTGAGTTGCAAAGATATAAAAGTGTGGCAAATTTTTAAAGCTGAAAATTAATCGCCTTTCAGATCTTCAAGCATGGTTTACCTAAAAAAAACTCGCCCAAACGAGCGAGTTTTAAAATTTATTTCTTCAAACATTTCTCCAAAAACTGATCCTGTTCCCAAAGCAAATGTAAAATATTTTCTTTGGCGGCATATCCGTGGGATTCTTTAGGCAAAAGAACCATTTTCACCGGTGCACCAAGGTTTTTCAAAGCCTGGAAATATCTTTCCGTCTGCAAAGTAAACGTCCCCGGATTGTTGTCTGCATCGCCATGAACCAATAACATCGGAGTCTTCATTTTATCCGCATTCATGAACGGTGACATGGTGTTGTAAATCTCCGGAACATCCCAGTAATTTCGTTGTTCGCTCTGGAAACCAAAAGGTGTTAAGGTCCTGTTATAAGCTCCACTTCTTGCAATTCCGCAGGCAAAAAGCTTGGAATGCGTCAAAAGGTTTGCGGTCATAAAAGCACCGTAAGAATGCCCTCCCACAGCTACTTTTTTCTTATCAATATATCCTAATTGATCCACCGCATTGATCGCAGCTTCCGCATTAGCAACCAATTGAGGAATAAATGTATCGTTCGGTTCTGTTTTTCCTTCACCAATGATCGGGAAAGCGGCATCATCCAGAACGGCATAGCCTTTTGTCGTCCAATACACAAAAGATCCGTAGTAAGGAAACGTAAAATCATTCGGGTTTTGGGTGTTCTGACCGGCTGTATTTTTGTCTTTGTATTCCGTTGGATAAGCCCAGATCAGCAATGGTAATTTTTCTTTTTTAGCTTTTCTGTCGTAGTTCGCTGGAAGATAAAGGGTTCCCGTTAACGTCACACCGTCATTTCTTTTGTAGGTAATTACTTCTTTGTAAACGTCTTTAATGCTTTCAAAAGGGTTGGCAAAATTGGTTACCGCCTCGGCTTTATTTGATTTAATATTCTTTTTAAAATAATTCGGATACAGGCTTGAAGACTGCTGAGTCGTCAGAATTTCCCCTTTTGATGGGTTTAAAATATCAATAATTTCTTCTTTGGCATTTTTAAGATTTGAAGTATAAAGCCTTTTTTTCTTCATCGTTTTCATATCCATTTCGTCAATAAAAGGATGCTGTCCGTCTTTTGTAAAACCGGCGCCAATCAGATAGGATTTTCCTCCTTTCATATCAACAACATATCTTCCGTATTGATTTTTTGTTGTATTGAAGTTCCCCGGATCGCTGTAAACGTCCTGATAATTTCTGTCATCAATTACTTTTGATTCGCCATTATTTAGATCAACCAAAAAAGATTTTGTATTTCTTGTATCATACCATCCTTCCGAAACGATGGCATACTGATCATTCGTCCAGCTCGTCCCTTCATATCGCTGTTTTGTTTTAAAGAATGATTTCGGGGTATTGCTAAATGGAGCATCCCAGGTGAAAATCTCATCTCTGTACTCCACTGTTTTCGACTGGTCACCACCATCCAAAGCTTCTGCATACACTAAAGTTGCGGGCATATCACTTCTCCATCCCAGATCTCTTTTACCGGTTCTTACGGATGAAAAACCTTTCGGCATAATTTCGTTCAACGGGACTTCATTTACCACTTTTACAACGTTACCGTTCATGTCATAAACGGTTGTTGTCATTGGAAATCTGCTAAGAGGAACAATGTATGAAAACGGTTTTTTGATTGTTGTTGCCATGAGATAATTTCCGTCAGGCGAAAAGCTCAATCCGGTGTACAGATCCTGCTCTTTTACTTTCTTCAAGCTTCCGTTGAGATCAACATTATAAATATCAGAAGCTGTGAGGATTTCAAAATTCTTTTCATCCTGCGGGTTTTTCAAAAGATCCTGATAAGTCCTGTTTTGTGAAACTTTTCCGTCTGCAGTGGAAACAATCGGGCCTGTCGGAAGATCTTTACTGGAATCAATTAAAGCCGGTCTATTTTGAGGAAGCGTTTTAATTAACAAATTTTGAGAATCTTTATACCAGACATAAGGGCTTCCCAAATTCGCGTTCAGATTATCGGACGTTATTTTCTTTGCTGTAGCGGTTTCCAGATCAACAATCCAAAGCTCTACCCCTTTGTTTGTGGTATTGGTAAATGCTAATTTCTTTTCATCCGGTGAGAATGAAGTATATGTTATTTTCGGGTTTGATGGTAAATTTTTAACCTGAACTTCTGTTTTATCGTTAATTTTTCTAACCTTAATATTATTAGAATACGTTGCCGAGCTGGAAATATTAGTTACAGGATTAATTCTCAGTCCGCCAAGCTTCATTTCCTGCTGACTAAGATCTTCCAGTGTTTTGTAAGTCGGACGATAGGTGAAAACGAGCCAGTCTTTTTTATTATTCATTAAAACACTGGGTGGTCTTTCATAATCTGCAAGTTTAAGAATTTCAGCAGATGGTTTTTGATACGTAATATTTTCCTGCGCATTGTAGAAATTTAAAAACGCAAGAAGGCAGATGGTTAGTTTTATCTTCATTATATATTCTCTTTTTGACGAATTTAATGAATTTTAAACTTAATTTAACAATAAAAGCACAAGTAAAATTTAAACATAAAAAAAGCAGCAAGAAAACTTACTGCTATATATTTTAAAGTAAAATTAATTACCAGTCATTGGCTCTTTTCCTTTTCTCAATCATATAATCGACGGAAAATTTTCCTGCCCCAAAAACAATTAAAAGAAGATATACTGATAAATAAACCAATCCTATTTCCTGTTTTTCAAATGGATCCGCACTATGAACTACAAATACAGCTACAATCATTGTAAACACCAAAAATCCTAATGCTACCCTTGTAAAAAGCCCTAAAATAAGAAGAATTGAACAGACAAATTCTGCAAAAACAGTTAATATCAAAGTAATTTGAGGCCCCAATCCCAGAAAGTCAAAAAAATCAATTTTTCCACCTTCCAGTAACATTTGAAGTTTAGGATAACCGTGAGACAGCATGGCGAAACCCATAAACACTCTCACAACCAATAAAATAATATCTTTTAAAACTGGATTAGAATTTGAGTTCAAATAGTTCATTAAGCTAAAATTTAATTAAAGATAATAAAAATCTTTTAGTAGAACGGCTGTGATCGTTTTTTTAGTTTACCTATACCCGAAATTTTTTAAATCTCTATCGTTTTTTCGCCAATCTTTTTTCACTTTTACAAACAGATTTAAGTGAATTTTTTTAGCAAAGAATTTTTCAAGGTCCAGTCTTGCTTCTGTACCAACTTTCTTGATGGCTTCTCCTTTATGGCCAATTATAATTCCTTTTTGTGTATCTCTTTCTACATAAATGATAGAATCAATGAAAATAATTCCTTCTTTTTCCTTGAACTGCTCCGTCACAACTTCTACCGAATATGGAATTTCTTTATCATAATTCAATAAAATTTTCTCCCGAATCGCCTCATTCACGAAAAATCTTTCAGGCTTATCCGTATACTGGTCTTTATCGTAATACGGCGGACTTTCCGGAAGCAAAGATTTTATTTTAGGTAAAATAATTTCAGTATTAAAAGCATTCAATGCAGAAATGGGAAGAATCTCCGCCTTAGGAATCCTGTTGTGCCACTCTTCTACCAGCTTTTCCAGGCCTTCCTGATCCGTCTGATCTACTTTATTTAATAAAAGAAGTACGGGAACGGGGATTTTATTTAGTTTATCAATTAAAAATTCTGAAGGCTCAGCTTTATCGGTAACATCCACAATGAAAAGGAAAACGTCCGCATCCTGCAAAGAATCCTTCACGAAATCCATCATTTTTTCCTGCAGCCCATATTTTGGATCCAACACTCCGGGAGTATCGGAAAATACGATCTGTAAATCTTCTTCATTATAAATCCCAAATATTCTGTGGCGTGTTGTCTGTGCTTTTTGGGTAACAATAGCCAGTTTTTCCCCCATTAATTGGTTTAATAAGGTAGATTTTCCGGCATTGGGTTTCCCAACTATATTTACAAATCCTGCTTTGTGCATAAAAAATTATATTATGAGCTGCAAAGTTACTAAAACAAATCTGGTCTTTCAGACTATTAGCCAATATTTAAAAATAAAAAGCCTTCCCAGTAAGGAAAGGCTCCATCATTGTGTTTACAGAATCGGATCAAATATATTTTTTCATAAAATTTAAGCTTCCTAAAGCCAGTTCTTCCGCATTGTAAGGCGATTTCTGCCATAGAGAAACCATCTGCTGCATGCCGGAAACAGAAGATGAAAAATTTTCCAAAACAAGATTTCCTTCAAAGTTGATTTTTTTCAGGGCACCGAAAAATTCATCCCAGTTTATGGTTCCTTCTCCCAGCATTCCACGGTGAGATTCTGTGATGTGGACATGTTTCAGTTTGTTTCCCGCAAGAATTACCGGATCATAAAAATTATTTTCTTCGATATTCATGTGAAAAGTATCCAGATGAAGAAATAAGTTGCTTTTTCCTGTTTTTGAAATTAAATCCAATACATTTTTCGCGGTATTACAAACATAGGTTTCATAACGGTTGATGGGTTCAATTCCAATATTTACTCCTTTTTCCTTAGCATAATCCGCCACATTACTCCAAACTTCAACAATAATCTCCGCTTCATCTTCCGTAAGAGGGTTCTCCGAAAAAACACCGATTCCACTATGAAGAACTCCGCCTAAAAAGTCTGTTTCCAGCTCAGAAGTTTTATCAATAGCCTCTTTCATAAGGCTTTCCGCTACTTTCGGGTGGAATGCAATATGGGCTTCTTTTGGAAGATTTAAAGAACAAACAGCTTCAAGGTTATTATTTTTAAGCTGGGCTTTCACTTCTTTAGCATTAAATTCCATGGTCGAAGGAAGCAGAATTTCAATCAGATCAAAACCTGCTTTTGCTGTTTTTTCAATGGCATATTTCCCGGCTTCTGCACTCCAAACCGGTGTTATCCACGACAGAAGAGATGCTCCAAATTTTACATTCATCATTAATTCTTTCTCTTTTAAATATTAATTATTCATTTAATTCTTCTAAAAAACCCACCATTCCGTTCGCACTCCAAAATAAGTCCCGAATCTTTTAGCTCCCGACTGTTGTAAAAATGGTGAATACAGGCTGTTCATCGCTTGATCATTATACCTTGAAACTTCTGCAATCAGCCTGATGTGAGGTCTTGCCCACACGCTCCTTTCTGCTGTCGGGACAATTGTTGGTGCGAGAACCAATTTCATCATAGAAGAAGGATCCTGATTACCATCTTTCCTTTGCGCGTAATGCAGTTCTGAAAGAATATGGAACCAATTATTAAAATAATATGTCGCCCTTATTCCTGTATTAAATTCAGTTTTTTTATTAAAAATTTCTCTTTTATAATAATCAACGGCTTTATTATCACTGTTGGCGCCACCTTTACTTTGCGTGTAGACTGCATAGGCATTCAAGGACCATCTGTTGGATAAATTCAACAAAATATGTTCAACTGCCGTTAATGAATATGCACCTTTATAAGTTCCTGTCATCTCGTCTGGTGCCCCATAAGTTCGCCATGTTTGGGTATTTCCGGCATCACCACCGTTTGCAATTCCGGAGCCATATCGCAATGAAACCTGATTAAAAGATCCCGGAAGCCTGGTTTTTAAATTTGAATTTAATTTTGCACCCAAAACCCACCCATGATCTGAAGGATAATTTTCAACAGAATGTTTTCCCGATTTGTCAACAGTATGGAATTCTGCCAGTAATTTGACCTTATGTTCATTATTTTTAAACGGAATCGTGTGCTCCAGAACAAAAACCTCTCTTTGCCTGTAAATAAGATTTTTTGCTCCACTAATCACATTTGTATACGAATAAGGCGTTGAATTACTTGCCGCTGTATCAATGGCGGCAGGAAAAAACATTGAAAACCTTGTGTTTTTATGTCTGACTCCCCAACCCGTCGCCGAATGATCATCGAAATAAAAATAATCTGCAATATGAACGTCATCAAATCTCAACCATCTGGAACCCACCCAAACATCCCAATCGCTTCCCATGATATTTCTGGCTTCTACAAAAGCTTCCGGTAAGGCAACAATCAGCCCCTGATTAGACTTTGAGTCTATATTTCCGAGGAATGTTCCCCCGGAATAGAAACTTAATCTCGCCTGCATATCAATCTGCGTCCTTTTTGCACTGTCTCCAACTACCGGTGTAAAATGGAATGCAGGCAAAAAATCAACATAATCTCCCTGATCCATTCTTCCACCCAAAGATCCCTGATTATTAAGGTTGAGCTGTCTTCCCGTTCTTCCGTCTGCATTGGGCGAATAAGCAGCCCCGATCCTTCCTGTTGTCCCGAATGAAAATTTCTTATTGGTAATCTGGATCTGTGCATAACTCTTCTGGCTGAACATGATTAATATCAAAAAACAGCCTTTTAAAATCGTATTTTTCATCGTTTACTTTAAGGTTTTTGGTTTATAAAGCTTTAAAGCAAACAAGACGATAATCACATAACAAATAATAGGAAGTAAATAAGCATGAGCTACATCTGTTTCTGCAATTTTCCCCATAATCGGGGTGAAAAAAGCACCTCCAAACATCGCCATGACCAGAAACGAAGAAGCCTGCTGAACTTTTCCACCTAATTTTTTTAAACCAAGGCTGAAAATGGTAGGATACATTACACTTAAAAATAGATTGAGCATAATTAAACTGATAAATGAAACCCACCCAAAACTCTGGGAAATAATAAGGCAAAGTACAATATTACAAGTCGTAAAAATTGCCAAAACCTTATTGGGAGCGATATATCTCATTAAAAACGTTCCAATAAATCTTCCGATCATCATCATGGCCATACTTAATGAAAAATAGTAAGAAGCCTGGCTTTCTTCAAGGTGCATTTTTTCCACACCGTAGTTGATAAAGAACGCCCAAGTCCCGCCCTGTGCTGCAATATTGAAAAACTGAGCTACTACTGCAAAGATAAAATGTCTCTGTTTCCAAAGTGGTGCACCGGAATCTACCATTTCATTATGATGGTCCTCTCCTGTGGCATGCTCCAGCATTTCCGTTTCTTCTGCGTGAGGATCTTTAAGTTGGGGAACTTTAATAAAAGAAAAAATCATGGCCAAAACCAAAACTACAACCCCAATCCATGTATAAAGGCTTTTCACAGAATCTAAGGAATGATCTTCAACTGCTCCTCCAAAAATAAAAACTCCACCCAACAGCGGTCCGACAATCGCTCCCAAACCATTGAAAGACTGGGCAAAATTCACCCTTTGATCACTCGTTCTCTCATCACCAAGAGAAGCCACAAAAGGATGTGCTACTGTTTCCAAAGTGGCCATTCCCAATGCAAGAATGAAAAGTGCAATTCTGAAGAAATCAAATGAAGCCATATTTGCTGCAGGAACGAATAGAAAACATCCACCGGCAAATAAAGTCAGCCCCAGAATAACTCCCATTTTATAACCAAACTTCTTCATAAAAAGTCCGGCAGGAATTCCCATCAATGCATACGCACCAAAAATGGAAAGCTGTACCAAACCTGATTCTGATTTTGAAATATGGAGGACGTTCTGAAAATGTTTATTTAAAACATCGCCCATCGTGAGGGCAATTGCCCAAAAGAAAAACAAGGAGATAACAAATGAAAGTACGACAATATACTTCTTCTCCGTAAATTTTACTGATTTCATAAATGTGTTTTTACATTAAACTTTAAGTGGTATAATAATTAGTGTGAATTCCTGAATGCTACAAATTCCGAATATTCATAATCCGGACATGCTCCTGATTTTGAAGTGATAAAAGCTCCTAAAGAAATGGCCTGCTTCATAATTTCTTCAGGACTTTCATTTTTAATCCTTTTAGAAATAAAACCTGAAAGAAAAGCATCCCCACTTCCTACCGTATCAGCAATTGTGATGGGAATAGCATTAAAGCCATAGTTCTTATTTCCAACAAAATATCTTGCTCCTTTACTTCCTTTGGTTAAAATAATCTCGTTAATTTTAAAATGATTTTGAATAAAAGCAGCACTTTCATCTTCACTTTTGTATTCTTCACCTAAAAACATCATGATTTGACGCATTTCTGCCTTATTCATTTTGACAATATCAGCCTTTTCTAACAGGGTCTTAACGAGTTCAATATCAATAAACGGAGGTCTGAAATTAACATCAAAAATCTTAAGCTTAGCATAATCCAACAATTGAAGAAGTGTTTCTTTTGTTTTTGGATTCCTTGCAGATAGACTTCCGAATACAAAAACGTCTGCATTTGAAACTAAATCTTTATGCTCCTGCAGCAATTCAATATAATCCCAGGCTACATTATTTATAATTTCATAGGTAGCTTCATTATGCTCATCAATCTTTGCAATCACCGTACTTGTAGGATGTTTTTCATCAACCTGAATGAAATCAGTAGTTATCCCCCAACTTTTAATCTGATCAGTTAATTTTTTTCCTAATTCATCATTACCGATTCTGCTGAGCATTTTTGCATTAATGCCCATTTTATGAATATTGTAGGCCGCATTGAAAGGCGCTCCACCCGCTCTCGAACCTTCAGGAAAAATATCCCATAAGACTTCTCCAAAACAAACTACATAAGATATATCATTCACCATAGGTTAAACGTTTAATTAATTGTTAAAATTTTTTTTTATACGGAGTTCCGTTCCATAAATTTAGCATGGAAAGTTACTCTTTTACCATCCGGAAGATAGTTATTTATCTGGCTGTCAAGAAGTTTTACCGATTCTTTGGCCATATCGATCAATGGTTGCTGTACAAAGCTCACTTCTGTTGGAAAAAGATGATACGCTTCCGTTTCGTCAAAAGCAATTACAGAAACATCTTTGGGAACTTTGATATTGTTATCGTTAAGGTATCTCAAACCTGCAATTCCTAACTTATTACTCGAAAAATAAATAGCAGTTTTTTTCTTAAGGTTTAAGTTTTCCTTGAGCTGAGTATGAACTTGTTCAGTAATATTATGAATACCAATCAAAAGCCTTTTCACGGAAACACCTGAAGCTGCAATCTTTTTATCAAAACCATCCTGTCTGTCAAGCAGATGTGGAAGTTGAGTATCATAACCTACGTAGATGATTTCATCAAAACCTTTTTTCACCAAATGATCACAGATGAATTCCGAGATTTCAGAATTATTGATCATAACTCCAGGAAGACTTACATTTTTCAAATATCGGTCTATGGTTACGATGGGATATTCTTCACTAATAAGTCTTTTGATCGCTTCATCGGAATCTACTACCGGTGCAATAATCATCCCGTCAACCTGTTGTTCGGAAAAAAGCTCCGTCAGCTTTCTGAATTTTTCCGGGTTTTCATCTGAACTCCCGATCAGAAGCGTGTATCCCAGCTTCATTGCTTCATCCTCAATACTACGGGCAATATTGGAATAAAAGTCATTTGAAATATCCGCTACAATGAGACCAATCAACTTGCTTTTGCTCATTTTCAGGCTCTTAGCAATTTTATTTGGTGTATAATTGATATTTTTGGCTACTTCAAGAATTTTTTTCTTGGTCGCTTCACTTATACGGCTTCCTTCTTTTTTATTTAAAACATAGGAAACTGTTGCTACGGAAACCTCTGCAATTCTGGCTATGTCTTTAATGGAAGCTCTTTTCATAATCATTAACTTTCAATGGCAAAAATTTCTATAAAAAAAATAAAAAACAATAGGTCAGTTTTTTTGGCTGTTTCAAAAATAATTGTATTTTCGCGACTTTTTAAAACAAGCAAGATATTTACATTTAATCATTGATTATCAATAGATTAAATCCATATTTGAAATTATTGAATTTTTATTATTAACTTAATGTTAACAAAAAAGAATCATTAAGCTGTATTTTGGTTAAACGTTTATCTGCATAAATTTATCAAAAATGTAAAAAAAATATCCTGTTAATGTTTTAGAACTAATATTTTTGATCTAATCAATTACAATTCATGAACATCGACGACATTATAAATAATATATATCCCCTACCGGAATCTTCAATATCAAATTTGAAAAAACATATTTCAGAGGTGTCTTTTACTAAGAATTTCTGCCTGATGGAAGCTGATAAAGTTATCCCTCATATTTATTTTATAAAAAAAGGAATTGTCCGTGCCTACGCGTCTGCCGATGATAAAGACATTACATTTTGGTTCGGGATTGAGGGTGAAACTATTGTTTCCATGAAAAGCTATGTTGAAAATAAACCCGGATATGAAAATATAGAACTTCTTGAAAATTGCGAATTATATAAACTTGAAACTGAAAGTCTAAGAAAATTATTCAATGAAGATATTCATATTGCAAATTGGGGAAGGAAATTTGCTGAAAGGGAATTGGTAAAAACAGAAGAACTGATTATCTCAAGGCAATTTAAAACTGCTCTGGAACGATATAAAGATTTAATTAAACATAAACCAATCCTTTTGCAACGCATTCAGTTGGGACATATTGCGTCGTATCTGGGAATTACGCAGGTAAGTTTGAGCAGGATTAGGGCAGAGATTAGGTGAGAGAGTTTATAGGGTTTTTAGAGTGTTGGAGTGTTTTATGGTAGGTGATAATATTGTTTTATTTTTTAACAATTGTAAAATTTTTCTTCCATTTAAATCCTGAACTTTGCGATAGAAAATATTAAAAATGAATTGGATCATCTTAATTATCGCAGGATTATTTGAAGTTGCATTTGCGTCATGCCTGGGCAAAGTGAAAGAAACGACAGGAACGACAATGTATTTTTGGTTTGCAGGTTTCCTGATCTCATTGACTATCAGTATGCTTCTCCTAATCAAGGCCACACAAACTTTACCAATAGGCACTGCTTATGCTGTCTGGACCGGAATTGGTGCTGTAGGAACAGTTTTAATGGGGATTTTTTTCTTTAAAGATCCGGTAAGTTTCTGGAGGATTTTCTTTATTGTTACTTTAATTGGATCTGTGGTTGGTTTGAAAGCAGTTTCTTCAAATTAATTAATTTTAATCATTGAAGGCAATTTTATTAAAGAATAATTTAATATAAACTTAAATAAAAGCGTCTCCACAATTGAAGACGCTTTTTATTTTTTATAAACAATGGGTAGGATTTCATTTTTCCTTAACCCGTATTTTTTTATTTCTTCTTCTGAGAAATTCTGAGAATAGAAGTTCGGTTCTGCTTCAAAACCGGCTTTTTTCAAGCGGTCAAAGTAATCCATTCCATACCAGCGGACATGATCGTACTGCCCGAAATGCTTCTGCCGTTCTTTAGGATCTTTTATGGTGAAATCTTCATACGTTTTTTGCAGAGAATTTTTCATCGGAACCTGTAAAATTCCCCATCCTCCATGACGTAAAACTCTATATAATTCACTCATTGCCCTTGCATCATCTTCAATATGTTCCAGCACGTGATTACAGAAAATAATGTCAAAGCTTTCATCATCAAACGGCAGATCCAGAATATCTGCTTTTACATCTACTATCGGGGAAAATAAGTCGGCTGAAATATAATTCAGGTTGCTCATTCGCTTAAATTTCTTCAGAAATTCCTGTTCCGGAGCGATATGTAAAACTTTATAATTTTTAATAAAAAAATCAGTTTCATTTTGAAGATACAGCCACATCTGGCGATGCCTTTCCAGGCTCAGAGTTCCGGGTGACAGGGCGTTTTCACGCTGATTTCCATATCCGTAAGGAAGAAATTTTCTGTATGACCTTCCATCAATAGGATCGAAAAACTGATCTCCTTTGAAAAACTGATAAATAAGCGGCCGCGCCCAAATACTCATCTTGATAAGCATTGGACGTGGAATTTTATTTAATAAAAGTTTCGTGATTTTTTTCATTAAAAATCCAATTGGAAAGGCTTTTCTTCATCACTCTGGATGCCTAAAGCTTCATAAATATATTTGAAGGTAGAAAGCAATACGGGCTTTCCGTTGATCACCGCCACATCATGCTCGAAATGTGCAGAAGGCTGATTATCAAGGGTTGTCACCGTCCATCCATCCTCATGGAACTTCACTTTTTCTGTCCCCAGATTGATCATCGGCTCAATGGCAATGGCCAAACCGTCTTTGATGACTTTTCCGCTTCCCTGTTTACCGTAATTCGGGACTTGAGGATCTTCATGCATTTTTCTTCCCAAACCGTGGCCAACAAGCTCTCTTACCACTCCATAACCTTCTTTTTCGCAATGCGCCTGGATGGCGTGGGAAATATCCCCTATCCTTTTTCCTCTGATACACTGCTCAATTCCTTTATAAAGGGATTCTTTGGCAACTTTCAGTAATTTTTTAGTTTCCGGCTTTACTTCTCCAATCTCAAAAGTATACGCGTGATCGCCTACAAAACCATTTAAAATAACTCCGCAATCCACAGAAAGCACATCACCTTCTTTCACTACTTCAGTGTTCGGGAAACCGTGTACCACCTGCTCGTTCGGGGAAATACACAAAGAGTTCGGGAAACCGCCATATCCTAAAAATGCAGGCTCGGCACCGTGATCTTTGATGAATTCGTATGCTAATTTATCTAAATGCAAAGTGGTAATTCCCGGTTTGATTTCTTTGGCCAACATTCCCAATGTTTTTGAAACCAACTGAGCACTTTGCTTCATCAGACGTAATTCGTCTATTGTTTTTAATTGAATCATGTTATTTAGATGTTAGATATTAGATGCTAGAAATTAGTTTTTAAAACTTTTATGAATAATTTTAAGTTTTAATTGAAAAATTTCGCAACATCTTATTTCTGATAAATTTTAAAATTAAAAGCAGCATTAAAAACTAATTTCTAATCTCCAGCTTCTAATCTCAATAATCTACCAGAATAATCCTTTTTTCTTTTCTTTTTTAAGCTTTGAATATGCTAAAACTTCTTTTCCTTCCACTCGGAATTCTATTCTTTCCTGAATAATATTGTAGATCTCACCCCAACCTGGGAATCCTCCAAGATTTCTGTCATCAATGAACCAGTCTGCATCCAGCTTTCTGGATTGAGTTTCGCAATCAAAAACTTCACCTTCAAAACTGGAGTTTACGGCATAAAATTCAACTCCGTTTTTTCTGCAGAATTCTACAGCTTCATCTAATGTTTTACCATGTCTATATGTCCAGAGAATCAATCTATAACCCTCAGCCTGAAGTCTTTTTAATGTTTCAAAAGCAAAAATTTTCGGTTTCCCAATTGCCGGATAAGCATCATCAACAATGGTTCCGTCGAAGTCTACAGCAATTTTTTTATTATTCATCATTTTGAATATAATTTTGAAGTGCAAAGATACAAATAAAAAGAGTGCCACAAATATCTGACACTCCTACTTTTATATTTTAATGATAAATATCGACTAACTTTTCACCCAATTGAACTGGAATTGTAAATCAGGTGTTGAAATTCTGTCTGTGATTTTCTGTAATCTTCCAGGCAGTTTCATTAGATATTCCTGAGCTTTTTCAGCCGTTTCCGAAAGGCCTTTTACATGCTCAATTTTCCATTCATCCAATAGATCTTTCAAAATATTGATGTAATCCTGGCCTGTATAAACCATACATCTCTGAGCCGCATCAGAAAAATGACCCCAAAGCTCACCTGCTTTCTGTCCGGATTGTCTCATCATGTGAGCCGGCATTACGATTTTTTTACGCATCATGTCTTCAAATGCGATAATCATTTCCGAAGGATCTATTTCTAAAATTCTTGCTACGAAATGTTTGTATGCTTTTGCATGTCTTGCTTCATCTGCCGCAATTACCCCACACATTTTTGCCAGTTTTCCGTTTCCGGATTGTTTTGCCAACGTACCTACCCTTCTGTGAGAAATATTGGTTGCCGTTTCCTGAAAACTTGTATAAATGAAATTTCTGTAAGGATCCATACTTGTTCCTAAATCGAACCCATCATTGATTAGATATTGAGTGGTAATTTCCATCTCTCTCATATTCACTCTTCCGCACAGATAAAGGTATTTACCCAAAAGATCACCATGTCTGTTCTCTTCACCAGTCCAGGCTCTTACCCAGCTTGCCCAGCTTACTTCAGGTTTTTCCTGATTTATACCTTCTACTCCCATCAACCAGGATTCGTAGGATGGTAAGGCTTCCTCAGTGATACAATCCCCGATTAACGTTACGAATAAATCATAAGGCATTTCACGTGCAAAAGTCTGGATTTCTTCTAAATCATATTTAAAATCTGCACTTGAAGGATCTGGAAGATAATCAGAAGGTTGCCAGATTTTTTCAATTGGCGTTAAAAATTTATCCAGAAAAGAACCTACTTCCTTTTCCAAAATACCCATTACTTCTTTCCTTACGAGCGTTTGATACATTTTTAGAATTTAGAATTAAACTACAAAGTTAAAATTTATTTATTATTTAAGACATAAGAATATGTTAATTCTTTCTGATATTAATCATAAAAATTGCCGTTATACAAATTATAACGGCAATCATTCTTTAATATTATTCAATTTTAGCTAACTAAAACATCTCCTGTCATCACTTCCGGAATGTCGATTCCCATTACTTTTAAAATGGTTGGAGCTACATCTCCCAGCTTTCCCGGTTTTAGGTTCCAGGTATGATCCTTATCCATTACGATGAAAGGAACAAGATTGGTTGAATGCTGTGTGTTCGGCGTTCCATCTGCATTAATCATTACATCAGAATTTCCGTGATCTGCAAGGATGAAAACTGCATAACCGTGTTCATAAGCAGTTGTGGCGACCTTTTCAATGCACTTATCTACTGTTTCTGCTGCTTTTACGGCTGCTGAGAAAACGCCGGTGTGGCCTACCATATCTGTATTGGCAAAATTTAAGCAAACAAAATCCGCGGTTTCATTTTCCAGCTCAGGAACAATGGCGTTCGTGATATCATATGCTGACATTTCAGGCTTCAAATCATAGGTCGGAACATCTTTCGGGCTCGGACAAAGCAATCTTTTTTCCCCTACAAACGGCTCTTCCCTTCCTCCCGAAAAGAAAAACGTTACGTGAGGATATTTCTCTGTTTCTGCAATTCTGATCTGTGTTTTATGGTTTCTTTCCAAAATTTCTCCCATTGTTTCATGCAGCACTTCTTCATCAAAAACAACATACACATTCTGGAATGTTTTGTCATAATTGGTCAATGTAACATAATATAAAGGCAATTTTCTCATGAAATATTCCGGAAAATCCTTCTGAGTAAACACCTCCGTGATCTCCCTTCCTCTGTCTGTGCGGAAATTGAAGCAGATTACAACATCATGGTCAACAATTTTAGCGACAGGAACTACATTCCCGATAGCCGTAGAATCAATCATGATAATCGGCTTCATGAATTCATCAGTAATATTTTCATCATAAGATTTCTGAATTGCCAGTAAAGCATTAGTTGTCTGATCTCCAACTCCTTCCACCATTGCATCGTAAGCAATTTTTACGCGTTCCCATCTTTTATCCCTGTCCATTGCGTAGTATCTTCCGATTACTGTTGCCAGCTTTCCTACGGTTTTTTCCATATGCTTTTCAAGGTCTTCAATGAAGCCTTTTCCTGAATGTGGGTCACAATCACGACCGTCCGTAAAAGCATGCACGAATACGTTTTCATGCAATCCGAATTCATGAGCTGCAGTGAGCAATCCCTTCAAATGGTTGATATGTGAATGTACTCCCCCATCTGAGACTAATCCAATAAAGTGTACTTTTTTATTTTCTCTTTTGGCATATTCAAAAGCATCCTGAATGATCTGTTGTTGTCCCAAAGAACCATTTTCCACTGCCATATTCAGTTTAACTAAATTCTGGTAAACTACTCTTCCAGCCCCTAAATTCATGTGCCCAACTTCAGAGTTTCCCATCTGTCCGAATGGAAGTCCTACGGCTAAACCACTCGCCTCAAGTGTTGTGTGCGGAAAATTTGTAAGACAGCTATCTATAAATGGTGTATTTGCTTTATCAATGGCAGAAACGTCCGGATTCATTCCCAATCCCCATCCGTCAAGGATCGCTAATATTGCTTTTTTTGACATTGTGTATAAACTTTTGTATTACAAATTTATTTAATTTGAAATGAATGGAAGAATTGATGTGCTTAAAATTTGTTTAAAATTGTTTTCTCCAGTGGATTTGAAATTATTTCAACTATTTATAAACCTTATAGGTTTTCAAAACCCTATAAGGTTTGTGGCAGTTATAATTAGCCCTTTTCACCATAATTTATTAATTTTGCATTATGGATTTAAGAGATCAATTAAAAAACCTTTTTCCTGAGCATGAAGAGCAGGATTTTGAGATGCCTGAAGAGCAATTCAAGCAGAAAGAGCCTTTGGTGTGCAAGTTTGAGAAGAAAGGCAGAAACGGAAAGCCAGTAACCATTGTTGAAGGCTGGGAAGGCAGTGAGGAAGATCTGAAGAAAATTTCAAAAAAAATAAAAACCACCTTAGGAATTGGCGGTTCTGAGAAGGATGGAACGATCATCATTCAAGGGGATAATCGTGATAAAATAATGGATATCCTTAAAGAAATGGGCTACAAAACCAAAAGAGTTGGCGGATAACCTAACTTTTTTACGCTTTATTTTACCACAAAGGTTTAACAACTTTATTTAATTAAGCTTATCATTAACCCGTTAATAAAGCGCACATAAGTTTTTAAAAATCTTTGATTTTGAATTCTTTTACAAAAAACTTTTGCTTTCCACAAAAACTAATTTAAAAATCCAATAAGGTCTTTTGTATCTTTGTGGTTGATTAAAAAGCTTTTAAAAATAAATTTGAGTTTCCGGCATCAGCGCTTTCAGTTTTTCAATGGTTGATTTTTCCATTGGATTGCCCGTTAATATTAATGTTTTAAGATTTTTCAATTGTGAAAATTCGGTTGGAAGATCTTTTAAATTGTTGTTCGCCAAATTCATGCTGACAACATTCTTCAAACCTTTTACTTTAGGTGAAATTTCCTTAATATTGTTCTGACTTACATTTAAAAATTCCAGATTTTTTGATTGAAATAATTTTTCAGGAAGTTTTAAGATTGAGTTTTGCTGTAATTCAAGATATTTTAATTGTTTTGGAAATGATAAGTTTCCTAAATCGTTGATCTGATTTGCGGAAAGGTTTAATGATCTTAAATTTTTAATCTCATCCAAATCTTCGGCAATAAAACTGATCTGATTTCCCTGTAAATTAATCTCTTTCAGACTCGGAATCTGTAATAAGGCTTCCGGAAAAACGTTCAGATTATTGGCATCCAGATGGATTACTTTTAACTTTTGAAGTTTTGCCAGGTTTGGATTTATACTTGTTAAACTATTCAGATTAATAGAAAAGCTTTCCAGTTTTTGAAGTTCTCCAATTTCATCTGGGATAAATTTGATGCTATTTACATTTAAGTTTAAAATCGTCAATTCCTTTAATGCAAAAATTGACTCATCCATTTTCTCAAAATTGTTCCCCATTAAATTCAGGAAAAATATTGAGTTTAATTGTGTGATTTGTGGCGGAATATTAAATAACCCCTTATCCCTAAAACTCATGCTGTATATTGTTTGTCGGCTTTTCAGAGCTTCATCAATATTGGTGTAAGTAGGGTATTTCACGGGATCAATCTGAGCTTTAGCCAGAGAAAGAAATACTATAAAAATAGAAAAGAATAGCTTTTTCATAAACAGAAAAAACTACCGGTAATAAAATACTACCGGCAGTAATGTAAATATTAATAGTTTATTTTTTCAATAATTTTACCGTCTGCTGGAATCCACCTTCCGCTTCGATATTTAAAACCAATACTCTTGAAGCCTCAAGCTGTTTTGTGAAATCTAAATCCAAAGATTTGTTCGTTCCTGAGAATTTCTGAGTGAAAACGATTTTACCATCGATGCTGTAAGCCGTTACCATGATGTTTTTCAATCCTTTTGGAGAATTGATCTTCACAATTCCTGAAGTAGGGTTTGGAGCAACTGTCACCGTATTTTCTGTGTGAGTATCAATTGTTCCCAATGAACCTGCAGTTCCTAAGTTATTTTTAAGAGCCATTACAATTGTCGCAGATTTTCCTCTGTAATCAATCGTATTTCCTGTGGCATCAATATCAGTAGAAATCGTAGAATCCGGGTGTTGGATGGAGAAAAACCCGAATTTGTGATCCGGTGTAAAGGTAAGACCAGTTGGCTCAGAACCTGCAGGCATAGAAGCGAACAATCTCACTTTAGGATTGGCCTGAGTATGATCCGGAGCTATTACCCAGATATAGTTTTTACCACCGTCCTGAAGAACCCAAAGGTTACCCAGTTCGTCAAAAGTAAGGTTGTCATTTCCGTCTCCCCAAGCTTCAGTTTTTGTTCCCTGGGCGGTATCGAAAGAATAAGTTGTTGAAGCTCCTCCCACGAAAGTTTCAACCTGAGAAGCTGTAGTTCCGTTGTCCTGAAGTCTGTAGACTTTATTTAAACCTTTTGCTGTAAAGTAAACTTTACCATCAAGCGGGCTGATTTCCACGTCTTCAACCCCATTGAAAGACGTTCCTCCCAATGATTGAGCCAAAGCAGGTGTATTATTTTGATCAGGTTTAGTTTTATTAGGAACCTGAATCCATGTTGCCGTGGTAGCAACCGGATCACCATTACTTAATCCTTGATCCAGTTTTAAAACATATAGATTTCCTGAAGAAAGGTTGTTCGGAGTATCCATCACATATTTGTACATCATGTGAGTTCCGCCGTCTTCACCGTAATAAGCAACTGTTCCTGCATTATTTACCACTACGTTTTCGTGGTTCATGATACCCATCTGCCAAAGTTTTCCTTTAGATCCGTCAGCATTTAAAGAACTAACCTGAGCTGTTGCGGGGTTAATTTCTACAAACCAGCCGTAATCTTTCATTCCGTCGGCGTTCACATCATTGGATGTTACAGATTCTTCGGCTGTAACGATCGTTCCCCAAGGTGTAATACCTCCTGAACAATTTCTAATCGTCTGAACTAAGCTCGGAGCCGAGAAGCTTACCGCTCTTGATTTTGTTAACTGCCAAAGTTTTGTAGTCGCGTTATAGTTGATTTCCGCCATTGTAACGCCTCCAGGATTCGTTTCGTGGTTTACAGAAAGATAACCGTCAACAGCGCTTCCGTTTTTCGGCACATACCCTGTAAAGTCATTCAAACCGCCTACTAATCCTCCTCCTTCTGTATAGCTGTCTCCTTCTTTTAATATTAATTGATATTTGTGTTCAGCAGGAATAATCAGCTTATTCGTCTGAGCTGTCGGTACAATGGATGTAAAACAGCTGATATGGGTTGAGTTACAAGTAACCGGAGTTGTAGGAGTTGTCGTTTTAAGGTAAGCATCAATTCTTAAATCTGAGCTTGAAGCACCTCTGTTGTGCAATTCGATGGAAATTCTGTTGTTTCCGTTTACAAATTTAGATTTTGGAATAGAAAAAACATTATAAACACTTTCTGCTCCGCCATCAATCGTTGTGCTGGATAATGTGCTGAAAGTAATAGTACCGGTCGGCATATTGTCTCTTACCACTTCTTCACCGTTCAGATAAACCACAATTCCGTCATCTCTCATCACTCCCAATTCCATTGTAGTGGAAAGATCATTCAAATTAACTGTAAAATCTTTCGCAAAATAAGCTGTTACAAGACCCGTAGCCGTAGTTGTTGTTACAGGATCACCGTATCCAAGAGGTCCGTTCCCCTGAGACCATGCTGAAACATCATAGGTAGTACTCTTCCATTGATCGGCCAAAGCAGTATTGCTATCATTGTATTTCCATGCGGAATTTTTGTTGAAAATAAAAGTCTGAGCGTTTAAAAACGAACTCGAGATCATTGCAAGAGCTGCAACTGTAAGTAGTTTTCTTTTCATAATTAATTTCGATTTATTAGACACTGCAAAGCTATTTTATTGCTATGAACCCTCTATTAATAAGACTTTAAATAAATCTCCGTCAATATTAATTTATCGGAAACCGAATGTTAAGAAATGAACTGTATGTTAATTGAGTGAATGGTGAATCTTGCTTCGCTTGTCAATTTTTAATGCCGCAAATCGTTGCAAGGATTGTTAGTAATAATCTACATTCACTTGCGAAGCAATTGACAATTCACTATTTACTCCTGCTCACGTCTGTCAGGGAATTCAGGAAGGCGATGATTTGCTTGATTTCCGTTTGTGTTAAATCCAACTTATCAGGAGCCAGTGTCTGGTTTTTCATTTTTAAGCCTAATCCTTCTCCTCCACCTTCGTTGTAGAAATCAAGGACTTCTTCCAATGTATTGAAAGCTCCGTTGTGGAAATAAGGTTTCGTTAAAGCAATATTTCTCACCGTCACCGTTTTGAAAGAATTTTCATAAATCCATGAATTTTCCTTTTTTACCGGGCTGTTTATTCTTCCTTTATCAGAGTCAAGAACAAGAGGTTTTTGATTGATCGGTTTTGTAGTGATTCCTAAGACCTCAGATTCATTTTCGTTAAAAAATGGCGGAACCAGTCCTGAAAAATTAGGGGCAAAATGGCATGTTGCACAATTAGCTTTTCCCATGAATAAATTAAATCCTTTTTTAGCATCAGAAGAAATTTCTTTTTCATTTCTCATGAATTTATCAAAATCACTTTCGAAAGAATATAAAGATGCAACGTAAGAACTTAAGGCTTTGGAAAAGTTTTCCTTACTGATATTTCCGTTTTTGAAAGCTGTTTTAAACGCTTTTCTGTACTCAGGCTTTGTTTTTAATTTTTTAATGATGCTTTCATAGCTTGTATTGAACTCATCTTCGTTATAAATCACGTGTTCCGCCTGTTGTTCAAGGTAAAAAGCTCTTAAATCATAGAAAAATCTTTTCGCAAAAACTGCATTATATAAAGAAGGTGAATTTCTTAGAACCGTTTTTCCTTCCACATTACTCGGGGATTTCGCTTTTAAATCCGTGAAGGCATTTTCCGGTAAATGGCAGGTTGCACAGCTCATTTTGCCATTGTCACTCAGGTTTTGATCGTAGAAAATATCTTTCCCTAATTTTCTAAGCTCTGCATTATCTTCGTTTTGCTTTAACAACGTATAGAAATATGGATCCAGGAAATCGCTGCTGAAAAGGTTTTTATTATTGACATTCCAGCCGGAAAATTCTTTAAGATCATCACTTCTTCCATCCCAATTTCCGAATTCTTCATACAAAGGCTGAATGTATTTTTTGTAGAATTCTATCCTGTCAAAAGCCTCAAAATCGGTATTTTTTGAAAGGTAATCAATCCCTTCCGTTAAAATTGTATTTGCTTTCTGAATATTATAATTTTTAAAATAAGGATCATCATTAATGTATTTTTTCATTCCTAAAAAAGCGTGAGTCGCTTCTTCAGAAGTGTTTAATGAGCCGGGCGTGTCGAAGCCGGTTACACCGAGGCTGTACATCCTGATCAGCTCGATTCTTAAAGGTAAAGTCTTGTTATTTCCTTTGCTTAAGCCATTTTTAACCGAACTTAAATAAAAGCTTGCAAAACTATTGTATAAAAAATCCGTAATAGTCTTTATTTCTTCTTTTTGGTCCGCAGCTTCATCGGAAAATATCAATTCATCCAACACTTGCAAGCCTTCCGGAGGAAGCGTGAAAGCCGATGTTCCCGCCGCTTCAATGTGGAATAATGGCGCTGCGTTGAGATGTGTTTTGGTAAATTCCGGATAATGATAAGCCACATAAAATTCAATTTCTTTGAAGGAATTTCTTGTGCTTTTTAATGATTTTTGCAGCTCTTCAAGAGAGATTTTGTCCTCGGAAAATTGGTAAGCATCTGATTTTAATTGATCTAATTTATTTTTAAAATCTGCCAACCCTTTGTTGATCATCGTATTTTCACTTCCTACTCCTTTATCAACAGGATTAAAAGACATTACAGCACAACCAATCAACAGAACAATAATAACTAAAGGATAAAATCTCATTAAATTTTTTGCACAAAACTATTAATCCGACGTTACCGTAATTTTAATTCAGGATTAAATAATGATTATATTTTGGTTGAGGACTTTTTATTAATTTAATATAGCCGCGTTTTTATTTTCTGAGGAATTTTTGTGTACTTTGTGTTTTAATTTGTTTTAAATTAAGTATTAACTATAAAAATATATGTATGCTCAATAAACTTGCTGCTTCAGAGCTTGTGCTGAACGAAGACGGAAGTGTTTATCACCTCAATCTTCTTCCCGAAGATATTGCCGAAAAAATCATCCTTGTGGGCGATCCGGATCGTGTAGCGAAAGTTTCAAAATATTTTGATACCGTAGAAATTAAGAAAAATAAAAGAGAATTTTATACTCATACAGGAACTTTGCGTGGAGAAAGAATTACAGTAATGTCCACCGGAATTGGTACGGAAAACATTGATATTGTGATGAATGAGCTTGATGCGCTGGTGAATATTGATCTCAAAAATAAAGAGTTTAAAACAAAACATTCTGCGTTGCAACTTTTTAGGATGGGAACCTGCGGAAGTGTAAATCCTGATGTTCAGGTTGATAATATGCTGGTAACTCAAAATGTTGTGGGACTGGATGGCTTGATGCATTTTTATCAGGATTATGAATTTGAAAACGAGTTTTCAAGAAATTTTCTAGAAAAATTCCCATATCAGAAAATTAAGCCGATGCTTTATTTTGCAGACTGGTCGGAGGAATTGGGAGAATTGTACAAAGACGCAAAATATCACGGAAATACAGCCACTTTTCCGGGGTTTTATGCTCCACAGGGTCGACAGCTTCGTTTAAAGGCCATTGATGATAAGTTTTTGGAAACTTTAAATGATCTCGGAGTTACAAATTTTGAAATGGAAACGTCAGCAATTTATGCTTTATCTAAACTTTTAGGTCATCAAGCGATTACCGTAAACAACGTTATTGCCAACAGAAGACGCGGTGAATTTTCTGCAGATCACCATGCTTCTGAAAAGAATTTGATTACCTGGGTTTTGGATAGAATTATTAAATAAAATTATTAATTTAAAACAACAAAAGGCTCTCAAATCGAGAGTCTTTTGTCTAACTAAGAAACCATTAACTTCTAAATCTAAGTTAGAAGCAAAATATTGTGTTTTTGCCCTTGTATTTTTATTTAATTCTATTAAAATTCATTGACAGTTACATAAAAATGTGAGGAGTACAAACTCTCCGCATTCCCTGAAATATTGGTAAGATTTATTACGATATTTGATGTGGAAGTCATTCTTGGGTTTGAAATTGAAAATGTAGAATTTCCTGCAAAATCTCCTGCCGGCGTTACCACAATTGTTGCTCTGGTAGAATTGGGAACCAATGTTGAAGGGATTGTAATGTTCATTGTAGCTGATTTTCCACTTGGAAGGTTGTTGATTGAAACACTTGGCCAAACTTCAAAACTGATTTGGTTTTTGTTGACTGTCCCTTTATCACCCAGCTTATACTGACCGTTGATATCAATTTTTGCATTCACATTCGGTGTAGAAGTCCCGATTCCGATATTCGCATTATTGTCACCCAGAACTATCGCATTATATTGCGAAGTTGAGGCGTGATAACCTATTGCTGTAGAATTCTGTCCTGTCGCCGAAGCACCCGATCCTATTGCTGTAGAATGTTCCCCATTTGTTAGAGAACCGTATCCAATAGCCGTTTCGCTGTTAGAACTTGTTTTTGCATTATAACCTAATGCAATCGACTGGAAACCTGCTGCTAAAGAATTGTTCCCTAAAGCTGAAGATTCATTGGCTGTTGTTTTTGCGTTGTAACCGACCGCGGTAGATTGAAATCCGGAAGCTGTGGCGTTATTTCCGATGGCGGAAGACTCATTTACTGTCACATTTGCATTGTACCCCAAAGCGATTGAACGAAATCCCGAAACCTTCGAAAGTTCCCCCAAAGCCACAGCTTCATTGGCTGTTACACTTGCGTTATTTCCGATCGAAATTCCCTGATAGGCTGTGCTGGACGTTCCCAGTGCAATCCCGTTTTGAAAAGCGCTGGCCCCAGCTCCAAAACTTATGGAATTGTACACTCCTAACCTTCCCATAATATTGGAATTAACTTTAAAAACCAAATCATCCAAAGTATTTGTTCCCAAAGCCAGTGTAGTATTGGCTCCTGCATAGGTTCCGCTATTGGTTCCTGTTGAATTCCAGCCTGTATTGGCAGGGCTTCCTCCTCCATTTATTCCGTTTACACTCACCACAGAAAGCATGTTCCATCTCAGGTTATTCCAGTAATAGAATCCCATTTCTGCTAATCCCCCTTGTCCGTCATTCCAAACTATCAAGCCGTTGGCTGGGGAAGGCACTGTTATATTATCTGTAATTGATGTTAAAGCTATACTTGGAAATAAAACGCCTTTGTTTTTAGAACTAATCTCAAGCATTGCAGAAGGGTTTGGATTAGGTGTACCGATCCCAACTTGAGCATATATAAAAGAAAAATTAATTAATAAGAAAAAAGAAATTCCCCACTTAAGTTTTGATTTTATTTGCATTTCAGGTTTAATAGTTTATTATTTTCGTGGTGCAAATATAGTAAATTTTCAATAAAACAATATTTTTTTTACGAAATCAATAATATAACACACAATAGTGAGTAAATGGTTGATTATTCACTGTTTAATGATCGAAATCATAGAATTAATTCGATACCACAAAATCAGCTATAAGCATGTTTAAGTCATTTTTTAAGTTTTTTTTAAGGTTAAAAATTTTGTGTAATTTTTAAAAAACATCACTTTAAATTGAATAAAATATAATTTATCACTATCTGATGAAACAATTTTCAACATGATCATTCACCATTCCGGTTGCCTGCATATGCGCGTAGACCACAGTTGAGCCCATAAATTTGAAACCTCTCTTTTTTAAATCTTTTGCTAAAGAATCTGATATTTCGGTGGTTGCAGGAACATCTTTTGTCGTTTTCGGATGATTGTCAATAGGTTTCCCGTTTACAAAACTCCAGATATATTTTGAAAAACTTCCGAATTCTTTTTGAACTTCTAAAAATTTTTGTGCATTATTTATTGTTGCTAAAATTTTAAGCCTATTCCGAATAATCCCCGGATTTTGCATCAACTCTTCTACTTTTTCTTCTGAATAATCTGCAATTTTCTTATAATTAAACTGATCAAAAGCTTTCCTGAAATTTTCCCTTTTGGAAAGAATAGTATACCAGCTCAAACCTGCCTGAAAGCTTTCAAGAATTAAAAATTCAAAGATTTTATCGTCCTCATAAACAGGTTTTCCCCACTCTTCATCATGATATTTTCTGTAGAGATCGTCTTTTTCGCACCAGCTGCAACGTATTTTTTCCATGGATTTGATTTTAATGTTGTTTGCTGTTGAGATCCCTTCGACTTTGCTCAGGATTACATTGGTAAATTATATACTTATTATAAAGGTAGTATTAGCAAGGTCATCCTGAGCAAAGTCGAAGCGATCTCAAAGCTTTAATTTAGTAAAAAAAATTGTCTTATTAATTTAACTCAAAATTAAATTGTTTTATAAAATCACAGCAAAAAAGTTTTATGAAAAGTTTAACAGCGAATAAAAATTTTAGGAATGGTTCTTGTTTAATTTATATCAACACACTAAATATTTAATTATGAACAATTCAGAATACAACAAAGCGGAAAATGCAGTTAACAATACTGAAAACTCTCTAAAGAACGCAGCAGACAATGCAAAATGGAAAGTTGATGAGTTAGCTGACAGGGCAAAGGATTATATCAATGAAAAACGAGCCAATGATGAAGAAGCCCAACAGGAAGACTGGTTCGACAGAGTAAAAAACAATGTATCCGATGCCTGGGAAGATGTAAAAGATAAGGCAAACGACGCCTGGGAAAAAACTAAAGATGCGGCAGAGGATGTAAAAGCGGAATGGAACAAGAAAACCAATTAAAATTTCAGTCAGATAAATATTTTCAAGAAAAACGGAGTCTTTTTATATAAGGCTCCGTTTTTATTATGTGTAAACGCAAATTATTGTTACATTTGTATTATTAATAAACATTAAAAAATATGTCATACGGTTTACTTAAAGGCAAAAAGGGAATTATTTTTGGAGCCCTTAATGAACAATCGATCGCTTGGAAAGTTGCAGAAAGATGTCATGAAGAAGGTGCTGAATTTATCTTATCTAATGCTCCTATCGCAATGAGAATGGGAGAACTTAATGCTTTAGCAGAAAAAACAGGCTCTGAAACAGTAGGTGCAGATGCTACTTCTATAGAAGATCTGGAAAAACTTTTTGACGCTGCCATTGCAAAATTTGGTAAAATTGATTTCATCCTTCACTCTATCGGTATGTCCGTGAACGTGAGAAAAGGAAAACATTATACAGAAATGAACTACGACTGGTTGGAAAAAGGCTGGGATGTATCCGCTGTTTCTTTCCACAAAGTAATGCGTGTGGCTTGGGAAAAAAACTGTATGAATGAATGGGGAAGTATCTTAGCGCTTACTTACATCGCCGCTCAGAGAACTTTCGCAGATTACAACGACATGGCCGATAACAAAGCTTATTTGGAAAGTATTACAAGAACTTTCGGATATTATTGGGGCGAGAAAAAAGTGAGGGTAAATACCATTTCACAATCTCCTACTCCTACCACTGCAGGTAGCGGTGTGAAAGGTTTCGGAGGTTTCCTTGGATACGCAGAAGATATGTCGCCACTAGGAAATGCTACAGCCCTTGACTGTGCCAACTATTGTGTAAGCATGTTCTCAGACCTTACTAAAAAAGTAACCATGCAGAATCTTTTCCACGACGGAGGTTTCAGCAGTACGGGGGTTACAGAAAAGGTTGTTAAAAAGTATGACACAGAAAATAAATAGTAAATAATTTATTTTAAAATAAGATAGACCGGAATAAATTAATTTGTTCCGGTTTTTTGTTCCAAATAGGTAAAACTTCTTAATTTAATAACAATTGAAAACAAATTCGCGGCACCTTCGGTGCCGCGAATCCTTAAAAAATAATGTTAATATGAAGTCTATAAAATTATGGTCTGTATAGAATGTGCCGGTGCAGCCAACTTCGCCGACATTCCTTCGATCCACAAATTGGCATCAATGTCATTGTCTGAGTCATTCATAATTACGGTCACTAACTGTCCGTTTTCATTCATGAAAGTGGTTGAGGTTAAAGCCGCTCTATTGGATGAGGTCCCGATTCTCTGCGCTTTTGGCTTGATGAATTTTGAAACGTGTCCCACATAATAATATTCATAGGTATAATGAACTTCTCCGGTTTTTGTATCAGCAATAATGGGTGCAAAACAGAAATTCCCGACGTGGTTTGGTCCGCCAGTTTCGTCAAGAAGAACGTTCCAGTCCGTCCATAAAGCGGTTCCTTTATTGAAATCGTTCAGCATATTTCTTCCGTACAATTCTCCCAAACTTACATCGTAAATTTTAGACATATCAAACTGTTCCTTACAACCTTCCGTAAACGCCAAAAACTTATCTGGAAAAGCCCTTTGCGTTTCCAATAAATTGTCGAACAACTGAGTTTTATTATTCCATGTTTCGTACCAGTGATAGCCGATTCCTGCTGCATATTTTGAAGTTTCGGGATCGCTTAATGTTGTTGTAGCTCTTTGATAAATTAAATCTCTGTTGTGATCCCAGATCATTACTTTTTTATCTTTAAAACCATTTTTCCAAAGCGTGGGTCCCAGGTTATTTTTCAGGAAAGCCCCTTCTTCTTCCGCCGTATAAATACATGATTCCCAGGTTTGTGTAGCCATCGGCTCGTTCTGAACAGTCAGTCCCCAAACATTAATTCCTCTTTTTTCGTATTCTTTGATGAACTTAATATAATAATCTGCCCAAGTCTGGTAATATTGATTTTCCAACCTTCCGCCCTTCAACATACTCTTGTTGGATTTCATCCATGCCGGTGGACTCCACGGCGAAAAATAGAATGTAAAATTATTTCCGATTGCCTTTTGAGCCTCTTTAATCATCGGAATTTTATACTTTTCATCATGAGCAACATTAAAAGATTTCAAGGAAGCATCATTATCCTGAACATAGGTATAAGAATCGCTGGAAAAGTCGCATGAATTCATATTGGTGCGTACAACGGTGTATCCCAATCCGTTTTTTCCATAATAAGCCTCGATAATTTCTTTCTGCTTATTCTTTGGAAGCTTATAAAATGTTTCAGCGGACGCATCTGTGATCGCACCTCCGATTCCTATTAATTTTTGATATTTAAAATCCGGATCCACAAAAATACAGGCATCCGTTTCTTTCGGCTGATCCATTTTCTCGAACTTTACCGTTCCTTTGTCAGCCATTTTTTCATTGGTTTTAGAATTGGTAAGAAAAACTTTCGCCGTTTTTCCTGCATTCTTTTTCCAGTAATGTTGTGCATTTGCATTGAAAGCCATCCCGACTACAAAACAACTTACGATTAGTTTCTTCATTATTTCTTTTCTTCTTTTCTATTTTAATGTATTAACCACCCCTTTAGAGGAGGGGAATTTGGACACGTCTATTATTTGTTTTGATAAACCCTTACGTAGTCTATATAATATTTCTGAGGAAAAATACTGTCATCAATTCCTTCTTTTCCGCCCCAGAATCCTCCGACCGCCAGATTTAAAATGATAAAATAAGGTTGATCAAACGGCCATGCTTCATATGTTTTTTCTTTATTTTCATAAGTGAAAAACTTTTGATCATCAATATAAACATCAATCTTTTCCGGCGTCCAATCTGCTTTGTATACATGGAATTTTTCACTCGCGTCTTTTACAATCAACGTATCGGTTTTCTGGGTTCCGATGATGTGATTGTACTTTTTTGTATGCACCGAAGCATGGATATATCCCTGATTAAAACCAACATGCTCCATGATATCCAATTCACCGTCATCGGGCCATTTTTTCATATTTTCGCTCATCATCCAGATGGCAGGCCAGGTTCCGCGACCTTTTGGAAGCTTAGCTCGCACTTCAACCGTTCCATATTGAAAGGAAAATTTTCCCTTCGTTAAAAGCCTTGCGGAAGTATATTTATTCTTTTCCCAGTTTTCTTTTTTGGCTTCAATCACAAGGTTTCCATTTTCCATTCTTGCGTTTGCCAACCTATTTTTAGTATAAAACTGAGCTTCATTATTTCCGTAACCATCTCCTCCGACATCGTAATTCCATTTTGATGAATCGGGTAAACCTTTTCCGTTAAATTCATCACTCCAGATTAATTTTTTATTGGAATCCGGTTTATTTGAAGCACAATTCGAAAGAGAAAAAAATAAACTTCCTCCAATGATCAGATTAAAAATATGTTGGAATTTCATGTTCAAAGTTTAAAGTTCTTTGTTTTGAGTTTTAATGCTTGATACTGTAGTTTTTTAACGCAAAGATTTAGTATTGAAACTTTAAATTTTATTATTTAATCTTTGCATAAAAAATCTTATTATTCTTTAAATTATTTTCAAAGTTTGTCATTCTGAGGAACGAAGAATCTCTGATAATTAATAATTGAGATTCTTCAATCCGCTTTGCTTCTTTCAGAATGACAAACGTACGCTGTCGTTTAAAGTGTTTAGTCTTCTACCACCAAAAGCGGGTTTTATCCCGCTCTCAGTAAGTAAACTAATATTATTTTGACCAAGTAATTCTTTTTGTCTGAACATGTTGAGAATCGGTTCCGACCATGATGTCGAATTCTCCGCCTTCCCAATCAAAGTTCAGTTCGTCGTCGTAGAATTTCAGATTTTCCGGAGTTAATGTAAAATTGATCGTCTTACTTTCTCCTTTTTTAATGAAAACTTTCTGGAAGTTTTTCAGTTCTTTTACCGGTCTTACAACCTTACCGAAAAGATCTCTAATGTACAGTTGTACCACTTCTTCCCCATCGTAATTTCCGGTGTTGGCAACATTTACACTGATATTCAACGTCTGATTTCCTTTAAGATTTGTCGAACTTAAATTCATATCAGAATATTTAAAAGTTGTATAACTTAAGCCAAATCCAAACGGGAATTTCGGGTCGTTATCCAGGTCGATATAAGCCGAAACATAATTTCTGTCGGTGTTGTTTTTTGCGGGTCTTCCCGTGTTGTAATGATTGTAGTAAACAGGAATCTGTCCTTCCGTTCTTGGGAAAGTCATTGGCAATTTCCCGCCCGGATTTACCGTTCCGAAAAGAACATCTGCGATGGAATTTCCCGCTTCCGTTCCCAGCCACCAAGTGTACATGATCGCCGGAATGTTGTCTGCTGCCCAGTCGAAAACTAAAGGTCTTCCTGCATTAATCATTAAAACAATTGGTTTTCCGGTTTTTGCAATTTCTTTCAATAAATCTTCCTGAACGCCCGAAAAATGGATGTTGCTTCTACTTTTTGCCTCACCACTCATTGCGTGGCCTTCCCCTAAAGTCATGATGACAACGTCTGCTTTTTTTGCAGTTTCCACCGCTTCTGCAAACATGGATTTGTCCTGATCATCAACGTTTGCACCTTTTGCGTAAAGTAATGTTGAGTTTTTGTCTAACTGATTTTTAATTCCGTCAAACTGCGTAACAATTCTTTGGTTATCATCTTTAAAAGCAATCGACCAAAAACCGTGATTGGCCGAAGTTTCTTTCCCGAAAGGTCCAATTAAAGCAACAGTTTTTGTTGATTTTGAAAGTGGAAGAATATTTCCCTTATTTTTAAGCAAAACAATGCTTTTTGAACCAAATTCTCTTCCGAATTTTCTGTGTTCTTTGTTATTTAATTGCTCTTTCTGTCTTTTTTCGCTGCTGAATCTGTAAGGATCATCGAATAATCCCATTTCAAATTTCTTAACTAAAATTCTTCTCGCCGCATCGTCAATCAACTTCGGATCAACTTTTCCTTCCTGAACCAGTTTTGGAAGCTCGGCCATATAAGCCCGGCTTTCCATATCCATATCGGTGCCGGCATTTATTGCTTTTTCGGAAGCTTCTTTATTGTCTTTTGCATATCCGTGAGGAACCATTTCGCCAATACTTCCCCAATCTGAAACTACAAAACCTTTGTAATTCCATTTTCCTTTTAGTAAATCTCTTAAAATGTATTTATTCGCTGTTGCGGGAATTCCGTTAATATCATTAAAAGAATTCATAAAAGTAGCAACACCAGCTTCTGCGGCCGCTTTAAATGGTGGTAAATAAGTTTCGTTTAATTGTCTTAAACTCATATCAACGGAGTTGTAATCTCTTCCGCCAACTGCCGCTCCGTAGGCTGCGAAATGCTTTGCACAAGCCATAATTGCGTCAAGATTTCCAAGGCCTTTTCCCTGAAAACCTCTGATTCTGGCCAAGCCAATCTGAGTTCCCAGATACGTATCTTCACCGGAACCTTCCATTACTCTTCCCCATCTCGGATCTCTTGCGATGTCGACCATTGGGGCGAAAGTCCAGTGAATCCCATAAGCCGAAGCTTCGGTCGCTGCAATTCTTTCTGATTTTTCTATTAATCCTAAATCCCAACTTGCAGCCTGGCCCAGATTCACCGGAAATGTTGTTCTGTATCCATGAATAACGTCCTGACCGAATAGTAAAGGAATTCTTAACCTTGATTTTAATGCTAATTCCTGAAACTTTCTGGTCTCCTCGGCTCCCGCTACATTGAGCATAGAACCTACTTTGCCTTGTTTTATTTCATTTAAAACATTTGCAGAATTGGAATTTTGAGGACCTGTAGCGTATTCAAAACCACTGTATTGAACCAACTGCCCTACTTTTTCTTCTAACGTCATTTTAGACAACAGCTCAGAAACTTTCTGATCGATTGTCTTTTGCCCGAACGCATTCATCCCAAATGCTGTAATTGCTAATAAGAAATAAACTCTCTTCATGATTTTATTTTAAAAAATATATGTCGCTGTTGAGCTTCCTGAAATTGTAACAAGAGCTGTTTTTTGATTATATTTAATAGTAAACGCTTTATCCGTGGAATTACTGTTCTGAACAATCAAAACGGTTTTCCCAGCCGGAGTTTTAAAAGCTACCGTTGATAAGTTATCGCCCTGTGTAGAAGCGATTCTCTGAGAATTTACGGGAACAAATTTTGAAGCGTGGGCGATGATATAATAAGCAACATTTTTTTCGTAACCTGTTGCTCCGTTCACTGTGACTGCACCTTTACATTGTGTACAACCACCCGGTGTGTGAGGCCCAAAAGAGGCGTCATTCGCTACATTCCACTCCAATGCTGTTCTGCTCCAGTTTCTCATTGACCCAATAATAACGTTTTTAACGTGCCAATCCAAATCTCCCCCGAAATTCCCTGTAGAACTCGTCCACTGTTCCGTGAAATACACGTTTTTATTTGGAAATAAATTATGAACTGTACTTAATGCAGAAATATCTCCCGCGTACAGATGAAAGGCCGATCCGTCGACAAAAGGATTGGCAGCAGGATCATTTAAAATAGCCAAAGGATAAGCCGGATTATCGCAATTGTGATCGTAAGCAATGATTTTAGTGGTAATATTGGCAGCTTGGAAAGCCGGACCTAAATGAGTTTTAATAAAAGTTGCCTGATCTGTTGCAGACATATACATACTTGGATTATTTCCCGGATGTAATGGCTCGTTTTGTGGCGTAATGGCGTCGATTTTAATTCCCTGGGACTGCATTGTCTGGATATATTTTACGAAATATTGAGCGTAAACTCCGTAGAATTCCGGTTTTAAGCTTCCTCCGATACTGCTCCCGTTGTCTTTCATCCAAACGGGTGGTGACCAGGGAGTTGCTAAGATTTTAATATTCGGATTAATCACCAAAATATCTTTTAACATCTGGATAACAGCCTGATCTTTATTTAAACTAAATTGAGCAAGCGTAGGATCTGTCTGCCCCGCCGGCATATCGTCATAAGAAAAAACCTCGCTGTTCAAATCTGAAGCTCCGATGCTGATTCTTAAATAGCTGATTCCAATTCCTGAACTGTTGAAAAGATCATTCAACAATTCCTGTTTTTTGCTGGCATTCAGTTGATTAATCACCTGAACACTTCCTCCGGTAAGCGTATATCCAAAGCCATCAACCGTCTGGAAAACCTGTGAAGCATCTACTTCAATGGTTGTTCCTGAGCTTGAAGTCCCTGAGAAATAAGCAGTTCCCTGTTCCTGAAGTTCCACCGACTGATCTCCTTTCGTTAACCACACCTGTACCGGATCTCCTGTATTTCCACCGCCGTTTCCGGGATTTTCATTGTTTGAAAGATCTGAAGATGTACTGCTGCAGTTAAAAAAAGAAAGAAGTGCTACACCGCAAAGTGCAGCACCTCTAACGAAACTATATGAATATTGTGATATCATATTAAAATTATTTATGGCAAAAATTATTGCGCTCTTCTAAGTTCAACTTTATCTATGCTTAAACTGCTTACCATTGTTCCTCCACATTTAATCACCAAATAAACAGTTCCAGTAGCTGTTGCAGTATAAATTCCTCCGTTTTTATCACCATTACAGCCTATTGTTGAAACCCTGCCTTTAAAGGCTGATTTTCCGCAACCGTCCCATGTGTTGATATTTCTGTAAACTGGCCCGCTGATATCCTGTCCTGAAGCCGGTATACTGTTTACCACATAAACTTCAAACCATGTATCTTGTAAAGCCGTATTTGAAGATGCAACCATATCAATAGAATATTTTTGACCTGCGACCACATTTACAGCCTGATAAATAGCCTGCTGACTACCTCCAGACGCCACAATAGTAGCTTTACCATTGGCAAAAACCCATTGTGCCCCGGAAGGGCTGATGGTGTGGATTGTCCATTTAGAAATTTCGTCAGCATTGTCAAACCTTCCGCCCTGGATAATATTTCCGGCAACTGGATCATCAGCGGGAACAGTAATGGTTTGAGTCCCTGTACCTGCCACTACACCACCTTTTCCGATAGCCTGATGTTCGATAATATAAGTTCCTTTATCCGGAAGGAAAATATCCTCTATGTTTTTTCCAATATTAAAACCTTCATCATCAATATTCCATTTTGTGGTAATATAGTTATTTGCATTTGTTGTTAATCTATATCTGTTTTCGGCAGTTTTTGCTACTTTAAAAGAGCCATCCACAGATTCTTGGGAAAGACCGTTTCCGTCGCCGTCAATCGTGTCTGGAGTACAGCTTGCCAAAAAGAAGATTGCTGAGCCTAATAGAAGGCTTTTGTTAATATATTTAGTTATCATGTTATTAGATTAATAGTTAGGATTTTGTTGAAGGATTGTTCCTGTAAGCTCAGTGTAAGGAATTGGCAGAATTTCATTTTTACCAGCCAAGAAGCCTCTTGAGCCTAATTTTGCCGGAGCTTCACCCCATCTTACCAAGTCAAACCATCTGTGGCCTTCACCTGCCAATTCTCTTCTTCTCTCATCTTTCACAGCCTGCATAGAAACCGGGACCGATGCTAATCCAACTCTTGCTCTTACCGCATCCAATAACGCCTGAGCTCTTGCTCCCGTACCATTCAAGGCTTCAGCTTCCATTAAATAAGTGTCTGCTAATCTTATGTAGATATAATTTTGACGGTAATTTAATTCTGAAGGGCCAGGCAAAGTGGTTACTTCATCTTTTGTCGGCATATATTTATTAAGGAAATATCCATTATCCATATAAGCCGGCGAATAGTCTGCTTTTCCTTGCTGTTTTAAAGCTTTTACATTAAGGATGGTTGCATTCATTCTTGGATCTCCCTGCATAAAATTAAATAAATCCTGAGTGATAGGATTAAATGCCCAACCTGCAACCACGTCCGGTGCATCTGTAGCTATTTTGCTATATCCTCTCGGCGCTACCATAATATTGATAGAGTTTCCTTCATCATTACCCTGTCCCCAGAAACCCCAGTCAGAATTTCCTTTATTGGTATGCATTACTTCAAAAATAGATTCTGACGTGAATTTATTATCAGTTACCCAAAGACTTGCAAAATCAGTTACAAGTTTATATCCGTACTGGCTTGTTCCTCCCGGAGTTCCGTTTACTTCAGCAAACTGTGCTGCTGCTTCAGTTTTTTTATTTTGATATAAATAAACTTTTCCCAGCAAAGCTCTTGCGGCTCCTTGTGTAAACCTTCCTCTTTGATCCCCTGAAACAGTCATTGGAAGATCCGGAATAGCTGCAAGTAAGTCTGCTTCTATCTGAGCATATACATCGGCTTTTGGAGCTTGCGGAATGTTATAGTAGTCATCTGTTGCTTTAATTTCCTTAAGAATAAGAGGAATATTTCCGAACATTCTCACCAATTCAAAATAATATAATGCTCTTAAAGACTTGGATTCTGCAGTAAATCTTTTCTTAATGGCATCACTCATGTTCGCCTGAGGAATCTTCTCAACCAAAACATTTGCTCTGGAAACTCCCTGATAATAATCTCTCCAGTAGCTTACAGGCATTGTATTAGGATTCAGCTGATAATTTGATAACCCCTGAATTCCTGCCCCATCTGTTGCACTTCCTCCTCCTGCATAAAAATCATCTGAGCCTGCATTGAAGAATGTAACCATATTTTCAAAGCCTCCGGCATATTTTCTTACAGGATCGTAAGTTCCGACAAGAGCAAAGAAACATTCCTGTTCATTTCTAAAGAAATTACTGGTATCGAATGCACCCAGGTTTTTTACGTCTTCAAGATTATCAGTAGTACAGGCAACATTGGTTACTCCTGTTCCTATGAATAATGATGCTGCAATGCTTATTTTAAATATTTTATTTTTCATTTTTAATCTTATTAGAATGTAAGGTTAGCTCCAAAAAGGAAAGTTTTAGCTTGAGGATAATATGCTCTGTCGATACCGAAACTGTCTCCGGCAGCGATTTCAGGATCATAACCTGTGTACTTCGTAAATGTGAAAAGGTTTTCTGCTGTTACATAAAAACGCAGCTTGCTTACACCGAAATTCTGTGTCATCGCCTGTGGAAGTGTGTATCCTAGCTGAACCAGTTTTACTCTTACATAATCTCCTTTTTGCAGATAATAATCAGACATCCAAGTGTAATTGTGGTTAGTATCATTGGTTGTCACTCTTGGTGTAGTGTTCGAAGTTCCTTCACCTGTCCAACGGTCTAAAATAGCAGTCTGGTAATTTGCATTAATGATATCAAGACGTCTTAGCCCCTGGAAAATTTTGTTTCCGGCTTGGCCTTGAGCAAAAACCATAAAATCCCAGTTTTTATAATTCAAGTTAACTGTCATCCCGAAAGTATACTTTGGAACAGAATTTCCTAAGTTCACTTTATCCATATCACTGATTTTTCCGTCGCCATTTGTATCTGCCCAAATGAAATCCCCTGGTTTAGCATCCGGAAGGATCATTTGTCCGTTTGCATTTCTGTAGGCATTTACCTGCTCTTGATTTTGGAAAATACCTAGCGTTTTATATCCGTAAAAAGATCCGTAAGATTCTCCTACCTGAATTCTGGAAACAGGTCCCATAGATTGGAAGCCAGGTCCATCAATGTATAATCTTCCCGATTCTAAGCTTGTAACCGTATTTTTAAGATAAGCAAAATTACCGTTAACTGAAACTCCGAAATCCGTCCAGTTTTTTCTGTAGCCTAATTCCACTTCTACCCCTTCATTTTCCATATCACCAATATTTGCTGTTGGTGGAACTGTTACCCCAACATAACCAGGGATCTGAACCTGTCTTAAAATATCAGAAGTTTTCTTCTTGTAATAATCAACTGTTAAATTAAAATTGCTTAAGAATTTAATATCTGCTGCAACGTTAAGCTGAGAAGTTGATTCCCATTTCAAATCAGGGTTGGCCAATGTATTTGGAATATATCCTGGCATAATTACATTGTTTCCGTTCGTATAGTTGGCTCCCGGTACATAGAAATTAGCAAAAAGGAAGTCTCCAATACCATCATTTCCTAAAACTCCGTATCCTCCACGTATTTTTAAAGTATTGATGATTTTGTTTTCCGGCCAGAAATTTTCTTTATCTACATTCCATCCTAATGAGAAGGCAGGGAAAGTTCCCCAATGGTTGTTTGCCCCAAATTTGGATGATCCGTCACGTCTTACCGTACCGGTGAACAAATATTTATTAGCATAATCATATACAACTCTACCAAAATAAGAAGCTTTATGAGTGTTGATATAATCCCATGCACTCATATTTTTCTGATCCTGAGGTACATAAAAGTTAAAAGATGCGTCTTCATAGCTGCTAATAGGCAAATTTGTGTGGGTTACAGTCTGCCCGAAACCGATATTATATTCATAATAACCCGTACCTACCAATACGTTCAAATTATGTTCTCCGAATTTCTTTTGCCATGTTAATGTATTTTCTAAACTCCACTCCAGTTTTTGTTGGGTAGTTCTGCTTAAGCTATTGAAATTTAAATTACTGTAATTTGGATTCAAATAGAAAAGCGGTGTAAAGTTCTGGCTTCCCCAATATGCTTTTTTACCGTTAATGGATGATTTAAAAGTGAAATCTTTTGCAAATTTTACTTCCGCAAAAACATTAGCAATGAAATCATCAGACCAACCTTTATTTCCTAATTGTGTGTATCTGAAAGCAAGCGGGTTAGACATTTCCTGACCCACTAATGTGGATATTCCGTAAGGATTTCCATAAGGATCTCTTACAATATTGGGATTAGAATAGGTATTAGAGCCGGCCATTGCAGGATCAGTCACCACTAATGGTGTTGTAGGATCCAAGTTCACGGCAGAGCTTAATGGTCCCCCAAATTCACCGTTAGCATTAATTCCCTGTGATTGTGTATGTGTATAGGCAAAAGTTTGTCCAACTGTTAACCAATTTGTCAATTTATGAGTAGAGTTTAAACGTCCTGTTAATCTTTTATAATAAGATATATCACTCATCACAATACCCGTCTGATCAAAGTATCCGAATGATCCGTAGAAAGTAGATTTTTCATTTCCACCGCTAATGCTGACCTCATGATTGGATCTTTCTCCCGTACTAAAAATTGCGTCCTGCCAATCAGTTCCTGCTCCTAATGATTGTGGATTCTGAAAAACAGGATTTTGCCCGCCGTTTACATATGCTTCATTAAGAATTGTTGCATATTGAGTAGCATTCAATAAGTCCAATTTTCTGGCAGCTCTTGCTGTACCATAAGACCCGTTGTATGAAAGATTTAATCTTCCTTTTTTTCCTTTTTTGGTGGTTACCAAGATTACACCTCTCGCAGCAGAAACACCATAAATTGCAGAAGATGCTCCATCTTTCAGTACTTCCATGCTTTCAATGTCAGACTGGTTTAGCCAGCCAATACCATCAACCACAATACCATCCACTACCCAAAGCGGATCGTTGTTGGAATAATAACTGGTAATACCTCTCACACGAATTGTTGCTGAAGAGCCCGGCTGTCCGGAATTTGTGATTACGTTTACCCCTGCGGCTCTACCCTGCAATACCTGTTCCGGTTTACCCGCCGGAATATTTTCGATATCGCTGGCTTTAATACTTGAGATCGCTCCTGTCACATTACTCTTCTTCTGAGTACCGTAACCGATCATTACCACTTCCTCGATTTTTGTCTCTTTGGAAACGGTATCACTCGCTGTGTTTTGGGCGCTGAAATTTGCAGTAAAATAAAGCACTGCAACCACTCCCAAACTTCTTGATATTTTTACATTCATATACAGTTAGTTTTTTAATTCTCAAATTGAGACAATAAAAATATATTTTTTTTTAAATAATTAACATTTTATTAATAAATATTTTAATATTTCGTTTATTTTTGGGACTTCAAAGGCATAAATTTTAGCTAATAAGCTGTAAATTTTTCTCAAAAAACAATAAAAACTGTCCCCAAAATGACGACCAAGCTCTCCAATATTTCACTACCCTTAAAGCTTACTTTTTTAATATTCTCAATGGTCTTAAACTGCATGGGTATTGTAATTCTTCAACTTTCCGATGCAAAAATAACTTATGAAAAGCTTGGTTTTTTAGAATCATTTAAGGATCTTCCTATTGCGTTTATTTCACTTTTTGCAGTAAATTTTATCAGTAAAATAGGGACAAAAAAAGCATTAATATTAGCGTTAACAATTGTTGGGATTTGTTCACTTATCTTACCGTTTGTTGAAGTTTTTTGGTTTTATAAGCTCTGGTTTGCAATTATCGGGACATGTTTTGCAATTGGAAAAATTTGTGTTTTCGGGATTATCAGAAACAATATTTCAGATGAAAAATCTCTTGCAAAAATAATGAATAGTGTGGAAGCATCATTTATGATTGGTATTTTTGTGGTAAACACGGGTTTTGGATGGCTGATTTCCAGTCAGTTTTCAGAATACTGGAAATTTGGGTTTATATCAATCTCAGTTTTATCTGCCGTTACGATATTTCTGTTCTCAAGGCTTCCGATTTCCGAACCTGTTAAATTAGAAAAAGATAATATTATCAGGGATCTTTCTAAACTTATTAATCCACTGATGATTATATTTTTAGCAGTAATTTTTTCCATTGTTTTTGTTGAGCAGAGCTTTAATTCCTGGCTACCGTCTTTTTATAAAAATCATTTGAAGGTCAATTCCTTTTTTGCCCTTCAGGCTTCATCTTTTCTGGCGCTTTTTTCCTATGTTGGAAGAACAATTACGGCAAATATTATCCAGAGATTTTCACTGTCAAAATATTATACTTTATGCTTGTCATTAATCATTTTGGTCTTAATCGTTATCATCGGGATACAATTTTTTGATGCAGACGATTCAAAGGTGCTGCTATTCTTATTTCCTGTATTAGGGCTATTTTTATCACCGCTCTACCCTGTTATTAATTCAAAAATGATCGCTCAGGTTGATAAGACGAAAGCCAATCTTTTTACCTCATTAATTGTCATTTTTTCATCTCTTGGAAGCTCTGTGAGCTCAATCATCATGTCCGTTTTATTTGGAAACCAGCTTTTAAGCTTTTATTCTTTATATATTTTAATGGCTGTAACTGTGTTATTTACGATAAGTTTAATTTATTTTAAACTTGCTGACAAAACATTTAGAAAATAATTTTATTTTTACTGTCATGAAAATCAGGAACGAAAAAAACAAAGAAACTCTTCGGGAACTCATTGATACAAAAGATTTTGTAGCGCATGTATCTGTTGACTGTACCATATTTGGTTTTCATAATAACATCCTGAAAGTCTTACTTTTGAAGTACCACGACCTCAATTTGTGGTCACTTCCCGGCGGTTTTGTTTTTAATGATGAAGACCTTCGTGAGGCAGCCGAACGTGTTTTACACGAAAGAACGCATCTTAAAGATATTTTCCTGAAACAGTTTCACACATTCGGGAGAATCGACAGAACGGAGAATAATGTTCACCAAATTCTTTTAAATAATAAAGGAATTGAAGTTCCCAAAGATCACTGGATTTTCCAAAGATTCATTACCGTTGGATATTGTAGTTTGATTGATTTTTCGATGGCAAATACGTTTCCTGACGCCTTCAATGAAAGCTGTGAATGGTTTGAAGTAGACAATCTTCCAAAGATGGCCTTCGACCATGACAGAATCATCGAAACCGGCCTTGAATACCTGAGAATGAACATCAATACGGAAGTTGCCGCAAGTAATCTCCTTCCTGAAAAATTTACCATGAAAGATCTGCAGTCATTGTACGAAACTATTTTAGGTCAAAAATTCAGAAGAAATAATTTTCAACGTAAAATATTGAGCTTAAACATTTTAGATCGACTGGAAAAGCTATACGACGGTTCGGCCAATAAAGCTCCTTATTTATATAAATTTAAATCAAAGGTTCATAATTCTACCAGCCAATACCCTATTTCCAACGAAGACGAAAATTAATTAACCTATTTTTTAAATTAAATATCTGATTAAACAATTAATAATCAACTATTCACAGGCGTTTAAAAAAAATTTTCCTGAAATACTGAAAAGTCTTACTTTTAGGGAAATTAAATTACAATGTCATATTATTCCCTTACAAGCATTCCAGATTATTTTGGGATCGATGCTTTACTTACTGAAGAACATAAACTCATCCGTCAATCTGTAAGAGACTGGGTAGAAAGTTTTGTAATGCCACAAATTGATCAGGCTGCACAAAATCATACAGATTTGCCGGGCTTAATGAAAGAATTAGGTAAAATTGGAGCTTTGGGTCCATATATTCCGGTTGAATATGGTGGTTCGGGTCTTGATCAGATTTCTTACGGGTTGATTATGCAGGAGTTGGAAAGAGGCGATTCTGCAGTACGTTCTGCGGCTTCTGTACAGAGTTCTCTGGTAATGTTTCCTATTAATGAATTTGGTTCTGAGGAGCAAAAAAGAAAATATTTACCCAAACTGGCTGCCGGAGAAATGATTGGTTCTTTCGGTCTTACAGAGCCTAATCACGGTTCGGATCCGGGTTCTATGGAAACGAATTTTAAAGATATGGGCGATCATTATCTTCTGAATGGGGCAAAAATGTGGATCACAAACTCTCCTCTTTGCGATATTGCCGTTGTTTGGGCGAAAAATGAAGAAGGAAAAGTTCAGGGATTGATCGTTGAAAGAGGAATGGAAGGTTTTACAACACCGGAAACTCACAATAAATGGAGTCTAAGGGCTTCAAAAACAGGGGAATTGGTATTTAATAATGTAAAAGTTCCGAAGGAAAATCTACTTCCGAATGTTACAGGATTAAAAGGACCTTTATCTTGTTTAAATTCAGCAAGATATGGAATTTCTTGGGGCGTAATTGGTGCAGCGATCGATTGCTATTGTACTGCTGTTCAATATTCTAAGGAAAGAAAGCAGTTCGGAAAACCAATCGGATCTTTCCAGCTTCAACAGAAAAAACTAGCTGAATTTTTAACGGAAATAACTAAGGCTCAGTTACTTTGCTTACAATTAGGAACACTTAAAAATAATCATAAGGCAACTCCTGCACAAATTTCAATGGCCAAAAGAAATAATGTGAAAATGGCTATTGATATCGCAAGAGAATCCCGACAAATTCTTGGCGGAATGGGTATTATGGGTGAATTCCCAATGATGAGACACGCCGCAAACCTTGAATCTGTGATCACTTACGAGGGAACTCATGATGTTCATTTATTAATTACAGGATTGGACATTACAGGAATTAATGCTTTCTGATAATTGATTAAACATTGATAAACAAAAGAGTCTGACGCTGTTCAGGCTCTTTTTCTTTTTAGCAATAATCAAAGAACTTGTATTCAATGAATAGCTATTAATATTCAGAATATCGAAAGTTTTGTTTTAAAAATATAATTTAACAGCACAAAAAAATCAAATTATGAAAAAAATCCTTATTATTTTATCGGGGATCACTGCCCCTTTCTATTTTTCCCAACAAGCAGGAGACGTTTTCAGTGTCGAACAGAAGCTTGATCTTACCCCACAGGGTGTTGTTAATTTTATTTCAAATAATCTTGGAAGTCAGAATACACCGGATTTTGTAAGTTATTTAAATGGCTTTAATGTTGGCTTAAGAGCCTATAAAGTAACATATTATACTAAAAATGAAAAAGACATTTTGGTAAAAGCCACCGGACTTATCATGTATCCTAAAGTGAATTATAAGCTTTCAACAGTAGTTTCCGAACACGGAACAACGGATAACAGAAACAATGTCCCTTCAAATTTAAAAGGCGTATCGACAGTAGGTTTCGCAGTAGAACTTTCTTATGTTTTGAACGGATATATTCTGATGGCTCCCGACTATGTAGGGATGGGAACCGGACAGGGAACTCACCCATACGTGCACTATCCTACCGAGGCCAGCGCAACGGTAGATTTTGTAACGGCAGCCAATAAAATTCTTGTGCAGCAAGGTGTAAAACGTTACGATGAATATTTTATTTCCGGATATTCTCAAGGAGGACATGCTGCGATGTCAACCTTAAAAAAATTAAGCATTTCTAATCCAACCAATTTAAAATTTAAATATGCGTATATGGGAGACGGTCCTTATGACTTTTCCGGTGCTACGATGCAAAAAGGTGTTGTGGAAAAAGAATTCTATCCGTTCTCTTCTTTTCTCGCAAATGTAGTAAATACGTGTAATGATCTGGGTTACAAGAGCTACACCAACAATATTTCAGAGGTAATTTCTCCGGAATATCTTGATAAATACAACTATCATGTGATTCAGGAAAATGGTGGCATGCTTTGGGGACCTGTAATCTGGAGAAAACTATTTACAACGAATTTTATAACGGATGTAACTAATAATCAAAACAGTAAGCTAAGACAATGTCTGCGGGCAAGTGATGTCTATGATTGGTACAACAAAACTCCTACTACTTTAGGGCATTCCACTATTGATCTTGCTATTAATCCGGAAAACACAGCAAAAACCCTGGTAACACAGCAAGGCTATTATCCTTGGTGGGATCTTAATAAATATAAGCTGGAAGCCTTCTATTGGGGACCACTGGATCACGTCGGCGGTATTCTTCCGTTTGTTTTGGCATCAAATGCAAAGTTTAATACGCTGAGAAGCGGTGGACTTTTCAATGAATGGGCAATGTTGACTTCAAAAAATTCTACAAATATTTCTTCTAAGGTTACTGGTATTTACAGTTCTCAAATAAAACCTGAATTGAACGGAAAAGAATTAATTGAAATCACAGATTTTAATAAAGAAAATTCACAAAGCAAAACAGCTGTAAGCAATAATCTTTCTGCATTAAAAGACGGAGTTTACTTATTGAAAGTGGCTGAAAATAATAAAACCCAACTTATTCCTTACATCAAAAATACTCCGAAAACAATTGAAGAAAATGAAATTGTAAAATCTTACAATAAAAATATTCTGGAATTGAAAATAAACACAGAAGAACTGAAAGCAGTTAATATTTTTGATGAAAATAAAAATCTTGTTAAAACAATTTTACAGGAACAATATATTCAGGATGGAGGTGTTAATTTAAATACTCTTAAAAATCAGGATTATACATTTGAAGTTGTAACTCAATTTTACAATCTTCAATTTAATAAAAGAGTTGAAGGCCCTACTCCCGGGGAAAGCATTAATATTTTCACTCAGAATAAACAAATAATTATAAAATCCAGAGAGGAAATAAAAAATATTGTAATCTACAGTATTTCAGGAGCTTTGATTCAAAACTTGGAAGTTAATAAAAATGATTTCAACTCAAATAGTTTAGAGCCAGGAATTTATCTTGTGAATGCAACTTTAAAAAACGGAAAAACTGTTAATAGAAAAGTGAAGTTATAAGGCCTAATAATTTGATTAACAATAATAAAAATGCACTTCAAATTGAGGTGCATTTTTTAGTTTGAGTATGGCTTAATCGTCTCCGTAAAATGAATATCCGGATTCAAAATTTCCTGAATAAGACTTTTAACGGATTTCATGGCATCATCAATATTTCCCTTTTCAAACTGAAGAGAAACAACACCTTTTCTGGCTTCTGCAAAGCTCCAGATTCCTGTCTCAACCGGAAAGCCCCAAAACTCAGGAAGATTCTGTACAACATACTGGTAAATACATAGTTGGAGTGCCTGTTTACGGTCGTTACTGTGGAAATATGCATCCACATTGGTATCATCAATTTTTACCGTAAGATTCTTGATTTTTGCGGTTTTATAATCGATAATTCGTAAGGTTCCATTAAGTCTGTCAATTCTATCAATAAATCCAAAGAAAGAAATTTTATCATTTTCTTCGAGATAAAAATCTACATTTTCAAACCTTCTTTCTATATCAATAATTTCCAGTTTATTTCCTTTTTTCACCAATTCAAGATCGAAATTCAGAATACTTTCAATTACTTTTTTTGCAATCGCTCTATGAATAAAGTTCATTCCTTTTTCATAAAATTCAGGTTGGTGTTTAAGCTTTTCAATAGCAGTTTCAATATATTGATCTATTGCTTTAATTGAATCTCTTAAATCACTTTCTTTTAAAACTTTACCTTTTAATATTTCATAAACTTCTTGAAGTGTGTAGTGAACCAAATTCCCATAATTCTTCACAGATAATTCTTCTTCGATTTCATCAGTTTCTGAGCTGTTCAAAATTTTTGAAAGATAGAAATCAATCGGATTGTAAAGATAGCTTGTCAGGTGTGAAGCCGAAACTTTTTCTTTCCATTTTTGAAGTCTTTCAAGAACGATATCGGTCTTTGAAATTTCGATTGGCTGAGTGATAATAGGCTCTGAAGAATTCTCAATAATCAGGTGTTCGATTTGATGGGAACTTTCCATTTCAATCTGCGTGATAAACCTACTCTTTTCGCCTGTATTTACACCAGAACTTAAAGCGTTGAACAACAGATGCACATTTTTAGAATCCTGGATCAACCTATAAAAATGGTAAGCATAAATACTGTCATTTTCCAAGAAAGTATGGAGATCAAAAAATCTTCTGATATCGAATGGAATATAGGTATTTTGTGAATTTCCTAAAGGTAATTTTCCTTCATTTACGGAAAGCATAATCACGTTTTCAAAATTAAGAAGACGGGTTTCCAAAAGCCCCATAATTTGCAGTCCGCGCAATGGTTCACCTTGAAAATCAATACTTTCAGAATTAATATGCTGATTGATCAAGATTTCCAATGTTTCCATTTTGATCTCAAACTGATAGGGTGACAATTGGTTTTTTATAATCCTAAAGGCATTCTCGAAGTGAGATACGTTTTCATATTGAATATCATCTATTTCCAACCATTTTATTTTCTTGCAAAACGCAATGAGCGCATCTAAATAGCCATTGGTAGAATCTGCTTTTTGAAGTAAATTAAAATATGAAAGCGAACCAAGAAGCTCATTCAATAATTTTTTCGAGATGTAGACAATATTCCTCTCCTCTATTTTCGCTTTGAAATTATTGATAATGACTTCATCCTCAACATCTTTAGGGAGTTCTTCAAGGATTGGAAAAATATCACGGTAATAGTAAGAAGATTTATTTTTCTCTAATTGTTTTTGCAGGTAGAAAAGTTGTTTGATGGCATTAGAAAATGAAAGGTTTTTCAAAGGGAACCCCATTGTAATATTCAGATTCTGAACACTGTACATAACATCTAAACTTGCCGGAAGGAGATTTTCATCTAGTAAAACAACCGCAGTATTAGAATATGTTTTATTTTCTATTTCTTTAAAAATTTCCGGTAAAATTTTCGTTTGGGTAATATTTCCGGAAACTTCGTAAACTTTTATGTTTTTTGGTTGATTAAAATCATCCTCAATCCATTGAAAAGCACGACTGTCATTGAATTCCTTCCAGGTTTTATGATTTCTCAGAAACTTTCCTGCTTCCTGCCTTTCATCATCAAAATAATAATGGTCTGCCTGGAAAAAACATTGTCCTTTATTCCATTGTAAAAGGCTTCTGACCAGCTTTTCTTCAGCCGGAGTAAAAGCATTAAACCCACAAAAAACAAATTGTTCATTCGTGTTTTTTGCAAAATCAACAATTCTTGCTTTTGCTGTCTCATGAATCATTCCGGAAGTCGCCCAGTTTTTTTCCTGTAGTTTTTCTTTTAAAACAGGAAGAAAAACATTCATGTTTTTCCAGAAATTCAAGAATTTTTTTCTTGGAATATTATCATCTTCTCCCAGATCCTGTGCCCAGTCTTTAATTCTTTCCTCATCAAACATATATTGCAAAACAGCCTGGTCATTTTCAGAAAATTTTAGGATATCATCCCAATCCTTTTGTAAAGTAGGAAACCATTTCAAAAAATCCGCAAAATCATCATTCGGAATAAGATTTAGGCTTTTGTAAACATCGAAGGCAAACAACCACAAAGCAATTCCCTGAATAGCCTGTTTATCGGCAATTCTGTTAATCAGTTCTTCAATAGTAAAAAAGTTCGGAAGAAATCCGGAATAGTTATTTTCTTCCAGAATTTGCCGGATAAAAACGATCGGGCGTTTCCCGGGCAAAACAATGTTAAACGCAGATAAATCCGAGTTTTGGGCTAATAATTCATGAATGATTTTGTTGAGAAATTTCAAGGCGTTTTATAGCTTTTATAATTTTCTAATTCTTCAGCAATAATACGATTATATTCTGATTGTTTTTCCTCAACCATTCCATTCTTTGTTTCGCCGTCATAAGCTCTTTGGAAGTCCTGATATTCTTTAAGGATTCTGTTATAAATACCTTTAAAATATTTATCAAAATCTGAAGATGTCCTAATTTTTTCCGAAATCTCTTTTCTTAATTTTCTGGCAAAAACCTCTGCTACATCAAAGTGCTTTTGTTCATGCAATAAGACGTAATCATTGATTCGCTTTACATCTTTCCAGGATTTATCTATATTGAAAACCGTTTCTACTTTTATTTTTACCGGAGCTTTAGGATCTGAAGATTTTTCATAAGAATAAATCCAGCCACAGTTGGTATAAGCAACTACATTGTCTCCCCCTTTACGGTTTATGTTGCTTTTAAAATCATTCCAGGTCAGCTTTCTTCCTTCATTCCAATATATTTTCTGGCCAAATAACATATTGGTAATCAGAAAACAAACTGCAAAAATCCATTTCATTTTTCTATTCAACTACAATTGTTTTTGTGATATAATTATTGGCACCGTTCCAGAATTTAAAAGTGTATGTACCAACATGTTGCGGACTGAAATTAATCTGGCTTGCCGCTGTGTAACTATCCTGCGTACAAGGTCCGTTAGTGATATATTTATAAGCCGTCACTGTTCTTGAAGAGCTGTCATTGTGAATATAATCATATCCGTAAAATCCTTCACAATGAGACGGATATGTGGAAAAAGTCTTGATACTTTGTACGCTGAAAACGTCCATGGTATCATTTACAATTTTCACACTGTCGATTTTAATTTTATCTATAGATTCTATCGTCTGATAGTCATCATCGTCATTACATGAAGTAAAAAATAATCCTAAAATTAAAGTAGAAAACCCAATATGGAAAAATTTTTTCATGACTACAATATTTTGATTATTACTATAAATTTAGCAAAAATTATTCCTCAATTATGTTAAATTAAGAATTAAAATTTCCTTTTGATAGATACACTACTTTCTTGGTATCAAAAAATTCTTCATCAAAATAGCTTTTTAAGTTGAAGATTTCACATTTAAGTCCGGCAAGCTCTTCCGCAAGGTCTCCACCTTTTAAATATAAAATTCCGTTATGCTTGGCATTGAACTGTTCTTTTTCAAATTTGCCTTTCAGCCATCTCAGGAATTCCGGCATTTGCGTAACTGCACGGCTTACTACAAAATGGAATTTTTCCTTTAATTTTTCCGCTCTTCCATGAATTGCAGTTATATTTTTCAATCCAACTCCTTCTGCAACAGCATTCACCACGCTTATTTTTTTTCCTATTGAATCAATTAAGGTAAATTCTGTCTCAGGAAATAAAATAGCCAGTGGAATTCCGGGAAAACCGCCGCCTGTCCCAATATCCAAAACTTTTGTTCCCGGTGCAAACTCCATTACTTTTGCAATTCCTAAGGAATGTAAAATATGCTTTTCATACAGGGATTCCATATCTTTCCGTGAAATTACGTTGATTTTTTCGTTCCATTCTTTGTATAAATCCTCCAATTTGTTGAACTGTTCAATCTGTGTTTCTGTAAGATCCGGAAAGTATTTTAATAGTAACGTTGTAGACATGTGAAATATTATAAAAAGCAAAAATAAGTTTTTATTTCAATTTTTGATGTATAAAGGCTGGAAGATGGAAGTTTGAGGTGTGAGATTAGATGTAAGTAAAAGATTTAAAACATCTAGAATCCAGCAAAAACTAATAAGCTTACAAAAATTTCTCGGAGAACGGTTTTTTTATATATTTGTTTAAAATGGAAATACATATATGAACAAACTTTCAGATAGAGTAAAAAGACTTGGTTACTCTCAGACTTTTGTAATGTCTAATAAGGCTAGAGAGATGAAAGCCAGCGGAATAGACGTTATCAGTTTAACTTTAGGCGAGCCGGATTTTGATGTTCCCGACAATATAAAACAGGCCGCTTTTGATGCAATCAACCAAAATTACAGTCATTACTCTCCTGTTCCCGGATTTTTAGAGCTCCGTGAAGCAATTGCTTATAAATTAAAAAGAGATAATAATTTAGAATACAAACCAACGCAAATCTGTGTTTCAAATGGTGCAAAACAGGCTATTTTAAATGTTTTAGCATCACTTCTTAACGATGGTGACGAAGTGATTCTTCCTAATCCGTATTGGGTAAGCTATGACGAAATGGTAAAAATGATGGGAGGGACTTCTGTGATGCTTCCGACCTCGTATGTTACTGATTTTAAAATCACTGCCGAACAATTGGAAGAAGCAATTACGGATAAAACAAAAGCGGTTTTGTTTAGTTCGCCATGCAACCCTTCTGGTGGATATTATACGTATGACGAATTAAAATCCATAGCCAGAGTTATTGCTAAATATCCTCATGTAACGGTAATTTCAGACGAAATCTACGAATATATCAATTACGAAACTAAAACAACTTCTATCGCTCAATTTCCTGAGGTTTATGAGCAGACAGCTGTAATCAACGGAATGTCAAAGGCTTTTGCAATGACAGGATGGAGAATTGGGTATTCTGCATGTCCGGAATGGCTGGCAAAGGCTTGTGAAAAAATCCAGGGACAGATGACGAGCGGAGCGAATACAATGGCGCAGAGAGCTTCAATCGTAGCTTTAAAAACCGATCCTTCAGAATACAAATACATGATCGATGCCTTCAAAAAAAGAAGAGATCTTGTGTATGATTTAATTAAAGAAATTCCCGGATTTAAAGTTGTTTTGCCAAAGGCTGCATTCTATTTCTTTCCGGATGTTTCGTATTATATAGGAAAAACTTTGGATGGAATTGAAATTAAAGATTCCGATGATTTTGCAATGTTTATCTTAGAAAAAGCCCATGTAGGCTGCGTTGGCGGAGTTTCTTTCGGGAGCCCGGAATGTATCAGATTCTCTTATGCAGCATCAGAAGAAGATTTGATGGAGGCTATGAAAAGAATTAAAAATTTACTAGAGAAATTCAATTAAACAAAATATTAATAATCACTGAACAAAAAATTAGATTAAAATGAATTTTTTAAAAAGAATCACAATTGCAACGAGCATTGCAGCAGCAAGTTACTGCGGATATGCTTACGGACAGGATTTCCAATGGAAAGAAGCGACATCGAACGGATACAATTACAAATATGTTACCAATGACCCGACTTCAGCAAGATATTATACTTTAAAGAACGGACTAACGGTAATTTTAAGTCCGACCAAAAAAGATCCTAGAATCCAGACTTTTATTGCTACAAAAGCGGGAAGTAAAACCGATCCGTCTGATCATACAGGGTTGGCGCATTATCTTGAGCACATGCTTTTCAAAGGGACAGATCAATTCGGGTCTAAGGATTGGGCTAAAGAAAAACCGCTTCTGGATCAGATTGACGCGCTTTATGAAAAGTACAACCAAACGAAAGACGAAGCAAAACGTAAAGAAATTTACAAAGAAATTGATAAAATTTCCGGTGAAGCATCAAAATATGCCATCGCCAATGAATATGATAAAATGATGTCCGGAATGGGCGCCGACGGAACAAATGCCTTCACATCTTTCGAGCAGACCGTTTACACAGAAGATATTCCTGCGAATGTTGCGGATAAATTCCTGGCAGTTCAGGCAGAAAGGTTCAGGCGGCCGGTTCTAAGGCTTTTCCACACCGAGCTGGAGGCTGTTTATGAAGAAAAAAACAGAGGTCTTGATAACGATCCAAGAAAGGTATATGAAGCCATGTTTGCGGCAATTTTCCCTAATAACAATTATGGAAAACAAACTACAATCGGAACTATTGAGCATTTGAAAAACCCTTCATTAAAGGCAATCAGAGAATATTTCAACAATTATTATGTTCCCAACAATATGGGGATAATTATGTCCGGAGATTTCAATCCTGATGAAATGATCGCGAAAATTGACAAGGCGTTTTCTTATATGAAATCAAAGCCGGTTCCTGAATATAAAATTGGTACGGAAAGCCCTATCACCTCTCCTATTATCAGGGAAGTTTACGGCCCGAATCCGGAGAATATTACCATTGGATTCAGATTTCCGGGAGCTTCTACTCAGGACGCTAGAATGCTCAATTTTATCGGAAGTATGCTGACAAACGGACAGGCCGGACTGATTGATCTTGACCTTATTAAAAAACAAAAATTGCTGGCTGCGTATGCTTTTCCTTATGTTTTAAAGGATTATTCGGTTCTTTTGCTACAGGGAAATCCTACGGAAGGACAATCTTTGGATGAAGTAAAAAACCTGTTGCTTCAGGAAATTGAAAAACTGAAAAAAGGAGAATTTTCAGATGATCTCCTTCAGTCAATTATTAATAACGAAAAGAAAAACGTTATTCAGAAATACGAAAAATATTCGTCCAGAGCTGAGTCTTTGATGGATGAATTCACTTCTGAGGTTGACCATAAAACACAATTGGCCTATGTTGATGAGATTTCGAAGCTGACGAAAAAAGACATTATGGATTTTGCGTCGAGATACCTTCAGGCAAATAATTATGTTGCTGTCTACAAGAGAAAAGGTGAAGATAAAAATATTGCAAAGGTTGACAAACCGGCCATCACTCCTGTTTCTGTAAACAGAGAAGACAATTCCCAGTTCCTTAATAAAATCAATCAAATGCCGGAATCTCCGATATCTCCGGTCTGGCTGAATTTTGATAAAGACATTACAAAAAATAAATTAGGAAGTGTAGATGTTCTTTCTGTAAAAAATACAGACAATCCTTTATTCAGATTATATTACTACTTCGATTCCGGAAAATGGAATAATAAAATGCTTCCATTGGCCGCAGAATATCTTCAATATTTAGGTACAAAAAACAAATCTTCGGAAGACATCAGCAAAGAGTTTTACAAACTGGCTTCAAGCTTTAATGTAAGTGCAGGAAATGAAGAAACTTATGTAACGCTCGAAGGGTTGAATGAAAATTTTGATAAAACAGCAGCTTTATTTGAAGATTTGATTAAAAATTGCCAGCCGGACCAGAAAGCACTGGATGCTTACAAAGCAAGATTAAAAAAATCAAGAGATAATGCGAAGCAAAACAAATCGACCATCATGGCCGGACTTAGAAGTTATGCTCAGTATGGTTCGCAAAATCCGTTCAACAATACTTTAAGTGACGCGGAACTGGATGCTTTGAAGGCAGAAGACTTGGTGAATGTGCTTCATGATTTGTTTAATTTTAAACATAAAATATTGTATTACGGTCCGAAATCCGGAAATGAGTTAACGGCTTCCTTAACTCCAATTCATAAAGTTTCGAATTCATTGAAAGATATGCCGAAGTCTAAAACTTTTGCACAAATCCCGACAGACAAGAATAAGGTCTTGTTTGCTCATTATGACATGGTTCAGGCGGAAGTTTTCTGGGTGAGAAACGGTGAAGCCTATAATTCCAGTATCACTCCTACTGTGAGTTTATTCAACAATTATTTCGGTGGCGGAATGGGTTCTGTAGTGTTCCAAACGATCAGAGAATCTAAGGCATTGGCATATTCCACTTATTCTTATTTCTCTCTACCAAGTAAAAAAGAGGATAAGGATATTATTATGGCATACGTTGGAACTCAGGCTGATAAATTCAATGAATCTACAACAGCAATGAATGAGCTTTTAACAACGCTTCCGCAATCTCAACAACTGTTTGAAACAGCTAAAAACGGATTAAAAAAATCTATCGCTGCCGAAAGAATTACGCAGGACGGAATTATTTTCACTTATTTAAGATCTCAAAAGCTTGGAAATAATTCGGATATCAGGAAGAATATCTACGAACAGTCACCAAAATTGACGTTTGCCGATATTAATAATTTCCACGATAAGGAAATGAAAGGTAAGAATTTCACCTATTGTCTTGTGGCTTCTCAGGATAAAGTAAAAGAAGCCGATATGCAGAAACTCGGTGAAGTGAAAAAACTTAGCTTAACCGAAATATTTGGTTACTAAAATAAAGTAAAAGCCCTGGATTCAGGGCTTTTTTATTTTGTACAACATCAAAAACAATTATAGATTTTATTTATCAATATCAACTTGTTCGATAGACGAAATATTTATATATTTGCATCAGAAATTTAAATAAAAACAAGAAAATTATGTCTTTAGTAGGAAAAAAATTCCCAAATGTAACAGTAGATGCAATGTCTGATATGGGTGATGATCTTAGAATCAACATCTTTGAAGAAGCAACGGCTAATCAGCAAAAAGTTCTTTTATTCTGGTATCCAAAAGATTTCACTTTCGTTTGCCCGACTGAGCTTCACGCTTTCCAGGAGGCTTTAGGTGAATTCGAAAAAAGAAACACTAAAGTAATCGGAGCTTCTTGCGATACAAACGAAGTACACTTCGCTTGGCTGAACGTTTCAAAAGACAACGGAGGTATTGAAGGGGTTACTTACCCGCTTTTAGCTGATACTCACAGACAATTGGCTAACCTATTGGGAATTGTTGATCAGGATTTCGAATACAATGAAGAAGGTGAAGAAGTTTTCACAGGTTCTAACGTGACTTACAGAGCAACATATCTTATCGATGAAACAGGAAAAGTATTCCATGAGTCTGTAAATGATATGCCTCTTGGTAGAAACGTAAAAGAATATTTAAGACTAATCGATGCTTATACTCACGTTCAGAAGCATGGTGAGGTTTGCCCTGCAAACTGGGAAGAAGGAAAAGACGCGATGAAAGCTGACAGAAATTCTACAGCTGAATATTTAGCTAAGAACTAATACAATGTGTTGATTGAAAATGAGATAATTTGAAAATCAATCTCAGGATTCTTTTAGAATTATCTCATTTTCTCTTTATTTTTCAAGGCAAAATTCTTCAAAATAACTTTTGCCATTAACACATTCTCAAATTTTCAAATTAAAAAATTACCTTAATGTATACAGAATTAACAGAAGATACGCTGCAGAATATTGTAAGCGATAATGAAAAAGTGGTGGTTCAGTACGGAGCAACATGGTGCGGAAACTGCAGAATTATGAAGCCGAAATTCAAAAAATTAGCTTCTGAAAACGACAGTATCCCTTTCCTATATGTAGATGCAGAAAAATTACCGGAAAGCAGAAAATTGGCTAAAGTTGATAATTTACCTACTTTTGCAATCTTCAGAAACGGTGAATTGGTGAATCAGGTTCAGAGCAATCAGGCTGAAAGTTTAATTAATTTATTTAATGAATTGTAATTATGAAGTTACCTGTAATCAGACAGTTTTATCAAAATCAGACTCCTGAAAACCTTGAAAAAACGTTGGAAGTTTTAGAAAGCTTCTGCGAGTTCAGAGGGACAAGTGATGAAGATCTAAACGTAGCCGGAGAATTAATTACAAACATCTGCGGAGCTTTGGAAGTTCACGCTAATGTACAAAACGGAATGAGCGAAAAGGATGCCTTAAACTCTTTTGCTCAAAAGGTTTTAGGATCAATTGACAAGTAATTTTAACACAAATAAACACTAATTTATCTTTGTATTAATTGGTGAAAAATATTAGCCAAAATTTGTGTTTTGATAAAAATAAAATCCCGATGAAAAACATCAGGATTTTTTTGGGTTTATAAAATGAATTATAAATTTCGCAATGAAAACTCATAACTCAAAACTTATAATTTATAACTCTCAGCATTAACTTCTTCTGCTCATCAAAATGCTCAAAATATACCAGAACAAAAGCATAATTGAAGCAAACAACTGCAAAGACGCCCCTACATACTGATTCGTACTGTAAGCATCCTTAAGCTTGCTTGTCTGATATAAAATAGTTGCAGAAGCAAGAATCACCATTCCCACGGAAAACCAAAGTCCAAGATTGAAGCCGAAAATCATTCCGGCAACGATCAATCCTATAGAAATAAATCCTCCAATAACGATGATATTTCTTAAAAATGAAAAATCTCTTTTAGATGTAAAAGCAACTGCAGAAATCCCTGTAAACATAGCAATCGTCAACATTGCAGCCTGATAAATCACCTGCCCGCCGGAGTAAACAGTAGCAATATAAATCAACGGAAGGAAAATAACAGCCTCAAGCAAAACATAAAATGCAAGCCCGAAATACTGTGTTGATTTACTCTGGGAAAGAGACCATTTTGTAGCCAAAACTGAAGCCAACCAAAATACCCCAATAATCAGCAGCCAGGCAAATCTTTGGGCAAACATGGCGGCAATCAGCCTTTCCGGTACAACATTAAGCAAAACCGCTTCAACCCCGATGAATGCAAGGATTGATAAAGCTACGTGTAAATACGTCTTCTTGTAAAAGCTTTCCTTTTCAACATCTGAAGAGTGCGCGACTAAAACATCTGTCATCATAGTTTTTAATTTATTTTAATTTTATTTTTTTACAATAAGCAGAAACCAACTTCTAACCTCTAATTTCTAACTTCTAAATTATTTACTGTATTCCGGCTTCACACCAAGAATTTTTCCATCATTTTCAAAGATTACTGTAATAATATCCTTTGGCGGAACAGATTGATCTCCAACATATTTATACTGAATTGCAGGATACGTTTCATTATCCAATAATTTCTGATATCCGGACTTATAAACTTCTGTCTGTCTGTCGAAACTTATTCCACCCGATAATTTTTGAATGACATTATCCGTCACTACATCTTTCACTTTATCAGAGATTAACGCGCTGATTACCTGTTTATCAGAAGCTTTCAGAGCGGTTACAAACTTTAGAAACTGTTTGTTATATAATTCAATTTTATCTTTACTTAATTCAGAAGTCAGTTCAATTTTTTTGCTTTCAACAATTTTAATCTGACTGTTTTGTGAAAAGCCCAGTTGAAAGGCTACAACAGCAAGAATAAGCAATAAATTTTTCATAATAATGTAATAATTGGTTGATGGAAAGATACAAAGAATTAAATTAATGATAAAAATTTCATTGTATCAACATTATCGGCATAAGTGTCTAAACCTGGATTTTGTGCGTCTCCTAATTTAACAGAATCCAGACCCAATTCATCTTTAGCAACAACACATTGAATATTTTCTTCATTATCACTGATAAAGTTCTTCACTTCATCCAAAGATGAATATCTGCTGAAATTAATTACAGAAAGCGGACTAAAAAGTTTATCATCTTCTTTCAGCATTACAAAATTATTATCCCAGAATTTTTCCTGATTTAAAAGATAAACTGCCCTATTATATTCATAATTATTGGCATATTTATTATGATTGATAATCTCCTGGTAATCTAAAAAGTTTTCAAACAGTCGGTCAATTAAAAAATCCTGCGGAATCAAGAGTCTGGTTACATTTCTACAACCCAAACCAAAATACTGGAAAATATCTTTCGCTAAAAGCTGTAATTCTTCAGGCGTTTCATCACCTTTTAAAACAGCAATTGACGTTCTGTTTTTTCTGATGATATGAAGGTAATTTTTAAAGTAATATTCTAGATATCTCGCCGTGTTATTACTACCTGTAGCAATTACTGCATCAAAATTCTCCAATCTTTCAACAAACTCATATTCAACCTCATTTTCAGAGAATTCTTTCCATTTTTTCAGTAAAAACGGAATCATATACTTGTCTTTCGAGGATAGTTTAATAACCGGAATATGGTTGCTCAAAACCGTAGAAATCACGTCATGCAAACCAACAAGGGGAATATTTCCCGCCATGATTAATCCTACTTTTTTGGAGATTTTTGAAATGGAATATTCTTTAAGCCAGTTGTTTATATTTTCCTCCGTCAATAAATCTGCCCATTGTTTGAAAGCAAATTTCTGATTTTCAGCAGTAAACCACGGATTTTCTATTTCCGACTTCCTTAACAATAATTCAAAATCCTGATCATTTTCATTATAGTCAGCCGGATTTTTTGCTAAAAAGTCTTTTATATAATCGCTAAGTCTCGTAAGTCCTAAAACTTGATTTTTGATATTCATAATTACTGTAAAATTGGGGAATATTTTGTAATTTTGTGCAAATTTAAAAAAAATTAGCGATGGCTATTAAAATAACTGATGAATGCATTAATTGTGGAGCCTGCGAACCGGAATGCCCAAACAATGCAATTTATGAAGGAGCAGTAGACTGGAAAGCTTCAGAAGGCACTGAATTAAAAGGTACTGTAACATTAACATCGGGGCTTACAGTAGATGCTGATGCACCACAAGAACCCGTAAGTGATGATGTTTATTTTATTGTAACAGATAAATGTACGGAATGTAAAGGTTTTCATGAAGAGCCACAGTGTGCAGCGGTATGTCCGGTAGATTGCTGTGTTCCTGATGAAGACCATGTAGAATCTGAGGAAGCGCTGCTTAATAAAAAAGCATTTTTACACGGTGAATAATATACGCCGTCTCATTAATTATGGGACGGTTTTTTTAGCCAAAAATCTAATTGATTTTAATAAAATTTAAAAAGTGAAACTGTAAACATTAAAATGTTTATAAAAACCAAAAAAATAAAAATATGATCAAAAAGCACAACTTTAGCGCGGGGCCATGCATTTTACCTCAGGAAGTATTCGAAAAGTCTGCACAGGCAATTTTGGATTTCAACGGAATGGGATTGTCACTTCTGGAAATTTCACACAGAAGTAAGGATTTTGTTGCGGTAATGGACGAAGCACGCGCCATTGTAAAAAGATTGATGAATCTTGGTGATGATTACGAAGTTTTATATTTAGGAGGAGGTGCCAGTTTGCAGTTTGCTATGGTTCCTTACAATCTGATGAAAGTTGGCGGAAAAGCCGCATATACAGATACGGGAACCTGGGCGGCAGGAGCTATTAAAGAAGCAAAAAAACTAGGGACAGTGGATGTTGTAGGCTCTTCAAAAGAGGAAAACTACTCTTTCATCCCGAAAGACTATACCATTGGATCAGAGTATGATTATTTCCATTGTACTTCAAATAATACAATTTACGGAACTCAGATGAAATCTTTCCCTGAAGTGGATACTGTAATGGTTTGTGACATGAGTTCTGATATTTTCTCAAGGCAGCTGGATTTTTCAAAATTTGATTTAATCTATGCCGGAGCCCAGAAAAACATGGGACCTGCAGGCGTTACTTTAGTAGTTATTAAAAAAGAAATTTTAGGCAAAACAGGAAGAGAAAATATGCTTTCAATGCTTGATTATTCTCAGCATATCGCTAAAGAATCTATGTACAATACACCGCCGGTTTTCCCTGTTTATGCATCTTTGCTTACATTACAGCATTTGGAAAACAACGGAGGAATTGCAGCCGCTGAAGCTAGAAATGAAGCAAAAGCAAAACTTTTATACGATGAAATAGACAGCAATCCGCTATTTGAAAGCTTCTGCGTGAAAGAAGACCGTTCTTTCATGAATGTTTCATTTAAATTAATGGATGAAAGCAAAAAAGAACAATTCGACAACGCATGGAAAGCAGCAAACATCAGCGGACTGAACGGGCACAGAAGCCTGGGCGGATACAGAGCAAGTCTGTACAATGCTTTACCGATAGAAAGCGTACAGGTTTTGGTGGATGTAATGAGGTCTATTAAATAATTTAAATGTTTAAAATTCAAAGATTTAAGGATTATTTATTATTCATTAAATTTTCTTAATTTGCGCAACTATTTAAATTTTTAAATAATGCCATCTTTAAATTTTTAAATCAAATAAATACATGAAAGTTTTAGCTAACGACGGAATTTCGAAAGCGGGAGAACAGGCATTGAAAAATGCGGGAATTGAAGTGTTGGACAACAGGGTTGCACAAGACCATGTTATCAATTTCATCAACGAAAACAACGTAGACGTGCTCCTGGTAAGAAGTGCTACCAAAGTAAGGCAGGATCTGATTGATGCATGTCCAAATCTGAAAATTATCGGAAGAGGTGGTATCGGGATGGATAATATTGATGTTGAATATGCTAAAAGCAAAGGGATAAACGTAATCAATACCCCAACAGCTTCTTCAAAATCGGTTGCTGAATTGGTATTTGCCCATTTCTTTTCTTTGGCGAGATTCCTTCACGAATCCAACAGGCTGATGCCTTTAGAGGGTGAAACGCATTTCGATGCGATGAAGAAATCCTTCAGCAAAGCTTATGAACTTTCAGGAAAAAATTTAGGGGTTATCGGTTTTGGAAGTATCGGCCAGGAAGTGGTGAAAATGGGTATTTCTTTGGGAATGAACGTTAAAGTTTTAACAAGAAAACCCAGAACGGAAACTCTTAGTCTGAGCTTCTTCGATGGGCAGTCGGTAAACTTTGAAATCACTTCAACCAATGATATGGATGGCTTCCTTAAAGATCTGGATTTCATCAGTATAAACACGCCGAAAACAAACGAATATATCATAGACACGCCGCAGTTTGAAAAAATGAAAGACGGAGTTTATATCGTAAATACGGCAAGAGGCGGTGTGATCAATGAAGTAGCTTTGGTAGACTATATTGATTACGGCAAAGTAGCAGGAGCGGCACTTGATGTTTTTGAAAAGGAGCCAACGCCTGAAGTCATTTTGCTTATGAATCCGGCGCTTTCACTTTCTCCGCACGTGGGAGGAAATACTGTAGATGCACAGGAGAAAATCGGGGTCGAGCTTGCAGACCAAATTATCAAAATAAAAGAAACTATAAAATAAAATATGCCTGTTTTTAAACCTTTTCGTGGAATAAGACCTCATAAAGACTATGAGAGTACTTTCCCTACTCACCCTCTGGATAACTTCACTCAGGAAGAGATAGCGGAAAAAGCTCAAGTTGAAAACACTTACATCAATATGATAAAACCCTATGTTGTAAGTAAATCCAAAGATATTGATAGGAATTTAAGGAAAATCCGGTCAACATTTGAAGAGCTGCTGAGCGAAAACAAACTCGTGCAGGACAATTCGGCGTACTATCTTTATGAGCAGATCTATCCTAACAAACAGGTTTTCAGAGGACTTCTCGGGCTGACAAGCATTGAAGATTTCTGGAATGGTAAAATCAAGAGACACGAAAGTACAATTCCTCAGAAGAAAGAGAAACTGGCTCATTATCTTGAAAAAGTAAACCTTCAGGCTGAACCCGTGCTGCTTACCTACCCTTCCAATTCTAAGATTGAATTACTGATGAACCATGAGGAAAAAAATGTCCCGATTTTTAATCATGTGGATTCAAAAGGGATCAGACATAAAATCTGGAGAATTGACAACCGTTTAAAACTTCAACAGTTCAAGGAAGTTATCGATCAGATCGACTCTTTTTATATTGCAGACGGGCACCACAGAATCGGTTCCACAGCATTGAATGCAAAATATCAGAAAGAAAAAAACAAAAGACACAACGGGACAGAACTTTACAATTTTGTTTACAGCTTTATAGTTTCAAACCAATCAATTAAAATCCATGATTACAACAGGATTGTAAGCGATTTGAACGGACTTTCCAAAGAAGATTTCTTACAACAGCTGGAACAATATTTTTTAATTCACGAAAAAGGAGAAACGGCATATTATCCTTCGCAAAAGTTCCACATCTCGATGTATCTGGATGGTAAATTTTACTCTCTTCACGTAAAGCATGACCTCCGTTCTACGGAAATGTCTCTGGACAACCTTGATCATCATTTATTAGATAAATATATCTTTAAAAGTATTTTAAAAATTGAGGATCCGGACAGCTCTGAGAAAATTTCTTACATAAAGGGAACTTCAAGTCTTGATGGAATCAATCAGATAAAAGAAAAAATTGACAGCGGAGAAGGAAAAGTTGGATTCGGAATTTTTCCTGTGAGTTTTAATGATATGATTAAAATATCGGATTTAAGACTAAGTATGCCTCCAAAATGTACATTTATTGAACCAAAATTGGTTACAGCATTATTAATGTATGATATGAAACCTTAAAAAATTCCTATTTTTTCCCTACTTTTATCAACGGAAAAAGAAAGGTAAATAAAAAATGAAAAAAATATTCATTATAATTCCACTCTTTTTGGGTGGATTTTTATTTTCTCAAAAAAAACCTCAGAAAAAAACGGTTAAAAAGACAACAACCTTAGCCAAATTCAACTATTACGATGAATTTAAAAAGATCTCGGACGAGATCATGACCAACGGAACAGCTTACAATAATCTTGGTGAACTGACGAAAGGCGTTGGCTCACGCTTCAGTGCAACTCCCGGATATACAAAAGCTGTAGAATGGGCAGAAAAAAAGTTCAAAGATATCGGGATTGAAATGATCTGGAGACAGGAAGCAAAAGCCCCGGTTTGGGTAAGAGGAAGAGAATCTCTGCAGATAAAAGCCGGAAATGGAGACTGGAAAAGTATCAGGATGCTTTCTTTCGGGAATTCTGAAGGAACGGGTGGAAAAGATCTTACGGGTGAAATTGTTTTAATCAATTCGACCTCTGAGCTTAATGCAATGTCAATAGGACAACTGAGAGACAAAATTGTTTTCGTCAATCTGCCGATAGACCCGAAAATCATTAATACAAGTGATTCTTATTTAATTACTGCAAAATCAAAATTAATTTCAGCTTCCGTTATTGCAAAAACAGGAGCTAAGGCATTAATCATAAGGTCTTTAACAACAGCAAATGACGACACGCCTCATGCTAAAATGATCTATTACGAGCCGGATGACAAAATAAGAATTCCAGCTTTGTCAATTGGAGTAAGATCTGCCGACGAACTAGAAAAATTATTAAAAAAACAAAAAGTTACAGCCAAAATAAACATGTCCGCCGAATCAAAAGGCGAAACAACCAATCCTAACATCATCGCTGAAATTCCGGGTAAAAAAGACTCTAAAGTAATTGTTCTCGGTGCCCAGCTTGACTCCTGGGACTTTGGAGAAGGCGCCATTGATGACGGAACGGGCGTTGTGCAGTGTATAGAAGTTTTAAGAACCTTAAAAGCGCTTGGCTTTGAAAATAATCATACCATCAGGGTTGTCCTGTACGCCAACAGTGAAAATGGCGGACAAGGAAGAGAAATGTATGCAGCTTATGTTAAGAAAAAAGATGAAAAACATATTTTCGCGCTGGGAACAGACGCGGGAGGCTACTCACCGAGAGGTTTTGCTTTGGATATGTCTCCGCAGAGAAGGAAACTGATTTTTCCATGGAAAGAATATTTTCTTCCTTACGGCGTTTATGACTTTGACCAGACTGATGCCATCCAGGATATTTCTCCTTTGAAAAAATTGGATATTCCTTTGGCAGAGCTTGTTGTAGATACACAAAGATATTTCGACTATCACCACTCGGTAGAAGATACTTTCGATAAAGTGAATAAAAGAGAACTTCTTTTAGGTGCCGTTGCCATGACACAAATGATCTTTATGATTGATAAAAACTGGTAAAATGAAAAAGATATTAGGAGCATCATTATTCCTTCTGAGCATGGCTGTTTTGGGGCAGGCCAAAGAAGACTCCATACAGTTTGCAAGAATTTCAACAGAAATTTTAAATAACGGAAAAGCTTACACCGAATTAAGAGATTTAACTAAAAATATAGGTCACAGACTAAGCGGCTCCGAAGCCTATGAAAAAGCCGTAAAATGGGCAGAACAAAAACTCCGTGATGCCGGAGCAGATAAGGTATGGCTTCAGGAAGTAAAAGTCCCTGTCTGGGTAAGAGGAAAAGAATCATTACAGATCAAAACCTCCAATGGAAAATGGACAAACTTAAAAATGCTTTCACTGGGGAATTCTGAAGGTACCGGCGGAAAAGATGTTTCAGGAGAAATCATTATGGTAAAATCGATGGAAGAATACGAAAAACTTTCACCGGAACAGGTAAAAGGTAAAATAGTTTTCTTCAACTACCCTTTCAGTCAGTCTTATGTTGAAACTTTCCGAGGATATGGTGACGCTGCAAAATATAGAGTGAAAGCTGCTTCTTTAACCGCAAAAAAAGGTGGTAAATTTGCCATCATCCGTTCACTTTCTTCTGCATTTGATGATATTCCGCACACTGGAGCAATGCGTTATGAAAACGAAAATAAAATTCCCGCTGTTGCCATAGGAAATACAACAGCTGATGAGCTGGAAGTGCTTTTAAAATCACAAAAAATCACTGCAAAGCTCAATTCAAACTGCGGAATGAAAGGCGAGAAGCCTTCCCACTCTGTCATCGGTGAAATTACAGGTAAAAAAGATAAAAGCGTTATTGTTGTCGGCGGACATCTAGATTCCTGGGATGTTGGTGAAGGTGCCCATGATGACGGTTCGGGAATTGTTCAGAGCATTGAAGTATTGAGGACTTTCAAAAAGCTTGGAATCCGGAATAATCACACAATTCGTGTTGTCTGTTTTGCCAATGAAGAAAATGGCGTAAAAGGTGGAATCCAATACGGAAAAACAGCAAAAGAAAATAATGAAAAACACCTTTTTGCCATAGAATCTGATGCCGGAGGTTTTGCTCCGAGAGGGATTTCTTTGAATATGGACAATGAGAAAAGAAAGCAGATTCAAAGCTGGGCCAGCCTATTTTTCCCTTACGGAGTTTACAATTTCGAGGGAACATATTCAGGAACAGATATTTACCCGCTTCATGACATGGGCGTTCCTACCTCCGAATTAGTCCCCGACTCTCAAAGATATTTTGACATCCATCACACGGAAGAAGATACTTTTGAAAAAGTCAACCGCAGAGAACTTCTTTTAGGAGCTGTTGCAATGACACAGATTATTTATATGATCGATAAAAACTGGTAAAATATAAAAACCGTCTTTTTAGAGACGGTTTTTTGTTGGAGATATTTCACTTTAAAAATCTTAACTATTTAATAATTAATATAAAAAACAACCATTTGGCACGATAATGGCTGCATAAACTTTGAAAAAAAATAAAAACACACTTTAACGATGAAAAAATTAATTCCGGTGGACCTTTCAAGGTTGCACCCCGCTGAATTCGAACAGCTCATTGTTCGCTTCATTGAAGATTTCAGTAACTCAACTTTAAACACCAGTACGGATGCAGACTTTAAGAGGTTGTATGATAACATCCAGTCTCATATAATGATGTATCATTTTACACTTAATCAGGTACAGGCCATTGAAGAATCAGTAAAAATTACTGAGGCGGATGCTGTACGTGACAGAGATTTACAGGCTTTAAGAAATGCAGTAAAACCTTACAGAAACGCAAAAACTCAAGCCGAAAAAGATGCTTTCTTTACCATAAGATTATTGCTAAACCAATATAAAAATGTACAGAATGCATCTTACAAAGAACATACCGACATGCTGAATACGCTTGTCGAAAAACTACTCTCTTCAGAATACAGCTTCCATGTTTCTGTATTGAGTATCGTGAAGTTTGCCAATCATTTGTCTGACTCTAATGCAGCTTTCAACAGCGTATTGACAGGATGTTCTTACCAAACATCGCAGAAAATGACATTTGATTTAAAGGCTTTAAGGAATATCCTTACTCACGATTATAAACAGATGGCAAATTATATCGTAACCTTAGCCAATGTAAAAGACGATGTTTTTTACAAAGATGTATTAACCATCCTAAATAGCGGAAGAGCCTCTTTCTCCGGGATTATCTCAGCGAAAAGATATGGCAATAAAAAAGAAAGTATAACAATTTAAAAGTAATTATGATGAAGAATTTAATGGAAACTATGTTTAAGAATCACGAGGATTCTTTAAAAATGAAAGTTTGGAGTATTATTTTATTAATTGGTTTTGCACTGTTTTCAGTGCTGATATTTGTTTCGAAGATCAGTTTCAGCAGCCTTCTGGTTTATCTTGTTGCTTTTGTAGCATATATCGGATTTAGCCTGTTGTTCATCAGGTCTTTAAGTGAAAGCAACAGAAGTCTTTATATCAAAAAAAGATTAGACAGACACTCATAACTAATTGTAATTTTACTAAAAAACCGTTCTCAAATTGAGAACGGTTTTATTTTTTGATATACTTAAATATTATAAATAAGCTTTCTTGTCCAATTTAAAATCGAGAACTTTCCCGTCTCTTTTTACTTTGATATCAATCGTTTTCTGATCCTTCTCTATTCTGTTCAACATATAATGACAGGCAGAATCTTTGTCAAGATGGTCAAGATCCACATTATTAATACTGATAATAGAATCTCCTATTTTTAATGGAAAATTTTCATCCTTAAATACAAAAGCTACCACAGGTTTTGCATCTATAAAACGATAGCTGAACCCGAAAGACTCCAATTTTACAGGATTAGTTTTGACTCTTTTCATGTAAATCCTGCTATTTTTCCAATCGAGAATAAAAATAAAATCTTTAAAAAATTCGTTTCCGATAAGATCTGAGCTTCCCGTTGCAATCAATTCATTCTGGAAGTTTTTATTTCCCAATATCATATTTTCGGTCTTGAAAATATATCCTGAGACAGGTTTTCCCGCTCCAAAAGCTCCGACAGTATTAGTCCCGAAGGTTTCTATAGATTGTTTTACTTTTTGAGGATCAAAATTCTTATCAGCAATTCTCAATCTTCCCGAAGCACCAGTATCAAAAGTCAGTTGAATCTTTTTATCTAAAATTTTCGCTTCAATTACCGGAGTTTTCTGCGGTTTTGCTTCAAATGGAATGATAAGATCATAACCACCCAGACCAAATAACGATAAATCTTTCGTCGCTTCCAATGAATTTTCAGAATAATTTACTCTCCAATATAGTTTTGCCATCTGATTGGCTCCAATAATCCCATCAACTTTAAAACACCCCAGTTCTGCCGTGTTAAGATCAAGAACAATGGCTCCGATATTTTTGAAAATTACGTTGTCAACAATCATTTCCGGAAGCTCTGTAAAAATCTGTTCCTGCTTGTTTTTCTGTGAATCTTTTACTTTGCTTTTGTGTTTTTTCTTGAGATTCAACTCATTGTAAATGCTGCTGGAAATAACAGTCGGCGCCCCTGAATCAAATAGAAAATTGTAAGTTTTCCCATTGATAGCTACCGTTACAAAAGGAAGTTCATTAGCATATCGCAGATTGATCTTCTCAACAGGTTTCTGAAGCTGTACTTCCCCATTTTCAAAGAATCTCTTTCCCTGCGCCGATATCAGAATAGTACAAAAGGCAAAAAATGAACAGAAAATTTTCTTCATAAATTATTTTTCCACGAAAGTATCACTATTCATTTTAATATGTAAATTTTCAGGAAAAAAACTGTGATTTTTAAGAACTATTTAACCTATTCCTAATCGATAGGAGTTGAAAAAAAGTAGTTCTCAATCAAGTTAACACCTTTAAAAGACGCTGCATTATTAAAAGTATAAACGCTTCTCGAAATACTATTGCTGTCAGACTGCATGACATAGTATAAAGTCACATTGGAATTGGTAGTATTATTGTAAACAAACGCTTGCGTAATTTCAAAATCCCTTCCCATTAATGGCTGAAAATTCGTACTTCCCAGAATTGGGGTATCTATTGGATTGTTGTTATTTGTTCCGACATTTTTAGTCCCGACATAGGTTCTTACAAAACCCGAATTAGAATTGTTCAAGACATGTATTTTCATATAGATCATGTGCGATCCGGGGGTTATGTTAAGACTTGCAATCCTGTTCCAGTTGGTATTTCCAATAGCAGTATTGTCTGCCCAGCTGAATGTTCCAATAATATTCTGTCCTGTAAAAATTGTTAGTTCTTTCCATGTTCCAACGCCGTTTGCATCACTGTATAAAACCTTATTGAGTGCTTGGTTTCCGTCCGAAAGTTTAAAACCAAATACCGGGGAAGCTTGAGTTCCCGTTGTTTTTATATCCAGTTTTACAGTTGGATTTGTGTGTCCGATGGCCAGATTTCCACTGGGCCTGGAAACGACAACATCATTATCAGGATTGGTATCCGAAGCACTTGCCGCTCCATTAACATGCAGAGTACCGACAGGCACTGATGTATTAATCCCTATCTGTGCAAACGTAAATAATCCTTTACATAAAAAACTTAAAATAATAATTTTCTTTCTCATAGTTTTTTTCCCAAAGGTAAGATATTTTACATAATAAGCAAATAAAAAGCCAATTTTAACATATTACAAACAAAATATATCAAAATTAATATTAATATGATAATTTTACTATAAAAATTAGAAAATGATTTATGGAAATAACTATTTGAAATAATTCACTTGGAAAGATGTTTAAAAAAATAAATGTTAAGTATTTAACTATGGTTTTATTTGATTGATAAAATTGTTATTAAAAAAAGCCATCCTCTCGGACAGCTTTAAAATATCAAAACAAACTTCTAAATTTTATCAAGAATTTTTTGTGGTAGTACTTTTTTCAGTTGAGCCTTATGCTCCTTTTCAAGAATTACAAATTTCCAATATTTTTTGTCTTTAGAAATAGCGCAGGTTTTCATATTGGCATTGATGAGATATGAACCTTCATTTGCTAAATATGTAACATTATTTTTACCATATTTACTCATTAAAGCACTGCTGACTTTCTTTTTCATGTCATCATTCATTGAACTGACATTGCATTTCAGCTTTAAAAAGTAATTAGCAATAGAAAAATATTCACCGCTGAATACTTCAGGCTTTTCAATATTTCCGAACTGTAGACCTTGTATTTCGACGTTCATAAACGGATTATTGTAGGTCATGTTCAAAATCTGGGTCATTTGGTCTTTCGGTATTACGGTAAAGAATTTAGGGTAAATGCAGCTTACGGCCTGGTCTATTTTTTTCGCTTTAATGCTGTTTACAAAATAGGTAAATGATTTTTTTATTGCTGAGTCATCAGGATTTACTTTTGTCTGGGCAAAAGATATGACTGACAATAGCGCAAATAAGAATATTAGTGATTTGATTTTCATTACAATTTGGTTATAGATGAATAAAAGCCATCCTTTCGGACAGCTTTCAATAATATTTTAAGATTTCAATTTATTGTACTTTCACAAGCTCAACATCAAAAATCAACCATGCATTTGGCGGAATTACACCTCCTGCACCTCTTTCTCCATAGCCCATTGCCGGTGGAATCAATAAAGTGGCAGTTTCACCTTCTTTTAACAAAAGGATCCCTTCGTCCCAACCTTTGATTACTCTTCCCATTCCGATAGGAATGTCGATAGGCTCATTTCTTTTGAATGAAGAATCAAACTCGGTTCCATCTACTAGTTTTCCTGCGTAATGTACAGAAACGTTGTCGCCAGCTTTTGGAGCTTTTCCTGTGGAAGTTTTTGTAATTTTATAGTAAAGTCCGGATTCTGTTTTTTGCATTCCAGCCTTTAGGTTTTCAACCATTTTCTGCTGGTTTGCTTTAAACTCTTCTTCTTTTTTCTTCTTATCAGCTTCTTCCTTAGCTAAATAAGCTTTATTATTTTCTGCAATTTTAGCTTTTCCTTCCGTGAAAGTTTTTGCAGCATCATAGTTTTTATATTCATCACCTTTGCTGAAAATAGAAACTTTTTCTAAAACAATGTCAGTTTTAGGTTTGTCTTGAGCTCCTTTTTCTACGTTTGCGATAGCGTCGATTACATCATTACCTTTTACCACTTTTCCGAAAATCGTGTGTTTTCCGTCTAACCATGGAGTAGCAACTTCTGTGATAAAGAACTGAGAACCATTTGAGTTCGGGCCGGAATTAGCCATAGAAAGGATTCCCTTTCCTGTATGCTTAAGGTCATTTTTTTCGTCCTCGAATTTATATCCCGGATCTCCCATTCCCGTTCCCTGAGGATCACCTCCCTGGATCATGAAATCCTTGATTACTCTGTGGAAAATCGTTCCATCATAGAAAGGAACTCCTTTTGCCTTAGCTTTGTTGTCGATTTTTCCTTCTGCAAGACCAATAAAATTAGCTACAGTTACAGGTGCTTTTTTATCCTCAAACTGTACGATAAGGTTACCTTTTGTTGTTTGAAGATTTGCATAAAGTCCGTCATTAAGACCTTCATAAGTTTCTTTGTCTACGTTCATTTTTTTATAAATTGGTGTACAACTCATCAGCGAAATGCTTGCCGCCGCCAGAATTATATTTTTGTTAAACAATTTCATTGATTATAATGCTTTTAATTTTATGATTAGTGGAATATCGTTATCTATTTTCTTCTCATCGCCATAAGTCCCGTACGCAAGAGAAGATGGAACTAAAAGCGTAACTTCCTCACCATCATGTATAAAACGCAAAGCATCTTCTACAGCTTTCAATTCCTCAAAGTGCCCGAATTTAGCGTCTCTTCTTTGTATAGGCTGATCATATATTTTCGTCTGATCGAAGTCGTATAGATCGTAAGAATAGGAAATCAGGGAGTTGTCCTGTCTCCTTTGTCTTTGGTCGAAACCCTGCGTGCTTACCCAATAATTGAGCTGGGTAGGATAAAATTTCACAGGTTGACTATTGATCCATTCCTGAATCTGCATTCTTTCCTGAGCATTAAGGTTTTTCATCCTGTTTTTCGAAATATCAAGATCTTTCTGGTTCAAAACGCCGCCAACAGGGGGATGAGTCTGTGCATTTTTGCTACAGCTCAATAAACCTAATACCGATATGAAGAGTATTTTTTTCATAAACTTTTGCGAAAATACACATTTCAGGAATCAATTACAAAACTTGACGAACTTATTGAAATAAAGTTTTAATAATTTGTTGAAAATAAATTTGATCTTCAAATTATTATGATTTTAAATTCAGTCTAATCAACTTTTATTTTAGACTTCTTGACTCCACTGAATTGGATTTATCGTTTTTGAGAAGCTATTTCCCGCTTTCCGCACTCGCTATTTTTTGGTTTTTGGGTTGCGGCGGCTTCGCCGCCGCAACCCAAAAACCAAAAAATGAGCTCAAACAATCGCTGCAATCGGGGCTAGGTTATAGGAGTGGTAGCTTCGAGAGCCTCAGCTACCAATCACTGGCAGTCGTTTTTATTCAAAGTTGATCATTCTGTTGTCATGCTGAAAGCACCTAGGCCTGAATTCTTCCCTATTAACTTCTAATTCTATATTTAGATCCCTTCGACTGCTTCGCGCTCAGGATGACAGTCGTAAGCAAATCGGTTTTAAAACAAAAAAAGCCGGGAAATACCCGACTTTATATTAATTTTTAAAGTTTAAAATTAAACCGTTTCCATAACATGATCAACCAATACTCTCCATCCGAAAGGATCTTCTGAAAGGTTGGTCTGCAAATCAACTAAGTCGTTTTTTAAAGTAACTGCATAGCTTTCTTCATCGGAAAGTCTTGGTAATTCCAATTTCTCACCGTTATATCCTAAAGCTTGGAAAACTGTAGTAACAACTGCTGTTCCAACGCCCCAAACTTCTTTCAAAGTTCCGTTTCTTTGAGCTTCTACAACATCTTTTACTTTAATAGGCTCTACTTTTACTTCAATTCCTCTTCTTTTTGCCAGTTGGATGAAGCTGTCTCTTGTAACACCGTCCAGGATTTTTTCTGAGGTTGGCGGAGTATAAATCGTATCGTTGATTCTTACAAATACATTCATTGTTCCACTTTCCTCGAAATATTCATGCGTTGCATCGTCTGTCCAGATGATTTGCTCATATCCTTCTTCGATCGCCAATTGCGTTGGATAGAAAGATGCAGCATAGTTTCCGGCAGCTTTAGCAGAACCTACTCCACCACTTGCAGCTCTTGAATAATGATCTGAAATTTTCACAGAAACAGGCTCTGTATAATACATTTTTGCAGGTGTTGCAACGATTGCAAACATATATTTATTGGCAACTCTCGCTTTCAAAGCTTCTTCTGTAGCGAAAATCAATGGTCTGATATACAAAGACATACCTTCCCCCTGAGGAATCCAGTCTCTATCGATGTCAACTAATGCTTTCAATCCTTCTAAAAACATTTCCTCAGTTACTTCAGGCATTGCAAGACGCTTTGCCGACTTGTTGATACGTTCAAAATTCTTTTCGGGCCTGAAAAGGAAAACCTGTCCGTCTTTGTCTTTATAGGCTTTCATACCTTCAAAACAAGCTTGTCCGTAATTTACGCCCATCATAGCTGGAGTAAACATCAAAGGACCGTATGGAACTAATTTTACATCACCCCATTTTCCATTTTCATACTCGCATATTATCATGTGATCAATAAAAGTATTTCCAAATGAAAAATTGTTAGGGTCGAATGTAGAAATTCGGGAGTTTTCAGTTTTTTGAATTATCATTTCTAAAATTATTTATGATGTTCTACAAATTTAACATAATTTTCTAAATATAAAAATTTTGGAGTAAATTTGTGAAAAAATAGCTTGAAAAGAGAAATTAAAACCACAAACGACGGTAGTAAAACATTGTTTATCAACGAATTAAATGAAAACTATCATTCTCACCATGGCGCACTTCAAGAAGCAGAACATGTGTTTATCAAAAATGGATTAAATTTGATAAATGATTACGAAATTAATATTTTAGAACTCGGTTTTGGAACAGGTTTGAATGTTTTGGTAACAATTAATGAATATTTAAAAACTGACAAAAATCATGTTATTAATTATTTTACCCTTGAAAAATATCCCATAAATGAATCCGAAATTAGTGATTTGGCATATTTTGAGCTTTTCGATAACGTAGAATTCAAAAATATTTATCAAAAAATTCATCAAGCAGATTGGGAGAAATCGGTTGAAATTATTAATGGATTTAATCTAAAAAAGATACAATGCGACTTCTTTGACCTGAAAAACATTAATTTATCAAAAATCAATCTTGTTTATTTTGACTGTTTCGGAGCCAGAGTACAGCCGGATCTTTGGGAAAAACCCCTGTTTGAACTTGTATCTGATAAAATGGCAGTCAACGGTTTATTAACTACTTATTCATCAAAAGGTAGCGTAAGAAGGATCCTGCAGGAACTTGATTTTAAAGTGGAAAAGAAACAAGGTCCTCCTGGGAAAAGAGAGATGATTAATGCTGTGAAATTATAGGATGGAAGTCAGGGAGTTTGAAGCTGGAAGTTTTGCATGACCGTAAAACATATAGTAGTAAACCTCCGGCATCCAGCTTCAATCTCCCTGCAATTTTCACAAAATATTCTTACTTTAGCTTTACAAATTATTAAATATGATAGATAAGATCAACGTTAGAGTGTATGCCTGTGCGGTAAAGGATAAAAAAGTACTTACTTTATATGAAGAATATGTTGGCGAACCTTTAATGAAATTTCCGGGTGGCGGGCTGGAATATGGTGAAGGATTAATAGAATGTTTGCATCGTGAATTCGATGAAGAGCTGAATGTAAAAATTGAAGTGGTGGAGCATCTTTATACGCAGGAAAATTTCCTGGTTTCGCGTTTCAGGGAAAATGAACAGCTGCTTACTATATATTATATGGTAAATATTCTAAATGAGGAAGACTTTTTGATTTTAGATCCCTGCATCGAAAAAACAGAATGGATTGATATCGACAGACCTGATAACCCGTTTACTTTACCCATAGATAAAATTGTTTTCGATAAACTGAAAGAAAAATTCCTGTAAAAGCTTTACAGGAATTTTTGATATATAAATATTATTTGGTCACTCTAAAATCACTGGCGCCGGGATAAGGCTGCAGATATCCGGAATTCCAATTAGACTGAAGCAGAGATTCCAGGTATTCATCAGTCCTGTTTTTATGCGGGTCGTATTTGTCTTTAAGGTCGATATCCGCCATTTTTCCTTTTACATTCCACCAGAAAGCACTCCATCCTCCTCTTAATTCTTTGATAATTTCATATACATTCTTACCGGTTGCCCTGTTCATCAGCTTTGCAAAGACCTGGCCTTCAGTAGTGGTAAGATCCCTGAGTTGTTTTTCATACTGATCTGCCAATATATTTTGTCTGTCCTTTATATATTTTCTTTTTGCTTTACTGTCAAGATCTGTCATTTCCTTCTGAATATCCCTGTACTGTTGAAGGGCGGTCAAAAACAAAGGATAGACTCTGTATAGCTTTTTATTAAGGAAAAAATAATAGTTTCTGTCCAGTTGGTTATTAAATCTCGGTTTATTCACTAAAATCAACTCATCCATAACAATTACAGTTTCACCGTTGATCTCATATACCTTCATCTTTTGCCTTTCGTCATAGTAATATTTTTTACCAAATTCATCCGTTTTCAGTAATTCCGGCGGATATTGGCTCAAGGGTCTTGCAAATACAGAATCCTTTTGACCAAAGGCAGTGATCCCAAAAAAGAGAAGAAAAAGACAAATAATCTTACTAAAATTCATTATTTTTACGCGTATTAGAACAAAAATTAAACGCAAAAATCATTCCTTTTTATGAAATTTGAAAAGAAATCTTTGAAATTTTTAGAAAAATATTTAAATACTTCATCACCAACAGGTTACGAACATGAAGGGCAAAAAGTTTGGATGGACTATATTAAGCCATACGTAGACAAGGTAGAAGTAGATCATTACGGAACTTGCTATGGTATAATCAATCCCGAGGCGGAATTTAAAGTAGTAATTGAAGCTCATGCTGATGAAATCTCATGGTATGTAAATTATATTACAGACGAAGGATTGATCTACGTTATCCGAAACGGAGGCTCAGATCAGACCATTGCACCTTCAAAAGTTGTGCACATTCATGGTGAAAAAGGAATTGTTAAAGGTGTTTTCGGATGGCCTGCAATTCACACAAGAAGCAATCAGAATGAACCAACCCCAAAAATCGAAAACATTTTTATCGACTGCGGGGCAACCACCAAAAAAGAAGTTGAAGACATGGGAATTTTTGTTGGCTGCATGATTACTTATCCCGATGAATTTTTTGAAATGAATGACCGTTATTTCGTTTGCCGTGCTCTAGACAACCGAATCGGAGGCTTTATGATTGCAGAAGTAGCAAGACTTTTAAAGGAAAACAAAAAAATGATCCCGTTTGGTCTCTATATTACAAATTCTGTCCAGGAAGAAGTTGGATTGTATGGTGCTGATATGATTGCAGATACGATCAAGCCTAATATTGCTATCGTAACAGATGTTACCCACGACACCACAACGCCAATGATCGAAAAGAAAAAAGAAGGCGATCAGAAATGCGGAGCCGGGCCAGTGGTTTTCTTCGCACCGAGTGTTCACCACACAATCAGAGAATTGATTATTGACACTGCAAAAGCCAAAAAAATTCCGTTCCAAAGAGCAGCAGCTAGCCGTGCAACAGGAACGGATACAGACGCTTTCGCACACTCAAACGGAGGTGTTCCAAGTGCATTAATTTCCCTACCTTTGCGCTACATGCATACAACGGTAGAAATGGTTTCCAAAGAAGACGTAGGCAACGTGATTAAGCTCATCTACGAAACCGTTCTTAGAATCCAGCCGGAAATGAAATTGAAATATCATTAAAAGATACGAGATGTCAGACACCAGATATAAGACTTAATAATTTGCATCAAATTTTAAGTCTGAAATCTGATATCTCTTATCTTAAATCTTATAAAAAGTAAAAATGAAAACGAAGCTTATTGCTCCTTCCCTTTTATCTGCAGACTTCGGGAATCTGCAAAGAGACATTGAAATGCTGAACAATTCGCAGGCAGACTGGTTCCACATCGACGTGATGGACGGCAGGTTTGTACCCAACATTTCGTTCGGTTTTCCGGTGATGAAAACAATCCAGCAGCATGCCAAAAAATTTGTGGATGTACATTTGATGATTGTTGAGCCTGAAAAATATGTTGAAGAATTTATTAATCACGGAGCAGACTTGGTTTCTGTACATTATGAAGCTTGTACTCACCTTCACAGAACGATTCACCATATCCAGAGTCTGGGCGCGAAAGCGGGTGTTGTTCTCAATCCTTCCACTCCGGTTTTGATGTTGGAAGATATTATTGCTGATGTGGATTTGGTGTTGTTAATGAGTGTAAATCCGGGATTTGGAGGACAAAAATTCATTGAGAATACTTACAAGAAAATTGCAGAGACAAAAGATTTAATTTTAAGCAATAATTCTACCGCGCTTATCGAAATAGACGGAGGAGTAAATCTGGATAATGCAGCCAAACTTTTCGAGGCCGGAGCTGATGTTTTAGTAGCCGGGAATGCTGTTTTCTCAGCAGAAAGCCCTGAAAGAACAATTGAATTATTAAAAATTTAATTCGTTTTTGTAGTTAAAAAATAAAAGGCAACTCTATGAGTTGCCTTTCACTTTTTGAAAATCTGAGCTTTAATGGTTATTAGTTTTAGACTTCAATGTTTGAATTTTTCTGATTCTAATGCTGATGTAAAGATCATCATAAAACAGATATAAAACATCCGTAAAAACACGGAATTTTACTATGCGTATTTCTACTATATTTTAAATTTGATTAATTTTTTACATCAATCAATTTTATTCCAGACACAGGCACAAACCGTTAGAACAATGGTGATTACAGAAAAAAGTGTTCTGATATTGTTCAGGAAATTCCATCTGTTTTCAAATTTACCACGCATTTCTTTGATCGCTTCCGCCGATGAATTGGCAATATCAAATTGAGCCAATTGATCATTCAAAGGAACATTTCCAAACATGGTTACCCCAAAAACACCGATCAGATATGCTAAAGTAGCTAACAAAAGTAGTATGAAAACCGGATTTTGTCCACGATAAAAAAATGTTGAAATAGGAAGTAAAAATGCCGTTCCCATAAAGCTTAGGAAGAATACGGGGTTCAGGATTTCTCTATTGATCGACTGCATAGATTTCAAATATTCGGTATCTGATAATTTTCCCAATCCTAATACAACCGAACATGAATAAGCGTAAAAAAGTCCGGCAATCAAGGCCGTGACGGTAGCTGTAATGATTAAAAGTATTGTTGTCATCTTCATAATTTTAATTTAATAGTTTAGTCTTTTTTGTAAAAGATAAAAATAATACATTAAAATACAATTTATGTTGAATTTTATTAAATAATAAAATCCCGTTTTAACAAATATCATACTTACCAAAATTATTCAAACCATAAACAAGGATTTATTCGCAGCTTTCCTTATTTTAGTAATATGAAAGGAAAATTCGTAAGCATATTATCTTTAGGATTAGCTTTAACAGCTGGAAAAATCACCGCTCAGGAACAAACTTCCAACAATCAGAAAATGGAATGGTTTCAGGATGCCAAACTGGGAATTTTTATCCATTGGGGAATATATTCCGTTGATGGAATCTCAGAATCATGGGCATTTTTCAATAATTATATCAATCACGAAAATTATATGAAACAGCTGAACGGATTTTCTGCCTCACAATACAAACCCGCCGAATGGGTGAATTTAATTAAAGATTCCGGGGCAAAATATGCAGTAATCACCACAAAACACCACGACGGAGTTTCTCTTTGGGATTCGAAAGCAGAAAAAGCTACGACCATTCCGAAAAATTCTCTGGCAAAAAAAGACGTTCTCTCACCTTTCATTTCAGAACTCAAAAAATCAGGCTTAAAAACCGGCCTCTACTACTCTCTTCCGGACTGGAGCCACCCTTATTACGACGTTAATACAAGGACAAAAAAACGTTACGATATCAAAAGTGATTTCAATCGCTGGCAGAATTTTATTAATTATTATCAGAATCAATTAACTGAGCTTTCCTCTCAATATAAACCTGATCTTCTGTGGTTTGATGGTGACTGGGAACATACTTCCGATGAATGGCAGGCCCCAAAAACATTAGAAAACTTAAGAAAATTCAATCCGAATATCATTATTAATTCAAGACTAAATCACCACGGAGATTATGAAACCCCGGAACAGGGAATTCCCGTTATAAAGCCACAAAGTGAATATTGGGAACTTTGCTACACCATGAATGACGCTTGGGGTTACCAGCCTTTTGACCAAAATTATAAAACCTCAAATATGATGGTGAGAACCTTGGCTGATGTCATCAGTATGGGTGGAAATTTATTATTAGACATTGGGCCAAAAGCAGACGGAACAATTCCGGAAAAGCAAGTGGAGATTTTAAAAAGTTTAGCAAGATGGACTTCCAAAAACTCTGATGCGATCTACGGCACTCGAAGCGGATTGCCTTTTGAAAATTATAAAGGAAAATCTGCTTTTTCAAAAGACGGAAAAAAATTATTCATTTATCTGGAAGAAGCGAAAGACTTTACGAAAATTTATGGTTTAAGTTCAATTACAACGTCTGCAAAAATTCTTGGTGACAGTAATGGAAAAGTCGATTTTAAAACGGATAATAATGGAAACCTTACTTTGAACTTTTCTAATGTAAAGTTCGACAAGGATGTAACCGTAGTTGAATTAGGTTTTAATGAAAAAATTAAATTTAATCCAACTGTTAAAAAAGAAAATTATACTTTAAATCAAATTTTAGAAATTAAGAATACAAAATCTGCAACCTATGAAATTGCAGAACAGCTGCACGGCGGAAATAATATTTTCAATAATTCCGGATTGACAAATGACGGCCAAGAGATGAAAATTTTGAAAACAACTAAAACAAATCCTGAAATTTTCAGCTGGATCAGCAAACATTCGGAAGCACTTTTCGGAACAGAAAAAGGTTTACCCAATGGACATTTTCCAGGAAATACGGCACTTTCAAAAGATCGACAGACCCTTTACCTTTTTGTCGAAGGAACACCGACGGGGCCTATTGCCTTGAAAGGAATCAAAAACGGAATTGCAAGAATCAGAATTGTTGGCGAGGGGTCTATTATCCCACATAAAGTTTATAACAAATTGTATTGGAGTGAAATTCCGGGTATTATTTACATTGACGTTCCAAAAGAAAGACTGGATAAAAATATGACAGTAATTGCAGTTTTATTAGACAAACCGATTGAATTGTACCGCGAAAAAGTGGGAGCTATTGAAAATAATTTATAAAAAACAAAATCCGAAGAAAAGCTTTCTCCGGATTTTTATTGTAAAATAATTTTTCTTAGAAAATTTCTCTTCCTGAAAAATGAAATTTTGCTTCAATAAGAGCATTCTCATCAGAATCAGAACCATGAACAGCGTTTTCCCCGATGCTTCTTGCAAACATTTTTCTGATCGTACCTTCAGCAGCTTCAGCCGGGTTGGTAGAACCGATTAATGTTCTGAAATCTTCAACAGCATTGTCTTTTTCAAGAACCGCAGCAACGATTGGCCCTGAGCTCATGAACTCAACCAATTCTCCATAAAATGGTCTTTCAGCGTGTACTTCGTAGAATTTTTTTGCATCAGCTACAGTAAGTTGAGTCAATTTCATTGCTTTGATTTTGAAACCTCCTTCTGCAATTTTACCTAATATAGCACCGATATGTCCGTCTGCAACAGCATCAGGCTTAATCATAGTGAATGTAATGTTAGACATAAATGTATATTTTTTTAATGGCGCAAAAATACAAAAAATATCTTTGATTTTAATTTTAAAATATTTTTAACATAAAAATAACTTTTATTAAGAAATCGTGAACCGAATTGGCACAGTAATTGTTTCTTCTAATGCGATTCTCATGTTTAATTTGAGTTTTCATGGTTATTAGTTTTTACCCAGCTTCGGCTGGGTTTTTTATTGACCAATATTCCCCAAATTTTACACCTAAGTTTAACATTATTAAATAATTAAACCGCTGTTTAAAAAAAATTAAACAGATACATTACGTTTTGTTAACACTAAAATTGATTTTTGAATAAGATTTAAATTGAGATCAAAACAATTATATTTTTTGCAAGTTTGAGCCTACAAAATATTTATTTTGGAACTAATTTTCTTTGAATAAATTATTTTTGAGCCATTTCTTCCGCCTCTTCCATCAGCTTAATATAAGTGGAATATCTTGAATGCTGAATTTCTCCTGTTTCCAGCCCTTCAATTACGGCACATTTTGGCTCATTTATATGAACACAATTATGATATTTACATTCTTCTCTTTTTCTGAATATTTCCGGAAAATAATGCTGTACTTCTTCCTTTTCGATGTCGATCATGGCAAATTCCCGAACTCCGGGTGTATCAATTACATTTCCGCCAAAATCCCAGAAATGCATCTGCGCAAATGTTGTTGTATGTTTTCCTTTGAGGTGAGTACCCGAAATTTCAGAAGTTTTTAAATTTAATCCAGGCTGCAAAGCATTCACCAAAGTAGATTTTCCACAACCGGAATGCCCGAAGAACACGGAGGTTTTATCTTTAAGAAGTTCCTGAAGATCATCTAAATTTAATCTTGAATAAGAAGAAATCTCCAGGCTGTCGTATCCTATTTCCTGGTAAAGAAATTCTATATCTTTTACAATTTCTATTTCTTCATCATGTAAAACATCAATTTTGTTGAATAAAATTAATGGTGTAATATTATATGCTTCACAACATGCCAAAAATCTGTCCAGGAAGCCAAGCGAGGTTTCAGGATGTTTTAAAGTAAAAATAAAACAGGCCAAATCAATATTTGAGGCAATGATATGTGCTTCTTTTGAAAGGTTTACAGATTTTCTGATCAGGTAATTTCTACGTGGCTCTATTTTCGTGATCCAGGCGATATCATCCTGCTCTAATTGAAACTCAACAAAATCTCCTACAGCAAGCGGATTGGTCAGTCTGGTTTTAATTAATTTAAATTTACCCCGAATTCTGGCCTCAAAAATCCTTCCGGTTTCCATTTCTAAAACCTGATACCAACTTCCTGTAGATTTAATGATTTTTCCTTTCATAATAGTATTGCTGCAAATATAAGCAATTAGGATTAGGTTTTAAGGTCTGAGGATTTTAGAGTTTAGGAATAATTATTTTAATTATTATGCTAATAAACACTCAGCCCTAAAACTCTAAAACTCTCGAACCCTCAAACTTATCACCTGTCAATCATAATATTATTCTGAACCTCAATGGATTCTTCATGGATTGCCTTAAAAACTTTTTCTATAAATTCCTGAGACATTCCTGTTTCAATAGCTTTTTGAGTTGAATATTCTTTAATCACTTTCCAACGTTCCGGCTGGAAAATCGCAATATCATTTTCTTTTTTAAGCTTACCAATCTTTTCAGAAATTTTCATTCTTTGGGAAAGCAGCTCTATCAGTTGAAAATCCAGATCGGAAATCAATGTTCTATGACGTCCCATTTCTCCGTCAAATCCGGCCAATCCTGTATTTCTTACTTTTAAATTACCAATAAGTTCCGCTAAAACTTCCGGAGTTATCTGCTGAGCTGCATCGCTCCACGCTTCATCCGGATTACAATGCGTTTCGATGATAGCACCCTGATATCCTACATTCAAGGCTTCCTGGGTGATATCGGCCAGACCGGTTCTGTTCCCGCAAATGTGTGAAGGATCGATCAACATTGGGATATTCGGGAACTGACTTTTAAAGTCCAGGGCAATCTGCCAGTTTGGATTATTTCTGTATTTTGTTTTTTGGTATGTCGAAAAACCTCTGTGAATAGCTCCTAATTTCTTAATATCCTGCCCAACCAATCTTTCCAAAGCTCCTACCCACAGGGCCAAATCCGGATTCACAGGATTTTTGACCAAGACAATTTTATCCGTTCCCTTCAAAGCCATCGCAATTTCCTGAACCGTAAAAGGGTTCACCGTAGAGCGGGCTCCTATCCAAAGAATATCGACATCCGCTTCCAATGCAGCAAAAACGTGGTGAGCATTAGCTACTTCCGTTGCCGTTTTGAAGCCGTACTCTTCCTTTACTTTTTTCAGCCAGTTCAGGCCGATCACTCCTACACCTTCAAATCCGTTGGGCTTTGTGCGGGGTTTCCAGATTCCTGCACGGAAAATAGGCACTTGTGCATTGGTTTCCCGGATCCTTTTTGCTGTTTCCAACATCTGAGTTTCACTTTCCGCGCTGCATGGTCCCGCAATCATCAATGGCTGTGAAAACTCATTGATCCAGTCGTTCTTTAATTCATTTAATTTCATTTATCGTTAATTTATTTATTCTTATTGTGATTAATTCCATAGCAATTTCATTATAAAGTTACTTTATAATTCTTTTCAAAAAAGCCGTTAAAAAATTTTTAAAGGAATCAGGAATTGAAAAAGGATTGATCATCCCTGCTTGTTTTTTGGAAAGAAATTCAGATTAGCAGTACCAATAATAAAATCGGTAATAACTTCTGAAATTTCTAAGATAGGTAGATATAAAGCCAGAATAACCGCTAAAGAACTCAGCGGATAAAATTGTAGACGTGTATGGCATTGATCTTTCTTGCACTTGAGATGTCTATTTTCTAACTTTTTTGTTTTAATTTATTTTGAAAAAAATGACTTTTTCTTATAAATATTTGACAAATATATAAAATTTATGTCAAATCAAACCTCATTAAATCATCAAGATCTTTAAGCAAAGGATTTTTCTCGGTGAATTTTTCAAAGATTTTCCTTTTAGTCATTACTTCTACCTTGAGATTTTCAAAGTCTCTTTTGTAGTCAATTTCAATAGAAAAATTGTGAACTTTTGTTTTAAAATGATTAAAAAATTCCCTGCTTACCTTATCAAACTCCGTTTTTGCAGAATCTGAAGGGTATAAAACCGTAATCTGATTTTCGCCGGACTTTTCAAGCTTAAAGGTTTTGATGGCGTTATAAACAACAATATCCTTTGTTTGAAGCTGTTTCAATAACAGATTCCATTCGGATTGCAGATCGGTGTCGGTAAAATGATTTTGGGGAAGATTTTCTGTTTTTACAGCAATTTTTTCTTCTTCTACCGGCTTATCTTCCTTGTTTAGTAAAGCGTTAATACTGATTCCGGAGGATATAATCTGTCTGGATAACGGCTTGCTTGTTTTTTTAATTTCAACTTCCTGAGTGATCGTAACACTTACAGCCTCGGTTATCACTTGCTTCTTCTCCTGAACTTCAATAGATTTTTCTGGAATTTCTATTTTCTGCTTTTCATTAAGAAACGGAGCTAATATTATAAACTTTTTTTTTTAGAAATCTCAGAATTCGCGGTCAGAGAAGCTAACTGCATTAAAGCAATTTCCACTGTAAGGCGAGGATTCTTTGAATTTTTATAATTGATGTCTGCGTGATTACAGATTTCGATCGCGTCAATAAGCTGTTGGGCATTCCAGTTTTGAGCCTGCTGCACAAATTTGGTTTTTGTCTGCTCTCCTACTTCTATTAACTCAATTGTAGAAGCATTTTGCGCCATCATCAAATCTCTGAAGTGATTTCCTAATCCTGCAATAAAAATATGCGGATCAAAACCTTTCTTTACAATTTCATTAAATGCAAAAAGTACTTCCGGGATTTTATTTTCTTTTGCAAGATCCACCACTTTCAGATATTGATCATAATCCAATATGTTCAATACTTCTGCGGCTTTTGCAAGGGTAATATTTTTTTGTGAAAATGTGGATAGCCTGTCAAAAATAGAAAGAGCATCTCTGAGTGCTCCGTCTGCTTTTTGGGCAATTAAATATAAAGCATCATCCTCATACTGGATATTCTCTTTTTGAGCAATTCCTCTAAGGTGACCCTGGATATCTTCAATAATGATTCTCTTGAAATCATAGATCTGACAACGCGATAAGATTGTTGGGATAATCTTGTGCTTTTCAGTGGTTGCCAAGATGAAAATGGCGTGAGCCGGCGGCTCTTCAAGAGTTTTAAGGAAAGCATTGAAGGCAGCGGAAGACAGCATATGTACCTCGTCGATGATATATACCTTGTATTTACCAACCTGAGGTGCAAAACGAACCTGATCTATCAGTTCCCTGATATCGTCAACCGAGTTATTGGAAGCTGCATCTAATTCATAGATATTGTAAGCGAAGCCATCTTCTGAAACCGAACCGTCTTTTTCATTAATTTTTCTGGCCAGAATTCTGGCACATGTAGTTTTACCAACACCTCTTGGTCCGCAGAACAATAAAGCCTGAGCCAGCTGATTTTCTCCAATTGCATGTTCTAAAGTATCCGTAATATGCGATTGCCCAACAACAGTGTCAAACTCCTGTGGACGATACTTTCGAGCAGATACGATAAAATTTTCCATTGGCCAAAAGTAAGAAATATAGTTCTAATTTGAAAATTAAAAGTTTTCAAATTTTCAACAAAAACTTATTTATTGGTCAATAGGAAAACTTTTTTTCATCATTATTTTTCTTCGTATGCGAAATCAATGATCTCGACGATAGCTTTTTCAATTTCTTTTCTACCTTCCTCAGTTTTAAGGTCGATACCGCAGAATTTGCTTGCATTGTAGCCTGTATAAAGGTTCAGGTAGTAAGCTCCGGAAACCAGAAGGGCTGCGATGGCGCGATATCTTGTAGATTTGTCCTTGAAATGGGGATCAATGATATTTGTGAAAAGTAATTCTCCGATTTCTTCTCTTTCATCTGCGATTTTTTTCAGGATAGGCTTGTTCTCAGAAAGCCCCCAAAGGATAATTTTCTGAAGCTCCTTATTCTTCTTTATGTGTTCGAACTGATTAAGGATAGCTACTTTAGAAAGCTCCTTTCCTCCATCGGAGAAATCAACCTGGATATTATCCTGATTCATTTTACTCCAGTAATCCTGAGATTTGATATACTCGTCTATGAGTTTTTCGGTACTCCCGAAATACTCATAGATAAGTTTTTTATCAAAGCCTGCTACAGCAGCAATTTTACTCACTTTTAAACCTGAGTAACCTTTTGTTCTTAAAATTTTTCCTACTGCAGCGAGTAGTTTTTGTTTAGTTTTTTCTTTATCCCTTATCGGGCCTTGTACAACTTTTCTTGGCATTTGTTATTATTTTTTTGCAATATGCAATTTTTTATCGATATCCTCAAAAGCATTGAGGGTTTTATCAAGGTGTTCCCTTTCGTGAGTCGCCATGATACTCATCCTGATACGTGCATCTTTCCTCGCTACTGCGGGATATATGATAGGATTTGTATAGATTCCTCTTTCTATTAGTAGCTTTCCTACGTCACCTGTTACATGAGGATCACCAATTTTTACAGGAATCACTGCAGAAGACGTAGTTCCGGTTTCCAATCCAAGATCATTTAATCCCTTTTTGAAGTAGTTGATATTCTCCCACAGCTTTGCACGCCATTGCGGCTCTTCATCTATCAGCTCAATCGCCTTAACAATCCCCATTGATGAAGGAGGCATTGTGGCAGAGAATATCTGTTGACGAGACTGGAATCTTATAAAATTGGCCAGCTTTTTATTCGTAATCACATATCCTCCTAAACTACCGAACGTTTTACTAAATGTCCCGGTAATAATATCTATTTTGTCCAGCAATCCTGTATCTTCAATCGTTCCTCTCCCTGTTTTGCCTAAAATCCCTACTCCATGCACATCATCAATCATTAAATAGGCATTGTATTTTTTTACCAATTTATATATCTCTTCGATAGGCGCCGTATCTCCGTCCTGAGAGTATACGCCGTCTATTATTACCAGCTTTGTACGGTAATTATTCTCGGAAGTTTTCAGAATATTTTCCAAAGCTTCCAGATTATTATGAGGGAATGTCTTTCTATTGGTAAGAATACATCCTTCATATACGCTTGCATGCACCGCCATATCCACAATTGCGATGTCTTCTTTCTGAAGCAGAATCTGTAATGTAGCACTATTAGCTGTATAGCCTGTAGTGAAAATTACAGCTTCATCCTGAGTTCTTCCAAAAAAAGAAGCTATTTTTGATTCTAACTCAGTATGGTACAAATAGTATCCTCCAATAAGTGGAGTTGCTGCCGTACCTGTTCCGTATTTTTCGATCCCTTCGATGGCGGCCTGCTTAACTTTTGGGTGTTGAGTAAAGCCTAAATAATCGCTGGTAACGAAACTCACGAATTCTTGTGTTGCATTTTCCGTGCCAACATTCATTACAGAGCTACAACCTGTATTATTTCTAAGCCTGTAGCGGTGTCCGTTTGATTTCATATATTCCAGAAAATCATAATAGATATCTGCACGATCCATCATATCGTATCCGGGAATATTCTCAAAATCCTTAAAAGTTGCTGTTGAAAAGTTAATGTTCATCCTTATATTGTTAGCTGTTAATATAACAAATATAGAACTATTTTAAAATAAGATATACGTATTTTCTTTAAATATTTATTATGTGTGAAATATTTTTATTAAAAACTCTTAAATGCGGGAATTATTCATAATGGATATCATCAATTATGATTAAAAAAATAAAGTGAATTTTTAGTGCAATCGATTAAAAATTAAACAATTAATTAACGATTTTAAGGCTGAAATTAGTGTTGAAAACTATTACTAAAAGCTTCAATAGAATTTTTCACCTTGAGTTTTTCCAGAATATTTTGGCGGTGCCTGTTTACGGTATTGATGCTGATTGAAAGAAAATTGGCGATTTCCTTGCTTGTAAAACCTTCCCCAACGAACTTCAAAACCTCCAGTTCTCTTTGAGAAAGTATATTTTTATACACAAGCTTGTCTTCCACCACTATTTCGCCTTTAGTAGAATTGATGATTAAAAAATCTGACGGCTGGTATTGCGACTGATCCAGTGCAAAATTGTAGAGGCAAAGCGCAAATCTCAGCTTCAGATTGTAAGGTGAATAAAAGTAAAACATACGGTGCTGAATAAACTTGTAAACTTCATTTTTATCTTTCATTTTCAGCCTTGACAAAACACTATATTCTGTCCTTTCTTCAGGTTTCATTAAATCTAATAATTTAAAGAAACGCAATTCGTGAATATATTTTTTGATTTTATCATCCGGATGAATTTTTTTCAGGATTTCTTCTTCCCAGATAGAATTGATAAGAGCGGGGTTTTCTTTAAAATTTAATCCTAATTCCAAAGCTGTTTTTGAGGAATAAACCCAACTTTTATTCAACTGCATATCACTTAATACTGCCACAGAATTTTCTACCTGAGAATAGGTATTGGCAATGTTTTTATACCATTCAATGTCCAGGAGACATTCTTTGTTTTGCCCGGATCCTTTTTGGAGCAGCGTTTTATTCAACTTTTCTACGATTTCCATAAAATGGTTATTTATCAGTATTGATGAAGCTCTCTTTTAATTTTACATTTGCTAAAATAATAATTTACATCCAGTTGTAGTTACCCAAAACAAAATGAAGAGAATATTTTTAAGCTTTTGTGCAATATTTATGATTAATAAAAACTTTGCACAGACATTGGAAAAAATGACATGGTTCAACGAGCCGGAAAAATGGGAAATAAAAAACAACAGATTAACCATGTTTGTAACGCCACAAAGTGATTATTGGAGGATCTCGCATTATGGTTTTACCGTTGATGATGCTCCTTTTTTGTACACTATTTATGGCGGGGAATTTGAAGCGAAAGTAAAGATCACGGGGAGTTACAAAGCCAGGTTTGATCAAATGGGATTAATGCTGAGAATAGACAAGGAAAACTACATCAAGGCAGGAATTGAATTTGTAGACGGAAAATACAATTTAAGTACTGTGGTAACTCATAAAACCAGCGACTGGAGCGTGATCACATTAGACAAGACGCCTTCGGAAGTCTGGATAAAAGCTGTGAGAAGGCTGGATGCTGTTGAGATTTTTTATTCATTTAATGATAAAGATTATATTATGATGCGGAACGCCCATCTTCAGGACAATTCTCCGGTAATGGTAGGTTTGATGGCCGCTTGTCCGGATGGAAATGGATTCAGCGCGACTTTTGAGAATTTCAAGGTAAAACATTTACCTGATGAACGTCGTCTGAAGTGGCTCGAAAACAATAAATAGATTGAATCATGATTCAATATACAGTCAATTTTTATTTGCCTCTCAGTAATGGGAGGCTTTATTTTTATAAAAAAACCGGATAAAAAATATCCGGTTATCTTTTGTGTGTTTTAGAATCTATCTTCATTAATTATGAGGGAAAAAATTAATATTAATCAATCCTGGTAAGAATTATTTTATAACTTCTGGTAACATTTCCATTATTAGTCACGTTTATAGTTCCTGCTGAGGGCATTGTTAAAGTATAATTTAAAGCGGTAGAATTCCCACCGTCCTGACAAGTTGGCTTACCCGTCCAGGTAGTGACGGTGGTTGTTTGGTTTGTTTCGGTAAATGTTGGCCCTTTGGTTGCACTAGGGCTTAAAAGTCCGCTTACTCCTCTGATTGCGAAACTACCGTTAAAAGAAAAGTTATTCACAAAATATTCAGCTGTAGCAACATACACGCAGGCATCGCTGTCTATAACCATAGCTTTGTAAACGCCCTGAATAATTCCTGTAATCAATGGGGCTGTTGCCCCGCTTGCAACACTCACTGTATTTGAAGTTGTTCCTCCATAAATAGCAGACGGAGACGCCTTTACCAGCAATCCATTAGCATCAGAATACACCGGTGTTACAACATTGGTTCCCGCAACCGGAGTAATACTTCTCACCCTTGCCGTTCCGTTTACATCGAGGGTATTAGTTGGTGCTGTTACTCCAACGCCTACATTTCCGTTAGACAGCATCGTGGCGACCGTTGTCAAGGTTTGTCCGTCACCATAAGTTCCTACGGAATTGGCTCCTACATTAAACTGCAGTCCGGCTTCCGCACCCGATACGTTGATGGAAGGAATACTTGGGGTAACATTAAACCAAATATTATCCCAACTTCCACTACCTGTAGAGTTTTTCATACCGAAAGTTGTTCCTACTATATCTAATTTTACAGCGGGTGCCACAGTACCGAGCCCTACATTTCCGGCTGGAGTTACGTTAATATCATTGGCTTGCTGGGCCGCGGAGGGTGTCCCGGTTGCAGGATTGTCTTTTGCGGCATCAATATTAAATGAGCCCTGGGGATTTGAGGTATTAATCCCAATCTGGGCTTTAATTTGGTACAGAAAAACTGAAATAGTTATTACAATATATAATACTGTTTTTTTCATGTTTAGAATATTTGTTATTCAATGGTTTAGTAAATGTAAAAAATAATTCAAACATAAATGATATATTTTATGTAAAATAATCGTAAAGAATATAATATCCGTTAAAATATTTTAACGAATAACAATAATTTGAATATTGAAAGTATCCGGAGTAACCCTTTAAGAATTAATGTAAGAAACAGTTATTAAGATGAATGAATTTAATATTCAACACCTCTTAAAACTACTGAATAAAATAATTTCGGAAACTTTTTCATCAGTGAAAGTGAGTGATAGAACGATCTTTTTGCCGAGCCAGGTTTTCCCGACCTCATAAGTCCAGGTTTTACTTCTGAAATAATTGAAACCATTAAAGGTACAGCCTATTTCTTTCATGATTTCACGACGGGTCTTACCCATCAGGTGGCTATAATTTTCTTTTTTCATATCGTGCGTTTGCATTTTGGTAACAAAAAAGAGACCAAAAAGTTTTTGCAAACTTCTGATCTCCAATACAAAGACAAGTATTATTCCTTTAAACAGCAAATAAGGAGATCTCACAATCAAAAAGAGATTCTATAGTTATTAGTAGAAAGAGAATAATAATAAGCAAAATTTACTTGTCATGAAACTCGGGGCAAATGTAAACAATGTAAAGTACTGATGCATATTAATTTATGTAGAAATAATTCTACTTTTTTGTAGAACTTTCGCTACAAAGAAACAGAATCGATTCAGAATAATAAATTTTAGAAAATAGTAAACATGCTATTTATTGAATAATAATGGAATACCACAAAAATCACTTTTATAGCCATAATTTTAAATAATATTACATTTTTAAGACGTTTTATTACAAATTTTTAATATTTTTAAAAAAAATTAAACTTTTTGGTTAGATATTTGAAGTAGAAAAATTAAATATAAACAGACTATCTGTCGAAAATTTTACACACACCATCACTTAAAAAATATAATGTCATGTCAACTCATTTCACTTCTGCAAAAGACAGCCTTATCAAGGTATTGAGAAAGTCTTTCTCGATTCCCGTCTACTGATTCTGAAATTATCATATTAAGTGTTTTAAAAACAATTCCGAACAATTAAAAACCTTTACGATCATGATCTTTGAAGATGAACATTCTGTATTGCAGGATAACCACAACCTTTCGTTTGTGAAAAACGTTATTAATTTTCACGGAGATAAATCTTTCATTCTGAATTCTTTACAAAAAATAAAGAACAATACGTTGTGCAAGATGAAAAGAAAAACCATCAATAAACTCATTAAAGAATATACCCATCACCTTAATCAGTATATTGAAAATGAAGACATTCACTCAAAGCCGGACAACTATGAGCTTTCTCCCGTGTACGCGAGGCAATCTTACAATAAGGTTTTAAAAGAAGATGAATATCTGCAGAAGGTTCTAACTTTTTTAATGAACCAATAAAATCCTTTCTTCCTCCAGATCAATTCTCATGAGATGCTTTCTGATAAGATCTTCATCGAAATGTTGGTTTTTATCATGATTCTGCTCTATCAGCCAGTCTCGCTGTTTGTTCAGAACATCAAGGTAAGCCATTTTGATCTCGGAGGAAAGCTTTATATCAGAATCCTCCTCTATTTTCCCTTTCCATTTTTCATGAATCTGCTGTAAAAACGGGCTGTTTTGCAACATTTCACCATAATGGTCGGTGAGATGATTGACCGTCAGTTTTGCCATTTCCCGCCGGATCAAATCTTCCGCTTCATCGTCCGGAAGATGGTCATTAAAAGATGGCATATTCATTTTTTTAATCAGATAAGGCAATGTAAGACCCTGAACAACCAATGTTGTCAGAATCACAATAAACGTAATAAATAATATAAGATTTCTTTGAGGAAAATCCGGCCCGCCTGCATGTAATTTCACGGGAATAGATAATGCGGCAGCCAGCGAAACCACTCCTCTCATACCCGTCCAACCCAAGAGTATAGGTGCTTTGAAACCCGGACTTCTGACATCTGCAACAGTAATGTAATTCCTCGCAATCAAGGTAATAATCACGGCTCCGTAAGCTGATAAAATCCGTACTATCACCAGAACAGCGGTAACCAGCAAGCCGTAACCAATAGCGGCAGAAACACTTACACCTTCAAGTCCGGAGGTAATTTCCGGGAGATCCAGCCCGATTAATATAAAAACCAATCCGTTCAGCACAAAAGCAAGGCTTTCCCAGACATTTACACCCCGGAGACGGGATGATGTACTTAAAAAATTATGCCTGTTGTTCGATAGTAGCAAACCACCGCTCACCACCGCCAAAACGCCGGAACTGTGAACTTCTTCCGCAGCAATATACATTACATAAGGAGCAACTATTGTGAGAATAGTATCCATATTGGCATCCGTGGGCAGATATTTTTGTCCTTTCATAAACAACCATCCCACCAGCAAACCAATCCCGATTCCGCCGACGACCATCCATGAAAAGCTCAAAACCGCTTCATGCCAGATGAACTGACCTGTTGCAACAGCTATCATTGCAAAACGGAAAATTATTAATGAAGATGCGTCATTCAGTAAACTTTCTCCTTCCAGGATTGATGACATTCTTTTCGGTACTTTCACAAATTTTAAAATGGCACTTGCGCTTACTGCATCAGGCGGAGAAACAATTCCTCCCAATAAAAACCCCAGTGCCAGCGAGAATCCGGGGATAAAATAATTGGCCACAAAAGCTACCGTAGTTGCTGTAAGAAAAACCACAACAAATGCAAAACTTCCTATAATCCGTCTCCATTTCCATAATTCTTTCCATGAAATTGCCCAGGCTGCTTCATATAATAAAGGGGGAAGAAAAATAATGAATATCAATTCCGGATCAATTCTTATCACCGGAATATTAGGAAGGAAACTTATCAAAAGTCCTGCAATAACGAGCAGTACCGGATAAGCAACCCTGATTTTGTTGGCCAGCATAATCAGAAAAACAATGGCAACAATAAGAGAAAGATAAAACGGAAAGTTTTCTATCATCTGTGCAAGATTTTAATTGTAATTAAATTTAAAAAATTTCGGTAAACAAACTTTGCCCATACAGCTAATTTAGTTCTTGATATAAGCTTTTATTTTTTCTAAATTTAAAAATACAATAAATATCTACAGTTTTATCTCCCTTTTTTCTCCCTATTTTTCTGTTGAATTCTATGATTTTATCTGCAATAAAAATTTTTCATTTCTTGCAAATTGAGAATAAATCACAAAAAAATGATTATAATTAAACAATTCACATACCACACATGTACCACATTTTTAACTTTAAAAAGTTCTGTTTAATTTGTGTAAGTCACTGTTTCAGCAAGATTAACAAGTATTTACGTTAAAATTTTACATTATAATTAACAATAGTTTAAAAGATTATTCACCGTGTAAGGCATAATATTTGCAAATATTCTTATACCAATTATACCAAACACTCACTTATATAATAACCTAAAACACACAAAATATTATGAACGTTGCAGATCTAAAAATTAAAAATTTAGTGGAATATAGAAATCAGATTTATAATATTACTGAAATATTCCAAAATAATGAAAAAGATTATTTTGTAAAAATTGAAAATGATATTCATAGTTTTTCCGTTCCCGCAAAGGCAATTAAACCGATTCAGATTACAGAAGAATGGCTTGAAAAATTCGGTTTTTCAAGAACTTACAGCTCTGACCAGCGAATAAGATATGAGAGACCGGAACCATTCATTAAATATGATATTGATCTGGACTCAAGAAAAATTGTTGACGGACTAAAAATTTATGGAAACTCAATAAAATGTAAGTATATCCATGAATTTCAAAATATTTTCTCGTGTTTATTCGGGAAAGAACCAACCGTAGCTACTTACGGATTAGTAGGCACCGAATCTTAATTATAATATATTTTAAATTAAAAAATCACAACCTTCTGGTTGTGGTTTTTTATGGGTAATTGTCAAAATAAAAAACCTCCAGAAAATTCTGGAAGTTAAAACCAATAACTGAATTAAATTTTTTCATTAAAAAACTGAATTATTTCAGCCATTATTCTCTTTGATTTTCAATAAAGAATAACTTATTGATAAATTTAAATTATTTTTTTCAATTGTTGGTGATTTGTTATAAATATTTTAAAAAAAGTTTTAAAACACTGTATTATATTATTAAAGATACCATAATACTTGCATTAATTTTATTTGGGAAGTTCCGGTACGGTGATTTTTTCGTTTTTACCTGATAATGTTTTCAAAAATGATTCCAGCTAGGAAATTTCTTCATCCGTCAGTTCCAGCATCCTTACCATTCCGGATTTTTCGGAAGCCAATGTGATTCCTTCATGTACCGTTGACCGTTTCTGGCCATGTTCCGGATTTCCTTTGCTGTAAAACTGAATGACTTCTGTAAGCGTAGTCATGGATCCGTTATGCAGGAAGGGCCCTGTTTTCGATATTTCACGTAAGCTGGGAACTCTGAATTTCCCCGCGTCTTCCGGATTTTTAGTTACTGAATATCTTCCTAAATCCTCTCCTTTTTCACCCAACAAAGAAGTTCCGATATTTTCAAATGAACTGTTGGAAAAATATCCTGAATTATGGCAGTTCATACATTGGGCTTTCGTACGGAAAAGATGCAGTCCCATGACTTCATCGTCTGTATAAAGTTCTGATTTACCATCAATAAACTGATCAAATTTGCTGGGTAAACTTTTAATGGTCCTTTCAAAAGTGGCAATAGCTTTGGAAATTCTGTCTTTTGTTACGGTTTTATCTCCAAATGCTTTTTCAAATAAAATTTCATAGCCTTTTATTTTTGCAATTTTTCCTGCTGCAATATCGATATGCTCACCCATTTCCTTTTCATCCTGAATGGGAATTTGCGATTGTTCTTCCAACGATCCTGCCCTGCCGTCCCAGAATAGAGATTTTGCATACGCCACATTCAAAATGCTCATTGCATTTCTTGTTCCGGCCTGCCGGTCATGCCCGAAAGAAACAGTTCTGTTGTCGCACCATGCAAGTTCAGGGTCATGGCAGCTGGCACAGGCAATTTGATTAGATCGGGACAGGCGAGGATCAAAAAAAAGCGTTTTACCTAACATTGCTTTTTCATCTGAATATTGATTATCCCCGGGAAATTCAACATCAGGAAGGTGTCCTATTTCGGAAAAAGTAGGTACTGATTCCGGATCCAAGATCGGTTTTGGCCATTGTGAAGAATCTCCGGAAGAATATAATTTTCTCAGGTTAGCAATAAAGTCGGTTTTTTGTCTGATCTCTTTGTTAACGGTGTTGTTTAGACAATTATTTAAAAGTGAGACAGTTAAAAATAAAATTAAAATCCAGCTTAAAGCGTTCTTCATTTAATAAATAATTAAGAGATTGAGAAATTAAGAGATTTGGAGATTACTAACTTCTAACCTTTAATTTCCATAATTATTAAGTTTTAGCAAAAATATGGATTCTTGATATACCTATACAAAGAAATATGGGATTACATATCATCAAAAAATTAAAAAAAGCCTTTAAATACAAAATCTAAAGGCTTAATTTTTAAAGTAATAACAATCAGGCTTTCACCCAAACACTTACAGAACCGGAATTCACCCAAAATGTGGCTTTTCCGTTTTCATCTGTTACTATTTCATGATTTCTTTGTTTGAGGAAATCAATGTATTTCGAATGGGCATTTTCAGGTCCGAGATCAATTTCTTTAAAACCCTCATCACTATTGGAAATTATGACAACACAGCCCGGATTTTCATGATTTCCTTTTCTTACCCATGCAATGCAGTTGGCATGATCAAAATAATTGACCTGTTCGCCGTGTGCAAATTGCCGTCTTGCCTGCAATAAAGGTGGTAAAACTTCAATTTTCGGCATGACTATTTTTATTTCTTCGCCATCTTTTACATCAGTATATTCCGCTCCGAAAAGATCCGGATAAAAAACGCACGGATAAGCATCCTCCGACAGTAAAATGATAGCATAAGCCAACGGTTTGAACCAATCTTTTACCGCAGATTCCAATGACTGAAGCTTTTGGGTATCGTGGTTTTCAACAAAAGAAACTGAAAATACCGGTTTTTTTTCCAGAAAGCTTCCTTTCAGAATCTGGGTAAGGTCATAATCTTTTCCATCTTTCGAAGCGGTAAAGAAATTATAATGTAAAGGCGCATCAAAACAGGAAATTAAATCATCCATTTTATCTGAAAAGTAGGATATTTTTTCGGCTTCATCTTTCCAGAATTCACCCAAAACATAGCAGTCAGGATTCAGTTCTTTTTTGATATAGGTAATCCATTCTTTAAGAAAATCTGATGAAAGATGCTTCAAGGCATCCAGGCGTATTCCGTCTACTTTAGTAGTATCAAAATACCATTTTATCCAGTTTTTCATTTCCTGAACCACATGCGGATTGCGGTATTCTACATCTGCACCCATGAGATAATCAAAGTTTCCGAACTGATGACTTACTGCGTCTGTCCATTCCGTGCCGTATTCATTATGAATTTTAAAAACTCCTTTCATCTCCTCGCCATCTTTTTTTACACTGTCTATTCCGCTGAAGCAATGGTAATCCCAAATAAAATCCGAATATTTACCCTGCCTTGCCGGAAACGTAAATTTTGTACAGGCAGAAACTTCCATTGGATCTGTAATGGTTTCGTTACGGTTTTCTTCATTGACACCATGTACTGTGATTTTTTCTTCCTCGTCACCGCCCATTCTATGGTTGAGCACAATATCTGCATATACGGAAATGCCCGCTTCATGAGCTTTGTTAATGGCATTAAGATATTCTTCCTTCGTGCCGTATCTGGTAGGGATTCCGTCTTTTTGGTCGAATTCTCCCAGATCGTACAAATCGTAAACATCATACCCTCTTCCCTCTTTTCCCAGGCTACCTTTATTTGCGGGAGGAAGCCAGGCTGCGGTAAATCCCAGGTTTTTCAAAAATTCTGTTTTTTCTGCAAACTCATTCCAAAGGTTTCCTGAATGATACCAGTGAAAATATTGAATTATTACTCCGTTCATAGCCTTATCCATTTACAATTAATCCTCCGTTCGGGTGCAACACCTGTCCTGTAATCTGCGCTGAAGCATTGGTAGCTAAAAATAAAAAGCTGGCAGCAACTTCTTCCGTAGAAGCATTCCGTTCCAGTGGCGGTTTATTCTGATCTTCCTCCTCTTCACCAAATGTTTTTTCGGTGAGCGGTGTAGCAACAGGCCCCGGAGCAACCGCATTCACACGAATTCCTTTAGGCTTGGCCTGCAAAGCTAAAGAACGCGTAAAAGATACGATGGCACCTTTCGTGGCAGAATAATCCAGCAGTTCTTCATGTCCCAGATATGCCACCGCCGATGTTGTATTGATAATGGAACTTCCCGCTTTTAAATAAGGAAATGCCGCTTTTGTCAATAAAATCATCCCGATAATATTGGAATTGAATGTTTTGCGGATATTCTCTTCCTTTAAATCTGTAATGTTTTCTTCGGGGAACTGAGTTCCGGCGTTATTAATTAAAATATCAATTCCGCCAAGATCGGAAGCTGTTTTTTCGACTACATTTTTACAAAATTCCGAATCATTGATATCCCCTTTAAAAACGATTGATTTTCTTCCAATTTCTAAGATCTCGTTTTTAGTTTTTGCCGCATCCTCATCATCATTATAATGTACAAAGGCAATATTGGCACCTTCCCGGGCAAAAAGCAGGGCAACGGCCTTTCCGATTCCGCTGTCTGCCCCGGTAATGAGGACATTTTGATTGTTTAATTGTAAGTTTTTCATAATATTTTAATTTGGTGTGATTAAGACTAATTCTGTTCCTGTTTCAAAAGCTGCTGTTTATCCATTTCAATCTTCAGGCATTCTAATATAAATTCGCTGTAGCACAGCTGAGCATTGATGGATTCTTTTCTGGGGTTGATATCCAGTTTTTTAGAAAAAATAATCTTATCCTTATAAGAAAAAGAAAAATAGGCAAAAAGCTGATAACCTGATTCTTCAACGGGAGTTGCATATCCTGTAACGGCTATTCCCCAATCTGTATCAAATAATTCTGCTACGTTTAAGGCCATTGTTTCCGCAATATTCTGCGAGACGCAATCGCATTGTACAGCTTCCTCTTTATCCACATGCAAAAATTTTACCTTTTCTTCGATCGTATATGCCGTCATGCCACCTTTGAAGAAATTGGAAGCATTTTTTATCTGTGAAAAAGAGAATTGTAAAAATCCTGCCGTAACACTCTCCGCCATAGAAACTGTTTCATTATTCTCCTGCAGGTAATTCCCGATGAATTCTAGTAAATCCTTCTGAAGATTCATAATATTAATTTAATAATTTTAATTAAAATATAAGTTTTAGAAACACTTTCCGGAGTGGTTCTTTTAAAATTGTTGAATATTTATTTTAATTCAGCTTATGAAAGATCTTTTCTTCCTCGAAATTCTTCCGTTAAAATAAAAATTGACCGTCCTGCTCCTGAACAGAAACAAGCTTTTATTTTATCTGAATTGCTGTTGAATTCTATGTTGTGTCTTATGACTTCCGGCAAAATATGCCTTCCGAATAGCAAATTTGTCAAAAAAGTTTTTTTTCATAAACAATGGTCAATGTTTTGATACATTTGTAATAGAAACATCGGAAATAAATTAATCTGTTTATCGAATTTCGTGAATATTATTTATAGAAAAGATGATTGAAATCAATTTAGAAATAAATTATATTTAAATTATAAAATTATAATCGTCAGATAGCTGCCACTTTATTTCTTTCATCTTCAACAAGGCAGGACAAAACCTTATAACTGTTATTATCACAATAAAATAGAGATATGCTAATTGATCAAGAACTTTTACTGTCATACGGCGCGGAAATAGAGCTTTTTGACCCGTTTGAAACGATCTTCAACGAAGGTGATATTCCTAAGTACTATTATCAACTGGTGGAAGGAAGAGTCAAATTAAATCATTACAACGATGATGGTAAGGAGCTTATTCTGGCAATTCTGGATACAGGGCTCAGTATTTGCGAATTGCTGTTATTTATAGATAAGAAATATCCCGTAAATGCTATCACCTGTGAAAAATCCAGTATTTTAAGGCTTCCGAAGGCTGCTTTCTTCAAATTAATGGATGAAAACCCTCAGGTTTCAAGGGATATCAATCAATTTTTATCGGAAAGGCTGTATTTTAAATACATTATGCTTGAAAACAATTCTTCCCTGCGCCCAGAAGTAAGAATCAAAGGAGTTTTGGATTATCTCAAAAGCTTCAGCGAAGATCAGACGAAATATTCTTTAGAAGTACCTTTGACAAGGCAACAGTTGGCTTCAATGACGGCTTTGAGGGTGGAAACTGTCGTAAGAACGGTGAAAAAACTTGAAAAAGAAAACTTCCTTAAAATTATCAATAGAAAAATTTATATTTAATAATTACCTATTTATAGAAATATTAAGCTTCTCGTCATTGGAAGGCTTTTTTTGTGAGGTTTCTGATTTAATTTAAAAATGCACCGTTATGACACCAATCATAAAATTCCGTCATTCAACTTTATATCTTTGGGCTACACATCACAAAATTTAATATTATGAAATCTCTCTTATTGTTAACCGTATTTACGGGTTGCCTTGTCGTCAGCTGCACGAAAGAACCTCAACCTCAGCAAACCAATATCGACAGTCTGAATACCGGCGACAGCATGGTTTCTGGAACTGCCGGCATTACACCGGATTCCGGGGACAATACTCTCCCGATGGACAGTACAGCCTATGATGTAGATTCCATCAAAAACAGCAAATAATACCTTTCATATAGATTGCAATGTACGTTTTCATGTTTTCTGAAAGCGGAGTTGATGCTATTTGAAAAGAAGCATCAATACTGAAATACTAAAATCATTGTATTACTAATCCATACTATTTTGTTATGGCAGAATCGTCATTATTTAATCAGACCGGTATTCAGATTACAATAGTTTTAATGCTGATCATTATTATCGCAGGTTTGGTAGTAGTTGTTCTTAAATTTTTATCGGTATATTCAAATATTTTGAGGCGTCGGGAATCTTTAGAAATTCAAAAGAAAATAAAAGATCTCAGCCCCGAAGAAATTGAGGAATATGAAAGAAGGGAAAAAGAATTAAGCTCCGGACAAACCGAAAATCAGCTATCAGGAAATCTTGCCCCTTCTGATGAAAAAGGAGTTATCCGGAATATCAACTCTGTTGAAGAATTCAGGTTTTTTCCTACCAAAAGAAGAACTTCATCTTTTCTCAATTATATTTCCCCCGAACTTACCCGGCTCATTCTTTGGTTTTTAGGAACGGC